>NZ_CP012946.1:1699936-2374904 GCF_001402875.1 Blastochloris viridis | reverse complement strand
GGCACGCCGGCCGTCCAGCGTGATCTCCGTGACGTCCTCGCTAAAGCGCAGCACTCCGCCCTGGGCCCGGATCAGGGCGGCGAGACCGTCGGCGAGGCTGCTGGTGCCGCCAATGGCGAAATGCACGCCCCACTTTTTCTCCAGGTGGGTGATGAGGCTGTAGAACGCGCTGGCCGCGAACGGGTTGCCGCCGATGAACAGCTGATGAAACGACAACACTTGGCGCAGCCGCTCGTCCTTCACGAAGCGCGACACCAGACCGTAGACCGTGTGGTAGGCCTCGAGCCGGACGAGGCCCCCCAAGACGATGGACATATCCCAGATCGAGCGAAACGGGGTGTCGTGGACGCGCTGATAGACGTCGCGAAGACTGGCCTCGCCACGCGCCATATAGCGGTCCCAGCCGGCGAGGTCGGCAGGCGCGAGCTTGGCGATCTGGGCACGCACCTTCTCGGTGTGCTGGCTGGCCTCGAATGTCGATCCGTCGGAAAAGATGACGCGATAGAACGGGTCCATCGCCACCATAGCTACGTGGTCGGACATCTTCTTGCCGCACAGCTCCCACAGTTCCTCGAACATGTGGGGGGCGGTGACGAGGGTGGGGCCGGCGTCGAAGGTGTAGCCATCCTGCTGGAAGCCGCGGCCCCGTCCGCCCGGTCCGCCGAGCCGGTCGACCACCGTGACGCGGTAGCCGCGGGCGCCGAGCCGCACGGCGGCGCCGAGGCCGCCGAACCCGGCGCCGATGATCACTGCGTGAGGGCGGTGATCGGGCTCAACGGCGAGCAAATGAAAATTGGGGACGACGGTCACAAAACGTCTCCTTCTGCGGAGCAGATCCGTTAGCGCGGCGGGCGCGCCGCAGCGAGCTGCCTCTCAGCAAAGACGTAATCCGGGATCAGCCGAAGGCGACCGGCCCGCCTCATTATTTTGCAGCTATTCCGTGACCTCGGCGCTCTTGGAACCGTGTCATTCAAAATGTAGCGAACCGATGGTCCAATCTGGCGGCGGCCGCGGTTCTCGCGGTGCGGGTGTTTTCGCGGTCTCAAGCAACTGCGCTGCTTCATGTCACCCATCCCGGGGACGGTTTTGCAGCAATCCACGACGCCAAAGTCCGAACTGCATCTCTCCTTGCGCGTTTGGATTTTTCGGGAGGGTTCTCAAATTGGCGATGCTGGGCGAGATCGGCTGTGCCAACCGATCGCCGGCCGCGGACATGCGGCCAGGCTCATCCCGGCTTGGCGACCATGACCCAAATCGCCGCGACGAGGGGTAAACACGCGATGATGCCCCAGGTCAGCCACAGGCGGCTGTCGCGCCAGTAGGAGTCCGGGATGGAGCCGCCGGCTGCGAAACATCGGGCGGCCTTGCTCAGGCGGATCTGGGCCGGGATCAGGATGCCAACCCAAATCGCGCCCGAGACCACGAATAAGACCTGTCCCCACAGCAGCCAGCCGGGCGCGAACGGGTCGAGGCCGCCCGCCCACGCCGCGCCAAAGCCGCCGGCAAGAAATATAACGCCCCCGCTTCCGGTGAATACGAAATCAGTGATCGTAACCAAGCGCTGACCAAAGGCGATCACCGCCGGATCGCCAGTCCGGTCCGCAAATGCTTTCCAGAATGCGGTGATGGTAACGTTACCGAGTAGAAGCACGACACCAACAATATGCAGAGATTTCAGAGCATCATAAAGCATGCGTTGAGCGACCGCTTCTGATGGATTATTCTAGAAAAGACAATTCTCAGATCATCTTGAATGATACGATTGTCGGCACACGTTCGCAATGCCAATCCGGGTCTTGCTGGACCGAGTGCGTGCCGTTTGAACGAGCCTCGCATCGCGGTGGCTGTGACCCGCCCCGGGTTTGCCGGAGGCAAGATGTCCGACCAATGCGGCGTGATCTTGCTCGGTCGTCGCGATGCTGAGCAGCCAATCTAATCCGATCGCAGGGATGCAGCGTATCACCCAGGAAAGCACCAGCTAAAGGCAACAGGGAAATGACTCTTCCGACCGAAGCCGGGGGCCCTGTTGACGAACTCCTGGCCGATTACGCGGCAGGGAAGTTGCGCGGCCCGATGTCCAACCTGATCGAGGCGCACCTCGAACTGTCGCCCCGTAATCATGGCTATTTGCGTGATCTCGATACGATGGGAGGGATTATGCTCGCCGAGGCGCAGCCGATCGCGTTGACCGGCCGCGACACGTGGCTGGCCACCATCATGGCCAAGGACACGTTGCCGCCATCGCCGATCCGGCTCGAAACGCGCCAGCCGGCAGACCCGGTGTTGCCGGCGGCGATCCGCCGGCTGGTCGGACGGCCGCTTGCCGACGTCGCCTGGAAGACGGTGTTGCCGGGCCTCAAGGAATGCCACCTCGGCGGCACCGACGGCGAGGCCAGCCTGCTCTGGATCCGCGCCGGCCGGGCGATGCCCTCGCATTCCCACTCCGGGCTGGAGGCGACCTTGGTGCTGAAAGGCGGCTTCAAAGACGTCAGCGGCCATTATGAGCGCGGCGACATCGCGGTGGCCGACGAAACGGTCGACCACAAGCCGGTGGCAGACGATGATGAGGACTGCATCTGTTTCGTGGTCAGCGAGGGGCACGTCAAGCTGACCGGCCCGATCGGGCGGATATTCTCGCGATTGAGCGGTCGCGGATGAGCGCCCCCCGCGTTTGGATCACCGGCGCCAGTTCCGGCATCGGCTACGCGCTGGCGCTCGAACTTGCGCGCCGCGGCCGGCGGGTGGTGGCGACCGCGCGCCGTGCCGACGCGCTGGCCGGACTGGTCGCCGCCGCCTCGGGGCTCGACGGCTCCATCCGCGCCGAGCCTGCCGACGTCACCAATGCCGATGCGCTCGAGGCGCTGGTCGCGCGCATCGAGGCGGAGGAAGGCCCGATCGACGTGGCGGTGCTCAATGCCGGCCTCTATATGCCGGTGCGCGCCGAAGACTTCGACCGCGCACTGTTCGAGACCACGTTCGCGGTCAATCTCGGCGGCACCGTGAATGCGCTGGCCCCGATCCTGCCGCGCATGCTGGCGCGGTCGCGCGGGCGCATCGCCGTGGTCGCTTCGGTCGCGGGCTATGGCGGCCTGCCGACCTCGGCCGCCTATGGCGCCACCAAGGCGGCGCTGATCAACCTGGCTGAGAGCCTCAAGTTCGACTGCGACCGCCACGGCGTGATGGTGCAGGTGATCAATCCGGGCTTCGTCGACACCCCGGCGACCGCGGTCAATCCGTTTCCGATGCCGTTCCTGCTGACGGTCGAGGAGGCCGCCCGGCGCATCGCCGACGGGCTGGATACCGATCGCTTCGAGATCACCTTTCCGCGCCGTCTGGCCTGGATTCTGAAGGCGATCAATCTTCTGCCCTACCGGCTCTATTTTCCGCTGGTGGCGCGGGCGACCGGTTGGAACAAGCCCGCCGAATAGCTCAGCTTCTTCGCCGCGCTTCGATCACCGCCCGCAGCCGGGCCTGCTCGGCGGCATCAAGCGGAAAGCGCCACATCAGCGCGATGGCGGCGAGCTTCAGCGCCACCGGCACCGCCGCGTAAAGCACCGCCAGCGTCAAAAGCCCAGTTTCGCTGGCCTGTCCGCTGGCCGGCTCAAAGCCCGCCCATGACAGCACCGGAAAGGCGATGCCGACCGCGGCGGCGAGCGCCAGCTTGGTGGCGAGGCCCCAGGCGGCGAGATAGAGCCCGGAGCGCTGCTCGCCCGACGCCGCGGTGTCGACGTCGATGACGTCGGCCTGCAGCGAGCCCGGCAGCATGATGTCGGCGCCGAGCGTCAAGCCGGTGATCACGCACACCGCCAGGAAAATGCCGAGGTCGCCCGGCCCGAGCAACGCTGCAACCAGGAACGCGGCGCAGGCGATCAGCATCGCCACCGACCAGGCGCGATGCTTGGAGCTGCGCCGCGCCAGCGCCAGCCACAGCGGCACGCCGGCCACCCCGCACAGGAAATAGACCAGCAGCAGCGGCCCGGCGAGATCGGCGGCGCCGAGCCGGTCGCCGACGTAGAACAAAAACAGCGTCGCCGGAAAGCCGTTGGCGAGGCCGTTGAGGAAGAACGCCGCCAGCAGCCGTCGGAACGGACGGTTGGCGAGAAGTTGCGCGACGCCGTCGCGCGCGCCGAGACGCTGCGTCGAGCGATCGACCGGTTCGGGCGCGGCCGCGACCGCGAGCCAAGCGGTGGCCGGCAGCGCCAGCCCGACCAGCACCGCCAGGCCCGCCAGCGCGCTCGCCGGCCCGCCGCCCCACCACGCCGGAATGACCGCCTGCGCCAGCAACGCCACCACCGTGCCGACGACGGCCAGCGTCTCGCGGGCGGCCACCACCCGGTTGCGGCCGGCATAGGAGGTCGAGAGCTCCGCCCCCCAGGCATAATAGGGCACCGACAGCGCCGTCCAGGCCAGCGACATCAGCCCGGCCCACACCAGCAGGTGCAGCGCGCCGGCGCCGGCCGGCGGCAGGAACACCATCGCCGCCGCCCCGGCGGTGATGGGCGCGGCGATCAAAACCCAGATCCGCCGCCGGCCGAAACCGGCGCGGGTGCGGTCGGCCAGAAGCCCGATCAAGGGATCGGTGATGGCGTCGAAGATGCGGACCGCCAGCAGCACCGCGCCGACGGTGGCGATCGGCAGGCCGACGCTGCGGGCATAGAATTCCGGCACCACCACGTAAAACGGCAAGGCCAGCGCCGCCAGCGGCAGCGCCGGCGCGGCATAGGCCAGGATCGCGCGGCGGCTGGGCTCGCGCGGATCAGCCGGCACGGGCGAAGATCATCTGCCGCACATCGATGTTGCGGGCCCGGAAGCCAGCCTCGCAATAGGCAAGATAGTACTCCCACAGCCGCCGGAAGCGCTCGTCGAACCCCAGCGGCACCAGCGTCGGCCACGCCGCGCGGAAACGGTCGCGCCAATGCACCAGCGTGGTGGCGTAGTCGAGCCCGAACTCGCGCTCTCCCACCAGCGCAAGACCGGTGCGGTCGCCGAGCGTCTTGAGGATCGACGGCGTCGGCAGCATGCCGCCGGGGAAGACGTAGCCTCGGATGAAATCGAGGTTGCGGTGATAGGCGTCAAAAAAGCGATCCTGGATGGTGATGGTCTGGATGCCGGCCAGCCCGCCCGGCGCGAGGCGGTCGCGCAGCTGGCGGAAATAGGTCGGCCAGAACGATTCGCCGACCGCCTCGATCATCTCGATCGAGACGATGCGGTCGTACGAGCCGCGCTCGTCGCGATAGTCCTGCAGGCGGATGCTGACCTTGTCCGAAAGGCCGGCCGCCGCCATGCGCTGCGTTGCATAGTCGAACTGCTCGCGCGAGATCGTCAGGCCGACGACGCGGCAGCCGCGCTCGGCGGCGGCGTATTCGGCAAAGCCGCCCCAGCCGCAGCCGATCTCCAGCACGCTTTGGCCGGGCGAAAGCGCCAGCTCGTCGGCGATGTGGCGGTATTTGGCGCGCTGCGCGCACTCCAGGCTGTTGATGCCGCCTTCGAACAGCGCCGACGAGTACGTCATGGAGGCATCGAGCCACGCCGAATAGAATGCGTTGCCGAGGTCGTAGTGGGCCTCGATATTCCGCCTCGCCTGTCGCCGCGTGTTGCGGTTCAGCCAGTGCTGGCAGTTCTGCCACAGCCGCATCAGCGGACGGCCATCGAGCATGGTCTCGGTCAGTTCGGAATTGGCGCAGAACAGGTGGAGGAACTGCGTCAGGTTGGGGCTCTCCCATTCGCCGCGCAGATAGGCTTCAGCGATGCCGAGATCGCCCGAGGTGATCACCCGCCGGGCAAAGCCAAGATCCTTGATGATCATGATGGCGTGCGGCCCGGGCTCGGCGCCGCCGAACAGCAACGACCGGCCATCCGGCAATTGCACGGTGAGCGTGCCGCGCGTCAGCTTGGCGGCGAAGCCGAGCGCCAGGCGCGCCATGCGCGGCAGGTCGCGCACCACCTTATCGATCATCTCCGGCGAAACGGTCATCGGCGGGGTCATCATCATGCTCGGTCATTCCGGTCACGGTGGGGCAGGCTGCGGAGCGGCAGAAACGTGCCGTCGAGGCTGGCGGGGGGCGGGGGCGGCGACGGGCGGGACGACAGGCGGAGCGGGACGCCCTTCAGCCACAGCCGCAGCGCCTGCCAATAGATGCCGGCCAGCACCTTTGCCGTCATCAGCGGCATGGCCAGGAATGTGCGCAGCAATGTCGCGGTGTCGAGCGGCCGGTGGCGGCCAAGGAAAGTCGCTGCGAACAGCGGCCCGTGGTCGTCGGTCTGCAGGATGCGAACCGAGACGTCATCGCCGGGCGGCCGCATGCGGAACTGATAGCGCTGATCCAGGTCGTTGAACGGCGATACGAAGAAGCGCTTGTCGGCGGATTGGCGGATTTCGGCCGGCGAGGCCTGGCCGGGCCGCACCGGGCAGACATAGGCGTGGCGCTCGCCGAACGTATTGCGCACCGCATAGATGATGGCGCCAAGCTGGCCGGAGGCCGCGTAGCAATAGAACACCGACAGCGGATCGAACACCAGGCCGAGCACCCGCGGATAGCACAGCAGCAACACCCGCGCCGGCACCGGCGTTCCGGACGCAATGAGAAGATCGTCGATCCACGGCCTGAGCGGGGAGCCGTCGCCGGGGCCGTGGTCGGCTTCGGAAAAGCCCCACAGATTGAAGCGCCTCATTCCGTTTCCGGATGATCCCTTCGGGATCCCGGAAACGACTTCGCCGGAAAACCCTTGATCAGAAGGGGTTTTTCGGCGACCGGAAGACGGTTCTCCGGCCGGATTGGCCGGAAACTGTATGACCGAGAACAGTGGCGACTGGCGGTCCGCCTCGTTCAACCGGTCGAGATCGATCAGCAGGCTCACCACGCGGTAGGAGAAGCGGTGCCCGACCGGGCGCAGCCGCGCATGCCTCACCACGCCCGCGTACAACGACGCCGCCGCCGCGGGCGGCGGGCGCAGGCTGGCGAGCGGGCGGTCTGGCGAGGGGCACATGCGTCCTCACTCGGCAGCAGTGGCGAAGGCGCGCGGCACGGTGCGCCACGGGATGTCGCCGCCCAGCGCCTCGGCGACATGGAGCCCCGACACCAGCCCGTCTTCGTGGAAGCCGAAGCCGGTCCAGGCGCCGGCGAACCAGACGCGCTGGCGGCCCTGGATGGACTCCAGCCGAGCCTGCGCCGCGACCGAGCCGGCATCGTATTGGGGATGGTCGTAGCTGAAGGTGCGGAACACCAGGTCAGGATCGGGCTCGCGCACCGGGTTGAGGCTGACGAACAGCGGCCGCGCCGGGTCGATGCCCTGCAGACGGTTCATCCAATATGTGACGGCGACCTCGCGCGCGCCGTCGGCCGCGGAAGGAGTGCCGCCGGTGACGTTCCACGCCGCCCAAACCTTCCGGCGCGCCGGCATCAGGCTGGTGTCGCGATGCAGGAACACCCGGTTTGGCCGGTAGGGGAACGCCGAGAGGATGCCGCGCTCCGCATCGGAGGCGTCCGCGAGCAGAGCCAGCGTGTCCGGGGCGTGGGTCGCCAGCACCACCTGATCGAACCGTTCCACGTTTCCGGTGCGGTCGACCACCTCGACCCCGGCCTTGGCACGGCGAACGGTGGCGACCGGCGTGTCAAGCCTCAGCGTGCCGCGGAAGGCTTTGAGCAGCGCTTCGACATAGGATCGGCTGCCGCCGGACACGGTGCGCCACGAGATCTGTTCGAGATTCACCAGGCGGTGGTTCTCGAAAAAGCTGACGAAGCTGGCCGCCGGGAAATCGAGCAGCCGGTCGAGCGGGGTCGACCAGATCGCCGAGCCCATCGGCACGATGTAGTGGTGGATGAAGCGCTGGGAGAAGCGGCGGCGGCCAAGCCAGGCGCCCAGCGTCAGCCCGTCGAGCTTGCCTTTGCGCCGCGCTGCCGGCGCCTCGCGGTTGAAGCGCCAGATCTCCTTCAGCATCCACAGAAAGCCCGGCGTGACGAGATTGCTTCGCTGCGCGAACACGGTGTCGAGCGACTGGCCCGACCATTCCAGGCGGCCGCCGTCGAGCGACAGCGCGAAGCTCATGTCGCTGGGGTGGCTTGGCACGCCAAGATGGGCGAGCAGCGCGGTGAAGTTGGGATAGTTCGGTTCGTTGAAGACGATGAAGCCAGTGTCGACCGCAACACGCGTGCCGTCATAGTCGACCTCGACGGTGTGGCTGTGGCCGCCCGGCCGTGCCTCGTGCTCATAGAGCACCACCGCGTGGCGGGCACCGAGCGCCCACGCCGCTGAGTTGCCGGCGATGCCGGACCCGATCACGGCGATGCGCATGCACGTCTCCCACGAAGCCAAGAATGATGGTAATATGATAGCATAATTGCGTGCACTGCGCGCGATCCGTTTTCATCCAGGGCAACGACGCGCCCATCGGCGTCGTCGATGATGGAGATAGTTCGCGGAAGGCGGATCAAGACGATGGCCGATCAACTGAGTGCCGGAAGCACGAAGATCGCCAGCGTCAACACCCAGCCGGCGCCCCACACCAGCGAGCGCAGGGTCGCGGCGTCGGCCACGTAGCACGCGGTGTACGCAACACGGGCGAGCACCACGGCAGCGGCCAGCGCATTGACCGTCGTCATCGGCGCGCCCTGGGTCGCGGCCACCAGCACGGCGGCGGCGAACAGCGGGAACGCCTCGAAATGATTGAGGTGGGCGGCGTAGGCGCGACGGCGGTAGCCGTCGATCGACTGCGCCCAGTCGCGCGGGGCGTGATTGTCCAATCCCCGCCACTTCGCGATCGCCACCGTCGCCACCGGCATCACGCCCATGGCCAGCACACACCAGAATGCCAGTTGCATCCGTTCCTCCAACCCCGTCGAGATTTGGTACGTGCGGCAAAGCTGGCTGGATCGGCGCCGGATGATACGGCTTTCGGGTGATGCCCGCGGCCTTCGAGCGACGGCGAGCCTCGCGGATCACGGCGCCGCAGAGCGCAGCGCTGTCCGGGGTTCGACCGCTATGATGCCGTGAGGTGGCGCCGCCCTAATTTCCGAACGTCCGCAACGCGACGTAGCCCGCGACAGATGCGGTTGCGGTGACCACCACGCCCCATGCGAGGTCGACCACGCTGACCATCACCGGCCAGCCCTTGAGGGTCGCAAGGTTGGTGACGTCGTAGGTGCCATAGGCGACCAAGCCCAGCAGCGCACCGAGCCCGAGCGCCGTCAGCCAGGATTTCGCCGCGTAGGCCGGCATGACCGCAAACACCACCACCCCGACCACATAGAAGAGGTAAAACAGGGCCGCCACCGTCAAATTGGGCCGTTCCAACAGGAGGTCGCCGAGCTGTGGCCGGTAGAACGTTGAGGTGGTGGCGCTCAGCCAGATGAAGTCAAGAATCAGAAAGGCTGCCACCGAGGCGATATAGGCTATTCCAAACTGCATGGCGCTTCCCTTCCGGTACAGCCGAGCTGGATGCTGCCTGCTGACAGATTGTTCGAATAATTTGGACAATCGATAGCGCCGAGCGGAGTTCCAGCACCCGCGGAGAGGACGCGAAGATTCGCTGCGGGATGTCGAACGCGGCGCGATAGCGCGTTATACTGATGGCTGACGGCCGCCGGCTGATGACCCTCCGCCTTCGGCTCCGCGCCATCGGCCGATCGCGCATCCAGCGCAGGCAAAAGGCGTCCCTTGGACGCCGATCCAGGGTCCCGCGCGGTAGCCTCGGCGGGCCGGGCAACGGCCGACGCGGCCGACGCTCAGCGCCGGAGCGCGCGTTTGGGCTGGCAGAAGATGTCGTATAGGGCGGCGAGGATCACGCGCACATTATCGGTGGCGAGGCTGTAGTAGATCATCTGGCCCTCGCGCCGGGTCGCCACCAGGCCGTCGAGACGCAGCCGCGCGAGCTGCTGGGACACCGTGGCCTGGCGCTGCGACAGCAGCCCCTCAAGTTCGCTGACCGACTTCTCGCCCTCGGCGAGCAGGCACAGGATGACGAGCCGCGATTCATGGGCCAGCGCTTTGAGAAGCGCGGTGGCATCGCGGGCATTCGCCTGCATCATGTCCGGGTTGAGCGGGGGGACGATCGGCTTCAGCTTGGGCGATGCCATGGCATCCTCGGAAAACGTGGAAATCGTTGGCCGGTGTCGCGGCGCCGTCCGACCGTGCCGGCGCGAACGAAACATCAAAATATTCGAACGCGCAACGCAACGCCCGCCAACGTCGTTTCGATTTCGCGCGCCGGCCGCCGCGCCTATTCCGAAGCCGCGCGTTTCAACTTGCCGATCCCGAGGATGTCGAGCATAGCCTTCTCGTAGAACGGCTCGCTTTCGCCGCGCCGCATCTTGCGGATGAAGTATTTTTCGAACGCGATTTTGGCGTTGTGGACCCACGCGCCGGACGACGACCAGTTCACGTTGCGCGGCGGAATCTGCGGCTGTGCGACGAAGGCGACGCCGGAATCGCCGAAGTCGGCGAGGCAGACGGCGTTCCACGTGCCCTGGTGGGTCGGCTGCTCGCCGCGGAGGATCTGGCCGATGTTGCAGGCGGTCGCGCTCACCATCGATTCGATCATGAACCCGGTCTTCGGGATGCCGCAGGGCACCGGGGTCTGGCCGACCGGCGGAATGGCGACGCAGACGCCGACCGCGAACACGTTCGGATATTTCGGGTTGCGCTGGTGCTCGTCGATCAGCACGAACCCGCGCGGATTGACCAGGCCGTCGAGCCCGCGCAGCGCCGAGATGCCGCGGAAGGACGGCAGCATCATCGAGAACGCGAACGGCAGCTCGGTCTCGCGCTTGACCGAGCCGTCATCGGCGATCTCCTCGATCGTCATCTTGCCGGGCTCGACCTTTTTGACCCGCGAGTTGGTGACGAACTTGATGTGATGCTGGCGCATCTCGCCTTCGAGCAGGCCCTTGGTGTCGCCGACGCCGTCGAGGCCGAGGTGGCCGATATAGGGCTCGGCGGTCACGAACGTCATCGGCACCTTGTCGCGGATGCGGCGGCGGCGCAGCTCGGTGTCGAGGATGAAGGTGAACTCGTAGGCCGGGCCGAAACACGAGGCGCCCTGCACCGCGCCGGTGATGATCGGGCCGGGGCTCTTGCAGAACTCCTCGAACTTGGCCGCCGCGTCGGTGGCGTGGTCGACGTGACAGATCGACGTGGTGTAGCCGTCCGGGCCGAGCCCGTCGATCTCGTCGAACGCCAGCTCCGGGCCAGTGGCGATGACCAGAAAGTCGTACGAGACCGAGCTGCCGTCGGCGAGCTCGACGCGATTGTCGTCGGGGTGCACCCGGCTCGCCGGCACCGGCCGGAACTCGATGCCGCGCCTGGCGAACACCGGCGCGAGATCGACTTCGACCGACTCCCGCGTGCGCCATTTGACGGCGACCCACGGATTCGACGGAACGAAATGATAGACCGGATCCTTGGTGATGACGGTCAGGCTGTCGCCCTTCCGCATCTGATCCTTCATTTCGTAGGCCATGATGACGCCGCCGAGGCCGGCGCCGAGGATGACGATTTTTGCCACCGCGTTTCTCCCAGTCTTCCCTTTAGGCACCGGGTCGGCGTTGTCGCCTTGTGTTGTGATCCCGGTCCGCAACGCTCCGGCTGGAGCATGTGTTCGATTATGGCGTGCAACAACTCCTGCCTCAAGCCATCGGGTGGCGCGAGACCACCTCATGCGGTTTCCGGGTGATCACGGCGTGATCGGTGGAAACCGCCTCGCCGAAAAACTCCTGATCGGAAGGGAATTTTTTGGCGACAGAACGACGAAATTCCGGCTCGATCGGTCGGGATGTCGTGCCACCCAACGCGATCAATTGAACTCCCAAGCGGCACCGATGCGCCGCTTGGCCGTACGTGTCACGGGCGGCCGGCCGATGATGTCGGCACCCAAGACACTATATTATTCACACATTCATATTTGACTATTATGCGCAAGGCGAAGTTTCGCAAAGTTCGGAAAATGCGCCGGTTCGGGATGGTGCGCTGCAAGATTCCGCGACCGGAAGACTGTCGCGTCCTCCAAGATCGGCGCTCGGACGATTCCCGGCGCGGTCACCGCGGCCGACCGGCGGTCGCCGGATCGGGGTGCGCCGCAGCGACGGGACCCGCGGCGGCCTCGTGGCTGACGCCCTGGCGCTCCAGAATGGCGAGCACGGTGTCGTTCTCGATACGCAGATCGTCGGTGAAGCCGGCGGCGAGGCACTGCATCGGCACGTTCGACTTCAGGCACGACAGCTCGATGCGGCGTATGTCGCTGCGTCGCGCCTCGTCGATCATCGCGACCATCAGGCGGGAGCCGATGCCGTGGCGCCGCCAGCAGCCCTCGACGCTGAACGCGCCTTCGCCCGAGCGGGTGACCTCGTCGCTCAGCATCAGTTCGCAGGCGCCGCGAACCTCGTCGTCGACGACGTAGCCGATGACGATCCGGCCGTCCGCCAGCGCGGCGCCGGCGTGGAGGGCGACGTGGAAATCCGACACCTCGGCGAAGAAGCGGAGCTCGCGCGCCGCCTGGTCGAGGCGCAGCAGGTGCTCGCAATAGCGGTCGGCGTCGGATGCCCCGAGGCGGACGATCGAGCCGCTGACGTCGGCGGATGAAACCATAGCCGGGAACTCCCGTTGGAGCATTCTCCGCAAAAGCGGTTGCCGGTTCTGCGAAGGAGAATGCGATAACTCGAAGGCTTGGCGCGGCCGCACGGTTCAATCGGATCGGCGGACGCGCCAGGGCGGTTGTGCGTTGCAGCGAACGGTGACGAGAGCGGGGCGGGCCAGTATCGGCCACCATATCAAGAAAATGCAATATAGGAACGTTCGGATATGCTAGCGGCTCGAAACCGCCCGCTAGCAGCGGTGAGCGTCGCGGCGATGGCGGCGGGCCGCTGGGCGCGTGCCAAGGCGCCGTCGCCGCGCTACACTGCCACCATGGGCACATCGATCCTCATCCGCCCGATGGAGCGGCCCGAGCTCGACCTCGCCGTCGACTGGGCGGCCGCCGAGGGCTGGAATCCCGGCCTTGCGGACGCCGAGGCGTTCTATCCGGCCGATCCCGGCGGCTTCCTGCTCGCGCAATACGCCGGGACGCCGGTCGCCTGCATGTCGGCGGTCAGGTACGGCGACGGTTTCGGCTTTGTCGGCTTCTACATTGCCCATCCCGCGATGCGGGGGCGGGGCTTTGGCAAAGCGGTGTGGCAGGCCGGCATGGCGCGGCTCGCGGGCCGCACCGTTGGCCTTGATGGCGTGGTGGCGCAGCAGGACAGCTACCGCAAGTCCGGCTTTCGGCTGGCGTGGCGGAACGTGCGGTTCGAAGGCGTGCTGCCGCCGCTGCCGCGTGCAGCGGGTGTCGCGATCGCCGACGCCGCAACAGTGCCGTTCGAGCGCATCGCGGCGTTCGACCGCCGCTTTTTTCCCGCCGCGCGGCACGTCTTCCTGGCGCGCTGGCTGACGCTGCCGGGCCACCGTGCGAAGGTGGCGTTGCGCGCTGGCGCGCTGGCGGGCCTCGCGGTGGCACGGCCTTGCCGGCGCGGCACCAAGGTCGGCCCGCTTTATGCGGAGGATGCCGGCTGCGCCCTGGCGCTGCTGGCGGGTCTCAACGGCCCGCCGCTGCCGGAGCCGGTGATCCTCGACGTGCCACAGATCAATCCAGCGGCGGTGGCGCTGGTGGAAAGCCTCGGTTTCGAGCCGGCGTTCGAGACCGCGCGCATGTATGCCGGCCGTGCGCCGGACACCGACCTCGGCGGGCTGTTCGGAGTGACGACGTTCGAGCTCGGTTGAGCGCGAGGCGCGACGGCTGGTCTAAACAGAAACCGTGCACGCTGCGCGCCACGGCGCCGTGCCGTCCGACGTCCCGGACAAGCGGCGAAGCCGCGCGATCGGACCCATGATCCGCGAGGCTTGCCGTCGCCCGCATCGCCGCTAGCTGCGCGGCATCGCTCGCGCTGCCGCTGCCGGAAACGTCGCGGATCATGGTTCGGAGTCTCAGCTTCGCTTCGCCCGGAACGACCGGCGGTTTCATCCCCGGCGGGTCGGTTCTTCCGGTGGCCAACCGATACGACATCTCGCCGATCAGTCCGGAGTTTCGCCGTCCGTCGCCGGAAAATCCCGGTCCGATCAGGAATTTTCCGGCGAGGTTGTTTCCGGGATCGACGTGATCATCCGGAGGCCGGATCAGTCGACCGCCGCGTGCCTGATTTCGTCGTCGGTGAACCGCTGCTGCTCCTCCATCACCATCCGCGACAGTTCTCGCTTCAGCTCGTTGAAATCGCCGAGGCTGGTGTCGCGCGGCCTGGGCAGGGTGACCGGCACAATGGTCTTGATGGTGCCGGGCCGGTACGTCATCACCACGATGCGGTCGGCGAGATAGATCGACTCCTCGATCGAATGGGTGACGAAGATGACGGTCTTGCGGTCCTCCTGCCAGATCCGCAGCAGCTCGTCCTGCAAGGTGCGGCGGGTGAGGGCGTCGAGCGCGCCGAACGGCTCGTCCATCAGCAGGATCGGCGAGTCGAGCGCCAGGATGCGGGCGATCGCCACGCGCTGGCGCATTCCGCCGGAGAGGTCCTTGGGGTAGCGGTCGCGGAAATCCGACAGCGACAGCTTCTCCATCAACAGGGCGGTGCGCCGCTCGATGTCCGCCCTGTCGGCGCCCTTGATCTCCAGGCCGAAGGCGATGTTCTTCGCCACCGTCATCCACGGGAACAGCGCGTATTCCTGGAACACCATGCCGCGATCCGGCCCCGGTTCACGAACCGGCACGCCGTCGACGGTGATGCGCCCGGCGCTGGGCGGGCTGAAGCCGGCGATGGCATTGAGCAGGGTGGATTTGCCGCAGCCCGACGGCCCGAGCAGGCAGATGAACTCGCCGGTTCGGATCGACAGGTCGATGCCGCGCAGCGCCACCACCTCCTGGCCGGAGGTGCTGAAGCGCTTGTCGACGCCGTCGATGACGATCTGCGTGGTCGGGAACTTGATGGTGGGAGCGAGGGTGGCGTGGGTCGTGGTCATCTCGTTCCTCCCGTCAGTGTTCAAGGCCGCGGTGCCAGCGCAGCAGCCGCGCATTGAGCTGGCTCATGCCGGTATCGATCGCCAGCCCGAGCAGGCCGATGGTGAGCATTCCGGCGATGATCTTGTCGGACCAGAAGTACTCGCGCGCCTCCAGGATGCGAAAGCCGAGGCCGCTGTTGACCGCGATCATTTCGGCGACGATCACCACGATGAAGGCGGTGCCGATGCCGATGCGGGCGCCGGTGAGAATGTACGGCGTCGCCGCCGGCAGCATCACCCGCCAGAACAGGGTGAAAGGACCGGCGCCGAGGTTGCGCGCGGCGCGGACATAGATGCCGTCGACATTGCGCACGCCGGCGATGGTGTTCATGAGAACGGGGAAGAACGCGCCGATGGTGATCAGAAACACCGCCGGCGGATTGCCGAGGCCGAACCACAGGATCGCCACCGGAATGTAGGCGATGGGCGGGATCGGCCGCAGCATCTGCACCGTCGGGTTGACCAGCCGGTAGATGCGGTCGGACGCTCCCATCAGCATGCCGAGCGGCAGCGCCAGCGCGCAGCCGATCAGGAAGCCCAGCAGCACGCGGTAGAGGCTGGCGACGGCGTCGGAGAGCAGTTCGCCCGACACCGCCCACGCCAGCCAGCTCGACTGGGCTGGGTCGTAGGGTTCGGCCGGGGCGAGATAGGCCCACCATCGCACCACCACGTCTAGCGGGCCGGCGAGCAGGTTGTGGTTGACGAGGCCGCTGGCGGCGATGATCTGCCACAGGGTCACGCCGATCACCGGCACGATCGCGCCGGTGGCCATGGCCTTCAGCGAGTTGCGGGTCATCGCCGGCCTCACTTCTTCAACGACGCTTTGGCTTTTTCGAGCAGGTCGACTTTCACCCACTCGGCGGCGACCGGCGGCTTGGCCATGCGGCCGACCCCGGTCTCCTGCATCATGCGGGTGACGGTATCGACCTGATCCACCGTGAGGTCGTAGGTGAAGGCGGCATTGTTCATGGCGTCGCGGAAGTCCTCGGCGCTGATCTGCCCCTTGAACATCGAGGTGCGGACGTAGGTTTCCGCAAGCGCGGGATCGGCGATGAAGGCGCTGGTAGCCTCGACGAACGCCATCAGCGTGCGCAGCGCGACGTCGGGTTTCTCGGTGTAGAATTTTTCCGACATCACCAGCGCGCGCATCGGCTCGCCCATCGGGGTATCGTAGGGCTTGATTACTTCGGTCGCGAGATTTCGGTTGAGCAACTGCGAGGCGTAGGGCTCGGATTGGGAGATGACGTCGAGGTTCCCCGCTGCCAGCGCCTGGTTGAGGTCGGGATAGACCATGTAAAGGACCTGGACGTCCTTGCCGGGCTTGTCCGACCATGTGAGGCCGTGCTGGCGCAACTCGGCGATCAGCAGCAGCTCCTGCGGGCCGCCGCGGGTCACGCCCACCTTCTTGCCCTTGAGGTCCGCGATCGACGTGATGCCGAGGCCCGGTCGGGCGACGATGCGCGCGCCGCCGCGAGCGAAGCCGGCCACCGCAAAGATCGGCACGCCGCCGGCGCGCCCGGCGATGGCAGCCTCCAACGCGCTGGCGCCGATGTCGATCTCGCCGGCGATGATCGCCGGCTGGATGTCGAGCCCTTTCGCGAACACCCGCTCTTCGATCTTGAGGCCGTATTTCGGGCCGATCTCCTTCATGTACGACACCGCGCCGTAGTGGGCGAACTTCAGGTTGCCCAATCGCACGACGTCCTCGGCCTTGGCCGGCACGCTGGCGAGCAGGCCGAGCGCGACCAGGAACGCATGACGAAACAGCTTCATCGCAGTGGTCCTCCCTCAAGATCGCAAGGTCGGCCGCCGGAGTCGGCGGTCGCCGGGCGTATTGTTGGCCGCGCGCGATGCGCGTAGCGTTCGCAAAAAATCTAGCAAAGGGTGTGCCAAGACAGATAAGTATGGCAACTATCCGAAATCACATGCTTGGCCTTCGCCATGCGGTCGCATATCGGCGGAAACTTGCCGATGCCGGGCCGTCAGATCAGCGGTTTTCCGCCGATCGCTGGTGGCGGTGGCGGTCGATGGCGTAGCGGGCCATCTTCTCGTTGAGGGTGCGGCGCGGCAGGCCGAGCAGGCGCATCACCTCCGCGACCTCGCCCTTGGCCCGGACGAAGGCGGCCTCGATCACCGCCTTCTCGAACGCGGCGACCTGGGCCTGCAGGCTGGCGTCGACGCCGGCGGCGGGCGGGGCGGCCGCCAGCGAGACGCCGAGCCCGAGTGCGAAGCGCTCGGCGGCGTTGCGCAGCTCGCGCACATTGCCCGGCCAGTCGTGCGCCATCAGGTCGTGCAGTTGGACCTCGGCGAGCGAGCGCGGCTCGCGGCCGTGCGCCAGCGCGGCGCGGTGGGCGTAGCTCTCGAACAGCAGCGGGATGTCCTCCTTGCGCTCGCGCAGCGGCGGCAGGCGGATTTCCGCGACGTTCAGGCGGTAATAGAGGTCCTCGCGGAAGCCGCCGTCGCGGGCGGCGTCGCGCAGATCGAGCTTGGCGGCGGTTACGGTGCGGACGTCGACCGGCACCACCCGGTTGGCGCCGAGCGGCTCGACGCAGCGCTCCTGCAGCGCGCGCAGCACCTTGGCCTGCAGGTGCAGCGCCATGCTCTCGATCTCGTCGAGGAACAGGGTGCCGCCATCGGCGAATTCGAACTTGCCGACCCGGCGCTGGATCGCGCCGGTGAAGGCGCCGGCCTCGTGCCCGAAGAACTCCGCCTCGAACATCGCCTCCGGAATGGCGGCGCAGTTGACGGCGACGAAGCGCTTCTCGCTGCGGCCGCTGACGTCGTGCAGGCAGCGCGCCACCAGCTCCTTGCCGCTGCCGGTTTCCCCGACGATCACCACGTTGAGGCCGGTGCCGGCGAGGTCGACGATGTCGGCGCGAATCTTCTCCATCGCCGCCGAGGTGCCGATCAGCCGCGTCGCCAGATCGTGGCGCGAGGAGGTGCGCAGGCGGCGGTTCTCGCCGACCAGACGGCGCTTCTCGCAGGCGCGGGCGACGCTTTCGGCCAGCCGCTCCGGCACGAACGGCTTTTCGAGGAAATCGTAGGCGCCAAGTCGCATCGCCTCGACCGCCAGCGGCACGTCGCCATGGCCGGTGACCAGGATCACCGGCAGGTCGGGGTCGCGCTGCGTCACCACGCCGAGCAGATCGAGCCCGTCGCGGCCGGGCATCTTGACGTCGGAGATGACGACGCCGTCGAACTCGCGGCTGATCTTCGCCAGCACCGCCTCGACGCTGGCGAACGTGCTCACCTGAAAGCCGGCGAGCGTCAGCCACTGGCTCACCGCCAGCCGCATCGCCCCCTCGTCGTCGACGAACAGCACCCGGCCGCGTTCGGTCATGTCGCCTCGCCCGGTTGGCCGGCGAGCGGCAGGCGGATGATGAAGGCCGCCCCGCCGCCGGCTGCGATGTTCTCGGCGTGGATCGTCCCGCCCATGTCGCGGATGATACCGTAGGAGAGCGACAGGCCGAGGCCCAGCCCTTCGCCGACCGACTTGGTGGTGAAGAACGGCTCGAACAGGCGGTCCATCACCGCCGGGTCGATGCCCGGCCCGGAATCGGCGATGCGGGTCACGCACCAGCCCGCCTCGGCGGCGAGGTGGATTGCCAGCCGGCGGCGCGGCGAGCCCTGCATGGCGTCGAGGGCGTTGCGGATCAGATTGACGAAGACCTGCTCCAGACGCAGCAGATCCCCAGCCAGCGGCGCCGGATCCAGCGCCAGCTCGACGTCGACCCCGGCCGCCCGGATCTGGCCGTCGAGCAGGAACAGGGCGCGCTGGAGCGCCTGGGAGAGATCGACCGTCTGGAACAGGATCGGGCTCTTGCGGGCGAACACCTTGAGATGCTGGGTGATTTTGGCGATCCGCTCCGCCAGTTCGTTCATCATGCAAAAATTGGCCGACAGGCTGGCCTGGTCGCCGCGCTCGGCGAAGATGCGGGTGCTCGCCAAAAAAGTGCGCAGCGCCGTCAGCGGCTGATTGATTTCGTGCGCCATGGCCGCCGACATCTGGCCGAGCGCCGCCATCTTGCCGGCGTGAATCAGCTCGTCCTGGGTGGCGCGCAGATGGCGCTCGGTCTTCTCGCGTTCGGCCACCTCTGCGCGCAGCGCGGCGGTGCGGATCTCGACCGTGCGCTCGAGATCGTCGCGGGCCTGCCGCAGCGCCGCTTCGACCGCGGCCTGGGCATCGGCACGTGCGCGGATGCCGAGCCGACGCTGGCGCAGATAGAGCAGGAACAGCACGGCCACCGCCCATCCAGACCCGGCCATTGCGGTGGTGGCGCGCGCCTTGTCGGAAATGGTGTCCCAGCCGGTGAGGTAATGGATCTGCCAGTTCTCGCCCGGCACCGGCTGGCGTTGGGCGAGGAAGGCGCGTTCGCCGAGCATGAGGCGCCGCGCCCCCTCGCCGAGCGCGCCGAGGTCGACGAGGCTCATTTCGCGGATCTGCCGGACACCGTAGCGCCGGGCGATCGCCAGCCGTGCCGCCGTGGCGTCGTCGATTCTTGCCTCGATAGTGTACTGCCACGCCGGCACGCTGGCGAGGATGGCGACGCCGTTGTGGTCGGTGACATAGACGTGTTCGCCGGCCAGCGCCCAATCGTGCTCCAGCCCTTCGAGGTCGACCTTGACCACCGCAGCGCCGAGGAAGGTGCCGGCGCCGTCGCGGATCGCTGCAGCTAGGAAATAGCCGGGCTGGCGGGTGGTCAGCCCCACCCCGAAGAAGCGACCGGCGCCGAGCGCGCGGGCGTCGGTGAAATAGGGGCGGAACCCGTAGTTCTGCCCGACATAGGACAGCGGCGAGTTCCAGTTGCTGGCGGCAATGGTCTCGCCGTCGGGCGCCATGACGTAAAGGTTCGCCGACCGGGCGGCGACGTTGATCTTCTCCAGCCGGACATTGGCGGTCGCAACCGCCTCGGGCGAGCGGTGGCTCAACACCCGGCGAAATTCCGGGTCCATCGCCAGGATGGTGGGCAGGTAGGAATAGCGGTCAATCGCGGTGCGGATGGTGGCAGAGTAGAGCCGGAGGCGTTGGGCGCCGCGGGTGCGGGCGTCCTCGATCGCTGCGGTGCGAGCCCAATCATAGGCGAACACCATCACCGCCACCCCGGCCAGGGCGCCAAGGCTGGCCCACAGCCAGGTCCGGCGCAGCGACGCGGGCAGAAGGGGACGACGCGGGGCAACCATGATCGCAGCCAGCCTTACACCCAGCGCCCGTCGCAGGTGTGGCGGGCGACGAGGTCGAGCAGGAGGTCGTTGACCGCTCGGGCGGCAATGGATAGCGGTCGGCTGGCGGCGTGCGCCAGCGAGATGGTGCGCTCGACGCTGGGGCGCACCACTGGCACGATGGCAAGCCGAGTGACGATTGCGCCGTGGCCGGCGTAGCGTGGCGACAACAGGGTGTAGCCGACGCCGTCGGCGACCAGCGTCTTGATCTGGTCGAGCGAGTCGAGCTCGACGATGACGTTGGGCGGGCGGCGGCGGCGCATGGCGACCCGCTCGACCTCCGCCCGCACCCCGTGCGGCAGGCCCGGCAGGATCAGCGGCAGGTCGAGTACACCGTCGAGGTCGATTTCGGTCCGGCCGCGCGTCAGTGCGTCGTCGCACGGGCCGACCAGGCACAGGCTTTCGCGGGCGAGGAACCGCACGCTGAGCCCGGGCGGCGGCGCCTCGCCAAACACTACCGCGAGATCGAGTTCCCCGCTCAGCACCCAGTCCTGCATATGGCCCGACAGTGCCTCGACCACCCGCAGCCGCACCTCGGGACAGCGCTCGCGCACCAGCTTGACCAGCGGCACGGTGAGGATTGGCCCGAGCGACGTCGGCACCCCGATCACTGCCGGGCCGGTCGGCACCGCCTCCAGCCCGCGCACCTCGTCAGCAAGGCGGTGGATGGTCTCCAGCACCTCCTGGGCACGCTGGGCGAGGCGCTGGCCGCTCTCGGTCGGCACCACGCCGCGGCTGGTCCGCAGCACCAGCTGGCAGCCGAACTCCTCCTCCATCCGCTTGAGATGGAGGCTGAGCGCTGGCTGGGCGACGTGCAGTGTCTCGGCGGCGCGCGACAGCGAGCCCTGCTCCACAATGCTGATGAAATAGCGCAGCTGGCGGGTGTCGACCATCGGGCCTCGGAATGTGCGATGCCGCGATATAAGGGAACGTTATCGCGCATATACACAAGATATTTTTTGCATGAGGGCCCGGCTCAGGCACTGTGCGCGAACACCCGCCGGCGGCGGGGCAACAATATCCGGGAGGCGACGCCGTGCAGACGTTCCGCTGGGACGATCCTTTCCTTCTCGACGAGCAACTGACCGAGGACGAGCGGCTGATCGCCGCCTCGGCGCGAGCCTATTGCCAGGACAAGCTGCAGCCGCGGGTGCTGACCGCCTATCGCGAGGAGCGGTTCGACCGCGAGATCATGTCTGAAATGGGTGCGCTCGGCATGCTGGGGCCGACCCTGCCGGAGGCCTATGGCGGCGCCGGGGTCAGCCACGTTGCCTATGGCCTGATCGCCCGCGAGGTCGAGCGGGTGGATTCCGGCTACCGCTCGGCGATGAGCGTGCAGTCCTCGCTGGTGATGCATCCGATCTATGCCTATGGCAGCGAGGAGCAGAAAATCCGCTGGCTGCCGCGGCTGGCGAAGGGCGAGATCGTCGGCTGTTTCGGCCTCACTGAGCCCGACTCCGGTTCCGATCCCGGCAGCATGCGCACCGTTGCGCGCAAGGTCGACGGCGGCTACCAGCTGAGCGGCCAGAAGATGTGGATCACCAACAGCCCGATAGCCGACATTGCTGTGGTCTGGGCCAAGTCGGAGGCCCACGACGGCAAGATCAAGGGCTTCGTGGTCGAGCGCGGCACGCGCGGTTTCTCCACCCCGAAGATCGAGGGCAAGCTCAGCCTGCGCGCTTCGGTCACCGGCGAGGTGGTGCTCGACGAGGCGTTCGTGCCCGAGGAAAATCTGCTGCCGGGCGCGACGGGGCTCGGCGGGCCGTTCGGCTGCCTCAACAAGGCGCGATTCGGCATTGCCTGGGGCGTGGTCGGCGCCGCCGAATTCTGCTGGCACGCCGCGCGCCAGTACACCCTCGACCGCAAGCAGTTCGGCCGGCCGCTGGCGGCGACACAACTGATCCAGCTGAAACTCGCCAACATGCAGACCGAGATCACGCTGGCGCTGCAGGCGGCGCTGCGGGTGGGCCGAATGATGGACGAAGGCACCTGGGCGCCGGAGGGGGTATCGCTGATCAAACGCAACAACTGCGTCAAGGCGCTCGATATTGCCCGCGTCGCCCGCGACATGCACGGCGGCAACGGCATCGCCGACGAGTTCCACGTCATCCGCCACATGGTCAATCTGGAGACGGTCAACACCTACGAGGGCACCCAGGACGTCCACGCCCTGATCCTCGGCCGGGCCCAGACCGGGCTACAGGCGTTCTCGGCATAAAGCGGAGGCGGGGATGACCGGGGCGCTGTCGCATCTTCGTGTTCTCGACCTCAGCCGGGTGCTGGCCGGTCCCTGGGCAAGCCAAATGCTGGCCGACCTCGGGGCCGAGGTCATCAAAATCGAGAGACCGGGCGAGGGCGACGACACCCGCCACTGGGGGCCACCGTTCCTGTGCGATGCCGCAGGCAACGACACCGGCGAGAGCGCCTATTTCATCGCCGCCAACCGCGGCAAGCAGTCGCTTGCCGTCGACTTCACCCATCCCGAGGGGCAGGCGCTGATCCGCAGGCTGGCGGCGCAGTGCGACGTGGTGCTGGAGAACTTCAAGGTCGGTGGCCTTGCCAAATATGGCCTCGACTATCCGTCCTTGCGCGCGGTGCGGCCGAACCTGGTCTATTGCTCGATCACTGGCTTCGGTCAGGACGGCCCGCTGGCGAGCCGTGCCGGCTACGACTTCCTGGTCCAGGGCATGGGCGGGCTGATGAGCCTGACCGGGGACGCCGACGGCGAACCGATGAAGGTGGGGGTGGCGCTCGCCGATGTGTTCACCGGGCTCTACGCCACGGTGGCGGTGCTGGCCGCGCTGGCCCATCGCGATCGCACCGGCCAGGGCCAGCACATCGACCTTGCGTTGCTCGACGTCCAGATCGCGGTGCTGGCCAACCAGGCCAGTAGCTATCTGGTGGGCGGCGTTGTGCCGAAGCGCATGGGCAATGCCCATCCCAGCATCGTACCCTACCAGGCGTTTGCCACCCGCGATGGCCATGTCATCCTCGCCGTCGGCAATGACGGCCAGTTCCGACGCTTCTGCGCCACCGCCGGCTGCATGGAACTCGCCGACGACTCGCGCTTCGCGACCAATGTCGAGCGGGTGCGCAACCGCGACGACCTGGTCGCGCGGCTGCGATTGGTGATGGCCACCCGCACCACCCCGGATTGGATCGCCGCGCTGGAAGCGGCCGGCGTACCGTGCGGCCCGATCAACCGCCTCGACCAGGTGTTCGAGAACGAGCAGGTGCGCCATCGCGGCCTTGCCGCCACCATCCCGCATCCGCTGGCGGGCGAGGTCAAGGTCGTGGCCAATCCCATCCGGCTGTCGGAAACGCCGGTGTCCTATCGCCGGTCGCCGCCGCTGCTCGGCGCCGACACTGAGGCGCTGTTGAGCGGACTGCTTGGTCTCGGCCCCGACGAGATCGCCGATCTCAAGGCCCGTGGCGTCATCGACGGCACAGTGTGCTCGGCAACGCCGGCGCGCTGACGCGCGGCTGACGGTGAAGGGCGGCTGACAGTGAAGGTGCGTGGGGCGATGCTCTCTCTTTTTCGCCGCCTTGAAGAATGAAATGGCTGCGCTGCGCCAGCTGGAAGCACGAGTCTCCCTCTGCGCACCAAAGCCCTCCGCGGCTACCGCCAAATGAGCCGTGGCGCAATGTCTTCCGAAATGGGCGGCACGGTCGTGACGTCTCGAATGTCTAGACTGCGCAATCTCGGCGACGCTGTGGACGCTGCTGAAGGTTGGCGACCATGTCGTCATCGACAAGGTGCGCTACGGCAACTCGCACAAGCTGTTCGCCGCCGGCCTCAGCCGCTTCGGCGTTGTCGCGCTGGGCTCTTTCTTCGCAGGCACGGTGCCGACGGCGTTGATCGCGGTGCTGGTGTCGCCGGAGAAGATCGGCCTCGGCCTCACCGTGTTCGTGTCGATCGAGAGCGGCGACCACTCCAAGGAATGGCTGGAGACCTTTGCCAGTGCCATCGTCGCGATCCCGGAGGTGATGGACGTCTACCGCATGGCCGGCGACGTCGATTACATGCTGCGGGTGGTGGTGGCGGACATGGCGGCCTATGACGAGTTCTACAAGCGCCTGATCAGCGTCGTGCCGCTGAAGAACGTCACCTCGCGGTTTGCGATGGAGCGCATCAAGGCCACCACCGCATTGCCGGTGCCGCCGGCGACGAAGAACCCACGCGACAGGAGCGCTCCCTGACATTTCGAAGCCATGCCTCGGCAGCGCTGCGGAGAGCGCGCTCGGCAGTGCCGGCGCGGCGAGGCGCCGCAGCGATCGTGGCGTCTGACGGCCGGAGAATTTCGTATCTGTGACTGCGACGTCCGGTAGAACGGAAACCTAAGCAGGCGCAGCAAAATGGCATGGCGTTTTCTTGACGAAACCAGTGCGCTGCGGCTCGATGGTGCAGTATTGCGGCCCGATCAGGTTCGCAACCGGAGTCTGCTTGCCGAACATCCCCGTTTCGAGCGAGGATTTTCGACAACGTCGTTTCCGGGAATTTGATGCGATTTTCCGCAAAGCGTGTGTACGAACTCGTTGCCGTGGGAGCGGTGTGATGCAAATGACGCCGAGACCGTTCGTCGCGACGGTGCGATCCTTGCCGACGGGCGACGATGTGCTGTGGCCCGCGGTACGGGAGGAAGCCGAAGCGGTGCTGCGTGCCTCGCCGGAGCTTGGCGGGCTGGTCGTTCCGACGGTCTTTCACGCCACCTCGGTCGAGGATGCGGCGGCGCGGCGGGTGTCGGGGCGGCTCGCCGGACCGTCCTTGCCCGATCGGCTGCTCTATGACGCCTTCAGCGAGGCGTTTGCTGCCGATCCGGCGATCGGTCAGGCGGTGCGCGCCGACCTCAGGGCCGTTTTGGATCGCGACCCGGCGACGACGCGGGCGATCGAGCCGCTGCTCTATTTCAAGGGCTTTCACGCCATCCAGACCCACCGTCTGGCGCATTGGCTGTGGCGTAGCGGCCGGCGCGACTTTGCGCTTTATCTGCAGAGCCGGTCGTCCGAGGTGTTCCAGACCGACATCCACCCGGCGGTGCCGATGGGCGAGGGCATCTTTCTCGACCACGCCACTGGCCTTGTGGTCGGCGCCACCGCGGTGATCGAGGATCACGTTTCGATTCTGCAGGGCGTCACGCTCGGCGGTACCGGTAAGCAGACCGGCGACCGCCACCCCAAGATCCGACGCGGCGTCTTGATCGGAGCCGGCGCCAAAATCCTCGGCAATATCGAGATCGGCCGCTGCGCCCGCGTCGCCGCCGGCTCGGTGGTGCTGCGCCCGGTGCCGGCCAACACCACGGTGGCGGGCGTGCCGGCGCGGCCGGTGGGGCCGGCTGGGTGTCCCGATCCGGCGTCGGCCATGGACCAGACCCTCGACCGCGACGCCTACGACGCCTTCGATTACGTGATTTAGAGCACCTTCCGCAAAGGCGAGCCGATTTTTCGGTCGATAATCTCGGCAGCGTAGGAGCTTACGGCTCCCACTCGGCTTTGCCGGATTGGCGGATGCCCGAGCCGGGCGCCGACATGGTAGTGCCCGTTCCGGCTGCAGGATGGTTGACTTGGGCTCGCGGCGGGGGGCACATTCCCGGCGTCGTGGTTCTGCGAGCCTGATGGCCCGGAGCTAAGAGGGAATCCGGCGCGCCGAATCTCCGGAAGGAATCGGCAAATCCGGGGCTGCCCCCGCAACTGTGAGCGGCGAGCCGACGTCCACGTCGAGTCACTGGGGTAACGAACCCTGGGAAGACCGGACGAAGGCTGAGACCCGCGAGCCAGGAGACCTGCCGCGACATCATATCGTCCCTGGGCGGGGTGTCCCGGTGGTGCGCTTGCGAGTCCCGCGCGTTCCGCCGGTGGTTTCTCCTGCATGCGCCCGCTCGGCCCAGTCCTGAATTCGAGGGGTTGCGCCGAAAATGACAGCTCGCGTTGCCCGATATCGGCTGGCCGGGAACGAATCGCGCCCAGCGCGCGGTGCTCCCGGTGAAGCGTGCGCATCGGCGCGGGTTCCGCGTGGCGGGCTTTCCGCCGATGGCGGCGGCGACAGCCGGCGCTGGTGCCCGAACCGGCCGTTCGGGCCGGCACGGCTCAGATCCCAACGCAGGAACTCAAGCGCTCCGTGGACGGGGCCGGGCACGGCCATTCGCGGCGCAGCGTGCGGCCGGCGGCCTGCGATCCGGCGGCCGCCGTAAAACGAGCGAAGGTTACGCGGCTGTTTTTTTGCTGTTTCCGTTCGGTACGTCCGTATTCAGGGCCGGCGGCACGTTGATCTGCGCCGCTGGGGTGTTGTTTTATTTTAATGTAGTTTGCCGGCGCGCTGAAAGGCGCGCTGAAAATTGTGGCGGCGCTGTCGACATCCTCGAGTTTATTGGCTACGTTGAGATGTGGTTCCCGCTCCGGCGACTCCGGACGGGATGAAAAGGGAACGCGGTGCGTCGCGCTTGCGCGGCAAATCCGAGGCTGCCCCCGCAACTGTAAGCGGTGAAGATCGCCGAGAACGACCACTGGCCCGGACGGGCTGGGAAGGTTCGGCGACCTGATGACCCGTGAGCCAGGAGACCTGCCACACCCGCTCATACGCGAGCGGACTGTCGTCGGACGCCGGGGTGAGCGTCGTGCAGCACCACGGGCGCTGATCGTCCGTGTGCGCCGCTGATCTCCCAAGCGTCTCCTTTCGGTGCAAGGGCCGCGACGCGGCCCGCGTTGGGGGACTTTTATCGTGAAGGTTTTGAAAGCCGCATTGGCGGCGACTGCGCTGGCGACATGCGCCGCGACTCCCGCCAAGGCCCATTTTCAGCTCGTCTATACGCCGGAGGTCAATCTCGAGAAGGCCGGCGAGATTCCGCTGCTGCTGGCATTCTGGCATCCGTTCGCCAACGGTCACGCCATGGACATGGGCAAGCCGCTGGAGTTCTTCGTCATCCACAAGGGTGAGAAGACGGACCTTCTTGCCAAGCTCTCCCCGATCAGCTTTCGCGGCGCCGAAAATGCTGCGGCTGGCTTCGAGGCCAAGGTGCCGGTGCGGCGGCTCGGCGACTACATCTTCGTGCTGGTGCCGGCGCCCTACCTGGAAAAGAGCGAAGGCAAGTTCATCCAGCAGATCACCAAATCGTTCGTGAACCAGGGCGGTGTGCCGGGCGGTTGGAACGAGCCGGTCGGACTCGCCACCGAAATCGTGCCGCTCAACAAGCCGACCAATATCCTCGCCGGCTCCACGTTTTCCGGCGTGGTGTTGTCAGAGGGCAAGCCGGTCGCCGGCGCGGAAATCGAGATCGAATACCTCGCGGCCGAGCCCGACATCGCCGCCCGCAAACCGGGCAAGGCGAAGGCATCGCCGCCCCCCGGCGGCGCGGTGGTCGCCATTACCGACGCCAACGGCGTGTTCACCTTCGGCCTCCCGAAGGCCGGCTTCTGGGGCTTCGCCGCGCTCGGCAGCGGCTCGGCCAAGCAGCACGACGGCAAGCCGCTGTCGCAAGACGCGGTGCTGTGGGTGCGTGCCTACGACGTGAAATGAGGCGGAGCGGGATGGCGCGGTCGGCCCCTGCCATCCCGCACGACTTAAAACGCTGACACGGTTTTCGCGCCGCCACGGGTGGGCGAGGCTCGATATTACGGCCTGAGAGGGTGGTCACATGCATATCGTCGATGGCGCATTGTCGATGCCCGTCGTGGCAGCCGGCACCGCGCTCGCAGTGGTCGGAGTAGGGATCGGTTTGCGGCAGATGCCGACCGACAAGATTCCGGCTGCCGGGGTGCTCAGCGCGACGTTCTTCGTCGCCTCGCTCGTCCACGTTCCGATCGGGCCATCGAGCGTCCACCTCATCCTCAACGGCCTTGCCGGGCTGGTGCTGGGCTGGGCGGCCTTTCCGGCTTTGTTCGTCGGGCTGTTGCTGCAGGCGGTGTTCTTCGGCTTCGGCGGTCTGACCGTGCTCGGCGTCAACACCCTCAACATCGCGCTGCCGGCGGTGCTGGTGTTCTACCTTTGCCGGCCGGGCATTGTCGCCGGCTCGCCGGCCGTGGCGGCGATCTGGGGCGCGGTCGGTGGCGCGCTGGCGATCGCGTTCACCACGCTCGCCGTCGGCATCGCGCTCGCCGCCTCTGGCGACGAGTTCATCCCGGCCGCCAAGCTCGTGTTCTTTGCGCACCTTCCGGTGATGGCCATCGAGGCGTTGCTGACCGGCGCGGCGGTGCTGCTGGCGCGGCGGGTCAAGCCGGAACTGTTCTCATCCCCGGCGACCGTCCGATAGGATCGCGATCATGCACAACATTGCAGCAACCCTCGTTCTGGCGCTGTCGCTGGCGCTCAGCAGCCACGCGCCGGCGCTGGCGCACAAGGTGGTGGCCGGCGTCTATGCCAGCGGCGAGCGCATCGAAGGCGAGATCGGCTTCTCCGATGGCGAGCCAGCCAGGAATGTGCTGGTCGAGGTGTTCGGCGAGGACGGCGCCAAGCTCGGCGAGGTTCGCACCAAGCAGGACGGCACGTTCGTGTTCGAGCCGCAGGCTGCGGTCACTCACATCTTCCGCGCCGACCTCGGCGCCGGCCATGTCGCCGAGATCCGGCTTGAGAAGGCCGAGTTGCCGGCGTCGCTGGCGAAGGGCGGAAGTCGCATATCCGAACCGACAGGCTCGCCGGCGGCTGTCGAAGCTCAGAATGCTGCGATCTCGAGCGCGGTCACGCCGGCGACGGCCGATGCTGCGGCGTTGAGCGAAGTCGAGCGCAGCGAGCTTGCCGAGTTGATCCGTAACGAAATCCGTCCGCTGCGGCGCGAACTCATCGCCTACAAGGAAAAGAACGATCTCCAGACCATTCTCGGCGGCATCGGCTACATCGTCGGGCTGTTCGGGCTATGGTTCTTCGTTGCGGCCCGCCGCCGCCCACGAGCGCCGTGATGGGGCGCGTCGTGAGGTCCGCCGCCACCGTGGGCTTGCTCGATCCTGCGATCGGCCATGGGCCGATCGCGCGTCGTGATGCGCGGCTGCGCATTGTCGCGGTGGCGGCGTTCGCCATCGTGGTTGTGGTGCTGGCGCGTCTTGACGTGCTGGCGCTCGCTCTGGCCGGCGCGGTCGTGGCGATGCTGCTGGCGCGGTTGCCGGTCGGTCGCACCCTTCGCCGTGTGGTGGCGATGGATAGCTTCATCGTGGTGATGATCGCGATGCTGCCGTTTACCGTGCCCGGCACGCCGGCGTTCGAGCTGGTCGGCTTTGCCGCATCATGGGAGGGTCTGGGCCGGGCTGCCACCATCGCGCTCAAGGCCAATGCCGTGGTGATGATGGCGATGGCGCTGTTGTCGACGTTGGAGCCGACCGTGCTGGCGCGTGCGCTGCGTGGCCTCAACATGCCGGAACGGCTGGTGCACCTGCTGTTGTTCACCGTGCGCTATGTCGATGTGCTCGATCAGGAGTACCAAAGGCTGCGCACCGCCATGCGCGCGCGCGGCTTTCGGCCGACCAATTCGCGGCACACCTATGTCAGCTTCGGCTATCTGATCGGCATGATGCTGGTGCGGGCGCTGGAGCGCTCCGAGCGGATCTTGAATGCCATGCGCTGCCGCGGCTTTTCCGGCCGGCTGTCGCTCGAAACGGGCGGGAATTTGACGGCGGGCGACGTTGCGTTCGCGGCCGTGTTTTCCGGTCTGACACTCGGTCTCATCGTGCTGGAGGCTTGCGGTGGCGTTGTTGCTTGAGGCGCGGAACCTCTCGTTCGCCTATCCCGGCCAGCCGGAGGTGCTGAGCGGCGCCGATCTTGCGCTCGCCACCGGTGAGCGTTTGTGCCTGGAAGGCGCCAATGGCGCCGGCAAGAGCACGCTGCTGCAGATCCTGGTCGGCCTCCTGCTGCCGCAGGTCGGAACCGTGGTCGCGTTCGGGCGCGAGCGCCGTGCCGAACGCGATTTCCACGAGGTTCGCTGCCGCGCCGGGCTGGTGTTTCAGGACCCCGACGACCAGTTGTTCTGTCCCACCGTGGCCGAGGACGTCGCCTTCGGTCCGCTGAACACTGGCCACAGCCGGGGTGAGGCCGCCGCCATCGTCGCGCGTGTCCTCGACGAGTTGCGGCTGTCACACCTTCGCGACCGTGTCACCCATAAGCTGTCCGGCGGCGAGAAGCGGCTGGTCACGCTTGCGGCAGTGCTCGCGATGGAGCCACAGGTGCTGCTGCTCGACGAGCCGACCAACGCCCTCGACGAGCCGACCCGCGAGCGCCTGATTGGCATCCTCCATGGGCTGCCGCAGGCCATGATCATCGTTTCCCATGACCCGCTGTTTCGCCGCAGCGTGGCAACCCGCAGCGTCCGCCTGATAGAGGGGCGCGTCCAGGCCGTCGATGACGGCCAAAGAGATATCGCGCACGGTCCGCGTATCGCCCGGCAAAGCTAGGAGCCCCCATGTCGATCGAGAAGATCCCCGTCACCATCATCACCGGCTTTCTCGGATCCGGAAAGACCAGCCTGATCCGCCATCTCATCACAGCGCCTCACGGGCGGCGGCTCGCCATCCTGGTCAACGAGTTCGGCGACGTAGGCGTCGACGGCGAGATCCTGAAGGGCTGCTCGGACGCCAACTGCCCCGAGGATGCCATCGTCGAGCTGACCAATGGCTGCCTGTGCTGCACGGTCGCCGACGAATTCGTGCCGACCATTTCGGCGCTGCTGGCGCGCCCGGAGCCGCCGCAGCACATCCTGATCGAAACCTCCGGCCTCGCGCTGCCCAAGCCGCTGCTCAAGGCGTTCGACTGGCCGGATTTGCGCACCCGCATCACCGTTGACGGCGTCATCGCCGTCACTGATGCGGAGGCGGTCGCCGACGGCCGATTTGCCCCCGATCTCAAGGCGGTCGAGGCGCAACGCCGGGCCGATGCCAGCGTCGACCACGACACCCCGCTCGGGGAGGTGTTCGAGGACCAGGTCGCCTGTGCGGACCTCGTCATCCTCAACAAGGTCGACCTCGTCGAGAGCAAGGCGCTGGCCAGGGCCCACCACATCATTCAGGCGGAGAGCCCGCGCCGCATCCCGGTGATCGAGGCAACCGAAGGCCGGGTCGACCCGCGCATCGTTCTCGGCATCAACGCTGCGGCGGAACAGGACCTCGACGCCCGCCCGAGCCACCACGAGCACCACGACGCCCACGACCACGACGATTTCGAGACCATCGACGTGACGCTGCCCGCGCATTCGAGCGTCGAGGCCGTCGTCGCCAAGGTCGAGGCCGTTGCCCGCGACCACGGCGTGCTGCGCGCGAAGGGCTATGTGGCGGTGGCGGGAAAGCCGATGCGGCTGCTGGTGCAAGGCGTCGGCACGCGGGTGCGGGCGCAGTTCGACCGCGCCTGGGCGCCGCACGAGGCTCGCGCCTCGCGCCTCGTCGTGATCGGCGAGAAGGGCTTCGACCACGCTGCGGTGACAAGGGTGCTGCAGGAGGCCTGATGCACATCCTGCTGCGCGAGACGCACGGGCTGGAAGAGGCGGCGGTTGCCGAGGACTTGAGGCAATCGCCGGCCGATCTTGTCGTGCTGTCGTTCGCCGACAGTGACCTCTGCGCCTTTGCCGCCGGCTGGCAGGCCGGCCGTGCGCGAGCTATTTCCGCAAAAGTGGATACCGGTTTTGCGAGAGAAAATGCGATAGAACAGACGCGTGGAGCATCCGACCCGCCCGATCAGGTGGGCGGATGCTCCACGCTGCCCTCGCTGAGGCTCGCCAATCTTGCTCGCCTCGCGCATCCGCTGTCGGTTGATCTCTATGTTGAGAACACGCTTGTTCACGCCCGCGCAATCCTGATCCGCCTGCTCGGCGGGCTCGATTACTGGCGCTATGGCGTCGAGCAGGTGCGGGCAGTGGCGGACGCCCGCGGCATCAAGCTCGCGATCGTGCCAGGCGACGGCCGCGCCGATCCTCGGCTGGACGACGCCTCCAACCTGCCCGTCGCGGTGCTGCGGCGGCTTCAGGCGCTGTGCGACATCGGCGGCGCGCGGGCGGCGGAGGCCGCACTCGCCGAACTGTCACGCGCCGCGGGCTTTTCCGCTGCGCCACTGCCGGCGGTGGCGGCGCTGCCGGCCCATGGCTATTTCCCCGGCGATCCTGATGCGCGTCCCGTCAAGCCGCCGGTGCCCGGCGAGGCGCCCCGCGCGCTTGTGGTGTTCTACCGCGCCTTCGTCCTTGCCGACGACCTTGAACCGGTCGATCGGCTGATGACGGAGTTCGCTGCGCGCGGCGTCCGGCCGGTCGGGGTGTTCGTCGACAGCCTCAAGGCGGCGGCCACCGACCGCTGGCTGCGTCGGGAGCTTCAGCACATCCGGCCGGAGGTGATCGTCAACGCCACCGCATTCTCGGCACGTGACGCCGATGGCTCGCCGTTCGAGGCGGTCGATGCCATTGTGCTGCAGGTGGCATTGGCGGGGTCCTCGCGCGCCGCCTGGGAGGGGTCGGAGCGTGGCCTGTCGCCGCCCGATCTCGCCATTCATGTTGTGCTGCCGGAAATCGACGGCCGGGTGTTCGCGGGCGTGGTCTCGTTCAAAGAGCCGCAGCCGCTCGATCCCGAGCTCGGCTTCGCCCGCGTCCGCCACGCCGCTCATGCCGAGCGGGTCACGGCGGTTGTCGCGCGTGCGCTTGCAGTCATCCGGCTGCGGCGCAAACTCGCCGCCGAGCGTGCGCTGGCGCTGGTGCTGTCGGCCTATCCGGGGCGGGACGATCAGATCGCCCACGCGGTCGGCCTCGACGCACCGGAAAGCGCCGTCGAGATTCTGCGGCTGCTGGCGGAGACAGGCTATCGGATTGGCGACCTGCCGCCCGACCACGGCACGCTGATCGACCGGCTCACCGCCGCGACGATGCACTGGCCGCTGGCCGAGTATCGCGCCGCGCTCGATTGCATCGATCCGGCGTTGGCGGCCGAGCTGGCTTCGCAATGGGGGCCGCCGGAGTCTGACCCCATTGTTGAGAATGGTGTCTTCCGGTTTCGCGCCACGCGGTGCGGCAACGCGATTGTCGCCGTGCAGCCCGATCGCGGCGCGCGGGCCGACCGCGCGGCCGAGTATCACGATCCGCGCCGATCGCCGCGTCATTCGTTCGTCGCGTTCTATCTGTGGCTTCGCCACATCGCCGCCATCGACGCGCTGGTCCACATCGGCGCCCACGGCACGCTGGAATGGCTGCCGGGCAAATCGGTGGCGCTGTCGGGGGGGTGTTGGCCGGACGTGCTGGTTGGCCCAACGCCGGTGATCTATCCGTTCATCGTCAACGATCCCGGCGAGGCCGCCACCGCCAAGCGTCGGCTCGGCGCGGTGACGATCGGCCACATGACGCCGCCGCAGCGGCGCGGCCCGCTGCCGCCGGGCCTCAGAACCGTCGAGCGCCTGCTTGACGAATACTCCAACGCCGACGGGCTCGACCCGCGGCGGCGCGAACGGCTGGCCGGTGACATCCTCAAGGCGGCGCAGGACACCGGGCTCGACCGCGATAGCGGCCTGAACGCCGATATGGCACCGCGCGAGGCGGTGGTGAAGCTCGACGCCTTCGTCTGCGACGTCAAGAATTCGCTGTTTCCCGACGGCCTTCACGTGTTCGGCCGCGTCCCGGCGCTGCCGGAGGACGACGACAGCTTCAACAGGCCGCTCGCGGCCATGCCGTTCGCGGCCTGTGCCGCAGGCGAGCGCACCGGGCTTCTCGCTGCGCTGGCGGGCAGGGCGGTGCCGCCCGGGCCGGCCGGCTCGCCGTGGCGCGGCCGGCATGACGTGTTGCCGACTGGCCGCAACCTCTTCACCAGCGACCCGCGCGCGGTGCCGAGCAGAGCCGCGGCGCTGCAGGGGGAGTGCCTCGCCACGGCGCTGCTGACGCGCCACCTGCAGGACCATGGCGAGCATCCCCGCAACGTTGTGGTCGATCTGTGGGGTTCAGCCACCATGCGCACCGCGGGCGAGGAATTTGCCATGGCGCTCAGCCTGATCGGGGTGGTGCCGGTTTGGGATTTTGCCTCCGACCGGGTGTCGGGCTTCGAGGTGCTGACGCTGGCCCAGATCGGGCGCCCGCGCGTCGACGTGACGTTGCGCATCTCCGGCCTGTTCCGCGACGTGTTTGCCAATCTGCCGGTGCTGTTCGAGCAGGCGGTGGCGGCGCTGGCGCGGCGCGAGGAACCGTCCTCCGAAAACCCGTTTCGGGATCGCGCCGGGCCGAGGGTGTTCGGCCCGGCGCCGGGCCGCTACGGTGTCGGGGTGGCGGAAACGCTCGAGGAACTGACGCCGGCCACCGCGGCCGCGGCTGCGGATGCTTGGCTGGCAGGCAGCGCCTACGCGTACGGCGGCAGCACTGATGGCGCCGCCGCTCGTGCTGCGCTGGAAGAGCGCGCCGCCAACGCCGACGCGTTCGTCCATACCCAGGACCTGCCGGAGACCGACCTGCTGATGGCGCCCGACTACGCCGCCCACGAGGCCGGCTTTGCCGCGGCGGCGCGCATGCTCGGCGGGGCGCCCGCGCTCTACCACGCCGATTCGGCGCGTGCCGAGGCACCGCGGATGCGCACCCTGCCGGAGGAGATCGCTCGCGAGATGCGCGCGCGCGCCACCAATCCACGCTGGATCGCAGGGCAGATGCGCCACGGTTTCCGCGGCGCCGCCGAAATCGCCTGGACGCTCGACCAGATGGCGCTGTTCGCCCATCTCGCCGATGTCGTCGAGAGCCATCACTTCGACGGATATTTTGAGGCGACGCTTGGAAACGAGGCGGTGCGGAATTTCCTGGAAACCGCCAATCCCGTTGCTGCCGAGGCGATGCGGCGGCGCTTCCGCCAGCTCATCGCGGCGGGCCACTGGGACATGCGGCGGAACAGCACCATCGATGCGCTTGCCTCGCCGAGCGATGGCGAGCCGCCGGTGGACGGTTCGCAGAATTGATTTTCCGCCCCGGCTTGACTCGATGTCGTGCCGGGGACCACAGTCCGCCCCGTCGTGGTTCTCTGGACCCCATCGGTCCGGAGCTAAGAGGGAATTCGGTGCGCCGCAGCTCATCTGAGCCGGCAAGACCGAAGCTGCCCCCGCAACTGTGAGCGGCGAGCCGACGTCCATGTGAAGTCACTGGAACTTGACTGTTCCGGGAAGACGGACGAAGGCGACGACCCGTGAGCCAGGAGACCTGCCGCGACAACATAACGTCCCTGGGCGGGGTGTCCCGGTGGTGCGCTTGCGAATCCGCGGCGGCCTGCCGGTGGATCGTCCGCATGCGACCGCTCGACCTTTGCCCCCAACATTTTGGGGTTCGAGCCAATGTCTGTTCTCTCTCTTCCTGTCGCCACGCTGGGTGTGCCGCGGATCGGTCCGCGCCGCGAGTTGAAATCGGCGCTGGAGCGCTATTGGTCCGGCAAGATCGACGCCACCGCTCTCCAGGAGGCGGCCACCGGGCTGCGCGCCGCCAGCTGGGCATGCCAGGCTGCTCGCGGTGTCAGCGTCATCCCGTCGAACGACTTCTCACTTTATGACCACGTGCTCGACACCGCGGTGATGGTCGGCGCGGTGCCGGCGATCTATGGCTGGTCGGGCGGCGCGGTGCCGCTCGATAGCTATTTCGCCATGGCGCGTGGCAGCCAGGGCGCCGAGACCAGCTGCAGCTGCGGGCACGACGCATCCGGCGTTCCGGCGCTCGAAATGACCAAATGGTTCGACACCAACTATCATTACATGGTGCCGGAGTTTCAGCCTGGGCAGAGCTTTTCGCTGGCCTCGACCAAGCCGATCGACGAATACCGCGAGGCGGCAGCGCTGGGCTTTGCCACGCGCCCGGTGCTGCTCGGGCCGGTGAGCTTCCTCAAGCTTGGCAAGAGTCACGACGCCAGCTTCGATCGCCTGACGCTGCTCGCCGGCCTGATGCCGACCTATATCGAGGTGCTGCGTCGGCTGGCCGCCAATGGTGCGGAATGGGTGCAGCTCGATGAGCCGTGCCTGGTGCTCGACCTCTCCGACGCCGAGCGGCGGGCGCTGCGCGAAGCCTATGGCATGATCGCCTACGCGCTGCCCAAGCTGAAGATTATGCTGACCTCCTATTTCGGCGGGCTCGGCGGCAATCTGGAAACCGCGCTGGCGCTGCCGGTGGCCGGGCTGCATCTCGATCTGGTGCGGGCGCCGGAGCAGTTGGGCGATGTGCTGGCCAAGGCGCCGCGCGGGTTGGTGCTGTCGCTTGGTGTGATCGACGGCCGTAATATTTGGCGCGCCGATCTCGACGCCATCCTGACGCGGCTGGAGCCGGTGGTCGGCCGCCGCGGTGCCGATCACCTGGAACTCGCACCGTCGTGCTCGCTGCTGCACGTGCCGGTCGATCTCGAACTTGAGACCGACATCGACCCCGACCTCAAGCGCTGGCTGGCATTCGCGCTGCAGAAGATGGGCGAGCTTTCCGTGCTCGGCAAGGCGCTGGCCCAGGGCCGCGGCGCGGTGCGTGGCGAGCTCGACGACGCGGCGGCGGCGATCGCCTCGCGGAGGTCTTCGACCAAGGTGCACGATGCGGCGGTGGCGGCGCGCACCGCGGCGGTCGAGCCGTGGATGTCGTGGCGGGCGAACCCTTACCCGGAGCGGCAAACGGTGCAGCGGGAGGCGCTGAAGCTGCCGCAGTTTCCGACCACCACCATCGGCTCGTTCCCGCAGACCGCGGAGGTGCGCAAGGCACGCGCGGCGTTCGCCAAGGGCGAGCTGGGCGAGGACGACTACAACGCCTTCCTGCGTCGGGAGACCGAGGCGGCAGTCAAATGGCAGGAGGACATCGGCATCGACGTGCTGGTCCATGGCGAGTTCGAGCGCAACGACATGGTGCAGTATTTCGGCGAGCAGCTCGCCGGCTACGCCTTCACCAAGCACGGCTGGGTGCAGAGCTATGGCTCGCGCTACGTGCGCCCGCCGATCATCTTCGGCGACGTCTCCCGTCCGGCACCGATGACGGTGGCGTGGTCGAGCTTTGCCCAATCGCTGACGTCGCGGCCGATGAAGGGCATGCTCACCGGCCCAGTGACCATGCTGCAATGGTCGTTTGTGCGTGACGACCTGCCGCGCGCCGAGGTCTGCCGGCAGATCGCGCTCGCGTTGCGCGACGAGGTGACCGACCTCGAGGCGGCGGGTCTTAAGGTCATCCAGATCGACGAGCCGGCGCTGCGCGAAGGGTTGCCGCTGCGCCGCGCCGAGTGGCGTGCCTATCTCGATTGGGCGGTGGATTGCTTCCGGCTTGCCGCGGCGGGCGTGCGCGACGGCACCCAGATCCACACCCACATGTGCTACGCCGAGTTCAACGACATCATCGACTCGATCGGGGCACTGGACGCCGACGTCATCTCGATCGAAACCTCGCGTTCGAAGATGGAACTGCTCGAGGCGTTCGCGCTCTACCACTATCCCAACGAGATCGGTCCCGGCGTCTACGACATCCATTCGCCCCGCGTGCCGACCACCGCCGAGATGATAGAACTGTTGACGAAGGCTGCGCGCCGGTTGTCGCCGGATCAGATCTGGGTCAATCCGGACTGCGGATTGAAGACGCGGCGCTGGGAGGAAGTTCGCCCGGCGTTGGTCAACATGATGGAGGCTGCGCGGCAGATGCGCGCCAACAGGGCGGAGGCAGCTGAATGAGGGGGCAGGTGGTGCGGGCCACGCGGCTGGTCGATATCGTCTTTCCCGGCGACACCAACCACCACGGCACGCTGTTCGGCGGCATTGGCCTCGCCCACATGGACAAGGTGGCGTTCATCACCGCGACGCGCCACGCTCCGGTCGATTTCGTCACCGCATCGTGCGACGGCATCGACTTCAAGGCGCCCGGCCGGCTCGGCGATATCATCGAGCTGACCGGACGGGTGGTCAAAGTCGGCCGCCGTTCGCTGGCGGCAGAGGTCGAGATGGTGGCGGAGGCGCCGCTGACCGGCGAGCGCCGCCGCTGCGGCGGTGGCGTGTTCAACATGGTCGCGGTCGGCGAACTCGCTGGCCTCGGCGGCCAATTGCCACAGCTCAAGCCGGCGCCGATGGTGGAGCCGGACGCTGAACTGCGCTCGGTGGAGCTGGTGTTTCCCGAGCACACCAGCCATTACGGCAGCCTCTATGGCGGCAACGCGCTTGCCGCCATGGGCAAGGCGGCATTCGTGGTGGCGACGCGCTATTGCCGCCGCTCGGTGGTGTTGGCCGCGGCAAAACGAGTCGATTTCACCGCCCACGTCCACGAAGGCGAGATCGTCGAATTGGTGTCGCGGGTCAGCGCGGTCGGCAACACGTCGATGACGGTTACGGTGGAGATGTGGGCCGAAACGCTGGGCACCGGTGCGCGGCGTTTATGCGGCCATGGCCAGTTCGTGATGGTGGCGGTCGATGATCGCCACCATCCGATCCCGGCTCGGCCGGTCGTGGCGGTGGATACCGCCGGCTGACGCCGTTCACAGCCGGCGGGGGACGCGTTCTTGACTCGACTCAGGCGACAAAGCTACAGCATATAGTGCCTCGGTCCCCGCGATGATCAACATCTGGGGCTAAGAGGGAAGCCGGTGCAAGTCCGGCGCTGCCCCCGCAACTGTGAGCGGCGAGCCGACGTCCATGTGAAGTCACTGGGGCTTGAGGGTTCCGGGAAGACGGACGAAGGCAACGACCCGCGAGCCAGGAGACCTGCCGCAGCACGGTACGAAGCCGGCCTGTTTGGGCCGGCGTTTCGTATTCCGATCGCCAACAGCCCTCGCTCGAGCAGGGGTTTTGGCGAAAGGACGAACTGGGATCGCCATGCGATTTCGGTTCCCGCATCGACGTCCTCGGGCGGGGTGTCCCGGCGGAGCGCGGACCGGCGCCTGCGGCTGTCGCCGCCTGCCGGCCACGGCCTCCGGTGTCCTCCGCCCGTTCTGCCGAGGAAACTCCGTGCCGAGGAGCGCCATGTCCCCCGCCGATCCCGTCGTTCTGCCGTCCAACGTCATCAAGCGAACCGGGCAGCCGGTGGTGTTCGACGGCGACAAGATCCGCGTCGCCATCGAGCGCGCCGGCAAGGCAACCGGCGAGTTCGACCGGCCGGACAGCGCCCGGCTGGCCGAGCAGGCGATCAAGGTGCTCGCCCACCGCTTCCAGGGTCAGGCACCGCACATCGAGCAGATCCAGGACGTGGTCGAGCAGGTGCTGATCTCGGCCGACCATTTTGCCACGGCGCGCGCGTACATCGTCTATCGCGAGCAGCGCGCCCGCCTGCGCCGCGACGCCAGGACGGCGGTCGACGTCGAAACCTCGGTCAATGAATATCTCGACCGGGCGGACTGGCGGGTGAGCGCCAACGCCAACCAGGGATATTCGCTGGGCGGGCTGATCCTCAACGTTTCCGGCAAGGTGGTGGCCAATTATTGGCTGTCGCACGTCTACCCGCCCGAGGTCGGCCGCGCCCACCGCGAGGGCGATCTTCATATCCACGACCTCGACATGCTGGCCGGCTATTGCGCCGGCTGGTCGCTGCGCACGCTGCTGATGGAGGGCCTGAACGGCGTGCCGGGCAAGGTCGAGGCGGCGCCGCCGAAGCACCTCTCCAGCGCGGTCGGCCAGATCGTCAACTTCCTCGGCACGCTGCAGAACGAGTGGGCCGGCGCCCAGGCATTTTCCTCGTTCGACACCTATCTCGCGCCGTTCGTGCGCAAGGACCAACTGTCCTACGCCGAGGTGCGCCAGTGCATTCAGGAACTGGTCTATAACCTCAACGTGCCCTCGCGCTGGGGCACCCAGACGCCGTTCACCAATCTCACCTTCGACTGGACCTGCCCCGACGACCTGCGCGACCAAGTTCCGGTGATTGCCGGCGAGGAGATGGATTTCACCTACGGCGATCTCCAGGTCGAGATGGACGGCATCAACCGCGCCTATATCGAGGTGATGACCAAAGGTGACGCCAAGGGCCGCGTCTTCACCTTCCCGATCCCGACCTACAACATCACCCCCGATTTTCCGTGGGAGAGTGAGAACGCCGGGCTTCTGTTCGAGATGACGGCGAAATACGGGCTGCCGTACTTCCAGAACTTCGTCAATTCCGAGCTGAAGCCGCACATGGTGCGCTCGATGTGCTGCCGGCTTCAACTCGACTTGCGCGAACTTCTCAAGCGCGGCAACGGCCTGTTCGGCTCCGCCGAGCAGACCGGGTCGGTCGGCGTCGTCACGCTCAACTGCGCCCGGCTCGGCTACACCAGCCGCGGTGACGACGCCAAGCTGTTCGCGCGCCTCGATGCGCTGTTGGAGATCGCGCGCACCAGCCTCGAGATCAAGCGCAAGGTGATCCAGCGCCACATCGACGCCGGGCTGTTTCCCTACACGCGGCGCTATCTCGGCACGCTGCGCAACCACTTCGCCACCATCGGCGTCAACGGCATCAACGAGATGATCCGCAACTTCACTGCGGACGCCGAGGACATCACCACGGAGTTCGGCCACGCCTTCGCGGTGCGGGTGCTCGACCATCTGCGCGCGCGCATCACCGCGTTCCAGGAGGAGACCGGCCACCTCTATAACCTTGAGGCGACGCCGGCCGAGGGCACCACCTACCGCTTCGCGCGGGAGGACAGGAAGCGCTTCCCCGGCATCCTGCAGGCCGGCACGCCCGACCAGCCCTACTACACCAATTCCAGCCAGCTGCCGGTCGGGTTCACCGACGATCCGTTCGAGGCCCTGGCGCGGCAGGACGAACTACAGCGCAAGTACACCGGCGGCACCGTGCTGCATCTCTATATGGGGGAGCGCATTTCCTCCGCCGCGGCGTGCAAGACACTGGTGCGGCGGGCGCTGGAAAACTTCCGACTGCCTTATCTCACCGTAACGCCGACGTTCTCGATCTGCCCCAAACACGGCTACATTAAAGGTGAGCACGCTTTCTGCCCGAAATGCGACGCCGAGCTGATCGCTCGCAAGCAGCACGCCGCAGCCCATTAACTGAACTGGAGCCCGCCATGACCCATATGCCGTCTCCCGCCGACCTCAAGCCCGTCATTGAGCTGAAGGATAGCGAACGCCAGCCTTGCGAAATCTGGACGCGGGTGATGGGCTATCACCGCCCGGTGGCGTCGTTCAATCGCGGCAAGCAAGGCGAGTTCGCCGAGCGGCGCTGCTTCAGCGAGGGGCGGGTGAAGCTTGAGACCGAGCTTGGCTGAGTTGCGCATCGGCGGGCTGGCGCGGCTGTCGTGCTGCGATTGGCCGGGCCAACTCGTCGCCACGGTGTTCTTGCAGGGTTGCCCGTGGCGTTGCCGCTACTGCCACAATCCGCATCTGCTGCCGCCGCGCGGCGCCGAGCAGGTCGCGTGGCCTGATGTGCTGGCGTTCCTTACGGCCCGCCGCGGCCTTCTCGACGGCGTGGTGTTCTCCGGCGGCGAGCCATCGGTTCAGGCGGCGCTGACGGAGGCGGCCGGGGAGGTGCGGGCGCTGGGGTTTCGCGTCGGCCTGCACACCGGCGGCCCGGCGCCGGAGCGGCTTGCCGCGCTGCTGCCGCTCGTCGACTGGGTCGGCTTCGATATCAAGGCGCCGTTCGACGACTACGCCCGCATCACCGGCGTCGCCGGCAGCGGCGAGGCGGCGCGCGCCAGCCTGAAGCTCCTGCTTGCCAGCGGCGTCGCCTGCGACCTGCGCACCACCGTCCACCCGGCACTGCTCGACGAGGTCGCGCTGGCGCGGCTCTGCAGCGAGCTCGCGGCGCTGGGCGTGACCTCCCGGCTGCAGCCGTTCCGCGTCGCCGGCTGCGCCGACGCGGAGCTGGTGGGGCAGGCGAGCACGGTGGCGTCGTCCTAAGCGTCTGATTCAACGACAAGAATTCCCGCGCGCTGGCGCCGCGCTCGGTGACGGCGCGCGTCGGCCGGCGCGCCCGGTCGCCATTGACGCGACCATCTGGCGCCATCTCCTTGATCAAAAACACAATTCCGATCCCGCCGCGCCCGCCGGCGCCTTGGCTGGCGTCAAATCGACGTCGGCAGACTTGTTTTCGATGGCGATTAGATGTATCGAAATCTCATCGAAACGTACGAGGATATATCATGCAGATCGAAATGGGGCGCCGCCGGCGACACCGCCACGGCGGCGGACACCAGCGAAACCGGGCGGGAGGCTGCGGTTCCGCGGGCCTTGCCGCCCTGCTGAGAGGGCTGGCGAGGGCGCTGGGGGAGGGCCGGGCCGACGCCCCGCCGGCGGCAGGCCGGCACAGGCGGCACGCGGCGGCCGGCGCCGAACGCCGCTCATCGGCGTCGGAAAGCGGGTCCGAGGCCGGGGCAGTGATCGCGGTCTGTGCCGGATCCGACTGCCGCTGTCGTTGGAACGACCGCTCTTTGGTCGACGACCTCAAGCGCGAGGTGGCGGCCAGCGGTCGAACCGACATCGAGGTGCGGCCGTGCGGCTGCATCGACCGTTGTGCGGAGGGACCGATCGTCGTGGTCCGGCAATCCGGCGATGTGTCCGGCGTGCCGGTCCGCGACACCACCCACGTTCGCGTCCAGGCCGGCGACGTTCGAGACATCGTCGCGGCGATCGGCCGCGGCGCCACCAACCAGGACTGACGGAGGATAAAATGTTCAAATCCCGATTCGACGGATTGGGCGGCGGCCATGGCCGCATGCGGCGCGGTTTCGCCGACGATCATGCGACATTGGGCGAGCCCGGCCACGGTCGCGGCCGCGGCGGCCGGCTGGGCCGGCTGTTCGCCCACGGCGATCTTCATCTCGTCGTGCTGCATCTGATCGCCGAGCGGCCGCGGCACGGCTACGAGCTGATCAAGTCGATCGAGGCCGCGGTCAACGGCGCCTACAGCCCGAGCCCCGGCACCATCTATCCCGCCCTGACGCTGCTTGAGGAGCAGGGCTTCGTCGATGTCGGCCACAGCGACGGCAGCAAGAAGCTCTACACCGTCACCGATGCCGGGCGAGCCTATCTCAACGCCAACCGCGCGACGGTGGAGGCGATGCTGGTCCGCATGGCCGAGGTCGGTGCGAGCCGGGCCGAAGTGCCGGCGCCGGTGATCCGCGCCATGGAGAATCTGAAGCTCGCGCTCCGGATGCGGATGGAGCGGGTGCCGCTCACCGACGAGGCGGCGCGCGCCATCGCCGACGCGCTCGATCGCGCGGTCGCCGACATCGAGCGGACCTGACGCCATGACGGGATGGGTCCGCGACCAGCTGCGAACCCTGGCCCGCGCCGGCCGGCTCGGCCGCCGCGCCAGCGCGGCGCCGGTGGTGGTGCCGCACCTTGGCAAGCGCGCCGGGACCGCGGGACCTGCGGCCGCCGGCGCGCCGCCACCTGCGCCCGCCGAGGCGGCCGCCCCGGCGCGCGCAAGGCCCGATCACTCCGCGGCGGCGGCGCCCGGCAGCACCGTCGACACGATCGAGGCGTCGAGCGCCTCGAACGCGGCGAGGCCGATCAGGTCGTAGAGCTCGGCGCGGGTCTGCATCTCGCCGAGCATCGCCTTGGTGCTGCCGTTGCGGGCGAGGGTGGCGTAGAGCTTCTCCTGCGCCTTGGCCGCGACCCGTAGCGAGGACACCGGCCAGATCACCATGCGATATCCCATCGCCTCGAACTCCGCCGCGGTGAAGGTCGGCGTGCGGCCGAACTCGGTCATGTTGGCGAGCAGCGGCACGCCGGGCAGGCGGGCGGCGAAGGCGCGGAACGTTTCGGCGTCGCCGAGCGCTTCGGGGAAGATGGCGTCGGCGCCGGCCTCGACATAGAGCTTCGCCCGCGCCACCGCGCCGTCGAGTCCTTCGGTTGCGGCGGCGTCGGTGCGGGCGATCAAATAGAGCTGACGCCGCGCCTTGGCGGCGGCGGCGACCTTGGCCGCCATGTCGCGGGCGTCGGCCAGCTTCTTGCCGTTGAGGTGGCCGCACTTCTTCGGCAGGATCTGGTCCTCGATATGGACCGCACCGGCACCGGCGTCTTCGAAGGTGCGCACCATGTGCATGACATTGAGCGCTTCGCCATAGCCGGTGTCGCCGTCGACCAGCACCGGCAACGCGCTGGCGCGGGCGATCTGGCGGACGAAGCCGGCGACCTCGTCGACGGTGATGATGCCGAGGTCGGGCAGGCCCATCGATGCCGTCATCGCGGCGCCGGACAGGTACAGCGCCTCGAAGCCGGCAGCCCGCGCCTGCAGCGCCGCCATGCCGTTGTGGGCGCCGGGAAGGCGGAGGATGCCGCCGCGCTCGACGAGGGCGCGAAAGCGTGCCCCCGCCGTCTCGTTCGGATAGTCAGATGCGATCAGATAGGGCACGGCGACCTCACGCGGCCCGGATCGAGGACACCGTGCGCCCCCGCGCTTCCAATGGCACGAAGGTGCGGCCTTCCGGTCCGACGTAATTGGCGGACGGCCGGATGATCTTGTTGTCGACCCGCTGCTCGATAACGTGCGCGCTCCAGCCGGAGGTGCGGCCGATCACGAACAGCGGCGTGAACAGCGCGGTCGGCACGCCGAGCATGTGGTAGGACACGGCGCTGAACCAATCGAGATTGGGAAACATGTTCTTGGTCTCGTGCATCACGGTTTCGATGCGCTCGGCGATCTGGAACATCCGCGTCGAATCCGCCTCGACGCAGAGATGGCGCGCCACCTCCTTGATGACGCGGCTGCGCGGGTCGGAGATGGTGTAGACCGGATGGCCGAAGCCGATCACCACCTCTTTCGCTTTGATGCGCCGGCGGATGTCGGCCTCCGCCTCGTCGGCGTCGACATAGCGCTTCTGGATCTCGAACGCAGCCTCGTTGGCGCCGCCGTGCTTGGGCCCCCGTAGCGCGCCGATGGCGCCGGCGATGGCGGAATAGAAGTCGGCGCCGGTGCCGGCGATCGAGCGTGCGGTGAAGGTCGAGGCGTTGAACTCGTGCTCGGCGTAGAGGATCAACGACGTGTGCATCGCCCGCACGTGTGAAAGCGCCGGCGGGCGGCCGTGCAGCAGGTGGAGGAAGTGCGCCGCGATGCTGTCGTCGTCGGTCTCGACCTCGATGCGCCGGCCGTTCTGGGCGAAGTGGTACCAGTAGAGCAGCATCGAGCCGAGCGAGGCGAGCAACCGGTCGGCGATGTCGCGCGTGCCGGGAAGGTTGTGGTCCTCCGGCTCAGGCAGCACGCACCCCAGCGCCGACACGCCCGAGCGCATCACGTCCATCGGGTTGGCGCTGGCGGGCAGCTCCTCCAGAATGCGCCGCACCGCCGAGGGCAGGCCGCGCAGGCGCTGCAGCTTGGTCTTGTACAGCGCAAGCTCCGCGGCGGTCGGCAGGGTGCCGTGCACCAGGAGAAAGGCGATCTCCTCGAACGTGCAGATCTCGGCGATGTCGAGAATGTCGTAGCCGCGATAATGCAGGTCGTTGCCGCTGCGCCCGACGCTGCACAGCGCGGTGTTGCCGGCGACGACGCCCGACAGCGCGACCGATTTCTTGGCCGGCCGGCCGGGCGCTGCGGTCGCATTCGACGGGTCGGTGGTCGATAGAGTCTGCGTCATGACAGTCCTCATCAAGCGGAGACGGCGGAAAGCGGGGCAGCGGCCGGCGCGGCATCAGTTGCGCGCCAGTCGAAGATGCCGGTGGTGTCGCTGGGGGCGAGCAGCGTCGGATCGGCGGCGACGGTGAGGCCGGACATGTGGTCGGCGCTCAGCGTCGGCAGCCGTTCGACCGTCGCCAGGAAGCGATCCTGCTCGCTGGGGGTGATGATGCCCTCGGCGAGGGTGCGGAACTTGGCGATGTAGTGCGCGCGCTCGAACGGCCGGGCGCCGAGCGGGTGGGCGTCGGCGACGGCGATGGAGTCCTCGATCACCCGGCCGTCGTTGAGTCTCACCACCACGCGGCCGCCGAACGCCTTCTCCTTGGGATTGTGGCTGTGGTAGCGCCGCGTCCACTCGGAGTCTTCGACCGTCGAGATCTTGTGCCACAGCGCCACGGTGGCGGGGCGCGCTGCCCGCTCCGGCGCGTAGGAGCGCTCGTGGTGCCAGCCGCCGTCCTCCAGCGCCACCGCGAAGATGTACATGATCGAGTGGTCGAGCGTTTCCCGGCTTGCCTTGGGGTCCATCTTCTGCGGATCGCCGGCGCCGGTGCCGATCACGTAATGGGTGTGGTGGCTGGTGTGGATGACGATGCTCTTCACCCGCGACAGATCGCCGATGCGCGGCCCCATGCGGCGGGCAAGGTCGATCAGCGCCTGGCTTTGGTATTCGGCCGAGTGCTCCTTGGTGTAGGTCTCCAGGATCGCGCGCTTGGGCTCGCCCTTCTCGGGCAGGCGCACCAGGTAGGACACCTCCGGGCCGCCCAGCATCCAGGCGATGAAGCCGTCCTCGCCCTCCCAGGCCGGGGAGGGCGCGCCTTCGCCGCGCATCACCCGGTCGACCGCCTCCACCGCCATCTTGCCGGCGAAGGCGGGGGCGTAGGCCTTCCAGCTCGAAATCTCGCCCTTGCGCGATTGGCGGGTGGTGGTGGTGACGTGCAGCGCCTGTTGCACCGCCTGATAGACCATTTCGGTCGGAAGCCCGAGCGCGGCGCCGATGCCGGCGGCGGCCGACGGGCCGAGATGGGCGATGTGGTCGATCTTGTGCTCGTGCAGGCAGATGCCTTTCACCAGATCGACCTGGATCTGGTAGGCGGCGGCAAGGCCGCGCACCAGCGCCGCGCCGTCGAGCCCGCAATGCTGCACCACCGCCAGCACCGGCGGAATGTTGTCGCCGGGGTGGGAATAATCGGCGGCAAGGAAGGTGTCGTGAAAGTCGAGTTCGCGCACCGCGACGCCGTTGGCCCACGCCGCCCATTCCGGCGACACCCGCCGGTGCAACGACATGCCGAACACGGTCGCGCCGGGGCGGAACGGATGGGCATTGGCCTGGAACCGCGCATTCACCACCGGTCGGCGGGTCAGCGAGGCGGCGGCCACCGCGGCGTTGTCGATGATGCGGTTGCCGATCATCAAGGCGACGTCGGGCTCGACCGCCACCGGGTCGGTCGCCACCTCGGCGATCTTCCAGGCGAATTGCTCGGCACGCGGCAGGTTGTCGGCGGATTTGTGGGTGCGGACGCAATGAAGCTTCACGGTCGAATATCCTTGAGTGAAAGCGGGCCTTGGCGTGCCGCCCGCGGACGGCAACCGCGCGGTTGGCACTTGCCTCGGCCGGTCATCTCGCAATATTCACAATCGGGGTTCGCCGGGTAACTCCTGAATTGGCAAACATATTCGCCGAATTTGCCGGCGCTTTGCGAAGTTTGCGAAGACGAGGTGACGATGAAGAAGGCGTTCGTCGGTGGACGGCTGAAGCGGCTGCGCGAAGAGCGCGGCCTCACCCAGATCGCGCTGGCGCAGGCGCTCGGGCTGTCGCCGAGCTACGTCAATCAGCTCGAAAAGAACCAGCGGCCGCTCACGGTGCCGGTGCTGCTGAAGGTCAACGCCGTGTTCGGCGTCGACGTGCAGCTGTTCTCCGAGGGCGACGAGGCGCGGCTGGTCGCCGACCTGCGCGAGGTGTTCGCCGATCCGGCCAATGGCGCGGTGGTGAGTCTTGGCGAGGTGAAGCAGCTCGCCGCCGAGATGCCGACGCTCGGCCGCGCGGTGGTGGCGCTGCATCGGCGCTATCGCACCGCGCTGGAGCGGGCCGACGCCATGGCCAATCAGCTGGGGCTCGGCTCGGGCGGCGTCGCCACGCTCACCGCGCCGATGCCCTACGAGCAGGTGCGCGATTTCTTCTACGCCCACCACAATCATTTCGCGGCGCTGGACGCCGCGGCGGAGCGGCTGGCCGGCGAGATTCGGCCGCTGGCGCCGACGCTGGCGGCCGGGCTTGCGCGCTATCTCGATCAGCGCCACGGTGTGCGCGTCAGCGTCGAGCGCTCGGATGACGCCGGCCAGCGCCGCTTCGACCCCGCTGCGCGGCTGCTCGGCGTTGCCGCCCGCCTCGACGACGGCCAGCGCGCCTTTCAGCTCGCCACCCAGCTCGCCTTCCTCGAAATGGACGAGGCGATTGCGCAGCTCGCCGCCGAGGCCGCGCGCGGCGCGGCCGAAACCCACGCGCTCGCCCGCATCGGCCTTGCCAATTATTTCGCGGCGGCGCTGCTGATGCCGTACGCCGGATTTCTCGCCGCGGCCGAGGCGCTGCGCTACGACATCGATCTATTGGGCCGGCGCTTCGGCGTCGGCTTCGAGACGGTGTGCCAGCGCCTCAGCTCGCTGCAGCGGCCGGGCGCGGCGGGGGTACCGTTCTTCTTCGTGCGGGTGGATCGCGCCGGCAACATCTCAAAGCGGCAGTCGGCGACCGACTTCCACTTCTCACGCTCCGGCGGCACCTGCCCGCTGTGGAACGTGTATGAGGCGTTCGCGCAGCCCGGCCGCATCGTCACCCAGGTCGCGCGCATGCCGGACGAGCGCACCTATCTGTGGATCGCCCGCACCGTGCACGACGCGCTCGGCGGCTATGGCGAGCCGGGCAAGACCTTCGCCATCGGGCTCGGCTGCGACATCCGCCACGCCGGCCGGCTGGTCTATTCAAAAGGGCTCGACCTCGACGATCCGGCGGCGCCGACCCCGATCGGCGCCGGCTGCAAGGTGTGCGAACGCCCGGCCTGCCCGCAGCGGGCGTTTCCGCTGATCGGCCGGGCGCTGTCGGTCGACGAGAACCGCAGCGCCTTCACGCCTTACGCCGCGCGGTGAGGCCCCGGTCAGGCCCCGGTCAGGTGCTCGGCCAGGATCATCACGCCGAGGCCGCACAGCACGACGCCGGCGATCAACTCCGCCGCCTTGCCGAAACGCTCGCCGATGGCGAAGCCGAGCAGCATGCCGCCGGACGACATCACGAACGTCGACACGCCGATGGCGATGGCGATGACGACGATGTCGACCTGGAGCAGCGCCAGCGAGACGCCGACCGCCATGGCGTCGAGGCTGGTGCCGATGGCGGTCGCGATCAGCGCGGTCAGCGAACTGCCGCGCGGCGCGTCGGCGTCCGACGTCCGGATCGCGGTGTAGAGCATGTGAACGCCGACGCCCGCCAGCAGCGCGAAGGCGATCCAGTGGTCGATGGCCTCGACGAACTGGCTGGCCGCCACGCCGGCGATCCACCCGATCACCGGCGCCAGCGCCTCGACCACGCCGAACACGATGCCGGTCCGCAGCGCTTCGCTGACCCGCGGCCGGCCGATGGCGGCGCCGCGCCCGACCGAGACAGCGAACGAATCGACGGACATGGTGATGGCGAGCAGCGCGATGGCGAGCGGGGACATCCGTTTGGTTCCGACGGACACAGACCGGGCGCCATCACCCCGTCCGTCCGTATGGAACAGGTGGCGCCACGGTCTTGTCGGGCCGACGAACCGGCTGGCCGCGCCATGCGCCATTGCGCAAGCATGTTGACGCGGCCCCGCTGACCAGCGGTGACTACTCCCCGATGGCCGCGGCGTAGGCGAAGCACCGGCAAAAGTCAAAAGACGGGCAATATTTGATCGCCTCTGACAATCATTTGCAGATGCCGCGCATCAACGTCGGCGTTGGCTTGGGTTCCGCAAGGCAGGGCGGCGGCGGTGCCTGGAAAACCCGCCGGCTCCGGCGAATCCGGGCCGGCCGGATTCGGAGAGGGGCGGGCGGCAGGCGAGGGGCCGCCGCCGCCGCGGCCCGGCCGCTGTCCACAGGCCGGCCGGATCAGCGGTACCGCGCGGCACGGCGTTGAAAACGCGCCGGAAAACAGCGCTCGGCCGTACCAGGTGGCGGCGTGGCCGGCGGTGCGCCGCCACCGCGCCACGGCGCTCGATGACAATCTTTCAACAGCGACGCACAAGAGTTGCTCGATCCCCCTTGCGTCCGGGGGGAAGCATTCGCTATATGCAGGCCATCGGCGCCGGGGACACCGCGGCGCCCTGGATGCGGGTGTAGCTCAGGGGTAGAGCACAACCTTGCCAAGGTTGGGGTCGAGGGTTCGAATCCCTTCGCCCGCTCCAAAATCTCTCAAGAAATTCAAACGGTTGCAGATGGCCCTTCGGGGCCGTTTTTGCTTAGAATTGGCCCGACCTGGACCATTCTGAGCGAAATCTAAGCATCCGGACGAAAGGCACCGGATGCCATGGCGAATTCTGGCGAGCGGTGTTTGAGCGCTCTTAAGGCGGCGGATGAGGCACTTCGTCCAGCAGCGCGAGCAGCTCCTTGAGCGCAGCGTCGAGGCGGGCCGGGTCGGCGCCGGCGCGGACCATCACCTGAAAGCCCGGAAAGGCCACGACGAGGAGCCGGGCGACGGCACGCCCGCCCGCTGGCCGGCATCGACTTCGGTCTTCCGGATCTACTCGTTCAGGGTCTGCGGCGTGCAGCCTATCTTGGTGGCGACCGACACCACCGCCGCCCACCGCGAGGGGTGCTCACGCTCGTGATCCAGCACCATCCGCACCGCCCGCTCGCGGACTTCAGGCGAAAATTTGTTCGTCGTCTTGCTCGTGCAGGCTCCACCTTCTCAGGAGTTGGAGCCTCCGGCAAACCCGGGGCGGTTCAACCCGATCCCACCGGAGACATTACCGACTGCCATGTAGCCCGCTCGCTTCGGCACCACCCAAGGGCGCGTTCGCGGGGGCTCGGACGGCGTCAAGCTACACCACCACAAGGAGCGCGATCGCTAACCCATTGAAAAACATATAAAAACGGCCATCGCCCAAAGGCTGGCGGAGTATGACACACCATTGTAAAGGATCCCGGGCACGATTAGACGACATTTTTCAAACGGGACATTGTTCATTGCTTGAATGCAGCGGCCCAGCCGAGGCTTTCTCTCGAGGGATGGCGGTTCAGATCAGCCGGGCAATCTGCCTCGCCTTAGCTGCCGTTCCACTCATCGCTCCGGCGATCGCCGCATCCGACGACATCGTCTTTGACATCCCCCCTCAGTCTCTGGATACCGCGTTGGAGTTCTACAGCGTCGCGGCCGGTCGGGAGGTGGTTTACGATGGCAGACTTGCGACCGGGCGCCAGTCCAGGAGTTTGAAAGGTGCCTACTCGGCAGAGGCCGCGCTGAGGGTGTTGCTTGAGGGAACGGGAATTTCGCCGCGCTTTATGAGCACCGATGCCTTTGTACTGGTTCCCGATGTCGCGATAAGCAAGCCAAGCCCTTCCGAGGACATGGTGCCGCCTGTCGCCATCTCGCGCTACTATGGCGACATCCAGGCCGCTCTCAAACGTGCCCTGTGTGGTAATGACTTGACGCAACCTGGGAATTATCGGGTTGTAGTGAGTTTTTGGATCGGGACGGGCGGCACGGTCTCCCGCGTTGAGTTGCTCGGCTCGTCCGACGATCGCTATCGAGACGGTGTCATTATCCAGACGATACGCGCTCTCAGCATAAACCGGCCGCCGCCCCCAGGATTTGCGCAGCCGGTTACTTTGATGGTTGTGCCGCGACTCCAGGGTGCCGCAATCGATTGTCCGGCCGCGGCATTGCAGCCGGTCAAGATGCAGCCATGACTGACACAAGCTTGCTTGCACTGCGGCGCTTGCTGTTGGCTCATTATGATCAGTTCATGGCGCGTTTGACGCGACGTCTGGGTTCCGCCGAACTCGCTGGCGAGGCGCTCCAGGATACGTGGATACGGCTGCAGACCGGCGATGGCATTGCGGCAGTCCGAAACCATGATGCCTACCTGTTTCGCATCGCCGTCAACATCGCACGCGATAGCCAACGCGCGGAAAACCGTCGTCTGACCACCGCGGAAGTCAAAACCCTGCTCAATGTCGCGGACAACGCGCCGGACCCGGCTCGGGTCGCCGAGGCCCGCTCGGACCTGGCAGCGCTTCGGGCGGTGATGGCGGAGCTTCCGCCCCGGCAGCGCGCCATCCTGCTGGCGGCGCGGCTTGACGAACTGCCGCGACGCGAGATCGCAAGGCGCTATCAAATTTCGCTGCGTCTCGTTCAACGGGAATTGCAGGAGGCGCAGGACTATTGCGCCGCACGGCTCAAGCGCTCGACGTCCGTATTGTTCACATCGCCCGCGCGAGAAGCGTCTCTTGGTGACGACCCTGTCGGAGCGGAGCGCGTCGAACGCTCGATGTCGGGTACTGAGGAATGACCACACGGAAAAGAAGCGAGCAGGCGGGCCCGCTGGACCGCGAGGCCCACGGCTGGGTGACGCAGCTCGTCTCGGGCGAGGCAACAGCGGCGGACGCCGATGCGCTCAAGCATTGGTGTAACCAGAGCCCCGCGCATCAGGCGGCCTTTGCCGCTGCGGCGCGGCGCTGGAAGGACTTTGGGCCTGCTGGTCGCGATCTGCTGGAACAAGGTCATTTGCCTGTTTGGATGCCGTCGCCGATCAGCCGTCGGGCCGCCCTTGGCGGAGCGGCTGCGTTCGCCGCGGGCGTGGCGGGATATGCTGTCGTTCAGCCGCCGCTTGGTCTGTGGCCCTCTCTTCATGAGTTGACGGCGGATTACCGCACCGCGACCGGCGAGCAGCGGCGCATCACTGTGTCGAATACTGTGTCGGTGCGGATGAACACTCAGACCAGCATCGTCATCGCGGCTCCGCCGGCTGTCGCCAGCAGCGATGAAGTCAAGCTGGTCAGCGGCGAGGCGTCGTTCGCCCTTGCGACGGATTCGCACAATTACTTGGTGGTCCATGCCGGCGAAGGCCGGACTGTCGCGAGCCGCGCTCGGTTCGACGTGCGCCACCTTGGTTCGACAGTGTGCGTCACGTGCTTCGAGGGTGCGGTTCGCGTCGAGCGAGGAGCCCACGTCGCGATGGTCGGCGCAACGCAGCAGGTTCGCTACGATGACCGCGGTTTTCATCCGGTCGTCTCGGTCGATCCGGTTGAAGCAGCCGCTTGGCAGGACGGTGTGTTGATCTTCCGCCTCACGCCGCTGTCCGATGTGGTGGCCGAAATCAATCGATATCGGCCCGGTAAAGTCATCCTGATCAATACCGATCTGTGGATGAGACCGGTCAATGGACGGTTTCGCATCCAGCGCATCGACGAGGTTTTGACGTGGATCGAGCTGGCGTTCGGCGCCACCCTGCGATCCCTGCCAGGCGGGATTCGTTTGTTGAGTTGAAGCGCACGGCCGTGACATGAAAATTTCACAAAGAATCTTGTTCACGTCTGACCTTGGAGCGTCGTCTCCCTGTGAACGTGCCATCAGGTCCGTGGCCGGCCCTGATCGATCCCAGGGTGACGTCATATTTTCCGGGAAGACGCTCCATGCCCGTCGATACTACAGCACTTTGGCTGCCTCGATCGCGCCGCAACGCTAGACATGCAGCTCTGCTTGCAGGGGTCAGCATCGCTGCGCTTTTCGCGTTCCAGCCACCGGCATGTGCGCGCAACCTTGGGCGAAACGTCGCTGGCGTGTCGGCGGCAACTTCGGCGGCGGACGCCGCCCTGATTGGCGCGCAACAGGCGGCGGCGTTGGCGAAGCAGAGCCAGGCCTCGCTGGCACGGACGACCCAGGCGCTACGGGCCATGCAGGCGGCTCAGGCCGCGGCGCGCAGTGCGGCGGCGGCAAGTTCAAGCACGGTGCCGAACGGCCTTGCCGGCCTGGTGCAGGATCCGCGGATCGCTGCGGGCACGGCGAATTTGTGGGTCAATGCCAGCAATCCGGTCGAGACGACGAACGGCACCCAGAGCACGGTGACGATCAGTCAGACCGCCTCGCGCGCGGTGCTCACCTGGCAAAGGTTCGACGTTGGCGCGCAGACCACGCTGGTCTTCGATCAGCAGGGCAATCGCGACTGGGTCGTGCTCAACCGAATCGACGCGACCGGCACGCCGAGCCGGATCGCCGGCCAGATCAAGGCCGACGGCACGGTACTGATCATCAATCCGAACGGCATCATCTTCACAGGCACCAGCCAGATCAATGTCAACACGCTGATCGCCACCACCCATGACATCCGGTCGAGCTCGGTGGCGAGCGTGTTCAATGACAGCAGCCCCAATTATATTCAGGCAAGCGGTCAGATCTTCTATGTTCCGCCGAAGGAGAGCAGCAGCAACACATATTTCCTGGAAAACGGTCTGTTCACGCTGCAGGGCACGGGCGCTTCGGCCGTGTTCGGCATGGGCGACCAGACTCTTGGTTCCAGCGGCGGCGGCGCGATCACGGTGCAGGCCGGCGCGATCCTGAATGCCAATGTGAGCGGGTCGACTGACGGCGGCTATGTCGCACTGATGGCGCCCAGCGTCAGCAATGCCGGCACCATCACCACCCGGAACGGTTCGATCCATCTGCTGGCCGGCAATACCGGTATCCTGACCGAGCCGTTGACAACCGACACCGGCGTTAAGGCAAACATCACCGGGCTGATCTCCCTGCCGACGACGCTTTCGCCGCAGACCATCAATTCGGCTGCGGTTTCCGGCGTCGTGACAAATGCCGAGAACGCGCTGCTGGTGTCGTACAGCGGCGCCGTCAACATGATCGGCGAGACGCTGATCCAGAACGGCGGCATCTCAGTCACCACCGGCGTCAGCCGTCCGGGATCGATCAGCCTGTATGGCGGCGGGGGCCCGAACGCCATCAGCGCTACCGGCGCCTGGAGTCTGGCCATCGGCGCCAACAGCGTGCTGGCGATCCTGCCGGAGGAGGATGGTTCCACGGTTCCGGCCGGCACGGTCACCAACAGCTATTTCAAGAGCAATCTGCAGCCCCAAATCACCATCGCATCGCCATCGGTCACCATTCCCGCCGGTGCCCTGATCAAGGCACCCGGCGCGGCGCTGTCCCTCTATGGCAATGGGTTCGGCATTCAAGATACCACGTCGGGCAATATCGTGCTGGAGCCGGGCAGCGTCATCGACCTGTCCGGCCTGACGGGCGTGACGCTGCCGATGTCGCTCAATCTGCTCAGCATCCTGGTGACACCCAACGAAATCGCCGACTATCCGTTGGCCAGCGCCCTGATCGGCAAAACCGTCATCGTCGATGCGCGGTTGCACGGAACGCGCGCCGACGGCACGGCCTGGGTCGGTTCGCCGATCGTCAACGCGGCCGGCTATGCCGATGCGATTCCGATGTCGATCGACCAGGTGCTGACGGCGGCGGGCAGCTTCAGCGCGAGCGGCTGGACGGTGATCCAGAAGCCGGGCTCGCTGGTCAATGTTTCCGGCGGCTATGTGACCTACCGCGGCGGCACCATCAACACCAGCCGCCTGCTCGGCTCGGACGGTCGCCTCTACGACATCGGCAGCGCCAACACCTCGCTCGCCTATGTCCTCGCCGACGGATCCATCGTGAATCATGCCCATTGGGACATTGTGGAGGTCTACACCAGCCCGTTGAGGACTGGCGGCTACTATGAGCCGGGCTACATCGCGGGCCGCAGCGCCGGCGCGCTCAGCGTCAATGCGGTCAACCCGATCGTCGAGGGCACGGTGATCGGCGGCATCGTCAGCGGCCAGCGCCAGCGCGCGTTGGCGCAAGGCGGCGGCACCGCCGTCCAGACCACGCTCGACCAGTTGCCGAGCGGCGCGGCGCTCAGCATCGTGTTCGCGTCGGATCGCGGCAATGGCTCGGGGCAGATCGTCAATTTGCAGGCATCGGCGAGCACCGCCGACCCCTATGATCTCGCCAGCTTCAGCACCAGAACCGAGCAATGGAAGCCCGGTCTCAGCAATGGCCTCTTCCCGATCTTCACCGATCAGCTCAATGCCACCGGCTATGGCTCGATCTCGATCACCGGGGCTTTTGATCTCAGCATGGCCACCGGCACCGACCTCACGGTGCGGCCCGGCGGCAGCATCAAGCTGACCAATGTCTCGACCATCGATGGTGAGCTGCATGCCCCCGGCGGCAGCATCACTTTGGCCGGTTATGTTCCTCTGCCGGATTACAGTAATAGCGGTTATCCTAGTGGGCTTCAGCCGCTGTCGCCGGCGGTGGTGATCGGGCCGAACGCGGTGCTCGACGTGCGCGGCCTGTGGGTCAACGACAGCGGGCAGTCCGGTGACGATTTTCAGGGCGCTGCCTTCATCGACGGCGGCTCGGTCAGCATCACCACCACCAAGCTCAGTCAAGTGATTGGAGGGCGCGCCGTCATTCAGGGCCGGCCCGACCAATTGATCCTCGTCGCCATAGACGTCACCCAGGGCATCGTGCTGGCGCCGGGCAGCGTGATCGATGCATCGAGCGGTGGCTATGTCACGTCCAGCGGCAAGCTCAAGACCTTGTCCAGCGGTCTGCCCGCCGGCAAGGGCGGCAGCGTCGCCCTGAATACTTATAGCGGTGGATCTTCTGGCACCGATGCATGGGGAACCAAGGCAGATGGCGGCGGGACGACGACGTCCAGCAGCGATCTGCTCGTGACCAACAATGATGGAACGATTGTCTACGGCACCATCGCCGCCAATACACTCTATAGCTATATGAGCAGCGCTTCTTCACCAGTATCATTTACCGATGAAGTCCATTGGGTTCCGACCTCGGCGCTCGGCTCGGATTATCTGGCCGACCATGGCAATGTGGTGCTCGGCGGCAGCATCTATGCCGCGGGCTTTGCCGGCGGCGGCACGTTCTCGCTGCAGGCGCCGACCATCGTGTTCCAGGACGGCGCGACGCAGGTCACCAGCTACACCGGAGCTGCGGCCAGCAGTTCGCTGGCCAGCGTGGTCGCGGGCCAGCTCGGCATCTCCGCCGCCACGGTGAGCGGCTGGCTCGGCGCGGCGGCGGGCGCGGCCGGCTCGGCCACCGCTCCCGGCACCGTGGTGGTGCCGTCATCCTTGCTGTCGAACAATGTGTTCTCGTCCTATTCCTTCACCGCCACCTATGGCGGATTGACGGTGACCTCCGGCACCACGCTGGCACCGACGCAGGCGACCTATCTGACCAGCGGTCTGGATGCGTTGCCGGCGACCGGCACGCCGGTGCGCTCCTTCGCGAGCATCGGCCTGCAGCCGGTCGGGCTGCGCCCGGCGGCCAACCTGTCGCTTGGCGTGCAGACCTATCTCTACGATGCGCTGCCAAATTCGGTGTCTTCCTCGTCCCACGGCCTGCTGGTCGATGCCGGCGCCCGCATCGTCACCGAGGCGCTGGGAAGCGTCACCCTCCTGAACAACGGGGGGCTGGCGCGGATTCTCGGCGACGTCGTCGCGCCGGCCGGCACCATCACGGTCGCAGGGATACTGGGCTCAACGGATTCCACTGGCGCAGGCGCGATCTGGATCGGATCCGGCGCGCTGCTCGACGTCAGCGGCGCCTTCGTGCCCGATCCGCGGGTGACTTCCTATGAATCCGGCACCGTCTACGATGCCGGCACCATCACGCTCTCGTCCAATGAGACGGTGGTGCAGGCCGGCGCCCGGCTGCGCCTGAAGGGCGCGGCGGTGTCGCTGCTGCAGCCAAATGCGAATGCCGACGGGCCCGGGCGCAGTCTGGTGGCGCAGGACTATTGGAGCAATGGCGGCAGCCTGCGCCTGGGCGGTAGTTTCTTTTTCGCCGGCCTCGTGGATGCCAGCGGCGGCACGGCGCAGGCGGCGGGCGGCACCCTGACCGTCGGCAATTTCTATCTGTCGGCCAACGACATCAACACACAGGCTGGCTCGGCGATCCTGATCGAGGCGGCCGGCGTCGACATCACCGCCGGCTTCGGCGCCACCGCGCCGGCCAGCATCGCCGCACTGACGGCCATCACGCCGCGCAATCCGGGCGAGAGCTCGCCGATGTCGGGCCTGGCGATCATCGGCGCCGGCACGCTGAGCCACAGCGGCTTCGATTCGGTGTCCATGACGACCGGCGGCGCGGGCCTCAGGGGCGGCGCTATCTCCTTCGTCGGCTCGGTCGATATCACGCTGCCGGGCACGCTGACGCTGTCGCCGAGCAATGGCAGCATCATGCTGCTGCCGGCGACGCTGGCCGGCCAGTTGCTGCGGGCCGGTGACTGGTCGGGCGCCGCCAGCATCGGCGGCTCGGTGGTCAATATCGATGCCGGCTATGTCCGGCTGGCCGGCTGGTATAACGCGTCAGGCACGACGACAGGCGTGGCGGTGCCGGCGCCGTTGCTCTCGGACGGAACCCTCAACGTGTCGGCGCAATGGATCGACCTGCAGGGCGCGCTGGCCATCGGCAACGCCGCCGCGGTCAATCTTACCAGCGCCAGCGCGATCCGGGCGCTGCCGGATCTTTACGGGCGGGAAAACCTCAACATCTATTACCCAGTCTCATCGTTCGGCGGCGCGTTGTATGTGCCGGGCAATCTGACGCTCGCCGCGGCGGAAATCTTCCCCGCCACCAACACCCAGTTCCTGATCGAATCCACCGGCACCACGGCGGGCTTCAACACCATCACCATCGGCCAGACCGGCAGCGCCACCGCGCCGCTGTCGGCTGGCGGCGGACTCTATCTCGACGCGGTCAATATCGTGCAGGGCGGCACGTTGTGGGCGCCGCTCGGCAACGTCGTGCTTGGCTTGACCGATGCCAGCCAGATTCCTGCGGTCATCACCAATTTAACGTCCAACCGGGTCGTGACGCCCACCAGCAGTGTGGTCCTGGCGCCGGGCAGCGTCACCTCGGTGTCGGCCGCCGGGCTCACCATTCCCTATGGCGAGACCGTCGACGGAACCGACTGGTACACCGGCACCTATATGAGCGTCGCCTCCGGCGCCAGCGCCAACGTCGCGATCACCCAGCCGTCGGCCAAGGTGATCGGCTTCAACACCGCCAATCTAACCCAGCAGGCCGGTGCGGTGGTCGATATCAGCGGCGGCGGCGAGATCTACGGCACCGAATTCGTCAAGGGCACCGGCGGTTCGCGCAACGTGCTGACCACCTACCAGGCCACGCCCGCCCTGATCAGTTACACCATCAGCACGCAATATGCCGACGGGCGCCAAGTCTACGCGCTGGTGCCGAGCTATCTGGCCGCCGTCGCAGCCTATGACTCGACCTTTGCCGGCTATCCCTATTTTTCCGGCGGCACGCGGACTGGCACCAAAATCGTATCCGGCATCGCGGCCGGCAGCTCCGTCACGCTCGACGGCAGCAGCGGCATTCCGGCCGGCACCTATACGCTGCTGCCCGGCATGTATGCGACGCTGCCCGGCGCCTATCGGGTGGTGGCGGTCGGCAGCTATCAAGGCGCGAGGACCGTGAACTCGACCACGGCGGACGGCTCGATGCTGGTCTCCGGCCATCTGTCCAATGCCATCACCGGCGCGCGGTCGTCCACCACCACCGTGTTCCAGCTACAGTCGAGCGAGGTCTGGAGCAGATATTCCGAGATCGTCATCACCACGGGCTCGACCTATTTCAGCAAACTTGCCGCGACCAACGGCGCGGTGGTGCCGCGGCTGCCGGGCGATGGCGGGCTGGCGTCGTTCGCCGCCTTGGCGAGCCTGGTGCTGCAGGGCAGCTTCCTGGCGGCGCCGGCGGACGGGGGACGTGGCGGCGTGATCGCCATCGCTGCCGACAATATCCTGGTCAAGAGCGCTGATCGCGCCGCGCCGGCCAGCGCCACCGGCTATCTGCAGCTCGATGCCGACCAGCTCAGCAATTCCGGCGCCGGCCAGATCGTGATCGGCGGCGGTGTCAGCTATTCCAGCGCCGGCGAAGTGATCAACGCGCTGGCGACGCATGTGGAAATCCTCACCGACGAGGCGCATCCGCTGTCCGGTTCGTCGCTGGTGCTGGCGACCCGCTCCGGCGGGCTCGGCATTACGGTGGACTCCGGGAGCGTGATCAGGAGCCTCGGCGGCGTGCTGGATGACACGACGACGCCGATCGTGGCGATCGCGACGGCGACCGGCAATCTCGGCTCGCTGCTGCGCGTCTCCAACAACGCGATGGTCGATGTCACACGCAGCTACAGCGTGGCGGCCGATCCGGCGGCGACGCCGGGCGCGATCACGCTCGGCACCGATCCGGGCACCGCAACGCCCTCCGCTGGTGCTGCGGCGGTGATCGAGGCCGTCGCGCTGACCCTCGACACTTCGGGCAGCCTCGAACTCGGCAATGCCATTCTGCGGGCGCAGGACTACGCCATCTCCGGGCCGGTGGTACGGCTCGGCAATGTCGGCGGCCTGAGCGGCGGGGTGCGGCTGTCTTCGGCTGATTTCGCCCGTTTCGGCGGTGTCCGCTCGCTGCAACTGCGCAGTGCGACCGTGTTCAACCTGTATGATGCCGGCGGCAGCGTCCTCGGCGATACGCTGGCACGGATCGGCAAGCTGACCTTCGACGGTGCCGGCTTTGCAAGTGCGGGCGGCCGCACCACCTTCAATGCCACGGACATCGTGCTGACCAACAGCCGCGGCGCCACCAGCACCAGCGGCGCGCTCGGCGGCAGCGACGGCACGGTAGACTTTGACGCCAGCGGTGTGTTCACGGTGGGCACCGGCACCAGCAGCTTCGCCGGCTTCGGCGAGGTCGATCTCACCGGCGCCGGCGGCATGGTGTTCACCGGCACCGGCAGCGTCGATGCCGGCGCCGCCATTGTGGCGCTGACGGCGCCGACCTTGCTGGTGGGCGGCAGCGCCGATCAGTCGGTCACCACCGCCGGGGTACTTGCCGTCAATCCGCTCGGCGGCAGCGGCGTCGCCGCTGCCGCCACCGACTTCGGCGGCACGTTGTCACTCACTGGCGCCAGCATCATTGATGGCGGCGCGATCGTGGCGCGCAGCGGCACGGTGACGCTGACCGCGACCGCCGGCGACATCAGCCTGACCGGCAATGCGCTGATCGACGCCACCGGCGCGACCGTCGCCATTCTGAACGAGACGAGCTACGCGCCGGCCGGCACGGTCAATCTGGTGGCCGATGCCGGCAGCGTCAGCATCGGCAGCGGCGCCACGGTTGACGTCTCCGCCGCCGGCTACGGCTATGCCGGCGTGCTCAACATCACCACTGCGGACAGCGGCACCGCGGCGCTTTACGGCACGCTGAACGGCGCCGCCAAATTCAACGATCTTGGCGGCGCGCTGTCGGTCAATGCCGGCTATCTCGCCGGCGACCTGCCATGGTCGGCCTTCACCGGCAGCTTCGCGGTGACGCTGGGCCATGGAGACCTGCAGGTGCGCAGCGGCGTCACCCTGACATCGAGCATCGTCGAACTCACCGCTAATGACGGCAGCGTCATCGTCGACGGCACCATCGACGCCAGCGGCCCGAGCGGCGGCATCATCTCGCTGTTCGGCGCCGGCGTTGCCGAAGCAGGGGGCAGCCGCAGCGGCGGCGTCAGCATCAATGCTGGCGCAAAACTCTACGCCCGCTACCGGGCCGACGATCCCGCCAATCCGCGCTATAAGAGCACCTCGACGCAAATCCCGAACGGCGGCACCATCACGCTGGGCACCACCGGCACGCCCAACGGCACCTACAACAGCTTCTATGGCAACGAGAATGTCGACCGCGCCGGCTCCGGCCGGATCTATGTCGATGCCGGCGCCGAGCTCGATCTGTCGCCGGGGGCCGGCGGCTCCGCCGGCACCGTTCACGTGCGCGCCCCGGTGCTCGCAGACAACACCGTCAATGTCAGCTTCAACGGCAAGGTCACCAACGCGTCTGCCGTGGTGCTCGACGCCTATGCCAACTGGAACACCACGGACACCACCACCGGCAGCAAGCACTTCGACGGCGTCATCGATCCCGCCGGCTGGTACGGCGCCAACGGGAACATGGTCGACGGCACCTGGACCAATTTGGTGGGCGTCAGCACCGGCACCATCAGTGGCCTCACCGGCAAATATATCACCGCGCCGACCTTGATCCTCACCGGCGGTGGCGGCACCGGCGCGACGGCGACCACCACCATGAAGGTGGATTCCGTCGTGATCCAGAGCAGCGGCGTTTATACCGATATCTATCGCTACAACTCGGGTGCGAGCACGTTCAATGCCACCAACCGGCCGACCGTCACTTTCACCGGGGGCACGCAGCTTGCGGGAGGCACCGCCGCCAAGGGCTTTGCGATATTCGGCATCAACAGCATCACCATCACCAATGCCGGATCAGGCTACGATCCCAACAATCCGCCGACGCTCACCATCACCGCGTTTGACCCCGCTGCAGCGACCAAAGTGACCGCCACCGGAAAAGGGGTCATCTCCACTGACGGACAAGGTCGTCTGATCGACGTGATCTGGTCGAATGTCGGAAGTGGAATTGTCACCAAGGAAAGGCCTAATTCGACCACCAACCTTGCCGTGACCATCGCGGCTCCGCCGACTGGCAGCGATGGAACCAGGGCAGTGGCTTATGTCAAGGATGTGAAGGTCGTTGGGGTGAGTGTCATGAGCACCGGTGGCGTCGGCGGAAATGCGGGCAGCGGCTACACCACCGCGCCCACCGTGACGTTCGGCAAGGTCGGCAGCGTCGGGACCAACGGCAACCTGATCAGCGGCTCGGTTCCCATTGGGACCACCTATGGCGCCGTCTCCGGCCTTTCCATCACCTCGGGCGGCTCCGACTACACCTCCGCGCCCACCGGCGCGCAGGTTGTCGGTGGCGCTTCCGGGGCGACCGCGAGCTTCCCGCTGGTGTACAACCTCAGCGCCAGCCAGGTCGGCGGCGTGCTGACCCCGGCCAGCGCGTCCATCATATTGCTCAACACCGGCGCGTTCACGGCGACAGCCGTCAACGCCGACCACAAAGACTTCTATCAGACCACGCTGGTCAACTACGTCCAGAACCTGTTCGGCGACGCCCAGGCGAGCGATTTGATCAAGCGTTCGATCTTCGCGTCGGTCGACCCGACGCTGGTGCATCTGCGGCCGGAGATCGATCTGGTGAATTCGAGCAGCAGTGTCAACGGCGGCAACATCACCGTGGCCAGTAACTGGAATCTGGGCGCCGGCACGGTGACCGGCGGCACGGCCGCGCTGTTCTATCGCACCACCGCCAATGGAGCGAACGAGGCCGGCACGCTGGCGCTGCGCGCCGTCAACAATATCCAGCTCAAGGCCACCATCAGCGACGGCTTCTTCGCCACCGCGTCCGATGGCAAGACCCTGGTCGCGGGCCTTGCCGCCAACGCCATCGCCAACAACATCACCGCGACCGAGATCGCTGGCTACACCAACACCACCGCGGCGGCCAATCTGATGCCGGCGAGCATCGCCAGCTCCGGCTCGTTCTCCTACGATTTCATCGCCGGGGCGGCGCTGCCCGGCGATGCCACGACCGCTGCGTCGGCCAATCCGGATGTGGTCAAGCGTGGCGCCAACGCCGATATCACCATCGACGGCCACACGGCCTATCGCGGCACTTCAACCACCATCCCGCTGGTCAATGTTCCGACGCTGCTGCGCACCGGCACCGGCTCGATCCGGCTGACCGCCGCCCGCGATGTCAAATGGATCGACACGGTCGCGGCGGGCGCGGTCTATACCGCCGGCCGGGTGACGGCGCTGCCGAGCAATTTCACCGCGCCGGTGCTGACGCTGGGCGGCTTTGTCACCGCGCCGGTGTGGGGCAGCGATGGCGGATCGGTGTCGATCGAGGCTGGCGATTCCATCGTCGGCATCGAGACGCTGGCGTCGAGGTTCTCCGCGGGCAGTTGGAGCGACTGGTACCTCGCTTACGGGGCCTCCAACGGCAGCAGCACGCCGTTCGTCGGCAAGATCCAGACCGCAGCCTTCGTGAATTACGGCCATTTCTTTCAGGGCGTCGGCGCGCTCGGCGGCGGCGACATTTCGCTGTCCGCCGGCGGCGATGTCACCGACGTCTCGGCCGCGATCCCGGAGAGCATCCTGGTCAGCGGCGGCGGCAGCGGCACCAATGCCGGCGCGCTGGCGATCCATTATTACGGCGGCGGCGATCTCACCGTACGCGCCGCCGGCGACCTCAACAGCGGCGCCTTCCTGGTCGGCCGCGGCAATGGCGACATCCGGGTCGGCGGCGCGGCGCAGGTCACCGCCAGCAATCCGGTCACCGGACTGCGGACCATCCTGAGCACCTATACCACCGAAACATACACGGGCGTCTCAACGATAACCGGTGCGACAGACCTGGGGTTGCAACTGGCGGTGCAGGACGGCTTCATCGATCTTGTCGCCGGCGGCGCGGTCACGTTGACCGGCATCTACGATCCGGCCTCCTATGCCGCTCCAACATTTGAGCAGTGGTATTATACCGGCCGGGTCAACTTCACCAGCTATGGCGTCGATCTACCGGTGCCGGGCCTGCCGAAAAGCGGCAGCGGCGTGTCGCTGACCAGCATCACCGGGGACATCACCAACACAGCGGGAACGACCAATGTCCCGTCGACCCTGACCGGCGCCGGATTGCTGCTGCCGGCGGGACTGGCTTTCTCGGCGCTGAGCGGCAACGTCACGCTGAACCTCAACACGTACGGCAGCGCTTCGGCGCTGGTGCCGTCGGCGTCGGGCGAACTTGCGATCCTCGCGGCGGGGTCGTTCCAGCTCACCGGCTCGCTCACCATGAAGGACCTGCTTACGACATCGGCGCAATTCCTCAACAATTCGGGAGGCGGATATAATCTCCTCGTCAAGCTCGGCGATTATATCAGCCCGCTCGGCGTGCCGCTGTCGAACCTGACCGCCGGTCTGCATGCCGCCGATACCGAGCCGTCGCGCATCGTCGCCGGCGGCGACATCACCGCCAACGCCAGGGCGGGGGTCAATATGGGTCCCGGCAGCCTTACCCTGATCGAGGCGGCGCTGATCGAGGCCGGCGGCAACATCAGCAATCTCAGCGTGACCGGCCAGAACAACAGCGACACCGACATCACCAGCGTGATTGCGGGCCAGGATCTCACCGGCGGCGCCTACACCATCTACGGCCCCGGCGCCCTGCTGCTGTCCGCAGGTCGCAACATGGGACCGTTCTTGCAGAGCACCCGGACGCAAGACTACCAGGGTGAACACACGACCTACGCCGGCGTGTTCGCGGTCGGCGATGGCAGCAATGACCCGCGCAATACAGCAACGATAACAACAACAGCGATCAAGCGTTACCTGCCGCGCCAGAGCGCCGACATCCACATGCTGTTCGGCGTCGGCAAGGGAATTAATTATGCCGGCGTCATCAGCCAGTATGTCGATCCCGTCCATGCCGGCAGTGGCGGCATCGACCTGCTGGGCGGCATCGCCAGTCTGCTCGGCCAGCCGCGCGAGCAGGCCTGGGCCACGTTCCAGATGCTTCCGGCGGCGCGCCAGCATCTCTTGCTGCAGAAAGCGTTCTCCGACTTCCTCACCGAGGTCGCCCACGATTATTATAACAGCGCGAGCCCCTATTTCGGCCAGTACCAGCGCGCCTACGACGCCATCGCCACCATGTTCCCGGCCGCCTGGGGCTATCCGAGCGACCGTGGCGGCGGCGCCATCACCACCGGCAAGCTGAACATCGTGCAGTCGCTGGTGCAGACCCAGCTCGGCAGCGACATCACCATTCTCGGCCCTGGCGGCGGCATCAAGCTCGGCAGCACCGGCCGCGACATCCTCAAGCAGAACCAGCAGGGCATCGTCACCACCTCCGGCGGCGCGATCCGGATCGTCACCAATGACGACATCCTGATCAACCAGAGCCGCATCGTCACCGCCCAGGGCGGCGACATCGACGTCTTCGTCGCCAATGGCGACATCGATGCCGGGTCGGGACCAAAGACCCTGATCACCAGCCCGGTGCTGTCGCTGATCTGCACCGTCAACGGGTTCTGCTACGTCAATCCGAACGGGCTGGTGACCGGCGCCGGCGTCGCCGCGCTGGTGACGCTGCCGGGCCAGGACAAGAACAAGAGCAACGTCACGCTGACCGCGCCGCGCGGCATCATCGACCTCGGCGCCGCAGGCCTGCGCGCGGCTGGCAATGTCACTCTCGGCGCCCTGCAGATCCTCAACGCCTACAACGTCCAGGTCGGCGGCATTACGCTCGGCCTGCCGACCGCGGTTACCGTGAACACCAGCGCGCTCACCGCAGCGTCCAACGCCACCGTCGCCACCCAGCAGGCGACTGCGCCGACCGCGAACACCAACGACCATCCGTCGATCATCATCGTCGAGGTGCTCGGCTATGGCGGCGGTGAGGGTAACTCGCCCGATAGCAGGGAAAAAGAAGGTCGTCCGAGAAGCGACAACCAGCAGATTTACGATCCGAACAGCGCGTTCCGCCTGCTTGGCAATGGTGCCTTGACGCAAGAACAGCAAAAATATCTGACCGATGAGGAAAGAAGCAAACTCAAGCAGATAGAACATCGCAGCAGCCTTTGAGGCGTACTGCTGGCCAAAGCGTACCTGCCGTGAACTGATGGGCGGATGCCCCTTCCGGCGGGCACGTATGGCGCCTGAGCAGCGCCCGTGGCGGCGCTTTCAGGGGAAGAGCACATGCCAGAGGTTCATGTCCTCGCGATCGACCTGGCCAAGCGGAGCTTTCAGGTCTCCGAATCGGGGCGGTTCTATTCAACCGGACTGAGTCCCGCACGAAGCTGATCCAGCTGTTAAATGCGCAGCGGCCCTGTATCGTGGCGATGGAGGCCTGCGCAACAAGCCTTTTCGGGCCGGGTTGCTCAAGGCCTTGGACACGACGTGCGGCAGGTGCCGCCGATTTACGTGAAGCCGTTTGGTGCGTCCCGACGGCGCGCGTTGCCAGTGGAGGAAGGATCCAGCGAGAGAGTTGTCGATTGATCTGGTAGCTGACGAGGCGGTTCGGACGAGCAATCGGACGGACCGAAGCCTCGTCACAAAGGCCGCTTTGGGCGGCCGAGCAATCCCGCGGGCCTCTCTCTTCGAGACGAGATCCTCACACAGGCCCGCCAATCAGGCTTCCACATCTCCCGCTTCGATTTGCGCGAACTTGTCGTAGAGCGGCATTTCTGAGCTGCACAAAATACGGGAACTGCGTGCGAGCGTCATGCTCTCGACATCAAAATCGCACTAACGTGTCATACGGTTTCCGGTTGATCAGCTCGGGCTGGCGGGGCTTGGCCACCAATTGAAGTTGGTGGTGCTGGCGATGGTGGCTGGATCGTCGGCGAGGGCACAGCAGCGGGCGGCGATGATGGCCTCGAGGTCCTTGAGGCTGGCGATGTGGCGGTTGACGATCGACTCATCGACCAGCTGCCACAGGTGTTCGGCGGGTTGGAGCTCCGGCGTATATGGCGGCTGGTAGACCAGCCGGACGCCGTCCGGGACGGGCAGATTTTCCGGGGTGTGCCAGCCGGCATTGTCGATCTGGAGCACGATGATGCGGTTGCGGCCGGCGCCGACGTCGCGCGCGAAGGCTTGGAGCAGCGCGGCAAAGAACGGCTTTGACAGGCCGTTGGAGAGGAACCACACCACTTCGCCGCTCACCGGAGCCACGAAGGCGGTGACGTAGAGCCACTCGAAGCGATGGTGGCCCAGCGCAATCGGGCGCTCACCGGCCGGCGCCCACACTCTCCGGCGGATCGGCTTCAGGCCGAGCCGGTGCTCGTCGCTCGCCCACACCTCGACCGGGATGCCGGGGTGGGCGGAAACCTCGTCAGCGACGATCTGCGCCAGTTTTTTTATATGCCGCCTGGTCCGCCGCGCTCGCCGCGTTGGGGTTGCTGGGCCGCGGGGCCTGGACGGACCAGCCGATCGCCCGCAGCGCGTCCCAGCCGCGTTGGACCGCAACCTTCTCACGGCCGAGTTCGCTCGCCATCCAGGCCGCCACCTTGCCGCTGCTCCACACCCCGCCGTTCGGCGGCGGCTCGCGCAAGCGCACCTGCAGACGGTCGAGAAGGTCGGGCGTCAACAGCCTTCGCGGCGCCCCGTTGTGGCGGCGCAGATCGCCCAACGCCACCTCGCCCAGAAGGTTGTAGCGCGCCAGAAGCTCCTCGATCCAGCGCGGCACAAAACTCGTCAGCGCCCGAGGCCTCGATCACCGTATGGCCCCGCGCCAAAAGCCAGATCAACTGGTCGTGCCGCGCCGTGCAGCCGTCCGCGCAGTCCCGATAGCGCTGCTCCAGCTCTGCAACGCTCAAATGATCCACAACGTGCGCCATGACCGCCTCCCGCGATTCATAGCTCACCAGCTTACCCGCACCCCATAACGCCAGGAATCCCCGAGTCATTCATCCGGAAATCGTATCACTCGTCACGCCCTCCGGCCGATGCAGCAACGCCTGGATCTGGGCTTGTTTCGTGCCGGCGCGTATGTTGGGCGCAGACGATGGCGAACCGTGATCAGGAGCGCGGTTCACGCCCTCGCTGAGGGCCGACGGCGGGCACGCGGGTTCGTGAGGCAGCTCATGGGAGGGAGCAGGCAATGTGCGGCCCTGCGCCTTCGTGGATGCAGCCTCGCGCTGATCACCCCCGTCCGGTCGAGCCGTCATCGTGGCAGGCCGCATCTTGGTCGCCGGCCGGCGCGCCGGTGCTGGCGTCTTTGTCTTCGGCTTTGGCTCATTCTCGCTCGCCGAGATGATCTGCAGGCCGCGCTTGGTGATGCACAGCGCCATCGCGCGACCATCATCATTGCGCCGCCACACCGGCATCTCGCCGCGGGCACGGATCTCCTCGACGAGGCCGAGGCCGATCAACTTTTCGGCGGTCTTCTGCGCGGCGTTTCCCTTGAAGCGTTCCGCCAGCACCAGTGCGCGATCGGCGCGCTGGGCGGCGGCGGCGAGCAACGCGAGCTGAGCGTCGGTCAGCGGCTTGGTCGAGATGTTGGCGGACATGATGGGTGTCTCCGGTTCGTGCGGCGCAAGGCGCGCCGTCACTGCCGGAGCCCCGCTCCTGGCCATCGGCCGGCGGGGCATCGGTCCCGGGCGTCGCCACCGCCCGGGACGCGGACAGGAATGCTCTGTTCCGACGGGAAAGCCAGTCCAAACTTGAGCCCTCGGAGCAGAGCGGGACTTCAACTCTTGATCACCACTTTCGGCTGTGCTTCCCTCCTGTTCACGCTCCGGACGTTCGCAGTCCGTGTTTCCTCGGGGGGGGCGATGCCAGCCGCATTCCGCTCGAATCAGGGTACAGAACCCGACGCGCAGTTTTTCGGGAGGCGCCTTCAGCGCTTCCGGTTTTTTTGCGTGTAATGATCTTATGACCGGCTTCGCCGATCTCTTCGCGCTGGTCACCGGACGTCCGGAGCCGTTCCCGTGGCAGGCAGCCCTGTACGAGCGGCTGCGGGCCCGCGACATCCCGGCGGCGCTCGACATTCCCACGGGGCTCGGCAAGACGTCGGTGATCGCGATCTGGCTGATCGCCCGAGCGTTGGGTGCGCCCGTCCCGAGACGGCTGGTCTATGTCGTCGATCGTCGCGCCGTGGTCGATCAGGCGTCGGCGGAGGCGGAGGCCATTGCTGGGCGGATCGGTGGGGATGGCGAGCCGAGCGCGGTGGGCGATGACGTCCGGGCTGACTTGGGACTATCGCGAGGCGAGGCGCTTCGGATCGCCACGCTGCGCGGCCAGTTCGCGGCCAACCGGCTGTGGTTCACCGATCCCGGCGCGGCCGCGATCGTCGTTGGCACGGTCGATATGATCGGCTCGCGGCTGTTGTTCGGGGGCTACGGCGTCTCGCGGAAGATGCGCCCGGTCCACGCCGGGCTGCTGGCGTGCGACACGCTCGTGGTGCTCGACGAGGCCCATCTGTGCGCGCCGTTCCTCGCGCTGCTGGACGAGGCCGGGGCCACCGCCGCGGCGGCTGCCGTCCCGGTGCCGACGCTGCGGGTGATGGCGCTGACGGCGACCGGCCGCGGCAGGCCCGGACCGTCGGCGCCGCTTTCGCTCGCAGATGCCGATTTTGCGCATCCCATGGTGCGGGCGCGGCTCGATGCGCAAAAGCCGCTGCGGATCGACGATGGCGGCGACGGCGCGCTGCACGAGGGTCTGGCACGCCACGCCTGGGAGGCGAGACAGGCGCCCGACGGCACGGCCCGGCGCGTGCTGGTGTACTGCGACAGCCGGAAGGCGGCACAGCAGGTGCGCGACCTGCTCGTGAAGCAGGAACGCAAGGACGGACGCGTCCGCCTGCTGACCGGGCAGCGCCGCGTTTTGGAGCGCGAACGCCTCGTGCGGGAGGACGTTTATCGCTGGTTCCTGGAGGGCACGCCGCCGGACGGCGAGCCGGCGCCGGCCTTCCTGGTCGCCACCTCGGCCGGTGAGGTTGGCGTCGATCTCGATGCCGACGCGCTGGTGTGCGATCTCGTGGCGTTCGAGCGCATGGTGCAGCGCCTCGGCCGGGTCAACCGGCGCGGCGGCGTGGCGCCGGCACCGGTGGTGGTGGTCGCGCCGCCGCCGGCCAAGGCCAAACCTGAGGACGCTGCCCGGCGCCGCGCGGTGGAAGCCCTGCCGGTGCTGCCCGATGGTGCGCTGGATGCCAGCGTCGGCGCGGTGCATGCGCTGAAAGCCCGTGCGGCGGCGGATCCGGCACTCGACGCGATCCTCGATGCCGCCACCACGTCCGATCCACTGCGCCCCGCGCTGACGCTGCCGTTGGTCGAGGCGTGGTCGATGACCGCGCTCGACGCCCACACCGGGCGTCCCGAGGTCGAGCCGTGGCTGCGCGGCTGGATCGAGGAGGACGAGCCCGATGTCGAGGTCGTTTGGCGGCGTCTGCTGCCGTGGCGCGCCGACGACAAGGAGGACGACGACAAGGAGCCCGTGCCGGACGAGATCAACCGGTTTTTCGAGCGGGCGCCGATCCACCGCTCGGAAGTCCTGGAGGCGCCGGTTTCGACCGTGCTCGACGTGCTCAAGAAGCGGGTCGAGGCGATGAGCAAGGCCGGTGCGATGGCGCCTTCGAACGGCCTTGCGACCGCCGTCATCCTGCTGCTCGATCAGAAAAACGAGTTCGTTGCGGCGTGGACGTCCGAGGCGTTCGGCAAGGAACTGGAAAAGACGCGGACGCGCGACATCCTGGCACGCAAGCTCACCGGCAAGCGCCTCGTCCTGCAGGCCGATCTCGGCGGCCTCGATGCCGACGGGCTGCTCGATGCCCGCGCCGATGGGCCGAAACGAACGCTCGACGACGAGCCGGAGCCTGTGTGCGGCTGGACCGAGGCCGAGATCGCGGCCATCGGCTGGCGGGTGCGGCGGATCGAGGGCGACGCGCTGCTGGAGGATGGCTGGGCGCGCACCTTCGCGCTGCCGCTCGGCAGCGGCGACGAGCAAGACCCGGCCCAGCTTGTTGTCGAGAACCGGCTTGCCGCGGAGCCGCCCGGAGTCGAGCGCGGCACCGGCCGTACCCCCGAAACCATTGCCGAGCACCACGGCCGCGTCGAAGCCGCGGCTCATCGGCTCGCCGATCGCCTGAACCTCTCCGCCGAGCTTCGCGCGGTGCTGGCGGCGGCGGCGCGGCTGCACGACCATGGCAAGCGGCGTCCGCTGTGGCAGGACGCGATGGGCGCGCCGAAAGACGGCCGACCCTTCGCCAAGACCGCCGGCAAAGGCGGCAACCCGGCGCTGCTCGCCGGCTACCGCCACGAGTTCGGCTCGCTGGTGGCGGCGCTGCGTGATCCCCGCCTCGCGCCGGAACTCGCGGGGCTGTCGGACGATCTGCGCGACCTCGCACTGCATCTGGTCGCCGCCCATCACGGCTTGGCGCGGCCGGTGATGCCACCGATCCTGCCACCGGCGCCGGGCGCGCCCGACGACCTGCCGCCCTCGGCCGCAGAGACGATTGCGCGCGAGGCCGCGCTGCGCTTCGCCCGCCTTCAGACGATCTGGGGGCCGTGGGGTTTGGCGTGGTGGGAGGCGGTGTTCCGCGCCGCCGACTGGCATGCCTCGGCGCCGGATGCTGCGAGCGGGAAACCTGGAGACGGCCGATGAGCGAGGTCTCGATCCCGGTTGATCTGTTCAATCCCGGCCAAGTGTTCGCCTGCCTCGGCCTGATCGAGGCCGCGGACGTGCTGCTCGGCGGTGCCGAGGGCGGCTTTCAGTGGGATACCGGCGAGCGCGATGTGTTCGTCCTCAGCGCCGACGGCGCGGGCGATCCGGTCGAAGCGGTGCTGGCGTTCCTGGCCGAAGCGGAGGCCGTCGCGGTCGTCCCGCATGACGGCGGGCTTGCGACCGACAAATGGGGCGTCCGGTCCGTTCCGTCCGACCGCGACGTGTTCCCGTGCCCGCGCCCGGACACGCCGAGCGCGCTGCCCTGCCGGCTCGTCGCAGGCCAGCGGTCGATCTTCGTGTCGCATTGGGTCGACCGCTCGTCGGCCGGGATCGACAACGTCAAGTTCTGGGCCGGCATGGCGGGCTATCCGGGGCCGGCGCTGGTGCGCGATCTGCTGGCGCAAATTCGCACTTGGTCCGCGAACCAACGGGCGGCGGCGGCCGCCGATCCGTTCGGCAATCTCGACCCGTCGAGCGCGAGCGCGGTGCAGTCGAGCAATCTGCGGTTCGACTATCGCGCCGGCACCATCCCGTTCGATGCGGGCTTCTCGACCAACGCGCACAGCGACGTGGCGATGATCGGCTTTCCGCTCGTCGACGTTCTGGCGGCGATCGGCCTCGAACACGCGCGGCCACACCGCATCGACAAGCTCACCTACAGATACGCCGCCTGGAGCGGTCTTCTCGTGCCGCCGCTCGCTCGCGCGGTGATGGGTACCGCCGACCTCGGCTTCAGAACGCGCACGTTCCGCATCGATCTCGGCTGGCCCGGTCAGGAGAACCAGGCCCGCGCCATCAAGCTTGCCCGAGAGGACACCGCATCATGACCGCGCCGCTCGCCTTGACCTCCGAACTCCTCTCCACCTGGGCCGAGGACCCGCGCGGCCCGGTGGCGCTGGTGCTTCGGCAGAAACTCGTGCCTGTGGAAGGCGAGGGCGGCGTGGTGTTCCCGCCGACCTATGCCGACATCGGCTATTCGATCGACACGCTGTCCGACGGCACCAAGGTCGCGACCATCGACTCGGTGGGGTCCCAGGCCAACCGCATCGAGCCGATCTTCAAGCGGGCGGCGCCGGGCCGCCCGGAGAACCCGTTGGCGACACTGGTGCCGCAGATCGACATCGCCATCGGCAATGACAAGACGGTCTCGATCCTCGATGCCGGCCACCGGCTCGGCGACGCGTTGATCCGCTCGTCCGATCTGGCGGACGAGGCGCGCGCCGCGTTCAAGCTCTATCAGGACAACGGCGACGCCAGCGCGCTCGCCAAGCTTGCCCCGACGTCGCTGGTGTTCGGCGCGTGGGACTCGCGCGACACCCAGGCCAAGCTGCCACGCATCGTGCAATCGACCATCCGGGCGTGGGACGTCGATGTGCTGCACCGCGCGGCGCAGTATATTCCGCCGATCGATTACGTCGCCGAGGGCGCGCTGGAGGAGACCGGCGACAAGGGCGAGAACGACGTGCGCTCCCAGCTCGGGTTCCGCCACGCCCCGGCGGTGTGGCGCGACGACGGCCGCAAGGAGAAGGTGCTGGGCGGGGTGGTGGTGCGCGGCGAGATCCGGCGCGACGTGACGATCAATCTCGTCGCACTGCGCCAGCTCGGCGGCGAGAACGGCGCGGCACTGCGGCGCTACGTGCTCGGCCTCGCGCTGGTGGCGGCGGCCGAGCCGCCGGACGCCTTCCTGCGCCAGGGCTGCCTGCTCACACCGGCGCCGAACGGCGCGTCCGACTGGGCGATGGTGGCGCGCACCGGCGAGCGGACGCCGCTCGCGCTCGATGCCGGCCGTGCCTTGAAGATCGCGCGCGAGGCGAAGGCGGCATTCGGCGTCGCGCCGGACCGGTCCGTGAAGTTCGATCCCGGCCGCGCCCGCGCGAGCCTCGACGAGAAGAAGGACGGCAAGGCCAAGAAGGCGAAGGGCTGACAACGGCCATGGCCGCGCACGCGCTGCTGATCGAGGTCCGGCTGCTGGACGGCCGCTATCACGGCCTCGGCGACTGGCCGCCGTCGCCGTTCCGGCTGTTCTCGGCGCTCATCGCCGGCGCCTATGGCGGGCGTTGGGTGACTGAGCCACGCCAGGACAAGGACGCCGCCTTCCGCTGGCTCGAAGGGCTGCGCCAGCCGGACATCGTTGTGCCGCGCGCGCGGCGTACCCGTGCCACCACGATCTATGTGCCGAACAACGATCTCGATTCCGTCGGCGGCGATCCGGCGCGGATCGGCGAGATCCGCGGCTCGACCAAGCAGTTCATTCCGTGGCTGTTCGATCCCGACGCGCCGCTGGTCTATGCGTGGCGGTTCGAGGGCGGCGCCGACCATGCCCATCGCCTCGCCGCGCTGGCCGAGCGCCTGTTCGCGCTCGGGCGCGGCATCGATGCGGCGTTCGCCCGCGCCGCGGTCGTCGCGGCGGGCGAGGCCGAGGCGCAACTGCTCGATCATGGCGGGCCGCTGTTCGTGCCGGGCGGGACCGGGGAGGGCGAGCGGCTCGCCTGCCCGACGCGCGGCAGTTTCCTGTCGCTGGCCCTGCGCCACGCCGCCGAGACGGCGCGCTTTGCCACCTATCGCGAAGGACGCACGACGCGCACCAGCTTCCGCAAGGCGCCGAACGCGCGCGCCGTGCAGGTGGCGTACGCGCGCCCCTCGACATTCCTGCTGTTCGAGTTGCGCGGCGCCGATGGGGGCTTCCAGCCGCGGCCCGCCGAGCGCGCGCTGGCGCTGACGCTCGCGGTGCGCGACCGCCTCCTCGCACGCCTTCTCGCTGCGCTGCCGGAACGCGCGGCCGAAATCGCGAGCATCGTCAAGGGTGACCGGGATGCCACCGACGCCGACAAGGCGCTGCGGCTGCGCGTCCTCGCGCTGCCGTCGATCGGCCACGCTCATGCCGGCCTCGCGCTGCGCCGGCTCGCGGTCGAGATCCCGTCGGGCTGCCCGCTTCGGGTCGAGGATGTGACGTGGGGTCTCTCGGGCCTCGACCTCTCCGAGATCGACGGCGAGACTGGCGAAATCCGCGACGGGCCGATGCTGGTGCCGGCGAGCGACCGCCGGATGCTCGACCGCTACGCCGCCGTGTCGGCGCGCCGTTGGCGGACGGTGACGCCGGTGGCGCTGCCAGTTGCTGCGCGCACCGGGCGCCGGGGCGATGAGCGCCTGCAGGCCGAAACGCTCGCTGCCGGCCGGCTCGCCGACGCCCTGCGCCACGCCGGGCGCGATCCGCGCGGCACCGTGCTCGCGGTGCGCCGCGAGCCGTTCCACGCCGACGGCGTGCCGGCCGATCGCTTCGCCGGCGACCGCTTTACGGCCGATCGGCTCGCCCATGCCGAGATCGTGTTCCCGCAGCCGATCTCAGGCCCGCTGGTGCTGGGCGACGGCCGCTTCCTCGGCCTCGGCCTGTTCGCGCCGGTGGACGAGGTGCCGGGTATCCTCGCCTTCGGGCTCGACGGCGGCGCGGTGCCGCCGGCGCTGGCGCCCCGAATCGCCGCCGCCGCCCGGCGGGCGGTGATGGCGCGGGTGCGCGACGCGCTGAAGCTGCGCCCCGACGCCGGCCTGCCGGCGTTCTTTTGCGGCCATGCGGCTGACGGCGCGCCGGCCCGCAGCGGCACCCACGACCATCTGTTCGTTACGGTCGCGCCCGGCGCTGCGCCGCGCCTTCTGGTGATTGCCCCCCACCGCGCCGGCCGGCGCGCCGCCACGCGCGAGGAGCGCGGGCATCTCGCCACGCTGGAGCGGGCGCTCGCCGGCTTCGAGCGGCTGGTCGCCGGCCGCGACGGCGCCTTCGGCCTCGTGTCGCTCGTCGAGCCGGGGCCAGGCGACCGGCTGGTCGGGCCGGCACCGGCCTGGGTCTCGGCGACGATGTACCGGCCGACCCGCCATCCCAAGCGGAACGAGGACCCTGCCGCCTTCCTCGCCGCCGACGTCGCGGACGAATGCCGCGCCCGCGGCCTGCCGGCGCCGGCCGGGATCGAGATCACCGCGCTGCAGGAGGGCCGGTGCGGCGGCCTTGCAGCCTCTGTGTACCTGAGGTTCGCGGTGGCTGTGGAAGGCCCGGTGCTGCTCGGCCGCGACGCCCACCAGGGCGGCGGGCTGTTCGTGGCGGGGTGAGGCGGGACGTCATCCGGAATGCCAGGAGGTGGGCATGTCTTCGTCTGATACACGGTCCGATCCGCCGGCCGGGTCTGCGCCCGGCCAAGACGCTCTTGGTCAGAACCTGAGCGACCAAGGCGCCGCCGCTCCGGCCCGCCCCGCCGCGCGCCAGGGCGAATTGGCGCTGTTCGCGCCGCCCGCGGCGGCCGACGAGATGCTCGCCCCGGCGCGGATGATCAACGAGTGGGTCTATTGCCCGCGCCTCGCCGTGCTGGAATGGGGCCGCGGCGAATGGGCCGGCAACGCCGACACCGCCGCCGGCCGCAGAGCCCACAAGGCCACCGAGACCGGCGCCGCGCCGGCGCTGCCCGAGCCGGACGCGCTGCCCGACGACCGCGCCCTCAAGACCCGCCGCCTCTTGCTCGCCTCCGAGCGGCTCGGCCTCACCGCCGAACTCGATGTCATCGAGGCCGACGACGGCCGCGTCGTGCCGGTCGACATCAAGACCGGCAAGCGGCCCCATGTCGCCGAGGGCGCGTATCTGCCCGAGCGGGTGCAGGTGTGCGTGCAGGCGCTGCTGCTGCGTGAGGCCGGCTACACCTGCGAGGAGGCCGCGCTGTGGTTCGCCGACAGCCGCGAGCGGGTGCGCGTCGAACTGACCGACGAGTTGATCGCCACCGCGCTCGGTGCCGCCTCCGACCTGCGGCTGACCGTGGCGGCGGGCCGGCTGCCGCCACCGCTCGACCACTCGCAAAAATGCGTGCGCTGCTCGCTGCTGCCGATCTGCCTGCCCGACGAGGTCAACTGGTTCCGCAAGGGGGCGATCGCGCGCACCCCGCCGCCGGCCGCGACGCCGGCTTTGCCGCTCTACGTCCAGACGCCGGGCGCGCGGGTGACCAAGAAGGACTTCACCCTCGTCGTGCAGGTCGAGGGCGAGGCGGACCGCGCCGTTGCGCTCGACGAGGTGTCGGAACTCGTGCTGGCCGGTCCCGTCTCGCTCACCACGCCGGCCGTCCACGAGCTGCTGCGCCGCGACGTGCCGGTGGCGTGGATGTCGTCGGGCTTCTGGTATCTCGGCTCGACCGGCGGCCAGGGGCCAAGGAGCGCAACGGTGCGCACCGCGCAGTACGCGCTCGCCGCCGACGAGCCGCGCCGCCTCGCCTTCGCGCGCGAGCTGGTGGCCGCCAAGATTCGCAATTCGCGCACCATTTTGCGACGCAACTGGCGCGGCGAGGATGGCGAGCGCGGCCCGCTGCTCGACCGCCTCGCGCTGCTCGCCGACCGCACCGCGCGCGCGGAGACCGCAGCCGCGCTGCTCGGCCTGGAGGGCGAGGCGGCGGCGCTCTATTTTCGCGCTTTGCCGAAGCTGTTCACCGATGCCGTCGCCGCGCTGCCGGCCTTTGCCTTCGAGCGCCGCAACCGCCGCCCGCCCGCCGATCCGGTCAACGCCTGCCTGTCGCTGATCTACGCGGTGCTGACGCGCACGTTCTCGTCGGCAATCTCGGTCGCCGGGCTCGATCCCTGGAAGGGCGTCTATCACGCCGAGCGGCCGGGACGGCCGGCGCTGGCGCTCGACCTGATCGAGCCGTTCCGGCCGGTGCTGGCAGATTCCGCCGTGCTGATGGCGCTCAACAATGGCGAGCTGGCGCCGGACGACTTCGTCTCCGCCGCCGGCGGCTGCAACTTGAAGCCCAAGGCGCGGCGCGCGCTGATCGCGGCCTATGAGCGCCGGCTCGACCAGGAGACCACGCACCCGGCGTTCGGCTATCAGGTGTCAATGCGCCGGCTGATCCAGATCCAGGCCCGGCTGTTTGCGCGCTTCGTGTGCGGCGAGATTCCGCGCTATCCGCATTACGTGCCCAGGTAGAGCATTCTCCGCAAAAGTGGATGCCGGTTTTGCGAAAGAGAATGCGCCAAGCCAACATCTTAAAGCTTGCGATCTGACCCGGTCAGACCGCAAGCTTTGACGGAGAACGCGATGGCCCGCCGCTCAAATGCCGAGCACGCTTACGTGGTCGCCTACGACATCTCCGACCCCAAGCGCTGGCGGCGGGTGTTCAAGACCATGAAGGGCTATGGCCGCTGGCTGCAGCTCTCGGTGTTCCACTGCCGGCTCGACGGTGGCCGCCGGGCCGAGATGGCCTCCGCGCTGGAGGACCTGATCGACCGCGACGCCGACCACGTCATCATCCTCGATCTCGGCCCGGCCGAGGATGTTGAGTTCGCGGTCGAGAGCCTGGGCAAGAGCTTCCAGCCGATCGAGCGGCGCGCGGTGGTGATCTGATCCGGTTTTGCGGCTGGTCAGTTCGGTCTCTTCTTCCTTTTCCCTCTCCCCTTGCGGGAGAGGTCGGCGAGGATGAGCGAAGCGAAATCCGCGCCGGGTGAGCTTTTCAAGCCGGCTCGGTTTTACCCGCCTCACGATCTTCGATTGCTCGGCATCCTCTCCCACAACAGCCTGCGCCCGGACGCAGGCAAGCCTGGCCGGGTGGGAAAGCGGAAAAAAGGGGCCGAGCGGATCATCCGAAAACCGCATGACCGCGCGGCCCGACCCGCCGGCAGGGCGATGATCGCGTCCTGGCGATGGCCTGGCCTGGACGCGAGCGCTGCGGCGAGGCAGATTTGTGCGGCAGCGCTCGCATCGGCGCAAGTCGCGGTAGCCACGACGCTATTTGACATCGTAAAGACGTTCGAACATGCTTCGTCGCGGTCCGGCCAACGCGACCGGCAGCACCGCTCGCATCCCGCACGGCAAGCCCCGGAACGATCTTCGGAAATGGCGGGGGCGGGCCTTTCCCGAGCAGCACGCTCGGGCCTCATTGAAGCGCCTCCATCAGCTTCAAGCCGCTCACTCGCGTCGAGACGGGCCTTTCCCGAGCAGCACGCTCGGGCCTCATTGAAGCCTCGTCATCGGTCAGATGAGCCGTCGCCATCTCGATGGCCTTTCCCGAGCAGCACGCTCGGGCCTCATTGAAGCCGCTTCCTGGTGGGCACCGACGCCTACCCCGGCCGCGGGCCTTTCCCGAGCAGCACGCTCGGGCCTCATTGAAGCACGGCACTGCGCGCCGCGGCAATCCGCGTCGCCCGGCAGGGCCTTTCCCGAGCAGCACGCTCGGGCCTCATTGAAGCGTCCACCACCAGCAGGGAGGCGTCACGCAGCGGGCTTGGCCTTTCCCGAGCAGCACGCTCGGGCCTCATTGAAGCTGGAGCGCGCGCCGCGTCGTGACGCCGGTGTCCACCGCGGCCTTTCCCGAGCAGCACGCTCGGGCCTCATTGAAGCGTGGCCATCGGCACCCAGCTCGGGTCCGACATCCTGGGCCTTTCCCGAGCAGCACGCTCGGGCCTCATTGAAGCGACCACTGGCTGTTTGGTGCCCCCGTTAAATGGGTGGGCCTTTCCCGAGCAGCACGCTCGGGCCTCATTGAAGCCCGGGAACAAGGTATACACCGGGGCCTACATGATCCGGGGCCTTTCCCGAGCAGCACGCTCGGGCCTCATTGAAGCGCCCAGGTGGTCTCGATGGTCTCCGACAGCCGCACCGCCTTTCCCGAGCAGCACGCTCGGGCCTCATTGAAGCCCAATATGCGCGATGACAGCGTGACGACTGATCGGGAGGCCTTTCCCGAGCAGCACGCTCGGGCCTCATTGAAGCAGCTGAGGCGTCGTCTTGTCCTTGCGCGGCTTGATCGCCTTTCCCGAGCAGCACGCTCGGGCCTCATTGAAGCTCTGCGTACTCGTGAGCCGCCGCGACCGGGACGGGCGGCCTTTCCCGAGCAGCACGCTCGGGCCTCATTGAAGGGTACCACTGCCCCATGGTCGCGCGGGTTGGCAGCGCAAGCCTTTCCCGAGCAGCACGCTCGGGCCTCATTGAAGGGCCATGGTCAGCCCTCCTGCATGACGTGGGCGACCGCCGCCTTTCCCGAGCAGCACGCTCGGGCCTCATTGAAGGCGCGTGATGGCCCGGATGTCGTTGCGGTCGGCCATCTCGTTGCCTTTCCCGAGCAGCACGCTCGGGCCTCATTGAAGGGCCGATATCGGCGAGGTGCTGGCGCATTACCTGGAGCGCCTTTCCCGAGCAGCACGCTCGGGCCTCATTGAAGCTTGTTCGGCGCCGATTGGGGCTTCAGCGTCGATCCGGCCTTTCCCGAGCAGCACGCTCGGGCCTCATTGAAGCACCTATCCAGGATCGGCACGGGAGAGGGCGCGCAGGGCCTTTCCCGAGCAGCACGCTCGGGCCTCATTGAAGCTGTGGGGATGCGGCTTCTGCACGCCGCAACCGACAAGCCTTTCCCGAGCAGCACGGAGCTATGGCCGGAACTGGGTGATGACGGTGTGAGAGAGGCGGCGTATCGGGGCGGGTAACCAGCCTGCCCAACCCCTCCAGAGGAGAGCGATACGCCATGAGTGAAACTATCACCGTCGTCCGGCTGCGTCAGCCCGGCGAGATCGACGATCCCCTGACCGAGGTGCTGCGCGCGGGTGCGCGGCAGCTTTTGGCCCAGGCGATCGAGGCTGAGGTTGCGGCCTTCCTGGGCGACCTGAAGACCGAGAAGCTGGCCGACGGCCGTGACCGCATGGTGCGGCACGGGCACGGCCCGGAGCGGCTGATCCAGACCGGCATCGGGCCGGTGGCGGTTCAGCGTGCGAAAGTTCGTGACCGCTTGGACGTGCCGGCGGCGCAGAAAATCCGGTTCAGCTCGGCGCTGCTGCCGAAATGGGCGCGCCGGACGCGCAGCCTGGCCGACGACGCAGCATCAGCGCTGCTGGGTGCACAAGACCGCGAACGTGCTGAACAAGGTGGTGCAATCGGTGCAGCCCTCGATGAAGGCGGACCTTTCCGAGATCTGGCGCTCGCCGAACCGGGCTGCCGCCGAGACGGCGATCGACGTGTTCGCCGAGAAGTACGGCGCCAAGTACTCAAATGCGGTGGAGTGCGTGATCAAGGATCGCGAGCAGCTCCTGGCGTTCTACGATTTTCCCGCCGAGCACTGGGACCATTTGCGGACGACCAACCCGATTGAAAGCGTTTTTGCCACGGTTCGCCACAGAACGGTGCGCACCAAGGGCGCGCTGTCGCCGACGACGGCGAAGACGATGGTGTTCAAGCTGGTGCAGACGGCCTCGAAAACCTGGCGCTGCCTGAAAGGCCAGAATCAGTTGCCCAAGCTGGTCGAGGGTGTCAGATTCGCCGACGGGTACGAGGTCACCGACACGTCGTCCACAAGCGCCGCCTGATCGCCCGTCACCCAGTTTCCAGCATAGCTCTTGCCACGGTGACTATGCCTGAATTGGCCGGTCACGGCTGCGGCACTCCCTGGTCCCTTCGGGCCGTTTCCGCTTGAGGGCGCACCCATCCGGATCCGGCCCGGCGCCACTTTGGCCCAGGCCGGCGCCCGCCGGGGCGATGGTGCGTGTCGGCAGCCGTGTTTGCGCAGCGGCGGCCCAGCGCTGCCGGCAGTCCACCACCGGCCGGGGCGAGGCTCGCCCCGGCGTCACGCCGGCTGGCCGCCGGGGCCGAGCTGGATGCGCCTCAGCGCCGCCACCAGCGCGTCGACGTCCTCGCAGGTGTTGTAGAAGGCGAGTGAGGCCCGCACCGTGCTTTCCAGGCCGAAGCGGCGCAGGATCGGCTGGGCGCAGTGGTGGCCGGCGCGCACGGCGATGCCCTCGCGGTCGAGCGCCTTGCCGACCTCCTCGGCGCTGTGCCCCGCCAGCACGAACGACAGCACGCTGGCCTTCTCCCGCGCGGTGCCGATCAGCTTGAGGCCGGGCACGGTGGCAAGGCCCAGCGTGGCGTAGTCGAGCAGGCCGTGCTCGTAATGCTGGATGGTCGGCATGCCGATGCGTTCGAGATAGTCGACCGCGGCGCCGAGTCCGACCGCGTCGGCGATGTTGCCGGTGCCGGCCTCGAACCGCTCCGGCGCGCCGTGATAGAGCGTGCGCTCGAACGTGACGTCGGCGATCATGTTGCCGCCGCCCTGCCACGGCGGCATCGCCTCCAGGATCGCGCGGCGGCCGTACAGCACGCCGATGCCGGTGGGGCCGAACATCTTGTGGCCCGACAGCACGAAGAAGTCGCAGCCGATCGCCTGCACGTCGGTCGGCATGTGCGACACCGATTGCGCGCCGTCGACCAGAACGCAGGCGCCGAAGCGATGCGCGGCCGCGGTCATCTCGGTGACCGGCGTGATGGTGCCGAGCGCGTTGGCCACTGCTGTGATGGCGACCAGCTTGGTGCGCGGGCCGAGCAGCCGCTCGAACTCCGAAAGAATGATTTGGCCGGTGTCGTCGACCGGCGCGACGCGCAGCTTGGCGCCGGTGACGGCGCACAGCTGCTGCCACGGCACAATGTTGGCGTGGTGCTCCAGCCAGGTGATCACGATCTCGTCGCCGGCCGCGATATTGGCGCGGCCCCACGATTGCGCGACGAGGTTGATGCCTTCGGTGGTGCCGCGCACGAACACGATCTCGTGCGGGTCGCCGGCGCCGATGAAGCGCTGCAGCTTGGCGCGGGCGTCCTCATAGGCGTCGGTCGATCGCGCGGCGAGGGTGTGGGCGCCGCGGTGGACGTTCGAGTTCTCGGTCCTATAGAACTGCGACAGCCGGTCGATCACCGCGTTGGGCTTCTGGGTGGTGGCGCCGTTGTCGAGCCACACCAGCGGCCGGCCGTGAATGGTCTGCTGCAGGATCGGGAAATCCCGCCGCACCGCGCGCGGGTCAAACGGCCGAAGCCCGAGATCCGGCACGTGGCCGGTCGGCAGCTGCTGCACCGTTGGGGCGTAGGCGAGGTCCGCGCGCGGAACGCCGACGGCGGGCGCATCGACCTTCGGCACGGGCGCATCTGGCGCACGCGCACTCGGCACGGGCGCGGATGGGACCGCGGCCGACGCACGCTCGCCGAGGAAATAGAACGCGGCGTCGGGTGCCGGCTCGGGCATCCCCGCCAGGCTCGTCACCGGTGCCGCGAACGAGATCACCGACATCGCGCCGCCGAGCGAGTGCGGCAACGCGGCGTAGTCGACCGCATTGGCAAGCGCCGGCGGCGTTGCGACCGTCGGCGCCGGCACGTCGGCCGGCGTCCGCGACAGCAGCGGCACCGATGGCAGCGCCGCGCCGAATGCGGGCAGGCCGGTCGGTGCTCCGACGGCGGCCGCGCCCGGCGCCGTGGCCGCAGCGGGGGCGGGGGGAAGGCCGGGGCTGGCCAACGCCGCCGGCAGCACCGGCACGCCGCGTGGCATCGACGCCGACGGCAATGCCGCGCCGGGGCCGGCGGGCGGAACGCTTGAGCCGGGCAACGCGGCGAACACCGCGTTGGCAAGCTCGGCGATGAAGTTGGGGTCGAGGGCGCCGGCGCCCGCCGGGTTACTTATAGTCATGGTAGCGATCGACGGTGACGTTTTCGAGCACGGCCAGCGCGTCGTGGGTCAGCACCGCGACCGAGCAATAGAGCGAGATCAGATAGGAGGCGATCGCCTTGCGGTTGATGCCCATGAAGCGGACCGACAGGCTCGGCGCCACTTCGCCGGGCACCCCCGGCTGGAACAGCCCGACCACGCCCTGCTTCTTCTCGCCGGTGCGCAGCAGCAGGATGCTGGTCTTGTCGCCGTCGACATAGAGCTTGTCGCACGGCACCAGCGGCAACCCGCGCCAGGTGAGGAACGGCGAGCCGAACAGCGTGACGGTGGGCGGCGGCACGCCGCGTCGGGTGCATTCGCGCCCGAACGCCGCGATCGCCCGTGGGTGGGCGAGAAAGAACGCCGGCTCCTTCCACACCTTGGTGATCAGCTCGTCGAGGTCGTCGGGGGTCGGCGGCCCGCTGCGCGTGCCGATGCGCTGGGACGGCGCGGCGTTGTTGAGCAGGCCATACTCGGCATTGTTGATGAGCTCAGCCTCCTGGCGCTCCTTGACCTTCTCGATCAGGAGCCGCAGCTGCTCCTGGATCTGGTCGTAGGGGTGATTGTAGAGGTCTGACACCCGGGTCTGGACGTCGAGCACGGTGGTGATGGCATTGAGCGAATACTCGCGGGGGGCCTCTTCGTAATCGACAAAAGTCTCCGGCAAATCGGGGTCGTGGTCGCGGCGCGGGCTGCACTGCACGTCGGCCGCCTGGCCTTCCGCTTCCCGAACGCGGTTGAGGCGATAGATGCCGGCCTCCACCGGCGTCCACGGCAGGAAGTTGACCAGCCAGCGCGGCGAAATGCCGGACCATTGTGCGCGGGTCTTGGTCGCATTGGCGAGTTGTCGCGCGGCGCCTTCGGAAAGCGTCCTGCGGACTTCGGTGTCTTCGGCCATCAATGGTGCCCTTTGTTCAGCTCACCCACGCGATGACAGAGCACCGGCGCCGCATGAAGGCACGCGGTGCCGGTGTTGAAAGGTCCTGCGGATCGTCCGGTTTGTTGCGGTCCGACGCGCCATCGTCGCCTGGATTTGACAGGGTCACGTTAGGTCGACCGATCAAGCTGGCAAGGAAAACTCGCCGCCTTGATGCGGTTTCCTTCGCTATATTGGCGTTCCGTCTGCATCAGCGGAGGCAGGCGGTGCAATCGCCAGGAGAAACCACCGTTCCACTGGAATGCCGCCCAGGAGCGGCGGCGTGCCTGCGCGGTCCCGCCGGCGGGCCGGGTTTTCGCCACAACCGGGCAGCCGACGGTCACGGCACCGGCGGAACGGACACCGGCGTGATCGGGCCGGCCCCATCCAGCGCCTGGGCAAGGTCGGCGATGATGTCGCCCGCATCCTCGATGCCGACCGAAAGCGTAACGGCCCGGTTCAGCCGTGCCGCTCAGGCTGCGCCCACCCCAGTGCAGCTACGCCAGCATCTCGATGAACGCCTTCACCCGCATGATCTGCTCTTCCGTCGGCGGCTCCTTGTGGACGTCCGTCTCCAGCGTGATGAGAGGGATGCCGGCGTGCTTGAAATGGTCGCGCTCGAGCTGCTGCATCAGGCTCGCATAGGGGCATCCCGTAATCGACGACGAGATGATGCCGCGCGCGCCGGTCTTGCGTACCTCCTCCTCGACCAGGATGCGGCGATAGGCCACCGATGCCCCGACCGCCTCGCCGAGATCGCCGCGGCTCTGGGCGTCGAGCACATAATGCGCAAGAGATTCGAGCGGCGGCAGATCCTCGCGATAGGTATCGGCGCCATGATAGACCCAGCCAACAATGGCGCCGTTGGACTCTTCGATTGCCTGGAATATTTGCACGTTCCCGACCGAGCCGGCGAGCACCACCGGAATGTAAGTGGGCGCCTCGGGCTCGTCGTCGAGGTCTTCCAGTTCGGCGATCAGCGTATCGAGCACCGCGCCGAACGCCTCCAAATCGCCGAAGCCGTGCATCGCCCCCATGAAGATCTGTCTGGTCTGGATGCCAGGAACGTCGAGCGGGTGTCGCGCGCGCAATTCGAGCAGCCGTGCAACCTTGCGCAGAACGCGGTTCTTGCGCCGGATCTCGACAGCGAGCCGCTCCTCGTCGACCGGCTTGCCGGTGAGCCAGTGCGACAGTCGCCGCAGCTCCTCGACCAGGAAGGCAATGCTCGCCGCGTTCTTGTCCTTCGAGCGGAACGCGGTGACGGTGTCGAGCGTGAAGATGTCGTAGCCGTCCTGCTTGGCCAGTTCGAGCACCGAATGGATCGGCTCGCAGCCAGAGCCAAAATGCAGGATGCGCTTGATCGGCGTGTCGCGGTCGATGTGAAGGCGCCCGAGCATCGCCTTGATCATCGAGCAGAACTCTGGCGGGACCTGGAAGTGATCCTCGGCGATCGCTTCGGAGGCCCGGCTCTCCTCCGCCCAGAGCTGGTCGTAGCTCACCGGAATGGTGTCGCTGGCATAGACCAGCGGAGATTCCCAGCTCCAGCCGCCCCAGATCACCGACTGGCCGGCCTCCGCGGCACGAGTGATCGAGCGAAACGAATAGCTGCGTGCCAGCGCATCGAGCGCCGCCAGCCCCTTGGACGCTCCGGGACCACGATGACGGCGGCGGGCGGCGGGGCGCGCCTCAATGTCAAGTGACAGCACATGGCTCATTGGAGTTGCTCCTCCGTTCGGGGCGAGTCGCCGTGTCTCGACGCAAGGGCGGTCCCTGCCGCGGCCTCGCTGCGCAGATCGGTGAGGATTTCGATGAAGGCTTCAATGCGCGTCTTCAGCTGCCCGTGATCGCTGTGCGAATAGTCGCTGGAGAGTTCGAGCACCGGAATGCCGAGCTGCTGAAAATGACCGACGAACGCCGAGCGGGTGATGCCGTAGCAGGCGCAGAATTTCAGATAGACGTAGACGAGTCCGTCCGCGCCGTACTCTTCCGCCAGCGCGGCGGGAAGTTCGAGGCTGTCCTCAAGCGGCTTCATGCGGGCGCAGGGCGCCTGATCGAGATAGCCATCCGCCAGCGCCTGGAAGGGATCGCCACCCTCTGGCACGGTATGGACGAAGGGTCTGAGCCCGGTGCAATGATCCTCGACGACGACCCGGGCACCGATCTCCTGCTCGATCAAGGCGACGAGCCGGCGATCGCCTTCGGCCATGATGCTACCAGAAATCATCAGGCGAACCGGCCGCGCGCCGGTATCGCGGAGGCGGCTCAACTTTCTGTGGAGTTTGCCGTAGACGTCGATCAGCGTCTCGGGCGGAAGGTAGTAATAGCCGCGAACCAATTCGAGAAAATCCAGCCCCGACAGCGGCGGGTTGGGTCGCTTGCGGAGTTCGGAGAGATTCTTCAGCAGCCGTCGCGCCTTGTTGTACCGCACAATCTGCGCCCGCACGTCGTCTTCGGTAATGGCCCGGCCGGCGAGTGCCGCGACATCATCGCGAAAGCGGATAATCTCGTCCCGGAAATAGCGGCGGGAGGCCGCCTCGCTGCGCAGTCGCGGCAGGTTGAACAGCGTCGTCGGCACGAACTGCTCGATCACCTCCGAGGCTCGCTTCATCGACGCACACGTGTGAAAATTGTAGAGCTTGTCGACGGCTCGGTAGAACGGGTCGCCGCTGCCTGGCTCGAACGCACCTATGCAGCTTTTGCTGAAATCACAGAATACGCTTTGGGTATAGCGCTCACCCTGCGAAACGGTCCGCGGGTCGCCAGCCTTGAACAGCCGTGCGTGCCGGAGTCCGGCGGCGTTGAGCAGTTCCGGCGGGGTATAGGCACAGAAATAACCGGCGCGTTTGATGTCATCCGGCGCCTCGACGAACGCCTTGCGCTCCGCCTCGATCAGCGCCCGGATCGGCACGAGGTCCGCCCCAAGCTGAGGAGCATCGTCGTTTTGCAGGCGGCCGTCGCCGGCCGGTATATTCGGCATGATCGTCTCTCCGCTGTCACTCGTAGGCACGCGCGGCAAGCCGGCGCGATCGCGCCACCGTTGCTGTCGAGATTTCGAAGTCAGCGGCGGCAGGGGTGTCGTGCCGGCGGTGACTCGTCCTCGCATCCGGGGCCAAGCCATTGGCCTCCCCCGGTGAAGTGCTGGCGGACTCACCATTCTGACGAACCAGCGCCGGTGTGTCGCCTGCGCTCGCACTCGCGGCGAACCGTCCGGCATGCACGGCAGCGCCGAGCGCGCCGGCAAAGATCATGTCGATCGGGTCCGCGGCGAACTTGGAGCCAATCAGTTCCTCCAGGGCCCGCCGCATGCCGACATTGTTGGCGACACCGCCAGTGAACACGAGTTCCGGTTCGGTGCCGACGCGGCCCAGCAAGGTCTTGACGCGCCGCGCCGAGGCGGCGTGAATGCCGGCCGCAATGTTGGCGCGCGCCTGCCCATCGCCATGGCGCTCGCCGCGCGCGCGCAGCGACACCATCTCCGATTCCGCGAACACCACGCATTGGCTTGAGATCTGCGCCGGCTCGGTCGCCGCCAGCGCAACCGGGCCAAGTTCGTCAAGGTCGAGCCCGAGCAGCACGGCGGCCTTTTCCAGGAAGCGGCCGGTGCCGGCGGCGCATTTGTCGTTCATGACGAACTGCACCACCTTGCCGGTCGCGGGGTCAATCCGGATGGCCTTGGAATCCTGGCCGCCGATGTCGATGATCGTCTGTGTGTGCGGGTTCAACGCGTGCGCGCCCATGGCGTGGCAGGTGATCTCGGTGACGACCTGATAGGGGATGTCCTCGTAGCGCAGAGAAATTCGGCCGTATCCGGTCCCGACGATGAACCTCACCTCGCGGCGCTCAAATCCGGCCTGTTGGAGCAAACGCGCGAGCAACTCGTCGGCAGTCTCCTGCATGTAGAGGCCGGTCGCGACGAACGTCGTGTGAATTTCGCTGGGCGTCAGCAGCACCCCCTTCGATCCGCGCGAGCCAATGTCGAGGCCGACGACAGGATGCCTCGGCGCGTGGCGCCACGGCGTCGCTCCGGCGATGTCGCTGATCTTCATGCACGGTCCCTCATGAACTGTTGCCTTTTATCGCTGCTCGGCATCGATCGTCCGCGCGCAGCCGGCGCACAAATCGATGGTCGAGCCGTCCATCAGATCAAGGGTAAGGCATCGCTCCGGGTGAGGCAATAAATAAAATACCATTCCAGTAGACTATAGCAGACTGCGTGCTACCTTGGCAGTCCTGCCGACCTCGGCGGCCGTTGCGGACGATGTGCTCATCGCCGATGTGCTCATCGCCATTGTCATGGAGGGTCTCGTGTCTGCGCCGGATCACGACAAGATGCAGAAGCGAGACGTTACATCGCGCGCGGCGCCTTCGTGCGTCGCCTCTCGCCGCGTCGGGTTGGCGGTCGGCGGGGCCGTCGGAGCGACCGTCCTGCGCCGTGATTTGATGGGTGAAACACTTCCGGCACGCACCGTGGCTCGACGCGCTGCCTTGCTGTCGGGGCTGCCTCTGTCGACAGGCGTGGGACGTTGCTTTGCGAGGGAGATCGCAATCACCGATCGGGCTGGAACGTTCAAGACAGTTTCCTTGATCGAGCTGGCAACGCGCAGCGCCGATCCTGTCAAGCTCGCGAAACGGATCCAAGACGGCGTCCTGATCTGAACCCCATTGTCTTGAACGGAGGCCCCATGACCAACTCGACCTTTGAGGATGTCGCGACCGTAACCTCTGTCGCCGACGCGACGCCAAGGCCGGACCGTGACACGTTCGCCGAGATCGCGCGATGCTGGATCGGCGGCCTGCTTGCGAGTTCTGCCTGGCTCGCCACCGCCGGCGTCAGCTCCTTTTGGCCGGACATCGCCGACAGCACATGGGAACGGACGCACGAGTTCGCGCTTCTGCTCGGGGCGGTGGCGGGAACAATCGCAGTGTTGACCCTCGCGAGCCGTTGGATTGGGCCGCTGAGGCGCATCCGCCGGGCGGCGCCATGGCTCACTGCGCTGGCAGCGTTGACGCTGGTCTGGGAGATCGCAACTGCAAAAGCGGCGCTGCTGCCGATGCCGTTCTTCCCTCCCCCCCAAGCAATTTTCGAAGTGCTGGTCGACGACAACTCACGCCTGATCGACTGCGTTCTCGCGTCAGGCCGTTTGCTCGCCGGCGGCTACGTGATCGGCGCCGTCTTCGGTTTCGTTGCCGGCGTTTCGATTGGATGGTCGCAGAAGGCCGGGTATTGGATCCATCCCATCCTGCGTTTCATTGGACCGCTGCCAGCAACCGCGTGGCTGCCGCTCGCCTTCTTTGTCTTTCCATCGAGCATGAGCGCCAGCACGTTCCTGATCGCGCTCGCGACCGGGTTTCCGGTGACCGTGCTAACCTGGTCCGGCATCGCCGGCGTCAATAGCACCTATTACGACGTCGGCCGTACCCTCGGGGCCAGCCAGCGTTTCCTGGTGCTCAAGGTCGCGATTCCCGCGGCCATGCCCTACGTGTTCGTCGGCCTGTTCATGGGGCTCGGAAGCTCGTTCGCGGTGCTGGTCGTCGCTGAGATGCTCGGCGTGAAGTCGGGCCTCGGCTGGTACCTGCAGTGGGCCCAGGGCTGGGCCGCCTACGCCAACATGTACACCGCGCTGTTCATCATGGCGCTGGCGTGCTCCGGGTTGATCACACTGTTGTTCCGCGCCCGCGACCATCTGTTGTCCTGGCAGAAGGGGCTGGTGCAATGGTGACCGCCAACGTTCAGACGAAGGAGCCGGAAACCCAACCGGAGAGCACAGGCACGACGCTCGAAGTCCTCGACGTCAGCCACCGGTTCAACCTTGGCGGCGAGCCTCTGCCGGTACTCGACCACATCGACCTCGCGGTTGCGCCCGGCGAGTTCGTTGCCCTGCTCGGCCCAAGCGGCTGCGGCAAGTCGACTCTGCTGCGGCTGGTTGCTGGCCTCGATCTGCCGAGCGAAGGCACGCTGCGGGTCGACGGCCGGCAAATCGAAGGGCCGGATCCCTCCCGCGTGGTGGTGTTTCAGGATCCGACGCTCTTTCCATGGCGCACGGTGTGGCAGAATGCTGCGCTCGGCCCAGAGGCACGCGGCCAGCTCCGCCAGCGTCGCTCCCGCATCGACGACGTGCTTCGTCTCGTCGGACTCTCGGCGTTTGCCAACGCCTATCCGCACCAGCTTTCCGGCGGCATGGCGCAGCGTGCGGCACTGGCACGGGCGTTGGTCAACGAGCCAAGCCTGCTGATTCTCGATGAGCCGCTCGGCAAACTCGACTCGCTCACCCGAATCGTCATGCAGGCCGAGTTGGTCGCACTCTGGCAGCGTTCTGGTTTCACGGCGTTGCTGGTCACCCACGATGTGGAAGAAGCGCTGTTCTTGGCGCAGCGCGTGATCGTGCTGAGTGACCGTCCGGCCCGCATCAAGGCCGAGATCGCCAATGACCGGCCCTACCCCCGCCGGCGCGGCGATCCGCATCTGACGAACCTACGTCATCGGGTGCTGGCCGAGCTTGGACTCGACGCAACTTGGTGAGGTGAAGCCGCCGTGCTGGCCTCGTGGACGAAACCCTCAATGCGCCTGATTTGATGGAGTCAGATCGGCGCTTGAGGAATCGTCAGGTCGGGTGGTCTCATGCTGAATCGGTTCCCGCGCTGCAGGCGATGCTCCCGGCGTCGAATGCCGGCTCCACAACAGCGGTCCGCGGTTCACGCTCCTAAATATGATAGATGATCGCAGGCTGCTTGACCTTGCCGATCGTGAGCATATCAGCAACCGTCATGCGGTCGAGCACCTCCGAGATCGCATCTCGCACGCGAACCATCGTGAGACGTACGGCACAGTCGGTCACGTCGTCACAATCCTGGCACGGGTGAAAGGCGGTCCGGCTCGCGCAGAGAATAGGGGCGAGCGGCCCGTCGAGCATGCGCACCGCGTCTCCGACTTTAATTTCACTGGCGGGCCGCGCCAGCATGTAGCCGCCGCCTGGACCTTTCTTGGCGAGAACAATACCCGCGTTGCGCAGATCGCCGAGGATCGCGTCCAGGAATTTTTTCGGGATATTGTTGGCCGTTGCGATCTCGACTGCCTGGGTGGTCTCGCCGCGTTCCAAGGTGGCCAAATGTACGAGGGCCTTGAGACCGTATTTTCCTTTTGCTGTCAGCACCGCGCGAATCCGCTATTTGGCGTGGGACGAAATGAATGAGCAATTCCGTCTACCATTAATGTATGCTATAGAAAATATCTAGCGTAAATTGGCGAGGTTGGGGTCCACTCCTGTCGTGATGAAGCGCGACGCTGATCACTGCGAAACCGGCCCATGGCTCGCGCCCTCCGGCGGATTCGGCGCAGGTTCTTCCGCTGTCGGAGGCGACGGCGGCGGCACTCCGTTCAAAATGACGCGCGTGATTTTCTGTCGCTGATCGGAAGGGCAACCAGCGTGAGCCGGAGTCCGGCCGATCAAGCCGGGACCCGTTTTTTGAGGGTTGCCTCAGACCGTGATGAGGTTCGAGATTTTTGGGATGAGCCCGACGTGGCTTCCCAGAACCTGCACAAGCGGCGCTCTATTTGTGTGTCATGCTTCAGCGCGACAGCATTTCCACGAAGGCGCGGACGCGGGTCAATAATTGGCCGGTGGGCGGGCCGACCTGGAACGAGCCTTCCAGGAAAATCCCCTGGATGCCGCGACGGCGAAAATATTCGGCCTGTATCTCCCGATGCACGCTGCCGAACGAGCACCCGATATACCCATAAAACAGGATGCCCTGCGCGCCGAACTCCGGCAGGTATTCCTCGATCCGCTGAAGCTGGCGTACCGGAGAGCCGAGCGTGCGCGCTGTCACGATATAGTCGGCATAGGCTTCCAGTGGAGGCAGGTCCTCGCGGTAATCGCGCGTCCAGTCGTCAGCATTGTGCCACGCGGTGATGGTGCCGCCGGCATCGTCGATGGTCTTGTAGACGCCGAATTCCTGGCCGCGTCCGCCGACCCAGGCCAGCCGCACCAGCTTGTCGGCAGGGCGCGGCGCGGCCGCAGAGGCTTCAAGCTCCTCGATCAGCGTGTCGAGCACGTCCTCGTATTGCTCGGGCTTGCCAAAATAATGCGTCATGCCCATCAGCACATACATCGTCGCCAAGCTGCGGATATAGAGTGGGTCACGGACCCGCAGTCGTAGAATGCGGCGCAGCTTTGCCAGGATGCGGTTGGCGCGGCGGATCTCGCCGGCCAACCGGGTTTCGTCGAGCGGCCCTCCCGTCAGCCAGCGCACCAGATCGACCAGTTCGTCGGCCAAGAACGCTTGAAGCTGCGCCACCCGCTCGGCGTCGTCGGCGACATTCGGGCGATTGACCGCCTCGACCCGGAACACCTCAAAGCCCTCGTCCTTGAGCAGCTCCCAGGCGAGGTTCAGCGGCTCGCACTGGGCGTTGTAGACCACCAGGCGACGCGGCGTCTGCGCGGCACGCAGATAAAATTCGCCCAGAATCGCGCCAACCATGGCACAGGATTCCTTGGGCAACTGAAAATAGTCTTCGGCGGCCGCCAACGAGTCGCTGGAGCCGAGCCGCCCGAGTTCGCTGATCGGGATCGGCAGTGTGTCGCTGGCATAGAACAGCGGCGCAAGAAATGGCACGCTGGTCCACGCCACGCCGCGACCGTTACGCGCCGCACCCTCGGCATCGTCGATGAAATCGAGCACAAGATCGAACAGGCGCGCTACCGCTGGGGAGTAGCCGTGGTCGCGCCGCGTCTCCTCCATATAGGCGAGCTGGCTGTCGAGCGCTTCGGTGGTGCGGAGCTTCTCTGTCTGCGTGCCGCTACGCACCCGTGTCAGGTCGAGAAGGTTCAATCCCTGGCCGGCAGCCGCAATTCCGGTCGATGCCATCTCATGCCTCCGCTTTCTCGGTCAGAACTTCCACGAACGCCTCAAGCCGTGTCTTGATCTGACCGTCGTCGCCTTGAGAATAATCGTTGGCCAGTTCCAGCACCGGAAAGCCCGCCTCCTGAAAGGCGTTGAGGAATTTTCCCTTGGTCAGCCCGTAGCAGGGACAGAACTTGAGGTAGGTGAACAGCACGCCGTCGACGTCGTATTCGCGCGCGAGGTTCACCGCGAACTCCACCCGACGATCAAGCGGAACCTGACGGGCGCACGGCGCACGGTCCAGATAGGCCTCGGCGAGCGCGCGCCACGGATCGCCGGCGGCGTTGGTGTCTTGATAGAATGGGCTGAGACCGGTGCAGTGATCCTCGACCACGATGGCGGCGCCGATCTCGTCCTCGACAAGATCGAGGATCTTGCGATCACCGTCGGCGATGATGCCGCCGCACATCATCAGCCTAAGCCGCCGCGCCCCCTGGTCCGGCACGCGGGTGAGTCGTTCACGCACCTCTTCCAGCAACGGGATCAGCTCTTCGGCCTCCAATGTCGCCGCCGCGCGTGCGATTTCAAGAAAGGCGCGCCCATCCAGCGGCGGGTTTCGCCGTTTGCGCAGGGCCGAGATATCGCGCACGATGGCGCGGACGCGGTTGAACAGGCCGATCTGCGCCTGCACGTCCTCATCATGGATTTCGCGACCGGTGAGCTGTTCGAGGTCACCTCGGAAGCTCAGGATTTCGGAGCGGAAGAAGGCGCGCGAGCCCTCGCGATCGGCATTGCGCGGGACGATGTAGCCGCGCGCCGGGCGGTAGAAATTGTCGATCGCCTGCGATGTCGCCCGCATCGCGTCGCAGGTGTAAAAGGTGAATACTTGGTCGACCGCCTCGTTCACAGGTGTTTTGGTTTCGAACTGGCCGAGCACCGCTTTGGTGAAGTCGCAGAATACGCTCTTGGTGATGCGCTCTCCGCGCGAGACATCCTCGGAGCTGCCGCATTTCAGCAGGCGAATGAACGCCGCCCCCGACGCACCGAGCAACTCGACCGGGGTGTAGTTGCACAGATACGCCGCCTTCTTGACATCGGTGCGGGCGACGAACCGGGCTTCGGCCAGGGCGATGCGCGCGGTCACGTCGGAGACGTCACATCCAGTGCTGGTCTGGCGCGCCAAGGTGCGGCGCCGCTCCGTCAGGAATTGTTGGGCATAGATCGCCGCTCCAAGCGCGCCGGCATAAATGGCATCGATCCGAGTCGGCTTGATCGGAAAGCCGATCAGCACCTCCAGCGCGTGCTTCATGCCGGCATTGTTCGAGACCCCGCCGGTGAAAACGAGATCCTCTTGCAGCGGAACCTTGCTGACCAGATTGCGCACGCGCCGGGCTGAAGCAAAGTGGATGCCGGCGGCGATATCCTGCCGCGGCACGCCGCGGGCCCGCAGCGAAATGATCTCCGATTCGGCGAACACCGTGCATTGGCTGCTGATCTGCGGATGCGAACTGGCTTCAAGCGAGGCCGGGCCGACCTCCTTGACGGTATAGTCGAGCAGAGCCGCGGCCTTCTCCAGGAAACGCCCGGTTCCGGCTGCGCACTTGTCGTTCATGATGAACTTGGCAACTTTTCCGGTGTCGGGATCAACCTGGATCGCCTTGGAATCCTGCCCGCCGATGTCGACGATCGTCCGGGTTGCTGCATTGAGAAAATGCGCCCCCATGGCATGGCAGGCAATCTCGGTGATGATTTCGCTGGGGATGTTGTCAAAGCGCAGCGCCACCCGGCCATAGCCGGTGCCGACGGCATAATCGATATCAGCCTCGCTCAGATTTGCCAGACCGAGCAGGTCGGCAAGCAGTTCGTCGGCGGTGACCTGCATGTTCACGCCGGTCCAGACCTTGGCAACGAACGCCTCTCCATCGTGGAGCAGCACGCCCTTCGCCGCCCGCGAGCCGATGTCCAGGCCGAGCACCGTGGCCTCGGAAACGCGCTCGACAAGCACCGGATCGATGACGTCCTGAATCGACAGCATTGGGGCCTCGTTGTCCTGTCCGGAGTGTTTGGCTATGTCAGGCGTGTCCGGCCTGATAGTGCCGCTGCGCGATGACGGCTGCGCCGATCGCGCCGGCATAGACCATGTCGAGCTTTGGCGTGGTGATCGGGTGGCCGATCAGATCCTCCAGCGCCCGCTTCATGCCGAGATTGTTGGAGACGCCGCCAGAGAACACCAGTTCCGGATCAAGCCCCACCCGGTTGACCAGATTGCGCACCCGCCGCGCCGAGGCGTAGTGGATCGCCGCGGCGATATCCTCCGGATGCTCGCCCTTGGCCTTCAGCGAGATCACCTCGGATTCGGCGAACACCACGCACTGGCTGCTGATCTCGATCTTCTTTTTCGCCTGCAGCGACTTCTCACCAAGCTCGTCCAGCCGATAGCCGAGCAGTTCGGCGATGCGCTCAAGAAACCGTCCGGTGCCGGCGGCGCATTTGTCGTTGAGGACGAATTCGACCACGCGCCCGTTGTCGGGGTCGACCCGGATTGCCTTGGCGTCCTGGCCACCGATGTCGATAATGGTTCGTGTTCCGCGATTGAGCGCGTGCGCACCCATGGCGTGGCACGAAATCTCGGTGACGATCGTGGTCGGCACATCGTCGTAGCTGAGCGCGATCCGGCCATATCCGGTGCCGACCACGAAGGCGACGTCATTGCGGACGATGCCGGCATCGCGCAGCAGCCGGCCGATCAACCGGTCGGCGGTTTCCTGGGAATCGACGCCGCTCGACGTAATGGCGGTGTAGACCGATCCGTTGCCGATCAGCGCGGCCTTGGCTTGGCGCGATCCGATATCGATGCCGATGGCGGGCACCGTCGGCAGATCCGAGACCAGGACATCGCCGAACAGCTCTTGGGCTTTCACGCGATCCCCTCCGGCCAATTACCCGTGCCTTCAACCGGTTCGATCGTGAGACATGTCGTTTTTGCGATCATGGCGATTTCTCATTTGCACCAAAGCCAAGCGCGGAACAGGACGGCGTCGCAAATGGCGCAGCGGCAGAACTCAGACAGGGTATCGTCATCACGACGAGACGCGCAAGAATAATTGACAAAAACGATATACTAATTATCGTCTTCCTATTGGCACAATCCCGCGTTCGCCCTGCGTTCTGCGGTGCAGACGTGAACAAGACACTGGGTCAGAATCCATCGCCTACCCCCCGCTGCGGTTGGGCATCAACGAACGCACCCGAAGGACCGCACGAATGGCACACCCGCTGCAAACCGCCACTGACCGGAAGACCGCACCCGACGGCGCCAGCAGCGAGGTGCCGCAACCGACACGGTTGAGCCGGCGTGCGCTGCTGCAGACGGCGGGCGCGACCGCATCGCTTTCGCTTCTCGCTGGGAGCGCATTGGCTCAACCCGCAGCGAGCGCACCGGCGGCGCCGGCCGTGATCCAGCCTTCGACCAAGATCACGATCATCTGGAACCCGTCGTCGCTGTGCCTCGTCGTAGTCGGCCTCGCCCAGCAGCGCGGCATCTTCGAAAAGCATGGTCTGGAAGTCGATACTCTCAATGTCGGCTCCGACACCAACGCGATTCTCGAGGCGGTCGCGCTCGGCAAGGCTGACGCGACGTCCAACAACATTCTTCGGTTCATCAAGCCGCTCGAGGCCGGCTTCGACGTCAAGCTGACCGCAGGCGTGCATGCCGGCTGTTCTTACCTGATCGCGTCCCGGGCCGCCGGTATCACGTCGATCGCCGATCTGCGCGGCAAGCGCATCGGCATGGCTGATCTCGCCAGCCCCAACAAGTTCCTCTACGCCTCGGTGCTGAAAAAGGCCGGCATCGATCCCGACAATGACATCACCTGGCGGCAGTTCCCGGCCGACGTGTTCTCGCTCGCGGTCGACAAGGGCGAGATCGACGCCTTCGTCGACAATCATCCCAACGCCTATTTCGTGGTCAAGCGCAGCCAGGGAAAATTGTTCGAGCTTGCCTCCAACGGCACCGGCGAACTGGGCATGCGAACGTGCTGCGTGCTGGCGATCCGCGGCTCGCTCATCCGTGAGAACCGGCCGGCGGCGGCCGGGCTGACCCGCGCCTTCGTGGAAGCGGCACTGCTGGTCGACGGCGACAATTCGCTCGCGGTCACTGCCGCCCGGCACTTCGCGCCGCATAAGGCCAGCGATGAGGAAATTGGCGAGATGATCGCAAGCTATCCCTACGACGCACAGCGCGGCTGCCCGACCGGCGAGGAGTTCCGCCAGCAGGTGCTGTCCTATGCCCGCGACCTCAAGGAGGTCGGCGTCCTCAAGCCGGGCACGGACCCGGTTCGATTCACCAACCGGGTGTTCGTCGATCTGCTCAAGGCCTGATGCCGCAATGACCAGGCACGACGGCTCTCATGCAGCCCGGCTTGGCAGGGCGATGCGGACGCCGCTGCTGGCAGCGCTGGCCCTGCTCATCACACTCTTCGCCAGCCCGGCCGCGCCGGCTTGGCTCGTCGCAGCCTACATCCAGGGTTATGTGTTCGTGCCGTCCGCCGAAACGCCGGCCATCTCCGTCATCGACACCGACACCGACCGCATTGTCGGCACGCTGCACATCGACATTGTCCCGCGCCAGGTGGAGGTGAGCCGGGAGCTTGCCAAGCTGGTCGCCACCGACGGCCGGGCGGCGCTCTCCGTGCTGAACGTGTCCGGCGGCGCGCTCAAAGAGATCGTGCTGCCCAACCTTGCCCAGCGGCTTGTGCTCGGCAGCCGCGGGCGCATCCTTGCCGCCATCGACCTCGCCGCGGGCGCAATCGCGCTGGTCGATCTTGATACCGACCGGGTCAGGACGAAGATCGCCGGGTTGCCGCCGCTTCGCGACGTGATGTTCGCCAACCAGGACACGCTGATCTTCTACGCGGCCGAGGGCCTCGCAGGCATCGGCATGATCGATGTGATGAGCGGCGAGCATGTCGGCGAGATCGTCCTCGGAGCGATCGGGACGGAGATCGCGACGCTGACGCGGACTCCCAGCGACCGCCAGGCGCTGGCGCAGCCGCAGGGCGGCGGCACGATCGCCGTGCTCGATCTGGAGCGGCGTCAGGCGATCGATCATATCGAGGCGGGCCCAGGTGCCGGGCCAGCCGTTCCATCGGGGACCGGCAGGGTTCTGCTGATTCCAGAGCCATCGCGTCAGGCGCTCGTCGTCCGAAGCGAGCGACTCGTTCAGCCGGTGAGACTGCGCGGCGCGTCCGTCGTGACCGGCATCTACACCGCGTGGCTCGACAGCGTCGGTTTCGTTGCCAGCGCGGCGCTGCACCGGCTGCTGGTGTACGATCTCGATCGCCCGAGCCTGTCGGGCGAGATCACATTGCCGGGCACGCCGCTTCGCGGCGCGGTGACGTCCGACAGCCGCAAGCTCTATCTGCCGCTGATGGACCCGCCCAAGCTGATGGTGGTCGACGGCCAATCCCAACGCGTGGTCGCGACCATCGCGTTGCCGAGCACGCCACTGGCCGCAATTGTGGCGGGCGGGTGGGGCGTCTGCCATTGAGTTCCGGCGTGAACCGGGACTGCGAAGGCATGGCCGTTCGTGCCCAGCTGCGGGCAGCGCGCGTGGTGATCAGAGGCTTGGCAACGCGCTTGGCAAGGTACTGGCAAGAAGCTTCATCGCGCCCGCTCCGGGCGGGGTGGTCATCTACAGAGTCACAGAAAAAGGCAAACGAATACCATCGCATCCGTGCTTAGCTTTCGGCGCGGAACATGGGCGGCGGGTGGTCCGGCCGCAACGGGGGCGACACATGATTGATCCGGATGCATCGGCCGAAACCGGCGCGAAGCGAGGGGCGATGTCGCGCCGTGCGATCTTGACGGCAGCGGCCGGGGCAGCGATTGCGGCCCCGTTCGGTTTCGTTTGCCGCGCACGCGCGCAGGAGGCCAAGCGCTTGAAGCTGGCCTGGATGCCGACCGCACTCTGTCATATTGCCGTTCCGGTGGCGCTGCATCGCGGGTTCTTCGAGAAATACCAGCTCAACGTCGAGTCCATCAACTGGGCGGGTTCGACCGATCTGCTGCTGCAGTCGGTGTCCTCCGGCACGGCTGACCTTGCTCTCGGCATGGCGCTGCGCTGGATCAAGCCGCTGGAAGCCGGCTTCGACGTCAAGCTGACCGGGGCGACCCACGGCGGCTGCATGAATATCCTCGCCGCCCGGAACTCGGGATTGACCAATCTTCAATCGCTGCGCGGCAAGCGGATCGGCGTCGGCGACATCGCCGGCGTCGACCGCAACTTTTTCGCCATTGCGCTGTCGAAGCGCGGCATCGACCCGGTCAACGAAATCGATTGGCGGCAGTTTCCGCCGGACCTGCTCGGCGTCGCGGTCGAGAAGGGTGAGGTCGACGCCATCAGCACCAGCGACCCGCTGGCTTACAAGCTGAAGCAAAGCCATAACCTGGTCGAGGTTGCGACCAACCTGGTCGACGAATATGCCGACCGCGCCTGCTGTGTCATCGGCGTGCGCGGCAGCCTCTATCGTGCCGACAGGCCAACCGCGGTCGCCGCTTCCAAGGCGCTGATTGAGGCGGCGCAATGGTCGCACGAAAATCCCGACGATGCAGCCGCCGCCTACGCTCCCTATGCCCCGAAGGAGAACCCGGCCGATCTTGGCCGCATGCTGCGGACGCTGACCAACCACCGCCATCCGATCGGCGAGGATTTCAAGACCGAGATCATCACCTACGCCGAAGAGCTGAAGGTGGTGGAAGTCCTCAAGCGCACGACCGACACCAAGAAATTCGCCGATCGCGTCGTCGTGGACATCAATTGATGCGGGGTGACGTCCCTTCGTGATCACGCCTCGCCAGGTCGCCGAGATCCGCGTTGGAAAGGCGGATTTTCGGCGAACGGAACGAAGCCTCGTTTTCGGCTTGATCGGCCGTCTATCGTATCAACCACTTGCCCCGGCGACAGCCGGACGCCGGGCGGTGGCGAAAATCAGATAGCGTTCGAGCCGAAGGCCATCAGGCGTACGAAAGGGTTCGAGACGCTGCGCCAAGACGTCGCGAAGTTGCGTTTGCTGGATGTTGCTCAGCGAGGCCAGGGAGTTTCCGAACGAGCTGCTGCGGGACCAGGCGATGAGGCTGTCCACGTCCGGATGAAAGTCGACCAGGGTGTGATGCCGGGTTTCGACGTGAACGAAGCCGGCCGCCGAAAGCAAAGCTTGAAGTTCCTGCTGGTCAACGGGAATTGTCGCGTTCGCAGGGGCGTCAATGCCCTGCTCGTTGAAGATTTCGGCGACATGTCGCCGGAACTGGTGCAGGCGATGCGGGTCGGCCGAGTTGAGGCCGAGCCGACCGCCTGGCTTGAGCACACGGAAAATCTCGCGAAGCGCGCGTGGCTTGTCCGCAATCCAGTGGAACACGCTGTTGAGGTAGACGACGTCGAACTCATCTGACGCAAATTGCGACAGATCCTCGGCCCGTCCCACCCTCGCCTCCAGATTGGGCTTGGCTTTGGCTTGCGCAATATCGACGCGTAGAGGAAGCGGATCGATCGCGATCACCTGCCCCGCCGGGCCGACGAGTTCGGCGACGTACGCGCCAAGGCGGCCGGTGCCGGCACCAAGATCAAGAACCTGCTCGCCCGGTCCAATGTTCAGCGCCTTGACGAGGATCTGGCCGTGCTTGAATTGGGGATCGCTGGTGCGCTCATAGGCCAGGGCCAGATCGGGGGAATCGAGCGCAAGGCTCACAACGGGTTGAGGTGCAGATGCCGCCTGATTTTGCATCAGTCGAACACATTCTCGACAATGCGCGCAGCGAACTTGTTCGGATCGGTGCTCTGTCTGAGGACGGAGGCACGTTTCAAATCGGTGATGATCCGAACCAGTTCCTTGCGCAGTTCATCGCCCGCCGGATGATGATCGTGGGTGTGACTGCGCAGCATGGCGGCGAGTTCGCCGACCGGAACTTTCGGAGTGTATGGTGCAAACACCGCCGCGGCGTCGTCTGGATTGGCGGCAACGTGTGCGGCGGCCTCCAGACTGGCCGCGGTCAATGCCGCGGCGACTGCACGGTCCTCCCGCAGCAGGGATGCGCGGATACCCAACACACAACAGGTGAGATTGGCGTAATCGCCGGACAGGTTCGAGGCGATCTCCACCAACTCGCCGTTGCTGCGCAGGCGTGCCAGCCACACGGCGGGATCGGAGTCGGCCAGCGCATTCACCTCGCCGCGCTGCAACGCCACCGGCAGTAGATCAGCCGGGAATTCCCGCCACTCGACATCTTTGTCAGGATTGAGCCCCTTGTCCGCCAGCATCACCGAGAAAAAGTGCCGCGGCGTGCCGGCGAGGTTGCTGACCCCGATGCTTCTGCCGCGCAACTGGGCAATATCGGTGATTCCGGAATCGCGATGCACGAGCAGTCGCGTGCAGCCGCCATGCATCCCGGTGGTCAGCTTGACGTCGAAGCCACCTTCCAGTGGCTTGAGCCAGTTGAGCGCCATGCTGACGCCGGCGTCGGCCTTGTCGGTGGCCAGCGCCTGCAACATCTGATCGATCGAGCCGGCGAGCTGAACAAATTCGACATCCAGATTATGCCGGGTGAAATAGCCTCGGTGAAGCGCAACCGGCACCGCCGCGGTGCAGATGCCCGTGCCGTTGTAGGCAAACCGGATCTTGCGCGGCGGCCCTTTCGGATCGGGGACATCGATCCGTGTCGAGGCGCGGCAGATCGGAAAGTCGCGAAACTCGGGCGGCAGATCCGGCAGTCTGACGCCAACCCCATAGGCTTCCCCGATCTTTGCTCCCGCAGCGATGGCGAGCCCGAATGTCACGGCAGCACTGCTCAGCACCGAACGGCGATTGAGGAGGCCCTGACCAGCCGACCCCCTGACAGGAGGAGCAAAGTCCGCGCCGTCTTTTGCTTGCTCGGTCATCCCAATTTCCTCCTTGGTGCTGCGTCCTTGGTGCAGCGTCGACCGTTCGAATCTCCCGAGCGGACCGGACACCGATATTGATTCATGGCGCTATCGCCGATGCCATTGAACGAACCGTCCGAAAAGTGCGGTTCCCAATGACCCGCCGTATCAAGCCGAAGCGTCGCCGTGCACTCGCCCAAATGCTGGTTTCTCACACCAGTTTTCCGCGGTCCTGGGACCGGAACCGCGGAGTGACTTTCTCTGTCTTTCACGTCTGCGAGCGCCCGCGGTCGCTGTCGCGGTTGCTGCATGGCGTGATCGCCGGAAAAGATTAGGTTGGCGGTGAAGCTCCCGCAAGCCGCAAATCTATTCCTTGGCGGACGAAGCCAGCGGCGTAAGCAGAGGCAAGATTTGCGAAATCGACAACGATTTGCCATCCGTGGCGTTTGGTGCGAACGGCTTCATCTCCCGACCACGTGGGAATGAGACGAGTTTCGTTATTTGCGCATCCGGTGGCGACGACGCTTTGAACGCGCGGTGTCCTATGGTTCGCTGGCGCAAATGAACAGTGCGTGGCGATCGTCGTGTCGGTTGATCTGATCCGCTCTCAATTTCTGTCCGCCCGGCCATTTGTCGTCGGCGTTGCGGCCGTTGCGGCGATTGGCGGGTTCGCCGTGAGCGCGGCGACCGGTTGGCGCCTGGGCGCGCTGTGGCTGGTGGGCATTGCGCTCGGCTTTGCGCTTCACCGCGCCGGCTTCGGCTTCAGCGCCGGCTTTCGTGTTTTGCTGCGCGAGGGAAAGAGCGCCCAGGTGCGCGCGCAGATTCTGATGCTTGGAGCGGCGGTGGTGCTGTTCTTTCCCGCGCTGGCGTTCGGCACGGTGCTGGGTGCGCCGGTGCGCGGCTTCGTGATGCCGGCCGGGGTGGGCGTGGCGCTGGGCGCCTTATTGTTCGGCGTCGGCATGCAGCTCAGCGGCGGCTGCATTTCGGGCACGCTCTACACCGTGGGCGGGGGCTCGACGCGCATGATGGTGACACTGGCATTCGCGGTGGTCGGCGCCACCCTGGCGGCGTTCTACGCCGAGCTGTGGAGCGATCTGCCGGCATTGCCGCCGCTCTCGCTGCTGTCGGAACTCGGCCTCGCGCCGGCGCTGGCGCTCCATCTTGCGGTGTTCGTGCTGGCGTGGGTGGCGCTGGCGGCGATCGAGCGGCGCCGCCATGGCGCCGTCCAGGCGGTGTGGCGGCGGTCCGGCTCGTCGCTGCTGCAGGGCGTCTGGCCCTATGCCTGGGCGGCGTTGGCGTTGGCGCTACTCAACTTCGCAACGCTGCTTCTCGCCGGCCGGCCGTGGGGAATTTCCCAGGCGTTCGCATTGTGGGGCTCGCAGGCGCTCGACCGTCTCGGCCTCGCCGACCCGGTGTTCTGGCCCTTCTGGGAGGACCCCACGCGCGCCGAGGCCGTTCATCGCGCGCTGTGGCGCGACACCACCACGGTGATGACTGTGGGCATCGTGGTCGGCGGCGCACTCGCGGCCGGCGTTGCGGGCTCGTTCGCGACGACGCTGCATGTTCCACTTCGCCATCTTGTGGCCTCGGCAATCGGCGGCGTTCTGCTCGGCGCCGGCGCCATCGTCGCCACCGGCTGCAACATCAGCGCTTTCTTTTCCGGCATCGCCTCCGGCAGCCTTCATGGCTGGCTGTGGATCGCCGCCGCACTGCCGGGCAACTGGCTCGGCGTGCAGTTGCGCGGGCTATTCGCGCTCGACGGGCCGGCCGCCGCCGCCCGCGCCCACCATTCCCCCATCACGTCACGGATCTAACGGAGCCGCCATGTCGAACAAACGCCTGTTTGGTGCCATCGTCGCCGCTGTGGCGACCATGGTCGCGACGTCAGCAATGGCCGACACCAAGTCATCGAAGGCAGCGGCCCGCACGCCGGCGCCGCTGCTCGCCCAGGCCTGCGCCGGCTGCCATGGCCAGAACGGCGAGGGCCAGAACGGCACGCCCATTCTCGCCGGCTACGACCGCAACGCGCTGGTGCAAGTGTGGGGCGAGTTCCGCAACAACCAGCGCCCAGCCGCCACCATCATGGCGCGGATCGCCCGCGGCTATTCCGACCAGGAGGTCGCGACGCTGGCTGACTATTTCGCCGCGGTCAAACGCTGAAGAGGCCCGCCATGACCCAGGTTTCCCGTCGTGACTTCGCCCGGCTCGCCCTCGCCGGTGCCGCCACGCTCGCCGCGCCCGCGGTAGTCCAGGCCAAGGCCAAGGGCCGTATCGTCATCATCGGCGGCGGCTTCGGCGGCGCATCCGCCGCGCGCTACATCCGCATCAACCATCCTCACATCGCCGTCACCATCATCGAGCCGCGCAAGCAGGTCGTCACCTGTCCGTATGGCAACCTGCTGCTCGAAGGACGCAAGACGCTGGCCGAAATCACCCAGTCCTACGTCGGGCTAAGCCGCCGCGGCGTGAAGTTCGTGCACGACTGGGCGGATTCCGTCGATGTCATCGCCAAGAAGGTGAAGGTGCGCGGCGGCGCCACCATTGCCTACGACAAGCTGATCGTGTCGCCCGGCATCGCCATCAAGTGGGACGCACTGGCGGGATACGGCAAGGGCGCCGAGGAGGTGTTCCCGCACGCCTGGGTGCCGGAGAACGGCGAGCAGGTGGTGCTGCTGCGCCGGCAACTGGAGGCGCTGCCGGACGGCGGTGTGGTTGGCTTCGCCATTCCCGGCAATCCCTTCCGATGCCCGCCCGGCCCCTATGAGCGCATCAGCCTGGTCGCGAGCTATCTCAAGAAGCACAAGCCGCGGTCGAAGATTCTAGCGCTGGACGGCAAGGATGCGTTCTCCAAGCAGGGCCTGTTCCAGGACGCCTGGAACGAACTTTATCCTGGCCTGATCGAGTGGATCCCGGCCGCCAAGGACGGTAGGGTGGTGCGCGTCGACGTGAAGGAGAAGATCTTCGAGACCGAGTTCGGGACCCGCCACAAGGTCGACGTCGGCAACGTCATCCCGCCGCAGTCGGCCGCAAAGATCGCGTTCGACATCGGCCTCGTCAACGAGACCGGCTGGGTGCCGGTCAACCCCTACACGTTCGAGGCCACCGCGGTGAAGGACGTCCACGTCATCGGCGATGCCACCATCGGCGGTCCGATGCCGAAGTCCGGCTTCATCGCCAATTCGACGTCGAAGCAGGCCGCGGCCTCGGCGGTGGCGCTGCTCGAAGGTCGCGAGGTGCCGAAGGACCCGATCTACTTCAACACCTGCTACAGCCACGTCGGCGACGACTACGGCATCTCGGTGGTCGGCGTGTTCCGGCCCGGCGAGAAGGGCTTCGTTGAGACGCCCAACTCCGGCGGCGTGTCGCCTCGGGGTCCGCTGGAGCAGCAGCGCGAGCAGCGCAAGCTCGAATCGCACTACGCCGACTCCTGGTATGCCGCCATCACCAAGGATGCGTTCAGCTGATGCGCGGCGGGCCGGGCATGCTGCGTTCCGTCGACCGCCGCGCCGTTCTGCGCGGCGGCGGCGGGCTCGTCGTTCTGGCGATGGTGTCACCGGCGGCGGCAAGCCCGCCGGACGACGTCGCTGCCGCAATCCGCGATCTGGTCGGCGATGCGGTTCTGCATGATGGCTGCATCCGGCTGCAGGTGCCGGCCACCGCGGAGAATGGCGCGGTGGTGCCCGTCACGGTCGCGGTCGAAAGCCCGATGACGGCCGACGCCTACGTTCGCGCCATCCATATCGTCGCGACCGGGAACCCGACGCCCGGCGTCGCCAGCTATCGCTTCACCCCGGCCAGCGGCCGGGCGGAGGTGTCGGCGCGGATGCGGCTGGCGCAGAAGCAGACGGTGATCGTGCTGGCCGAACTGAGCGACGGCACGGTGCGGCGCGCGACGGCCGAGATCAGCGTCAGCGTCGGAGGGTGTCTGACATGACGGCGCCGCTCGGCCGGCCGCGCGTCCGCATTCCGTCGTCGGCCCGCGCCGGCGAGGTGATCGAGATCCGCACCCTGATCGATCACCCGATGGAGACCGGCCTGCGCAAGGACGCCGACGGCAAGCTGGTGCCGCGCGACATTCTCGCCGGCTTCGTCGCGCGCGCGAATGGTGCCGAGGTGTTCTCGGCGGTGTTCCGCAATGCCACCTCGGCGCACCCCTATCTGGTGTTCTATGCCCGCGTCACGGCGTCGACCGAGTTCGAGTTCGTCTGGACTCACGAGGACGGCCGCACCGCGCGGACGGCGGCCTCGGTGACGATCGGCTGAACGGCGGCGCTCGGCGGGTTGGCACCGCGCCGCGATCGTCGGGCACCGCGCGCCGCGCGCCGCCCGGAGTCGAGGCGGCGCGCGTTCGCCAGTGGGCTAGAACGTCACGGTGAGGCGGGTGTTGAACGACCTCCCCGGGCCGGCGAGCGCATAACCCCATTGGGAACGGTTGTTCAGCCGATAGTCCACCAGGTCGGCGCCGCCGAGTGGCAAGTAATAGTATTGGTCGAGCAGGTTATCGATGCCGAGATCGAGCCTGGCGTTGCGCCATTCGTACCCGGTGCGCAAGTTGATCAGCGCGTAGGCCGGCGTCGCCAACTCGTTTCGCACCGCGCTGACGTCGTCCTTGGCGCTGACCATCTGCACCTCGATGCCGTTCCGCCAGCCGCCCTTGGCGTGCTCCAGCGCGAGGCGGGCATTGATCGGCAGCATGTGGTAAAGGTTGTCGCCGGTATCGAGGTTTTCGCCGTGCACCCAGCCGAGCGTGCCCTTGATCACGCCGCGGCCGTATTCGGGCGAGTTCCACGCCTCGATATGGCCGGACAGGTTGGCGCCGTAGAGCTCGGCGTCGTGGTTGGCGAACGTCAGATAGACGAAGCCGGTGGTTGCGGTACGGTTGGCCGCGGTGCAGGCGGCCATCATCGCGGTGTTGACCGAGCAGCGATCGACGTCGATGAAGTTCTCGACGTAGGAATAATAGGGCGTGAGCTTGATTTCCCAGGCGGACTGGCCATCGGCGCGAACCGCATCGCGCCAGCGCAGCGTTGCGCTGACGGTGTGGGCGATCTCGGGATCGAGGTCGAGATTGCCGACGTAGCCGTTGCCGTCGCCGAACCAGCCGATCATGCTCATCGCCATCGAGCCCTGGCCCCAGGCGTAGCGCTCATAGAGATTGGGCGAGCGGGTCTTGCGAGCGTAGCCGAGCTCGATCGCGGTTCGCGCATCGTGCTCGTAGCGCACCAGCGCGGTGGCGTCGAAGTTCACGTCGGTGCGGGCACGGTCGGCGGCGTTGAAGGCGGCGGCCGCCTTGACGTCGGCGTTCATCGCGCTGGTGCCGTAGGCCTGCACATCGCCGGTGTCCATCCATACCGTGTCGTTGCGCACCCCGACCAGCGTGGTCCATTGCGGCGTCCACTTCGCTTCCCACTCGGCGAAGGTGCCAAGACGGGTGCGCTCGCCGCCATTGATGTTCCAGTAGGTGTTGGGCGACATCATCGACGAGCCGGCGACCGGGGGCCACCAATCGTCGAGCGTGGTGTGCTGAAGTTCGTTGCCGATGCGGATCACGTCGCGCGTCGAGGTCGGGATCGTCGCCTTGACCGACCAGCCGGTGTCCGCGCCATCGGTGCTCATCGGCATGGCGCCGCTTTTGTCAGGATGGATCTTATCCATGTCGTGGCGGATCTGGCTCGCATAGAGCCGCGCGTCGAGCTGGCCCCACGACAGATCGCCCTCATAGCGCGCGTTGACGCTGAGCCCGGTGTTCTCGACCATGTCCATGTATTGGTTCGGGAACGCCTGGTAGGGGATGAACTGGCCGGCGACCTTGAGCGTGACCTGCTGGCCGTCGCCGCGGCCCGCCAGTTCGAGCGCGTGGTTTTGCGTTTCGTAGGCGGTGGACTTGATGGTGCGGTCGCCGCCGGCCTTGTAGTTGCCGCCACGCTCCCAACCGCCCAGATAGCTGAGGCTGAGATTGGCGGTTGCAACAGTTGCGCTGCCGGCGACGCCGATGGCGTTGTTAACGCTGCGATAGAAGGTCGAGACGCTCGCTGTCTTGAACAGCGCCTCGTTCGCTGCGGCGAACCTCGGCGGCGCCGATTCGACGACGACGGTGCCGGCGATGGCGTCGCCGCCGGCGCTGACCGGCGAGACCCCGCCTTGCACCGTGATCTTCGCCACCGTCGACGGGTCGACGTAGGACAGGATCGGGTTCATGTGGTTGCCGCACGCCGACGTCAGTGGCGCGCCGCCGACGGTGATGCCGACGCGGTCGTCGGCGAGGCCGTTGACCACCGGCAGGCTCGACACCCCGCCGGCGGAATAGACGCTGACCCCGGCGACGTCGGTGAGCAGCGTGGCGGTGTCGCCGGTGCTGAGGCGCAGCGCCGCGAGGTCGTCATCCGACAGCGTGGTGGAGGCGAGCGTGGTGGCGTCGGCCGTGCCGGACGACGACGTCTGCGCCGTGGACGGATGGACGACGATGGCGGGCAGGCTTGCCGATTGCGACCACGCGGCCGACGGCAGGGCGATGGCGGAGACAATGGGGACAAGCGCCGTGGTGGCGCAGAGTGCGCGTCGCAAGATGGGACGATTGGACATGACGGGTCTCGTTGGCGCGCGGCACCGCACCTCGCCCGAAACGGCAAGGCAGGCGGCCCGCTTCAGCCTGCGGGATGACGGCAAACGGTGATGGAGGAAGCTCCGGTCAAGCCGGCGTTCTCAAGCCGCCGGCGGTGGCGCGCGCGGCGGCGGTTGCCGGTGCGGCCATTGCGGTGCAATCGCTGGCGCGATGGTCGCCGTCCAGGTTTGAAACGGAACGGCGATGGCGCGCACTTCCGGCACCGCGATGATCGGGGCCGGAAGTGCGCCGACCGGAAGAACGCACGCCTGGCACTTGCCGGCGGCGGGCAGTGCGGGATCGGGCGGTGCGTCGCCGGAAGCGTGTCTGCCCGCTTCATCGCCTCCGCGGCAGATGAGAAACTCGAACGCGATGGCACCGGCGGTCTCGTCGGGAGTCTGCGCGTGCGGGAAGCCCGCCGCCGGAAGCAGCAGCCCGCAGATCGCAAAGATTGCGACCACCCGGCGGGCCCACTCGCCAGTGTGCTGCGACAGCCGCGTCATCATGCCGTGTCGACCTTCACAGTGTCTGGCCGCGTCATCCGCCGAACCCTCTCGCGGCCGCGGCCATATCGGCCGAGCGACAGCTCAAGCGGGGCAGTCCCTGTAACGAGTTATACCGCGCGTCGGACCGCCGGCAACACATTGTTAACAACGAGATGAGTTTGAAAAAAGATTTGAACTATTCAAATCTGGCGAAGCTGGAGGCCGCGATAATAAATCGGGCCGATCATGCCGAAATCGCGTAGTCCGGTTGACGACAAAACCCATTCAGATCAAGGATTTTTCGGCAATTTTGTTTCCAGTGGCACGAATATATCTTTTGAATGTGTGCGATTTTGGAGATGAAATACATCCATTGGCGCGCTTGAAATAGAAAAAATCTCCATAAAATTCTTTTCTAGGTCGCCGGCCGAATTCAGATTTTTTGCCCGTTTCCGCTGGGATGAGCGGGTCGTCCGGCGGTCGTGGCTGCGCTGGGCCGGTACCGGTGGCGCTGCCGCGAAAGTGGCTGTGGCAGGCAAAGTGGCCGCAGCAGATAAAGTAGCCGCAGCAGATTCTGCGCGTTTTCGCGGAGCGGGCGAAAGGACGTCATCTTTCCGGGAGCATAAGGAGAGTTTCGTTTCACGGGCGGCGCGAATTTTGGAAGGCGCTTTCGTTGACCGCGCCGAGGCCACCGACGATGATGGCGTCATCGGCCCCCTGCTGATCGCGGGATTTGACGGAGCAGCTTGCGCCGCGACATCAAACGCTAAAGCGCCACGAAGAATTTCGTGGGTCTCCGAATTGAAGAAGGAGAAGTCCCATGAAACGGACACCTCTCGACGGATGTTAATGCCGTAGCCGCCCGGCTCGATGGAGCCGGCGAGGTTCGGCGCGTCGGTGCGGCGCAGGCGTGTGCGGCGCCGATCATCGGCTCGATTCATCCGTCATGTGGCGGTGGCCAAAAAGCGCGGTCGCCACAAGCGCAAAAAATACCAACGGTGGATTTGGCGCAGGTTTCACGTCAGCGGTGAGGTCGCGGGATCCGCCTCATCCCAACCGTCGGCTTCGCGTTGATGCGTTCGGTCGGGGCGTCGCTAGCGGGATTTGCGGCGCGCGCTGCCACTGCGAGCTGACCGACACCAGACCGCTGCAGGGAGAGGTTTTCGCTCATGAATGCGTTGTCGCCCGCGTCTTCGCAGTCGCATCGGTCCTGGCCGGGCCCGTTCGCCCCGCACGCCATCGCGGCGCATGACGCCATCGACGCTGCCGAGGCGGTGTTGCGCGAGCGGGGCAACGCCGATCGGCTGGGCACGGTCGACGTCCGCGCCGAGGGCATCAGCAAGCGCTTCGCCGACACCGCGGCGCTTGCGGACGTCACGTTGAACGCGCGGGCGGGAGAGCTGGTGGCGTTGCTGGGGCCGTCGGGCTCCGGCAAGACCACGCTGCTGCGCATTGTCGCCGGCCTCGAACAGGCCAGCGCCGGCCGCATCCTGCTCGGCGGCGAGGATGCGACGCAGGTGCCGGTGCAGGACCGCGGCGTCGGCTTCATGTTCCAAAGCTACGCGCTGTTCCGCCACCTCACCGTGGCCGACAACATCGCCTATGGGCTCAAGGTGCGGCCGCGCGCCGCGCGCCCCTCCGCCGCGATCATTCGCGCTCGGGTGACGGAACTGCTCGAGCTGGTGCAGCTGCCGGGCATCGAGAAGCGGTATCCCTCGCAGCTCTCCGGCGGCCAGCGCCAACGGGTCGCGCTTGCCCGCGCGCTGGCGGTCGATCCCAAGGTGCTGCTGCTCGACGAGCCGTTCGGCGCGCTCGACGCCAAGGTGCGGCGGGATTTGCGGCGTTGGCTGCGCGATATCCACGAGAGGACCGGTCACACCACGCTGTTCGTGACCCACGACCAGGACGAGGCGCTGGAGATCGCCGACCGCGTCGCCATCCTCAACCAGGGTCGGCTGGAGCAGATCGGCACGCCCGACGAGATTTACGAGCACCCGGCGACGGCGTTCGTCGCCGGCTTCATCGGCGAGTCGGCCCGGCTCCCGGTCGAGGCCGCCGGCGGCGGGGTCCGCATCGGTGCGCACACGCTGCCGATGAACGGCCGCAGGGTGCCGGACGGCCCGGCCGCGCTGTTCGTGCGCCCGCGCGATCTGGTGATGGCGCGAAGCGATGGTGGCGCGACTGCGCCGCAGACGCTTCCGGCGCACGTTGCGGCGGTGCGGCGGGCGGGCGCGACGCGGCGGGCGGAACTGCGGTTTGGCGACAGCCTGCCGCCGGTCGAGATGGAGGTGCCGGTCGAGGTTGTGCTCGCCAAGGGCGACAATATCCGCGTCGCATTCACCCACGTCCGCGTCTTCAGCGCCTGATCCGGCATCCGTAATGCGAGTTGCACCAGCCATAGCGCGCTTTCGTTTCCTTCCGGTGTCCTACGCCGTCGCCGGCCGCCGCGTACTGGTGGCCGGGGAGGGCGAGGCCGCGTTGCAGAAGCTGCGCCTGCTGGTGCGGACCGAGGCGATGCTGACGCTGGTGGCGGCGGCGCCGTCGCCGGATCTTGCGGCGTTCGCCGACGCTCATGGCGTCGAGCGCACCGCGGCGCTGACGCCTCATCGCCTCGCGGAGGCGGTGCTGGCCTTCATCGCACTCGGCGATGAGAAGGCGGACGCCCGCCTTGCCGAACGGCTGCGCAGCGCCGGCATCGCGGTGAATGTGGTCGACCGCCCGCACCTGTCCGACTTCGCCACCCCCTCGATCGTCGATCGCGCCCCGATCTCGATCGCCATCGCCACCGACGGCCACGCCCCGGTACTTGCGGTGAAGCTGCGGGGGATGATCGAGGCGCTGCTGCCGCCGGCGTTCGGTCGGCTCGGCGAACTCGCCGCGCGGGTGCGCGAACGCGCGATCGACCGGCTGCCCGATGCGCTCGCACGCCGCCGGGTCTGGTCCGCCCTGTTCGAGGGCCGCCCGGCCGCGCTCGCGCTCGCCGGCGATATCGATGCCGCGGCGGACCTTGCCGTGACCGCGATCGATCGTGCGGCAGTGGCCGCGCCGACCGGCAAGGTGTGGTTCGTCGGCGCCGGGTCGGGCGTGGCCGACCTTCTCACCTTGCGCGCCCACCGGCTTCTGCTCACGGCCGACGTCGTCGTCCACGATGGCGAGGTGCCGGAAGCCATTCTCGCCATGGGGCGGCGCGACGTCACGCGCGTTCGGCTGGATCGCCGCTCGCGCGCGGAGGCGGGTGCGCTATTGGTGCGGCTCGGCGGCGAAGGCAAGGCGGTGGTGCGCCTCGTCACCGGGGCGGCCGACGCCACGGACGTCGACCGTGACACCGCGGCGCTAAGCACCGCCGGTATCGAATTCGAGATCGTGCCGGGCGTTGCCACGCCGCGCGGCGCACCGGCGCGCACCGCGCGCGTGGCCGCCCGCCGGGCGGCATAACAAGTGTACCGGAGAGTCCAGATGGCGAAAGCTCCGAAGCCGTTTCAGCCCTCGGTTGCGATTTCCAACGACCTCGGCACCGGGGTGGTGGTGTTCCGCAGCGCGGAGGGCGCCTGGGTGTCCGACCTTGCAGGGGCGGAAATCGCCGAGACCCGCGCAGCGGCGGACGCGCTGCTGACGCGCGCCCGCGCCGACCACGATGCCGGCAAGGTGATCGAGCCGACGCTGATCGCGGTCGTCCGCGAAAAGGGCTTCGTCCGGCCGCTCGAACTGCGCGAGTTGATCCGCGCCACCGGTCCGACCATCCCGCTGCCCGGCAGCGCACGGTAACGGAGAGTGCCGATGTACCGTTACGACGAGTTCGACGCCGCCTTCGTCCGCGAACGTGTTGCGGAGTTCGCCGACCAGGTCGAGCGTCGGCTGTCCGGCGAGCTGACCGAGGACCAGTTCAAGCCGCTGCGGCTGATGAACGGGGTCTATCTGCAACTCCACGCCTACATGCTGCGCATCGCCATTCCCTACGGCACGCTGTCGTCGCGCCAGCTGCGCAAGCTTGCGCACATCGGCCGGGTCTACGACCGCGGCTACGGCCATTTCACCACCCGCCAGAACCTCCAGTTCAACTGGATTGCGCTGAAGGATGTGCCGGCGATTCTCGATCAGCTGGCCGAGGTTGAGATGCACGCCATCCAGACCTCGGGAAACTGCATTCGCAACGTCACGGCCGATCACTTCGCCGGTGCCGCCGCCGACGAGGTCGCCGATCCGCGGCCCTACGCCGAAATTCTGCGGCAATGGTCGTCGCTCCACCCCGAGTTCAGTTTCCTGCCGCGCAAGTTCAAGCTCGCGGTGACCGGCGCGCCGCACGACCGCGCCGCGATCCAGGTCCATGATATCGGGCTCGAAGTGAAGCGCGATGCGGCGGGCGCGATCGGCTTTGCCGTGTTCGGCGGCGGCGGGCAGGGTCGCACGCCGATGATCGCCAAGAAGCTGCGCGATTTTCTGCCGGAGGCCGACCTGCTCGCCTATGTCGAGGCGGTGCTGCGTATCTATAATCTCGAAGGGCGCCGCGACAACAAATACAAGGCCCGCATCAAGATCCTGGTTCATGAGACCGGGGTCGAGCAGCTCAAGGCGGCGATCGAGGCGGAGTTCGCCGAGCTTCGCGGCCGCACCCTGACGGTGCCGAACGAAGAGGTCGAGCGCATCCGCGCCTATTTCGCGCCGCCTGCGTTCGCCACGTTGCCGGAGCGCTCGGAGATCTTCGAAGCGGCCAGGCGCAACGACCCTGCCTTCGCCCACTTCGCCCGGCGCAATGTCGCCGCCCACCGGCAGCCGGGCTACGGCATCGTGACGGTTTCGCTGAAGCCGTTCGGCGGCATTCCGGGCGATGCCACCGCCGAGCAGATGGAGGCGGTGGCCGACATCGCCGAGCATTATGCCTTCGGCGAAATCCGGGTGTCGCACGAGCAGAATCTGGTGCTGCCGCACGTCCGGCTCGACGACGTGCCGGCGGTGCATGGCGCGCTGGCGGCGGCCGGGCTCGCGACGCCGAATGCCGGCCTCATCACCGACATCATCGCATGCCCCGGGCTCGACTATTGCTCGCTGGCCAATGCCCGCTCGATCCCGATTGCGCAGCGGCTGTCGGACCGCTTCGCCGATCTGGACCGGCAGCACGACATCGGCGAGCTGAAGCTCAAGATCTCCGGCTGCATCAATGCCTGCGGCCACCACCACGTCGGCCACATCGGCATCCTCGGCGTCGACCGCAAGGGCGAGGAATTCTACCAGATTACGCTCGGGGGTTCGGCCGACGAATCGAGCTCGATCGGCGAAATCGTCGGCCGCGGGTTCTCGTCGGCCGATGTGGTCGATGCCGTCGAGATCATTATCGAGGCCTATCTGCGCCTTCGGTCCTCGCCGGCGGAGAGCTTCCTGTCCACCTATCGCCGGGTCGGCGAGACACCGTTCTTTGAGGCGCTCTATGCCGACGCTGGATGACGTTGCCGCTCTTGAGTCGCGTTTCGGTCGCGCCGACGCCGCATCGGTACTCGCCGCCGCGCTGGCGCGCTTCAAGGGCGAGGTCGCGGTGGTGTCGTCGTTCGGGGCGGAGTCGGCGGTGCTGCTCCACCTGGTGGCGGAGATCGATCCGGCGACCCCGGTACTGTTCGTCGACACTGGCCGGCATTTCCCTGAAACGCTGGCCTACCGCGATGCGCTGACGAGTCGGCTCGGCCTCAAGGATGTGCGCAGCGTGGCGCCGGCGGCCGAGGAGGTGGCGCAGCGCGATCCCGAAGGAACTCGCGCGGTCTGGGACCCTGACGGCTGCTGCGCCTTTCGCAAGGTGGCGCCGCTCGAGCGGGCGCTGTCGCCCTTCGCCGCCTGGATCACCGGCCGCAAGCGCTATCAGGCGGAGACGCGGACGGTGCTGCCGACGTTCGAGCTCGACGACGGCCGCATCAAGGTCAATCCGCTCGCGACATGGCGTCCGGAACACCTTGCTGCCTACGCCGGCGAGCACCGCCTGCCGCAGCATCCGCTGGTCGCGCGCGGCTATCCCTCGATCGGCTGCGCCCCCTGCACCCGCCCGGCCTCGCACGATGCGCCCCGCGCCGGCCGCTGGGCCGGATTCGACAAGACCGAATGCGGCATCCATGGCCGGACCGTTCTTCCCGCAACTTCGGACACCTGACCACTTGGACACCTCGACCATGGCGCTCTATCGCAACGGCTCGTTCGGCGACGACGACTGGCAGTTTCCAGCCGATGGCGATCCGCTGCCGGCCGGCAAGATTGCCGTCGGCAAGGCGCGGCTGCTGGCGGAGTGGCCGGCGCTTCGGCAGCGCAACGCGGGCGTCGGCCTCGTGCTTGGCGTTGGCGAAAAGCTCGACGGGCTGGAGGACGTGATCGGGCAGCTCGCGCTCGTCGTGCTGAACGTTGCGAAATATTCCGATGGCCGCCACTTCTCGGTGGCGCGCCTGCTGCGCGATCGCTTTGGCTTTCGCGGCGAGCTGCGTGCCACCGGCGACGTACTGCGCGATCAGATCGTGTTCCTGGCCCGCGCCGGCTTCGACGCCCTCGACATCAATGATGCCGGCACCGCCGCGGCGCTGCGCGAGGGCCGGCTCAAGGCGGTGCGGCATCATTACCAGCCGGCCTCGAACGAAGCGGCGGAGGCCCGGCCCGGTCCGCGCCCGTGGCTGCGCATTTCGGAGAAAGTGTGATGTCCGATATCCTGGTTTCCGACGTCCTGCCGCAGGAGCCGCCGGTGCGCGGCCGGGAGGTGCCGGGCGATCGGCTCTCGCCGCACCTGAGGCGGCTGGAGGACGAGGCGATCTTCATCCTGCGCGAGGTGGTCGCGGAATTCCGCAACCCGGTGATGCTGTATTCGGTCGGCAAGGATTCCAGCGTGATGCTGCACCTTGCCCGCAAGGCGTTCTTCCCGGCGCGGCCGCCGTTTCCGTTCCTCCACATCGCATCGGGATGGGATTTCCGCGACCTGCTCGACCACCGCGACCGCGCCGCGCGCGAACTCGGGCTCGATCTGATCGTGCGCTCCAACGAGCGCGCGGCGCGGGCTGGTGTGAACCCCTTCGACACCGAAACCGGCGAGTACACCCGCCTGGTTCTGACCGAGGCGCTGAAGGCCGCGCTCGACGAGTTCGGCTTCGACGCGGCGTTCGGCGGCGGCCGCCGCGACGAGGAGAAGGCAAGGGCGAAGGAGCGCATGTTCTCGCACCGCGCCAGCGGCCACATCTGGGAGCCGCGCAACCAGCGACCGGAGCTGTGGCGCCTGTTCAACACCCGCCTCGCACCCGGCGAGACCATGCGGGTGTTTCCGCTGTCGAATTGGACCGAGCTCGACGTGTGGGACTACATCCGCGCCGAGGACATTTCGATCGTACCGCTCTATCTTGCCGCGGAGCGGCCGGTGGTCGAGCGGAACGGCGCCTTGATCGTGGTCGACGACGAGCGCATGCGGTTCAATCCCGGCGAGCGGGTCACTGCGCGGCGCGTGCGCTTTCGTACGTTGGGATGCTGGCCGCTGTCGGCGGCGACGGTGTCGGACGCCGCGACGCTCGATGACATTTTCGCCGAGGTGGTGGCGTCGGAATCGTCGGAGCGGCAGGGCCGGCTGATCGACGGTGCCGTCCACGCCTCCATGGAGCGCAAGAAGCGCGAGGGATATTTCTGATGCCGACTGCAGCCGCGCGTGCCGTTATCGCCGATGCTCCCGCACCGCTTCCGCACCACAAGCGCAGCGAACTTCGCTTCATCACCTGCGGATCGGTCGACGATGGCAAGTCGACCCTGATCGGCCGTCTGCTGTTCGAGGCCAACGGGCTGTTCCAGGATCAGATCGCGACGCTGGAGCGCGACTCGCGCCGGTTCGGCACTACCGGCGGCGAGATCGATTTCGCGCTGCTGCTGGACGGCCTGGAAGCCGAGCGCGAGCAGGGCATCACCATCGATGTCGCCTACCGCTTCTTCTCCACGGCGCGGCGCGCCTTCATCGTCGCCGATACGCCGGGCCACAAGCAGTACACCCGGAACATGGCGACCGGCGCCTCGAATGCCGACTTCGCGGTGCTGCTGGTCGACGCGCGGCGAGGGCTGCTCGAGCAGACCCGCCGCCACGCCGCCATCGTCTCGCTGCTCGGCATTCGCCACGTCGCGCTCGCCATCAACAAGATCGACCTCGTCGGATTTTCCCAGGAGGTGTTCGACGAGATCACGGTGGCGTTCAAGCTGTTTGCGGCGCCGCTCGGGTTCGCGCTGATCACCGCGATTCCGCTGTCGGCCCGGTTCGGCGACAATGTCGCCGCGCCGAGCACGCGGACGCCGTGGTACGCCGGGCCGACGCTGCTGGATCTGCTGGAGTCCGTCGACGTCGAGCCCGATCGCGGCAGCCAGCCGTTCCGCTTGCCGGTGCAGTGGGTCAACCGGCCCTCGCAGAATTTCCGCGGCTTCGCCGGCACCATCGCCTCGGGCGAGGTCAATGTCGGCGATGTTGTGATCGGCGCCGCCTCCGGTCACAGCTCGCGCGTTGCGCGCATCGTCACCTTCGACGGCGATCTCCGGCGCGCTGTCGCCGGGCAGGCGGTGACGCTGACGCTGGAGGACGAACTCGACATCGCCCGTGGCGACGTTTTGGCGGCACCGCGGGCACGCCCGACGGTGTCGCGGTTTCTCGCTGCCGACGTGGTATGGATGGACGAGGAGCCGGGCGTCGAGCGCGCCGCCTATCTGCTGAAGGCCGGCACCGCGACCGTGCCGGCGGTGATTTCCAGGATCGCCAGCCGGCTGGCGGTCGAGACACTGGAGCGGGAGGAGGCGGATTCGCTGCCGCTCAACGGCATCGGCCGCATCCATGTCGAGACCACCATTCCGATTGCAATCGACCCCTATGACGACAACCGCACCACCGGCTCGTTCATCCTGATCGATCGGACCACCCACCGCACCGTTGCGGCGGGCTTGATCCGCGAGAGCCTCGGCGTCGCGCAGGAGATTCACGCCCACGGCCAGGATGTCACGCCGGCAACGCGTGCGTTCGTCAAGACGCAGACGCCGCTGGTAGTGTGGCTCACCGGGCTGTCCGGCTCCGGCAAGTCGACCATCGCCAATCTGGTCGAGCGGCGGCTGGTGGCGCAGGGCTTCCATACCATGCTGCTCGACGGCGACAATCTGCGCCAGGGCCTCAATTCCGACCTCGGCTTCGATGCGCTGTCGCGCACCGAAAACGTGCGGCGGGTCGGCGAGGTGGCGCGCCTGTTGCACGACGCCGGGTTGATCGTGGTGGCGGCGCTGGTGTCGCCGTTCCGCGCCGACCGCGCCCGCGTTGCGGCGCTGCTGCCGGAAGGACGGTTCCTGGAGGTGTTCGTCGACGCACCGCTTGAGGTTTGCCGCGAGCGTGACCCCAAGGGCCTTTATGCCAAGGCGGAAGCCGGGCGGATCAAGCACTTCACCGGCCGCGACCAGACTTATGAGGCGCCGGTGGCACCGGCGCTGGTGCTGCGCACCGACATTGAAAGTGCGCAGATCGCGGCGGAACAGGTGGTCAGGCTGGTGATCGCCCACGCGCGCGGCGCCGTGCCGGGCGGCGACGGCGCCCAGCTTTGAGCCATGTCCTGGGATCGCGGCGCGTTTTCAGGAAGGCGGGTTTTTCGGCGGTCGGCACGATGGCTTGATCGACCGGAGGGCGTCGTGGCGCCGTTCCGCATTGCCTGGACCGCCGGCACGGTGTGTTCGGCGCCGGTCGCGACGCCATCGTGTTTGACCGCGAGGCATTGCGGCCAGGCGGCCGCGACCGCCACGGAATTTTCGACGGCGCCAACACCTCCGCGCTGCGGCGGAGGTGTTGGCGCCGATGGCAGCGCCTGGAGATTATTATTCTATGAAGCGGCGCAACTTTGGTGTTTCATAGAAAATACATGCCTTATAGTGCGACGAAGAGACGCAAACCTTTCCTATTTCGGATTTCCCCCGCATGGATGCCACCGACAGAAAAATCCTCACTCTGCTGCAGGTCGACGCCAGCCTGTCGATCGCCGAAATCGCCGACCGCGTGCACCTGTCGCAGACGCCGTGCTGGAAGCGCATCCAGAAGCTGGAGGCGCAAGGCATCATCACCGGCCGCGTGGTGCTGGTGTCGCCGGAGAAGATCGGCCTCGGCCTCACCGTGTTCGTGTCGATCGAGAGCGGCGACCACTCCAAGGAATGGCTGGAGACCTTTGCCAGTGCCATCGTCGCGATCCCGGAGGTGATGGATGTCTACCGCATGGCCGGCGACGTCGATTACATGCTGCGGGTGGTGGTGGCGGACATGGCGGCCTATGACGAGTTCTACAAGCGCCTGATCAGCGTCGTGCCATTGAAGAACGTCACCTCGCGGTTTGCGATGGAGCGCATCAAGGCCACCACCGCATTGCCGGTGCCGCCGGCGACGAAGAACCCACGCGACAGGAGCGCCGCATGACGGTTCGCGCTGGCCTGATCGAGGCGATCGGATCGACCCCGCTGATCGAACTCAAGACGCTGTCGGCCGCCACCGGCTGCCGCATCCTTGGCAAGGCGGAGTTCTTGAATCCCGGCGGATCGATCAAGGATCGCGCGGCGCTGTTCATCGTTCGCGACGCGCTCGATCGCGGCCTCATCCAGCCGGGCGGCGTCGTTGTCGAGGGCACCGCCGGCAACACCGGCATCGGCTTGGCGGTGGTCGGCAACGCGCTGGGATTTCGCACGGTGATCGTGATTCCGGAGACCCAAAGCCAGGAGAAGAAGGACACGCTGCGATTGGTCGGCGCCGAGCTGGTCGAGGTTCCGGCGGTGCCTTACGCCAATCCCAACAACTATGTGAAGGTATCCGGGCGCATCGCCGCCAAGCTCGCTTCGAGCGAGCCGAACGGCGCGATCTGGGCCAACCAGTTCGACAACGTCGCCAACCGCCGCGCCCATGTCGAGACCACCGGCCCGGAGATCTGGGAGCAGACCGGCGGCGCGGTCGACGGCTTCGTCGCCGCGGTCGGCACCGGCGGCACGCTGGCCGGCGTCGCCGAGGCTCTGCGCGCGCGCCGGCCCGACGTCGTCATCGCGCTGGCCGATCCGCTCGGTGCGGCGCTCCACAGCTACTACACCACCGGGGAGCTCAAGGCGCACGGCTCCTCGATCACCGAGGGCATCGGCCAGGGCCGCGTCACCGCCAACCTCGACGGCTTCAGGCCGGACGTGTCGTTCCAGATCGCCGACGATGAGGCGATTGCGCTGCTGTTCGACGTGCTGGAGCACGAGGGGCTGTGCCTCGGCGGTTCGTCCGCCATCAATCTGGCCGGCGCGGTGCGGCTGGCGCGCCAGCTCGGCCCCGGCCACACCATCGTGACGGTGCTGGCCGACTCCGGCACGCGCTACCAGTCGAAGCTGTTCAACCCCGACTTTCTGCGCTCAAAGAACCTGCCGGTGCCGGCGTGGCTGGAGCGCCGGTCCACGGTCGATCGTTGCCTCGAATAACGGGGCGGTGCGGCGCGACGGCTTCCCAGCGGATCATACGAAATCCGGCCGATCAGGCCGGAAACCGCATCAAGCCGGAAAGCCGCCTTTCGTTCACGCCTCGCGGTCGGTCGGTGCGGCCGCCGGGCCCGCGGGTGCGGCGCTGGAGCCGGCCGCGCGCTGGCGCCCTCGCCAGTCGCTGAGGAACAGCAGGATCGGCGCGGCGATGAACACCGACGAACTCGCCGCCACCGCGATGCCGAACACCATCGGCACGGCAAAGCTCTCGACCGCCGAGCCACCGAAGATCGCCATCGGCAGCATGGCCAGAAATGCCGTGACCGAGGTGTAGAGGCTGCGTGCCAGCGTCTCGTTGATCGACTTGTCGATCATGTCGCGCAGGCTCATCGTCTTGTAGAGCCGCATGTTCTCGCGCATGCGGTCGTACACCACCACCTTGTCGTTGACCGAGTAGCCGATCAGCGTCAACAGCGCGGCGATGGCGGTCAGGTTGAAGTCGAGCCCGGTGAGCGCGAAGAAGCCGACCGTCTTGGTGACGTCGAGCATCAGCGTCGCGATGGCGCCGATTGCGAACGGCCACTCGAACCGCAGCCAGATGTAGGCCATCATCGCCAGGCTCGCGAACACCACCGACAGGATGCCGGCGGTCGCGAGCTCGCCGCTCACCTTCGGCCCGACCACCTCGGTGCGCTCGATCTTGGCTCCGGGCGCGATCTCGGCGATCTTGGCACGGATCGTCTGCACCGCGACGGTCTGGGCCTCCTCCGAGCCCGGCTGGCGCTCGGCGCGCACCAGGACGTTCGAGGGTCCGCCGAACTGCTGGAGCGTGATCTCGCCGAGGCCGAGGTTGTCGAGCTCGGTGCGCAGCTTGCCGAAGTCCGCCGGGCCGTCGGTGGCGAGCTCCATCTGGATGCCGCCCTTGAAGTCGACGCCGTAGTTGAGGCCGGGATAGATGAACAGCCCGATCGAGGCCAGCGACAGCACCGCCGACACCGCAATGCCGGCGAACCGCGCCCGCATGAACGGGATCGCGGTGCCGTCGGGGATCAGCTTGATGCCGAACGGCGGCTCGATCGCCAGCGTCTTCAGCCGGAAGTGCCGCACGATTGCGGTCATCACCACCCGCACGATCGACACCGCGGTGAACATCGAGATCGCGATGCCGAGCCCCATGGTCACGGCAAAGCCGCGCACCGGGCCGGAGCCGAACGCGAACAGGAGACAGGTCGCGATCAGCGCGGTGACGTTGGAGTCGATGATGGTGGCGTAGGCGCGCCTGAAGCCGGTGTCGAGCGCCGCCATCGCGCCGAGGCCCTTGCGCGTCTCCTCGCGGATACGCTCGTTGACCAGCACGTTGGCGTCGACCGCGAGCCCGATGCCGAGCACGATTCCGGCAATGCCGGGTAGCGTGAGGGTGGCGCCGAGCAGCGTCAGTGCCGCGAAAGTGAGGATCACGTTGAGCGCCAGCGCCAGGTTGGCGAGGAGGCCCCAGCGGCCGTAGAGCGCCACCATGAAGGCGAACACCAGCCCGAAGCCGACCAGGCCGGAGGACAGGCCGCTGGCGATGGCGTCGCCGCCGAGGTCGGCGCCGACGGTGCGCTCCTCCACCACGGTGAGCGGCGCCGGCAGCGCGCCGGCGCGGAGCAGGGCGGCGAGGTCGGTGGCCTCGGCGACCGAGAACCGGCCGCTGATCTGGCCCGAGCCGCCCGGTATCGGCTCGCGGATCACCGGGGCGCTCAGCACCTTGCCGTCGAGCACGATGGCAAACGGCCGTCCGACATTGGCACGGGTGATGTCGGCGAACACCTTGGCGCCGGCCGCGTCGAGGCGGAACGAGACGATTGGCTCCTGAGTGTGGGAATCGAAGCTGGCGCGGGCGTCGGCCAGCCGGTCGCCGGCCAGCGCGGCCCGCTCCTCGATGGTGTAGCGCTCGCCGGCGGTGCGCCCGGGCAGGGTCAGCAGGCCGCTGCCCGTTGCGGCGATGTCCGAGGGGACCACCATGTGAAAGCTCAGCTTGGCGGTGCTGCCGAGCAATTGGCGGATCCGGCTGGGGTCCTGCACGCCGGGAAGCTGCACCAGGATGCGGTCGGCCCCGACACGCTGGATGGTGGGCTCGGCGACGCCGACCTGATCGATGCGCTGGCGGATGATCTCCAGGCTCTGCTCGACGGCGGCATTGCCGCGGTCGCGAACGCCCTCGGCCGTCAGCGCGATGCGCACGCTGTCGTCGCCGTCCGGCGTCACCGCGAGGTCGTGGCCGCCCGAGAAGCCCGGTCCGCTGAGGGGCATGGCAAGGGCGCGCAGCGCGGCGATGGCGTCGGCGCGCCGGGCGGAATCGGCCAGCGTCACGATCACGGCGTCCTGCTGACGGCGGATCGAGGCGGCGCCGATCTCGGCGCGGCGCAACTCGGTGCGGGCATCGCGCACCAGGTTCTGCAGGCGCTCCTGCGCCAGCGCGCGGGAATCGACCTCGAGCACGAGGTGCGATCCGCCGCGTAGGTCAAGGCCGAGCGTGACCTGCTGATGCGGCATCCAGGACGGCAACGCCCCGAGCTGATTGGGGGTAAGGATGTTGGGGAGTGCGACGACGATGCCGACGAAAATGACGAGGGCATAGATTGCCAGCACCCAGCGAGGCGTTCGCATGGGAGTGATCCGAATAGCTCGCGCGAGGACGCGCGCAGACAGACCGTCCGCGCCATCACGTGAGAAATTGAAGGAAAGTGTTCTGCCGAGCGGCGCGATCAGCCCGCCGCGGGTGGTGCCCGTGCGTCGAACACCGTTGCGCTGGCCGCCGACACGATCGCGAACAGCGTCTGGAACGTCGTGGTGCGCGCGGGGCCGAACGCAGGCAGCGGACGGCTGTCGAACGCCAGCGCCGCGGGCGTTCCCCCGAGCGGGCTTGCGAGGTCGGCGCACATCGCCGCCCAGCGGATCTCCGTTGCCGTAATCCGCACGCCATCGCGTGTGGGCAGCGTCGGCTGCGTGAGCCGATCGCTGGCGGCAACGCTGTCGATTGGGCCGGACAGGACCCCGCCGCTGCCTTGCAGCGTACCGGTGGCGGTCAGCACCAGGACACCCGCAAACAGGCACACCAAGGCGCTCAAACGGGCAAAGCCGCCGAGCCAAAGTCTCGGTTGCCAATCCCAGGATGTCGTCATTCGGTCCGGTGCATCACTGTCAAGGTCTGCAAAACCCCATCGATCCGCCAAGCGTCAATCCGCACGAAGATAAGCGGCCTGGCGCCCAAATCCAGTGAGCCGGCAGCGCCTGAGCCATCTGTCGGCTTGAGTGATGGAGATGGAGGTCGGTGCGCTCACCGGCGCCGGCTACGGCGAGAAGAGCGCCGAGCGGCTGGTCCAGCGCAACGGCTACCGTGAGCGGGACTGGGAGACGCGAGCCGGAACGGTCAAGCTCCGGATCCCGCGGCTTCGAAAGGGGAGCTACTTCCCCGGCTTTCTGGAGCCGCGGCGGATGGCGGAGAAGGCGCTCACCGCCGTCATTCAAGAGGCCTACATCCAGGGTATCTCCACCCGCTCCGTGGACGACCTGGTGAAGTCGCTCGGTATGGGCGGCATCTCGAAGAGCCAGGTGTCGCGGCTGTGCGAGGAGATCGGCGAGCGCGTGAAGGCGTTCCTGGACCGCCCGATCGAGGGGGATTGGCCCTATCTCTGGGTCGACGCGACATACGTCAAGGTGCGCCAGGCCGGGCGGATCGTCTCGGTCGCCGTGATCGTCGCCGTCGGCGTGAACACGGACGGCCGGCGCGAGGTGCTCGGCATGGACATCGGCCCGTCCGAGGCCGAGACCTTCTGGACGGCCTTTCTGAGGAAGCTCGCCCGCCGCGGTCTGCGGGGCGTCAAGCTCGTGATCTCGGACAGCCACGAGGGCATCAAGGCCGCCGCCTCCAAGGTGTTGACGGCCACGTGGCAACGCTGCCGCATGAGGAACGTACTCGCCCACGCCGGCCGCCAGGGGCGCCGCGTTGTGTCCGCCTTCATCGCCACCGCCTTTGCCCAGAACGACGCCGACAGCGCCCGCCAGCAGTGGCGCCGCGTCGCCGATCAACTCCGGCCGAAGGTCCCCAAGCTCGCCGCCCTCTTGGACGACGCCGAACCGGACGTGCTGGCCTACATGAGCTTCCCCGCCCAGCACCGCGCCAAGTTGCACTCGACGAATCCCCTCGAGCGCCTCAACGGCGAGATCAAACGTCGGACGGAGGTGGTCGGAATCTTCCCCAACGAGGCGGTCATCACCAGGCTCGTGGGTGCCATCCTCCTTGAGCAGAACGACGAATGGGCCGTGCAGCGAGCCCGCAACATGACCCTTGAGACGATCACCGCCCTCGGCGATGATCACCTCGTCGGCCTGCCGGACATGGCAGCCTGACGAGCGTCCCGGCCAAGCCGGCGACCAATGGTGACTGCTCCGGCAGATACACCACGTTCAGGGACACGATCCGGCTCCGCGCGCGGCCTTAAGGGAAACCGGGGTCCGACCACCACAAAAATATATCGGATCGCACCTGCTGTGGCACAGCCTCGCGACCGGCTTGCTGCGCAAGGGCGCCTCGCTCGACGAGATCGGCGACGTGCTGCGGCACCGCTCACGCGCAACCACGGCCTTCTACGCCCAGCGTGCCCTCCCGCAAATGCTTGCGGGCGAGCGCCACCTCGACCGCCGGCTGGCGCTCGCTGATCCAGTCGAGCGCGGCATAGTTCGCCCTCGTCGACCGAGCCGAGACCGATAACCTCGCCGAGGCTGGAGGCGGCGTTGCGCGGATCGAGCATGCGGGCGGTGGCGAGCTTGGAGGTCGCGGCGGTCAGCCGCCAGGACCATCGCGACGACGAAATCGCGATAGCGGCTGCAGGGCGACTCTGGTGAAGACGCATCGCGTTCGAGAGGGCATGCAACCGCGAGCCGTGCAATCCCGCTCTTAAGGGGATGGCATCCTGGTCCGGTTCCGGATCTTCCACGATCAACCCGCGAGGGGTCGGCGACGCAAGCGTGCCGCCGCTCTCGGCTTCGCCGCCGCGGTGATCGCGACCGGCCCCGGCCATTTGAGGGAGCCATCGAGCGGGAAGTGGCCCGCTCTCGGATGGAGCCTTCACGATGTCGAACGACCTTTCCCTCGCCCAGCACCACGCCTTCGAGCTCGCCTGCACGCTGGTGGTCCTGGTCACCGTCTTCAAGGCCGGCGGTGCATACGGCGTGCTCCCGAGCGATGAGCTCGACGACGACGACGATCTTCACATCATCCACGAGTTCGATCCCCATGATCGCGAGCCGGCTCATTGAGCCGGCCTGCCCTTCGGGGGTGCCGCTTGCGAGCGGTCCCCCGCAAGGGAAGCTACGCCGCGCTCGACGCCGGTCATTTTTTCGTCAGTTGCAATCCCGCGCCCTTGCGGGCTCCGCTCTTCGCGGCCGGGCGTGGTGGTCCCGCAATGTGTGCGGGAGAGAACCACGCATGAAAGGCTGGATGCGGCGGCACCCGGGGAGAAAACATGGCGACGAGCGAGGTCGAAAATCTGAAGACGCGGGTGTCGTGCGCTACGGTGCTGGAGAGGGCCGGATTTGCGATTGATCTGAAGGAGAACACCCGCCGTGCAGTCAAGCACCGTAGGGGCGACGACATCGTCATCATGATCCATGAAGGGAAGGGCTGGTTCGACCCTCGCTCGGAGGCAAAGGGTGATGTGCTCTCGCTCATCCGCCACCTGGATGGCGTCGCGTTCACTGACGCACTCGTCCGCGCCGCAGAACTCGTGGGCTTCGTCCCAGCGGAGCCGCGCTGGAGGCGCGCGCCGCGGGATCGGGAGTCACCTGCTCCTCTTTCCAAACGATGGCGCGCCCGCCGGACGCCCTGGCCGGGATCGGCGACCTGGCACTATTTGCATAACGAACGGTGTCTTCCGGAAATGATCCTCCGTGCGGCGATCCGGCAGGACCAGCTCCGCGAAGGCCCGCACGGCAGCATGTGGGCGGCCCATGTCGATGACGGTGGCGCTGTCACCAGATGGGAGGAGCGCGGTCCGAACTGGCGAGGATTCTCAACCGGCGGATCCAAGGTGCTGTTTCGCCTCGGGACGCTCGAGGCTTTGCGCATCTGCGTGACCGAAGCCGCGATCGACGCGATGAGCTTGGCCGCATTGGAGGGCCCGCGGGACGAAAGCCTCTATTTCAGCACCGGTGGCGGCTGGTCGCCTGCAACCGAAGCCGGGCTGCGGACGCTCGCGGCGCGTCCCGGAGCCCAGCTCATCGCTGCGACGGACGCCAACAGCCAGGGCGCGGCTTTCGCTAGCCGTCTGAGGGAGATCGCGGAAGCCGCCGGGGCCGACTGGTTCCGCCTGACGCCGACGGCCGAGGACTGGAATGAAGCCCTGAAGGAGAAGGTGTGGGCAGAAAGGCGGGAAAGGGAGGAGAGAGAGGACCTGCCGCATGCCCACCCGGCGCGTCAAGGGTGACGCTTCGCCCGGCTGCGCCGGCCCTTGACCCGCCGGGACTTCGATGCGGCCGCGGGGGAGGGGTCAGGACGGGGTGAAGATGATGGCGACATCGAGGGGATGCGCCGCGCTCCCGCCCGACGAGGCCGAAGGAGCTCGCCATGAACCTCTCCACCAATCCGATCCGTAAAGTCTATCAGGGCGTCGCCGACCGCCGGCAGATGTTCCGGCTGTTCGACCGTCACGCACAGCGCCCGAACCGGTGGCAGGCCGATGACAGCACCCTCTACCACGGCGAATGGTTCGAGATCGGCAAGGGCGAATGCACCTATATGCTCGACATCCTGCCGCCTCTGTGGATCCGGAGCGACATGTTCGCACTGTGCGAGTTCCTGACCGGCTCTATCACCAGCGTCTTCTTCACGCTGACGATCGACGGTTGCGTTAGGCAGTTTCACGCTTATTGCGATCTTGCCGACAGGACGTCGTGCGAGCGCACGCGTGAGGCGATCATGGTGCGGGAATCACGGCCGCTGAAGGCGATGACGCGCGAAGAGTGCCTTGAGCATATATGGAGCATCACCCACGATGACTATCGCGGCTATGCCTGCGAGGACTTCGCCGAGCCTCTGCGCGGCGAGCGTTTCGTTCTTTGCTATGGCCGGCGCCCCGGCGCCACGCGAAAGATCCTCGACCAGCTCACGGATGTCGAGATCTCGGCGAAGCTGCCGGTGAACTTGCGCGATCTCGCCGCGCGGCAGGTGGCCTGAGCGAGGACGCGACGAGACGCTCGCATTTCGGCGGTGGCGATGTTGTCCACGTCGATGCAACCGCGAACGAGACGTGCGTTGCCGCGTCGCTGCCGGCCACGCACGTGACGATCATGACGGGCGCCACATCCCTGTCGCCGCCCTCGATCCCGCGCTGATTCCTTCGGCGGCACCGCCGCCTTCCCCAACACGCCCGCAACCTTCGGCCCGCCGGCTTGGCCTGCGGGCCGATGGCGCGCGCCTTTACGCCAGGAGACCAACACGATGGCGAAGACCGATCCCTTCACCCTCGATCTGTTCGGTGGCACTGCTCTCTCATCCGGCCTCGGTCTCGACGCCACCGCGGTTGCCGGCGGTTTTGCCACCGACGCCGATGATGGCGAGTGCGATCCGACCATAACGGCGCCGGCCATGCTGGCGCGCGCGGCGACGCCCCGCGCAAAGCCAGCGGTTGCGCACGGCAGAAATTTTCATCTTGAGGGCGACCGCGGACTTCACCGGGGCTGGAAGGCGCGAGCCCGCGACAACGTCGCCGCCATCCGCCTCGCCGCGGACCTCGAAGCCGCCCAGCGTCCGGCGACCGCTGATGAGCAGGCACAGTTGATCCGCTTCATTGGCTTTGGCGCATCCGACCTCGCGGGCGGCATCTTTCGCCGGCCAGGCGAGGCCACTTTCCGGCCAGGTTGGGAGGAGATTGGGGCCGAGCTGTAGGAGGCCGTTTCGGAGGCAGACTGTCAATCAGCGTCGGAATGGGACCCCGGATCGGCATCCAATAGGGACCCCTTTGGCTCGCGCAGGATGCGCCGTTGGGTGACGGCGCGGAGCCGGGGGCGGAGCGTCGGCACCCAACGGCGATCGCGGCCTGTTCAGACGCGGTTCTTGAAGCGCCAGCTCTCGTTGCCTGTCTCGATGATGTCGCAGTGATGCGTCAGGCGATCGAGCAGCGCCGTGGTCATCTTGGCGTCGCCGAACACGCTCGGCGATTCACCGAAGGCAAGGTTGGTGGTGACCAGGATCGAGGTCCGTTCGTACAGCCGGCTGATCAGGTGGAACAGCAGTTGTCCGCCGGACTGGGCGAACGGCAGGTAGCCGAGTTCGTCGAGCACGATGAAGTCGAGCCGGGACAGGTAGTCCGCCATGCGCCCGGCACGACCGGCGCGCGCCTCCGTCTCCAGGCGGTTCACCAGGTCGACGACGTTGAAGAACCGGCCGCGGGCGCCATCACGGATGCAGGCCCGCGCGACGGCGATGGCCAGATGGGTCTTGCCTGTTCCCGTGCCGCCAACCAGGACGACGTTGCGCTGGTGGGCAAGGAAGCCGCCGCCGGCGAGGTCGCGGACCAAGGTCTCGTTGATCGGCGTCGCGTCGAAGGTGAAGTCGCCGATGTCCTTGGCCAGTGGCAGTTTGGCCAGCGTGATCTGGTACTTGATCGAACGGGCCTGCTTCTCGGCGATCTCGGCGGCGAGAAGATCGCCGACCACGCGCTGCGGCTCATGCGTCCGCTTGATCGCCGTGGTGATGATCTCATCGTAGGCGGCCTTCATGCCGTAGAGCTTCAGGTCGGCCATGGTGGCCAGGATCTCGGAGCGTTCCATCACAGAGCCCTCCTCAGGCTGTCGTAGCGGGCACAATCGGCAACGGGGGCATGGCGCAGTCGCAGGGCGTCCGGGGTCAGGATCGTGATCGGTGCCGCGTGCGCGCGGCGCCGGGCAAGGATGTTCAGGACGATATCGGCGGAGTGGACGCCCTCGCGTAGCGCCTCGGCACATGCCGCCTCGACCGCGACGAGCCCATCGCTCAGCACGGCGGTGAGGATGCTCACCATCTGCCGATCGCCGTCATTCGATCCGGCGAGCTTGCGGCGGATCCGCTCAAGCGCGACCGGCAACACCCAGTCCTTGAACGGTGCGCCGTTGCGCAGGGCGCCGGGTTTACGGGCCAGAACAGGGACGTAGTGCCAAGGGTCGTAGACGGTCTGATCGCGGCCGAAGCAGCGCGGATGCGTGCCGACGACGCGGCCGTCCTGGCGCAGCTCAATGCGGTCGGCATAGGCGCGGACCTCGGCCGGGCGGCCGACGGCGCTCGCCATCACGGAGTACCTGTTGTTGTCGAACCGCACCAGGCAGGTCTTGGACACCGATGCCGGAACGGCGTGGAAGCCGTCGAAGCGCCCGGCATAGGGAACCAGGCTCGGGCGCTCGGCCTCGAACGCCTCCCACACGGTGCGCTCGCAGAACTCGGGATGGCGGTGCGCCTTGGCGTGGGCGACGCACTGATCCGTAAGCCAGTCGTTCAGTTCGGCTAGGCTCTTCACCCGGACGCGCGGCGTGAAGAACCGTTCGCGGACCAGGCCGACCTGGTTCTCGACCTGGCCCTTCTCCCAGCCCGACGCAGGCGTACAGGCAACGGGATCAACCAGATAATGGCCGCACATCTGCAGGAAGCGGCGGTTATAGGCGCGCTCCTTGCCGACGAAGATCGTGTCGACCGCGGTCCTCATGTTGTCGTAGATGCCGCGAGTGCACGTCCCCTTGAAGAAGGCGAACGCCCGATCATGGGCGTCGAATACCATCTCCTGCGTCTCGCGCGGATAGGCCCGCACGAACAGCATCCGGCTGTGGCAGAGCCGAACATGCGCCACCTTCACCGTCGTCGTCGTGCCGTTGATCAGCACGATCTCGTGGCTCCAGTCGAACTGATAGGCTTCGCCCGGCGCGAACGACAGCGGCACAAAGGCTGCCGCCACGCTGGCGACGCGCTCCTGCTTCCAGGCGCCGGCATATCGACGGACGGCGTCATAGCCGCCCTCATAGCCACGGCAGCGAAGCTCCTCGAACACCCGGATCAGCGTCAGGCGCTCGCGTGACGGCTTGGCGTCGTTTGCTGCCAGCAGGTCGTCCAGCACGGCCTTGAACGGCCCGATCTTCGGCATCGGCTGAACGGACCGGTCGTACTCGAAAGACGTTGCGCCGGAGCGGATGACCTTGCGCACCACCTTGCGAGACACGCCCAGATCCCGGCAGATCGCCTTGATCGGCTTGCCCTGAACAAAGTGCGCACGGCGGATCTTGGCAGTCGTCTCCACAACCAGCATCCCAAAACGCCTCCGAGCCAACCGGAGGCACAGTGAACCCCAAAACACGGGGGTCCCGTTTGGACGCCGATCACCCCGAAAACGGGGGCCTTATTCCACGCCTAATCACATGCTGGGGCTGTCCGAGCGTCGGTTTCGGCCGCTGCGGGGACGGGCCATCGGGTTCGTTCCGCAGGACCCCGGCAACTCGCTCAACCCGGTGCGGACGATCGGCGCGCAAGCGATGGAGGCGGCCGCGCTGCTCGATGAGCCCGACAAGGCGGTTCGCCAGGAACTGGTCTTGGAGACGTTCGCCCAGGTCGGGCTCGACAATCCCAGGCGTGCCTATGACTCCTACCCGCACCAACTGTCCGGCGGCATGCTGCAGCGTGTGCTGATCGGCCTGGCAGTGCTGCCAAGGCCGCTGCTGCTGGTCGCGGACGAGCCGACATCCTCGCTCGACGTCACGATCCAGAAGCGGATTCTCGACCTGCTGTCGCGATTGCAGCACGAATTGGATATCAGCCTGCTCCTCATCACCCACGACCTGGCTATCGCCGCCGAGCGGGCGGACTTGCTGGTGGTGCTCAAGGACGGCGTCATCCAGGAGGCCGGCCGCACCGCTTCTGTCTTCTCGTCGCCGGCGTCGGCATATTCAAAGAAGCTGTACGCCGACGTCCCGGCCCTCAACCCCGACCGCTACGCCGAACGGCGCGACCCCGGTTTTCGTCACCTCCAAACCCGCGCCGGCGCGGCACCGAAGATCGAGGTCAGCGCCGTCACCAAGACCTTCACGGTCGACGGCAAGGCGCTGACGGCCGTCGACGACGTGTCGTTCACCGTCCCGGCCGGCACCACGCACGCGCTGGTCGGCGAGTCAGGCTCGGGCAAGACCACGACGATCCGGCTGCTGCTCGGATTGGAAGAACCCGACAGGGGCAACATTACGGTCGCCGGCAATCCGCTCACCGGTCGCGCGCAGGGTTCGCTGCGCGCGGCCTGGCGCCAGCTTCAACTCGTCTACCAGAACCCGTTCACCTCGCTCGATCCGACCTGGACGGTCGAGCAGTTGGTGCGCGAGCCGCTCGATCGGTTCAAGATCGGAACCCGCAAGGAGCGGACCGATCGAGTTTGCGAGGCGCTGGCCAACGTTGGGCTCGGCGAGCACCTGCTCTCCCGCAAGCCGGCAGCGCTGTCTGGCGGCCAGCGCCAGCGCGTCGCCATCGCCCGGTCACTGGTTCTCAAGCCGGACGTGATCGTGCTCGACGAGCCCACCTCTGCGCTCGACGTGACCGTCCAGGCCGACATCATCGAGGCGCTGCTCTCGCTGCAGGCCGAGTTGGGCCTGACCTATGTGTTCGTCTCCCACGACCTGGCCTTGGTGCGCCAACTCGCCCACACCATCTCGGTGATGCACCGCGGGCGCATTGTCGAACACGGGACCGTCGCCGACATCTTCGACAATCCCCGGCAGCCCTATACAAGGTCGCTGCTGGCGTCGATCCCGTCAGGTGTCGCCGGCGTCGCCCACGTGGTGCAATCTCGCCCCCGGCCGGTCGTCCCTGCCGATTGATCGAAGCAGCACGTGATGCGATTTCCGATGATACGCGCGGCCCTCGGCGATAAACAGCCATCGTCATGGCTGGGCTTGTCCCGGCCATCCACGTCTTTGATTTCAAACGCGTTTAAGACGTGGATGCCCGCAACACATGCGGGCATGACGAGTCGAGGTTCATCCGAAAAAGGTGTCTCAGCGTCTGGAATGCGGCTCTGCGGCCTGGTCCGCCGGAAACCTTATGACCATGATGCGCGTCGCGGTCACCTCACGCTCGCACGATCGAGATTGGCGCCGCGCGCAGGTACGCCCGTCGCCTCGAAGCACAGCTGCGCCAGCCGCGCAACGCCCTCGCGGATCTCCTGCTCGCTGTTGAACGCAAAGCAAAGACGGATGCGGCTTTTGCCGGCATCGGGCTCGGCTGTCCATTCGTTGCCGGGATTGTATGTGATGCCGGCGGCGGTCGCCGCTGTCTGAAACGCCCGAGAATCCGTTCCATCCGGCAGGCGAATCCAGATGAAGATGCCACCCTCCGGCTCGACGAACTCGGCGGCGGTGCCGAACTCCTCGCGTACGGCCGCGGCCATGACGTGCATCTTGCGTTCGAGGGCCGGAATCAGCCGCGCGAGATGGGCGTCGAATTCCCTCGCGAGGTATTCCGCGGCGACAATCTGGTCGAGCGCCCCCGTTCCCCCGTCGCGCTTCGACTGGGCGATCTGCTGCAGCACGTCCGCGCCCGAGACGACGTAGCCGACGCGGAGCGCCGGCGCGAGCGTCTTCGAAAGCGTGCCGACATAAACGACGCGGTCGGGGCGTAGCGCATAGAGTGCTGCAGTCCGCGTCTCGCCCCATCTGAGATCGGCATAGCAATCGTCTTCGACGATCATCAAGTCGAATTGGTCGGCAACCGCCAGCACCGCTTGTCGCCGCTCCGGCGACAGGATCGTGCCGGTCGGGTTCTGCACAGTCGGGATGGTGTAGAGAAACTTCGGCTGCACGCCGCGGGCTACGAGGTCCGTCAGCACCTGGGCCAGCGCTTCTGGCTGCAGGCCATGCTCGTCGACGGCGACGCGGGCGAGTTTCGCCTCGGCTCGGCGGAACCGGCTGATCGCCCCGTGGAACGTGAACTCCTCGACGAGCACGGTATCGCCGGGGGCAACGAACGTGGCGTTGACGAGATCGAGGCCCTGGCCGGAGCCGGAGGTCACGAGAACGTTGTCGGCGCTCGTCGCGATGTCGCGGTAGCGCGCGAGAATGTCGGCCAGCACGTGGCGCAGCGGGAGAAACCCGAGCGGTCCGTGCCCGAGCTGATACCGCGCCAGCAGTGCGCCGTGGGCACGGATCGCATGGTCGGCGGCCCGCGCCAGCGCGTCGGAGGGCACGAGCTCCGGCGCGTTGTGACCGCCATCAAACAAAAACCGCGGCCCCACCGGTGGGCTCGGGGAAACGGCTGGCAGTCCACCGACATAGCGGGACGCGAAGACCGGTGCCGGGACGGCACCGTCGGCGTTGTTGGTAACGACGCTCACCGAATTCACCCTCATGATCGCGCGCGGTCGACCCGCCTCGTGCGGTGCGCAAGCCGCAGCCTTGCAGCTACTTCCTACAAGCATGCGATTGCGTTTGTCTATAACGCTAGTAGACTAAATGAGCGCGAGGCAACTGCGGGGTTTGGCGACGCGATCAGCGAGAGCTGCCTTCCCTGGAATACGCAAAACGCCAGCCCCGCCCGCCGACCGCGGTCGACCGCACTGGGCGAACCTTGGAGAGAGACATCATGGCTCAGTCGCTGCCATCCTTGCCCGCGGCGGGCTCGATCGACAATCGGGGACGCCGGCCATGCCCTTGACGGGAGCGGCCACCGCGGACCGGAGGCGGGTCGACGGGTTGATCGAGGAGGTCGTCCGTGTTGTCGGAGCGCGCCATGTTCTTGTCGGCGAAGACCTCGTTCCGTTCCTTACCGACCAGACCGGAATGCTCCGCGGCCGAGCTGTTGCATGTGTGCGCCCGGGCAGAACCGGCGAGGTCGCGGACGTCGTCCGTCTGGCCACCCGACACTCCGTTCCCATCGTGCCGCAGGGCGGCAACACCGGCCTGTGCGGCGGTGCAACGCCGGATGGCGGCGGGCGGGCGCTCGTCCTGTCGCTGCAGCGCCTGAACCGCATACGCAGCATCGACCGCGAAAACGACAGCATCGTCGTCGAGGCGGGCTGCCGACAGGAGACGGTGCATGAGGCGGTGCGCGCAGCCGGCAGGCTGTTCCCCTTGAGCCTGCCCTCGCGCGGCACCTGCACGATCGGCGGCAACCTCGCGACGAACGCCGGCGGCGTTCAGGTGCTGCGCTATGGAACGGCCCGTCAACTCACCCTCGGCATCGAGGTGGTGACCGCGGACGGCGAGATTTGGGACGGGCTCAGGGACCTGCGGAAGGACAACACCGGTTACGACTTGCGCGACCTCTACATCGGCAGTGAAGGTACGCTCGGGATCATCACGGCGGCGAGCCTGCGCCTCTTCCCGCTTCCCCGCCAGGAGGAGACCGCCTTCGCGGCGCTGCCGTCGATCGAGGCGGCGCTCGCGTTCTTAGGTCTCGCCCGTGCACGGCTCGGCGAACTGCTGACGAGCTTCGAGCTGATCGCCGCCACGAGCCTCGCGCTCGTCGCACGGCACCTGCCCGAGATGCCCTTGCCATATGGAGCGGCGAGCTTCACCGCGCCTTGGCACGTCCTGGTGCAGGCCTCCGGTGATGCGAACGTTGCTGAGCGGCTGGAGGCGACCCTCGCCGAGGGCCTTCAGGCCGGCCACCTCATCGACGCCGTCGTCGCAAGGAGCCTCGCCCAGGCCCGCGAGCTGTGGACCGTCCGCGAAGGCGGTCTCGGCGAGGCCATGCGTCGAGCAGGCGGCGCCATCGGCCACGACGTTTCGATCACCGTGTCGCGGATTCCGAAATTCCTGAGCGATGCCGAGGCGCGGCTGCGGGAGCAATGGCCGGACGTGCTGATCGCCGTGCACGGCCATCTCGGCGATGGCAATCTCCACTACAATGTGCTGCTGCCTCCGCAGCAGCGCACCGCGGACGCGGCGCAGCGGGTCCATCGGATGGTCTATGACAGTGTCGCCGAACTCGCTGGATCGTTTTCCGCCGAGCACGGCATCGGCCAGATCAAGACGGACGAGCTTCGTCGCTACAAGAGTTCGGTCGAGTTGGGGCTGATGCGTGCGATCAAGATGGCCCTGGATCCCAAGGGCCTGATGAACCCTGGCAAGGTGTTGATATAACGGATGACTTCGCAAATTTATGTCGAGCTGGGGTCCAATCTTGACCCTTGCTGCGGGGCGGGGGCCACGAGCGCGCCTTGCCGGGGCACCGCAGCGGGCGGCTTGCGAGGGTCAGCGCGGTAGCTGAAGTGGCAGCATCGAGCACGTGTTTCTTTTGCAGCAAGCTGCAACTTTGGTTTGGCGTTTCATTGCGCGCGAGGAACGCGTCTCTATGATCTGACGATCAACCGTCCTAACCGCGCCTCCCTCGGAGGAGGACCAAGTGGTCATCTCGAGCCATTGAGGATCGTTTGAAATGAAACGTCTGCTATCCCTTGTTCTCGGAATTGCCCTCTTCGCGGCACCGGCCTCTGCCGATCAGAGGATCAAGGTTGGGATTTCCGGCGGTGACGCCGAGATCGTGTGGTCGAAGGTCAAGGAGATCGCCGCCAAGGACGGACTCGATGTGACCGTGGTGGTCTTCAATGACTATCTTCTGCCGAATGCCGCGCTCGATGCCGGGGACCTCGACGCCAACGCCTTCCAGCACAAGCCGTTTCTCGACAACCAGATCAAGATGAGGGGCTACAAGATCGTTCCCGTTGCGGAGACGATCGTCTCTCCGATCGGGCTCTATTCCATTCGGGCGAAATCGCTCGGCGAGATCCGGGATGGGGCTTCGATCGGCATCCCGAATGACCCCTCCAATGGGGGGCGGGCGCTCCTGCTCCTGCAGGCCGAGAAGCTGATCAAGATCAAGGACGGTGTGGGCCTCTTGCCGAGCGTGCTGGACGTCATCGACAATCCTAAGAAACTACAATTTCGCGAGATCGACGCAGCCCAACTTCCGCGGAGTCTCGAGGATCTGGATGCCGCGGTGATCAACACCAACTACGCGCTCCCGGCGGGATTGATTCCGGGCAGAGATTCCATTGCAATCGAATCCTCCATCAACAATCCCTACAACAATTTCATCGCCGTCCGCGAGCGCGACAAGGATGCCAGCTGGGTTCCCAAGTTGGTGCGCGCATTTCAGAATGAGAGCATCCGCCAACTCATCAAGGAAAAGTTGCCGGGTCAGCTTCCGGCTTTTTGAGCAGGACAGAGGGCAGCTGTTCGATGGCGTGATGAGAGAAAATTCGCGTGACGCAAAATAGTCGGGCAAAAGGCGCCGTTCGCGCGAACGATCGCGGTGAACCCGTGATTAGGTCAATCTGACTCTAGCGTCCGGCCCAAAAAGAGGACCGGACCGTGACGCGATCGAGGTTCACGGAAGAACAGATCATGCCGCGGCGCGCCGATCAAAGATCGCCGTTTATGTTCGCACGGATGACTCAGCTCGACGGGCACCCGGACCAAAGTGGGTTTGGTCGGAGAAGAGGTCCTCAGATCACGTCGGGGTCGAGGAAGATCGGCGAGCCGTCCGAGAAGCGGGTGAGGCGGAACGGGGCTGGGTCGACCACCGGATCCGTGTCGCGCACCATGTCGGCGGCGAGCCGCCCGGCTCCCGGCCCGATGCCGAAGCCGTGGCCGCTGAAGCCGGTGGCGATAGTCAGGCCGGCGAGGCTGTCAGCCTTGGCGATCACCGGCACGATGTCCGGTGTGGTGTCGATGCGGCCGGCCCACGCCTCGGCCACCTCGACGCCAGCGAAGTCCGGACGAATGCGCTTCAGTCGCGCGATGGCGGTGTCGACGATGGCGGTGTCGGGCGCGGGGTCGTAAATGCGGGTCTCCTCGAACGGCGACACGTTGTCGAGCGGACGCGGCCACTGGCGCCACAGGTCGGCGAAGAACGTCCAGCCGAAGCGCAGCTTGGTCGAGCCGAACTCGCGCCGCAGGACCGGGATGAACTTCGGCAGGAAGCGGACGCCGTCGAGCACGATGTCGAACGCCTCGCCGCTGCGCAGCGTCAGGGTGTAGCCGCCATCGAGCCGGCGCCTGAGGCACAGATCCTGCGACATCAGCGTGCCAGGAATGGCCTCGGGCGCGCGGGTGGTGCGGATCACCGTCGAGCGCACGTTGAGCTGCGGCAGCGAGATGCCGTGGCGGCGCAGGAACAGCGACGACCATGCTCCCGCGGCGACAAGTACGGCGCGGGTGGCGATGCGGCCGCGCTCGGTCACCACGGCGGTGATGGCGCTGCCCTTGGTCTCAAGGCCGCGCGCGGCGGTGTTCTGGTGGAAGGTGGCGCCCGCCGCGCGCGCCAGCTCGGCGATGGCGGGAACCGCAACAGACGGCTCGGCGCGGCCGTCGGTCGGGGTGTGGATGCCGCCGATCCATGGCGCGCTGCCGCTGGGTGCCGCGGAATTGGCGTCGTCGGCGGTGAGCTCCACCACCTCGATGCCGGCGGCCCGGCCGCGCACCGCCCAGCGCCGCCAGCGGTCGAGCTCGGCTTCGGTGCGGGTGACGCTGATCAGGCCGGTACGGCGGAAGCCGAGGTCGATGTTAAGGTCGGCCTTCGCTTGCGCCTGCAGGCGGTCCCAGTTAGCGAGGCTCTCGACGATCAGCGGCAGCTCGCGGCGGTCGCGGCCCTGCTGGCGCACCCAGCCCCAGTTGCGGCTCGACTGCTCGGCGGCGACGCGGCCCTTCTCGACTACGGCGACCTTGAGACCGGCGCGCGCCAGCTCCAGCGCGGCGGTGACGCCGATGATTCCGGCGCCGATGATGACCACGTCGGCGGAGGCGGGCGGTGTGTCGTCGGAGGTGAAAGGAGCGAGGGGATGCGGCATGGTGCGGGTCCGGTGTCGGGTGTTGGGATGACGTATCAGACTTGTACGGGGATCGGCTCCAGCCACAGCCGGGCCTTGATCCCGCCGAAGCCGCCGACGGCAGGACCGGGGTCGGTGCATTGCGCGCCGGAAAGGGTGAGGGCGATCTCGCCGTCGCGGGCAAAGCGATCGAAGGCGACGGCGACGCGCTGCACCAGCATGCTGACCAGGAAGATGCACAACGGGCCGGTGGTCTGCGCCGGGTCGATGCGCGCGCCCTGGATGACGTAGCGCTCGCCAACCTCGACCCCCGCCATGCAGCGCGAGACCTCCACGATCTCCGCCACCACCTGATAGCGGGCGCAGTTGTCGAAGAAGGTCTTTGAGCCGGCGAGCAGGGTCTCGACCTCGGCATTGTCGGCGGCCGGGGTGTCGGCGCGGAAGCGGACAGGGATGGTTTCGCCGAAGAAGCGTTCGGCCTCGTCGCGGGTCATCGCCACACCTCGCCGAACAGTCGTAGCCAGTTGTCGCCCAGCACGCGGCGGATGCGGGTCTCCGTCCAGCCGCGCCGCTCCATCGCCGCCGTGAGGTTGGGGTACTGCTCGATGCGGCCGAACTCCTTGGGGTTGACCACATTGCCGATCTCCAGCAGTGCGTGGCCGGTGCCCTTGTAGCGGGTGAAATAGCGCAGGCCCTCTTCGTCGATGTCCTGGGTGAAGTCGGTGCCGATCGCCACCTGCTCCTCGCCGGCAAGGCCGATGACGTGCTCGATGGCGTCGAGATAATCGTCGAGCGTGGAGTCATTGCCGCGCGGCATGAACGGCGGAAACATGGTGACGCCGATGACGCCGCCGCGCTCGGCGATGGCACGCAAATCCTCGTCGGTCTTGTTGCGCGGGTGGTCGCGCAACGCCTTCGGCGCGCAATGGGTGTAGGCCACCGGCTGCTTCGAGACGCGAATGGCGTCGCGCGCGGTGCGCGAGCCGACGTGGCTGAGGTCGATCAGGATGCCGGCGCGGTTGAGCTCGGCGACTAACTCGTGGCCCCAGCTCGACAGCCCGGCATCAAAGGCTTCCAGGCAGCCGGAACCCGCGGCATTGGCGGTGTGATAGGTGAGTTGCACCACCCGCAGGCCCAGTTCGTGGAACACCGGCACGAAGCTTGGCTCCTCGTCGAAGCCGGCCGAATTCTGCCAGCCGAGAATGACGCCGACCCGGCCCTCACGCTTGGCCCGCGCGATGTCGTCCAAGCTGTAAACCTGCAGCAGGAGATCATCGTTCTTGGTGAGCCAGCGCTTCCAGGTGGCGAGGTGGCGGAACGCGCCGTCGAAGCCCTCCCACACCGCGCAGGTGCAATTGGCGGCGGTGAGGCCGCCGGCGTGCATCGCCTCGAACAGCGACCGGCTCCATTTGGAGACGATAAGCCCATCAATCACGGTGGCTTGGCGGTGCAGGCGCGCGGGCATCGAACTCTCCAAAACGCATGTCGATTGGATTTGACAATGTCTATCGATTTTATAGTCTAGTGGCAATCGCCTCATTTTCGGAATATCCAGCGCCTTCAACCAAGGGTTATTGCGCGCGCAAATGGAAGTATCCAAAGACTAGAATGGTCCTTCAACAAACCATTAACGGCCTAATTACCGGCTCAACCTACGCGCTATTTGCGCTGGGGTTCACGCTGGTGTTCGGCGTGTTGCGAATTCTCAACCTGGCCCACGGCGCGGTGTTCATGGCCGGCGCCTTCGTCGGCCTCTATGCCGTCACCTGGGCGGGGTTGCCGCTGCCTCTAGCGTTCGGCGTCGCGGTTCTGGTCGGCGGTTTGATCGGTGTGGTCGTCGACTGGGTGGCGTTCCGGCCGCTGCGCCGCCAGAACGCCGCGGAGTTCATCGCCATCGTCTCCAGCCTCGGCGTCGCCCAGATGCTGATGAGCGTGGCGCAGGGCGTCTCCAACACTCTGATCCTGCGCTACCCGTTCGGCACCTTCCCGGTGGTGTTCTTTGAGGTGTTCGGCCTGCGCATCTCGCTGCTGCAGATCACCATCGTGGCGCTGGTGGCGCTGCTGGTGACGAGCCTCCTGGCGTTTCTCTACGCTACCCCGTTCGGCCGGCAGATTCGCGCGGTGGCGGTGTCGGCGCGCACCGCCTCGCTGCTCGGGGTGCGGCCCGACGTGGTCTATGCCCAGACCTTCTTTCTGTCCGGAGCATTGGCGGCGGCCACCGGCGTCATCATCGGCATCGCCTTCAACTCCGTCCACTTCCTGATGGGCGAGCCGTTCCTGCTGAAGGCGTTCGTGGTGGTGGTGCTGGGCGGGCTCGGCAGCGTCAGCGGCGCGGTGGTCGCGGCGCTGCTGCTCGGCCTCGTGCAATCGCTCACCGTGGCCTACCTGTCGTCGGCGCTGTCGGACGCCATCATCTACAGCCTGCTGTTCGCCGCCCTGCTGGTCCGCCCCGGCGGCCTGTTCGGCACCTCCAGCGCCGAGATGCGGGTGGTGCGGCAATGAGCGGGATGCTCGCCGGCTATGCCGGCCTCCTGGCGCTGGTGCTGGTCAATGCCGTCCTGGCTTACAGCCAATATCTGGTGCTGCGCGCCGGCGTGTTCTCGCTGGCGACGGCGGGGATCGCCTCGCTCGGCGCGTATGCCGCCGCCATCCTGGCGGTGCGCTGGCAGGTGCCGGGTGCGCTGGCCTTGATCGCCGCGGGCGGCGTCGGGCTGATTGCCGGCGTCGTGCTGTCGCTGCCGCTGGCGCGGCTGCGCGGGGTGTTTCAGGCGATTGCCACGCTGGCCTTCGTGCAGATCGTGCTGTCGCTGGCGCTCTATGCCGAGCCGCTCACCGGCGGCGCCATGGGCTTCAACGCCATTCCGCGACTGGTCGATCTGCCCGGCGTGGCAGCGACGTTCGCCATTGTGCTGTTTGTCGTGATCGCGGTGTCGCGCTCGCGCATCGGCCGCGCCTTCGACACCATCCGCCAGGACGAGACGGTGGCAGTGTCGCTCGGCATCGCGGTGGTCGAGTGGCACCGGCTGGCGTTCGCGCTGTCGGGGCTGATCGCCGGTCTCGGCGGCGGCTTGATGGCCTGCCGCAACTATTCCCTGGTGCCGGAGGATTTCGGCTTCCCGCTGCTGATGGCGGTGCTGACCCAGGTAGTGCTGGGCGGGCGCATCGCCGTTGCCGGCCCGCTAGTCGGCGCGGCGGTGCTGACGCTGCTGCCGGAGGTAGCGCGTCCGCTCGCCGACTACCGCATGGCGGTGAACGGCGCGTTATTGGTGCTGGTGGCGGTGTGTTGGCCGCACGGCATCGTCGACACCGTGGCGTTTCATCTGCGCGACCGCGCCCTCAGGGTCCGGGAGGCCGTGCGGCCATGAGCCTGCTTGTTCTCGATGGCGTCTCCAAATCGTTCGGCGGGCTCAAGGCCGTCGACGAGGTGTCGTTCGGCGTCGAAGCCGGCCGCATCACCGGGCTGATCGGCCCCAACGGCGCCGGCAAGACCACGCTGGTCAATCTGATCAGCGGCCTCGCTTTGCCAAGCGCCGGGCGCATCACTTTTGATGGCCGCGACATCACCACCATCGAGCCGCATCGGGTGGCGCGCGCCGGCATCGCCCGCACCTTCCAGACCATTCGCCTGCTGCCGGAGGCCAGCGTGCTGGCCAATGTGGCGATCGGCTTCCACCGCCACGAGCAAAGCTCGCTCGTTGCCTCGCTGCTGCTGGCGCCATCGGCATGGCGCGAGACTGCAAGGTTCGAGGCGGCGGCACTGGCGCTGCTCGACCGCTTCGGCATGCGCCGCTTCGCCGACCTGCCCGCCGGCCGGCTGTCCTACGGCCACCAGCGCCGGGTCGAGATGATGCGCGCGCTCGCCACCGCGCCGCGCCTGTTGCTGCTGGATGAGCCGGTGGCCGGCATGAACGACGCTGAGGCGGAAAGCCTGGGCGAGATGTTCCGCGGCCTCGCCGACGATGGTCGGGCGATCCTGCTCATCGAGCACAACATCGGATTTGTGCTGTCGCTCTCCGACGAACTGCATGCGCTCGACGCCGGCAAGCTGATCGCCTCCGGCGCACCTTGCGCGGTGCGCAGCCATCCCGCGGTGGTCGCCGCCTATCTCGGAGCGTGACGCATGCTGCGAATTGAAGGTGTCGTCACCTCCTACGGCCACATCGAGGCGGTGCGCGGCGTCGATCTCGCGGTGCCACCTGGCGGCGTGGTGGCGCTGATCGGCCCCAACGGTGCCGGCAAGAGCACACTGCTCAACACCGTGTCCGGCCTGCTGCGGCCGCGCTCAGGCCGCATCATCTTCGAGGGGCGGGACATCACCGGCTGGCCGGCGGCGCGCATCGCGCGCTCAGGGCTCCTCCAGGTGCCGGAGGGTCGCCAGGTGCTGGGGCCGCTGTCGGTGGAGGAAAACCTCTTGCTGGGCGGGCTCGCCGCCACCGGGCGCGCCGCACCGCCGAAGCTGGAGGAGATATTCGCGCTGTTCCCGGTGCTGGCCGAGCGCCGCCGCCAGACCGCCGGCTCGCTGTCCGGCGGCCAGCAGCAGATGCTGGCGATTGGCCGCGCGCTGATGGGACGGCCGCGCCTCTTGGTGCTCGACGAGCCGAGCCTGGGGCTGGCGCCGATCATCGTCTCGCACGTGTTCCAGGTGTTGCGTCGCCTCAATGCAGACGGCCTCACCATCCTCCTGGTCGAGCAGAACGCGCGCCTCGCCCTCGCCATCGGCGATGTCGCCTATGTCCTCGAACAGGGCCGCATCGTCCGCTTTGGTGCGGGCGCCGAGCTCGCCGCCGACCCCGACATCATCGAGCACTATCTGCCGCGCTTCGCGGACGACGTCCGTCGCCGCGCCCCTACTGGAAAGGAAACCACATGAAGCGGATCCTCGTCTCCGGCGCCGTCGCCCTTGCGGCGCTCGCCACCTCGGCTGCTCATGCGCAGGAGGTCACCGTTGGCGTGCCGATCGCGGTGACCGGGCAGTTCTCGTTCGCCGGCTCATCCGGCCGCAACGGCATCGAGATCGCCCGCGAGGAGCTGGAGAAGACCGGCGGCTTCGGTCCGGTGAAACTTAAGCTCTTGATCGAGGATACCGCCAGCGACAAGAACCAGGCGGTGACGCTGGTCGACCGCTTCATCAAGGCTGACAAGGCGGCGCTGATCCTCGGCACCACCTCCAGCGTCGAGGCGTTCGCCGCGCTGCCGATCGCCCAGGAGAACAAGGTCCCGGTGCTGAGCATCGCCTCTGCCGACGTCACCAAGGTCGGCGACTGGGTGTTCAAGGCCACCACCACGCCGACCAAGATCATGGAGGCGCTGGCGCAGCAGTATCTGGAGCGCTTCAAGCCCAAGCGCGTGGTCTACGTCTTCAACCGCGACAACGACGCCTATATCGCCCAAAAGAACGGCATCAAGGATTATCTTGCGGCCAACGGCGTCGCCACCGTGGCGGAGGAGACCATCGTCGGCTCCGATACCGACTTCACCACGCTGGCGACCAAGATCGTCAACCAGGACATCGATACGCTGGTGATCTCGACTACAGCGGAATTGAGCGCCAACATCATCATCCAGGCGAGGCAGGCGGGGCTCTCCGACAAGGTGCGCATCGTCGGCACGCCGTCGTTCGCCTCGCCGCAGTTCCTGAAGGTTGGCGGCGCCGCGGTGGAGGGCGCCCTGTTCGTCTCCGACTATTTCACCGAAGGCACCAGCGAGCTGAACCAGCGCTTCGTTGCCGCCTACAAGGCCAAGTTCGGCGTGGCGCCCGACATCTTCGCGGCGATGGGCTACACCCAGCTCCACGTTGCCGTCACCGCACTCAAGGCCGCCGCGCCCAACCTCGACCCGGCCTCGATCCGCACCGCCATCACCAAGGTGAAGGATCTGCCGACCGTGCTCGGCAACGGCACGCTGTCGCAGACAGAGACCCGCACGCCGATCTATGGCGGCTTCGTGCTGACGGTGAAGAACGGCAAGTTCGTGCAGCTGTGAGGGACCGCGGCGGGGTCGTGCCCCACCGCCGCTCAACCATGTCCGATCATCACTCAGAGCCGCGCCGGGGCGAACGCGCCGGCCCGGCCTTCACCATCTGTTTCGGCGAGCGCGAGGTGCCGGCGTGGCCGGGCGAGTCCGTCGCCGGGGCGCTGCTCGCCGCCGGCATCCGCCACTGGCGCAACGCCGAGGACGGCTCGCCGCGCGGCCTGTTCTGCGGCATCGGCACCTGCTGGGAATGCCGGCTGGTGATCGACGGCAAGCCCGGCCAGCGCGCCTGCCGCACCCCGGCGCGCCCCGGCCAAGTGGTGCGCCGGCAGGAGGGGCTGGAATGACATTGCCCGACGTTGTGGTGATCGGCGCAGGCCCGGCGGGGCTTGCCGCGGCGATCGAGGCGAGCGGGCAGGGTGCCCGCGTCCTGCTGGTCGACGAGGGTGCACGCCCCGGTGGCCAGATCTTCCGCCAGTCAACGCCGGGGATCGGCGGGCCGCCGGTGCTAACTGCGGGCGAGGCGGCGCGGCGGCGCCGGCTGCTCGCCCGCTATGACGCCGCGCGCGGCGCGATTGATGAGCGGTTCGGCACCGCGGTCACCGCGAACTTTGACGGGCTCCAGGTGCTGGTCGCCGACGACACCTCGAGCCGCCTTGTGCAGCCGAAGGCGGTGGTGCTGGCGACGGGTTTGAGCGAGCTGACCGTGCCGTTTCCGGGCTGGACGCTGCCCGGCGTGGTCACCGCCGGGGCGCTGCAAACGTTGCTCAAGGCCGATGCCATCCGCGCCGGCAACCGCATCGCTCTCGCCGGCACCGGGCCGCTGCTGTTGGCGGTGGCGGCGCAATTGGTGACTGCGGGCGCGGATGTGCGCGCGGTGGCGCTGCTCAACTCGCCGTGGACGGCGCTGCGCCATCCCTTCGCGATGTGGGGCGCCCGCGCGGTGGTGCGCGATGGCTTGAGCTATCTCGCCACGCTGCGCCGTGCCGGCGTGCCGGTGCTGGTCGGCTGGGGGCCGCTGGCGGCGGAGGGTGGCACGGCGGTTGAGCGGCTGGCGCTGGCGCCGCACGGCGGCGACGGCCGCCTCAAGGCCGAGCACCGCAAGGTGTTCGAGGTCGACACCGTCGGCGTCAATTTCGGCTTCACCGCCAACAGCGAATTGGCGCGCATGGCCGGCGTGCCGGTGCGGTTCGACGCCCGCCGCGGCGGCTGGCTGCCGGAGCGCCAGGACGACGGCGCCACCCAAGTGCCAGGCCTCTATGTAGCCGGCGACGGCGCCGGGCTCGGCGGCGCGCTCGCCGCCGAGAGCGACGGCCGCATCGCCGGGGCGGCCGCGGCCGCCTTCGCCGGCTATCCCGCCAAAGGCTCGCTCGCCGAGGCTTATCGCGCCCGCGCTCGCCACTGGCGGTTCCAGGCGGCGATCGCGCCGCAGTTCGAGCTGCCGCCGGCGGTTTGGGACTGGGCGACGGACGACACCGTGATCTGCCGCTGCGAGGGCGTGCGCCGCGCCCGCATCGAGCGCACCATCGCGGACGGCCACGTCACCCTCAACGCCATCAAGCGCAATTCCCGTTCCGGCATGGGGCTGTGCGGCGGCCGGGTCTGCCTGCGCAGCGTGCTAGCGCTGTCCGGCCACGCCGACGACGCGGCTGCGGCGCCGATGGCGGCGCGGCCGGGCTTAAAGCCGGTGACGCTGGCGGCGCTCGCCAACCGCATCGAGGAGGCGTGACATGGGCTGGACCACCGATATCGCCGTGGTCGGCGGCGGTGCCTATGGCCTGTCGATTGCTCACGCGCTGCGCCAGCGCCGGCCGGACCTCTTTGTCACCTTGCTCGACCTTGGCGATTTTGCCAGCGGCGAGACCGGGCGCTGCGGTGCCGGCATCCGCGTGCAGTGGGGCGCCACCGGCAACATCCTGCTCAGCCTGCGCTCGCTTGAAATCTTCGAGCGCTTCGCCGAACTCTACGATTATCCCGACGGCATCGAGTTCAAGCAGACCGGCTACGTCATGCTGGCCTACACCGAAAGCCAGCTTGAGCTGTTTAAGACCAACCTGGTGATCCAGGCCAGATACGGCATCTTTCCCGACATCATCACGCAGCAAGAGGTGACGCGGCTGGCGCCGAGCCTCAATGTGGCGGGCGTGCTGGGCGCGGTGTTCTTCGATCGTGACGCGTCGCTGTCGCCGTTCCGCGTGCTCGACGGCTATGCCCGCGCTGCAAAGCGTCTCGGCGCAGACCTCCGCTGGGGTGTCGAGGTGCTCGATCTCGCGCGCGAGGGCGACGGCTTCGCGCTGGCAACGTCGGCCGGATCACTGGCGGCTGGCCGGGTGATCCTCGCCAACGACACCCGCATTCCGCAGCTGCTCGCGCCGTTGGCGCTTGATTTGCCGGTCAAGCCGCTGCCCAACCAGGCCTTCGTCACCGAGCCGCTGGCGCCGCTGCTAGACCCGTGCGTGATGTCGTTCGGCCACGAGATGTTCGTCAATCAGACGGTGCGCGGCTCGTTCGTGGTGGTGTGCTCGGACAAGGGCCGCAGCTTCGGCTTCGATTCCAAGCCGCGCGCCGACCTCTTTCCGCGTTCGGCCGAGCGCGCCATCTCGCTGGTGCCGGCGCTCGCGGGGGCGCGCTTCCTGCGCAGTTGGGGCGGGCTCTATTCGGTGACGCCGGACATGCAGCCGGTGCTGGGCGCGACCGCGGTGCCGGGCCTGTTCGTGGCGCTCTCCAGTGCCAAGGGCTTCATGACCTCGCCGGCCGCCGGCCGCATCATCGCCGAGTTGGTGGACGGCCTGTCACCGCCGGACTGGGTCGCGGCGCTCGGCCCCGACCGCTTCGACGGCCGCCCGCTGGAGAAGGAGCCGGCGGTGGTGTGATAGGGTTTCTGGCCGCTCAGGCCGGAGAACCGTATTCCTGTCGCTGAAAATCCCTCCCTCATCAGGGATTTTCAGCGAGGGGGTTGCCGGGAACCCGAAGGGATCTCCCGGAAACCGTGGAGTGCTGGCGACCCTCGCGCTTCAATCGGCGGGCGAGGGCGCTCGCGCTAAGCGACAGGCCCTCGCACAGCACGAAATAGACCAGGGTCAGGAACAAGAAGATCTCGACCGGATAGACCTGCTCGCGGCTGTTGACCTGCCCCGCGACGGTGGTCAGCTCCGGCACGTTGATGATGAAGGCGAGCGAGGTGTCCTTGATCAGCGACACCAGCAGCCCGACATAGGACGGCACCAGATTGCGCAGCGCCTGCGGCACCAGGATGAACCGCAACGTCTGGGCCTCGGAGAAGCCGGCGGCGCGCGCCGCCTCAAGCTGGCCGGCGGGCAGCGCCTCGATGGCGGCGAGCGTCGAGTACATCACCGCCGCCGAGGTGAACCACGCCAATGCGAGGATCACGGTGAGGGCGGAGGGTAGGTCGCCGCCGAGCAGCACCGGCAGCAGGAAATAGAGCCAGAAGATCACCAGGATCAGCGGAATACCGCGGATCAGGTCCGCCCACAGGAACAGAAGCCGCCGCGTCCAGCCCGAAAAGCGCCACGCCACCAAAGCGAGCATGATCCCCGCCGCCAAGGCCAGCACCGCCGCGGTGATCGCCATCACCAGCGTCAGCGTGAGACCGCCGAGCACGCGGTCGGCGGTCTGGCCGAGCAGCAGATAGTCGAGGTTGCGGCCGATCACCGAGAAATCGAGCATCACAGCGCACCTCCGCCGGTAGCGGCGAGTCGGGCCTCGGCGCTGGAACGGCGCAGGCTGCCCGGCCGGTGCGGCCCGAGCCACACCAGGATGCGGCTCATGATGAGCCCGATCGCGAGATAGAGCAGGGTGCCGGCGGCGAACGCCTCGACGGAGTGGGCATTGTAGCTCTCGATGGTGCGTGCTTGATAGGTGATCTCGGCAAGGCCGATCGAGCTTGCCAGCGATGACAGCTTCATCAGGTTGAGCAATTGGCCGACCATCGGCTGCCAGGCGTTGGCCACCGCCTGCGGCAAGAGGATGAAGCGCAGCACGTCGAGCCGGCCGAGACCCTGCGCCCGCGCCGCCTCGATCTGTCCGGCCGGCACCGCGGCGAGCCCGGTGCGCAGCTCTTCCGCCAAGAACACCGCGGTGAACAGCGCGAGCCCCCACGTCGCCACCAGGAATTCCGGCGCGATCAGCGGCACGCCCGGCGGCACCACCGCCCAGGCATGGTCGGCGGCGATCCACATCTTCCAGCCGCGCGGCAGCAGCGCGAACGCGGCGAAGTACCAGAACAGCAACTGCACCAGCAGCGGGGTGTTGCGGAACAGCTCGATGATGGCGATCGCCAGCCAGCGCGGCGGGCCCCGCTCGAGCCGCAACGTCGTGATGACGATTCCCAGCACCACGGCAAGCGGCGCGGCAACCAGCGTGACGGCGAGCGTGGTGACAACGCCTGCGGTCAGCCAGCCGAGCGCCGGCTCGCGCAGCAGCGCCGCCCAGTCGAAGCTGAAGATCACTCGACCTCCGCAAGATGAAGCGGCGAGTGGATCTGGCTGAGGAATCGCCGCGCGCGGGGATGAGAGGGGGCGAGGAAGAACCGTTCCGGCGACGCCTCCTCCAGGATCTCCCCCTCGTCGAGGAACAGGACGCGGTCGGCGAGTTGGCGTGCGAACCCCATCTCGTGGGTCACCACCACCATGGTGATACCGCTTCTCGCAACTTCGCGCATCACGATCAGCACCTCGCCGATCATCTCCGGGTCGAGCGCTGAGGTCGGCTCGTCGAACAACACGATGTCGGGATCGAGCGCCAGGGCGCGGGCGATGGCGACCCGCTGCTGCTGGCCGCCCGACAATTGATGCGGGAACGCGTCGGTCTTGTCGGAAAGCCCGACGCGTTCGAGCAGGGCCAGCGCGCACTGGCGCGCTGCCGCCTTGGTGAGGCCGCCGATGCGGCGCGGCGCGAGCGAGACGTTTTCCTCGGCGGTGAGGTGAGCGTAGAGGTTGAATTGCTGGAACACGAAGCCGATACGGCTGCGGAGCGCCTGCAGCGCGCGGCCCCGGAGGAGGGACACCGCGATGCCGTCAACCAGCACCTCGCCTTCTGAAATCGTCTCGAGGCCGTTGATGAGGCGGATCAGTGTCGACTTGCCCGATCCCGAGGGGCCGCAGATCACCACCACCTCGCCGGCGCGCACGGTGGTGCTGACGCCCTGTATGACGTGTAGCGCGCCGTGGTGCTTGTGCACATGGCGGAACTCGATCTTGGGTTTGATCTCGGATAGGGCAGTTTCGGGCGCCATGATGGATGCACGATGGGAGGCAGAACGCGTCATGCGGCACCTCCGAGTGGGAGGTGCCGCATGACGGGGGTGATCAAGGCCGCAAGGTCAGAGGCCGGCACTAATCTTGAAGTCGCGGTGCTGCGGGGCCGCGGTGCTTGGGCCGAACCAAGCGTCGAAGATCTTCTCCGCCTCGCCGCTCTTTTCGAGTTCGATCAGCGTCTCGTTGACCAGCGCAAGCACCGCGGCCTCGCCCTTCTTCACGCCGATGCCGATTTCCTCCCGCGTGAGCAGGTCGGGCAGGATCTTGAACTTTTGCTTGTCGGGAGCCTTCGCCAGCACGCCAGCCAGGATTGAGCTGTCCTGGGTCAGGGCGTCGGCGCTGCCATTGCGCAGCGCGGTGAAGGCGAGCGGGATGTCGTCGTAGGCCAGCACCTTGGCATTGGGATAGGTGGCGTGGATGAACTGCTCCTCGGTGGTGCCCTTCACCGCCGCGAACCGCGCGTTAGCAAAATCGGCGACCTTGTCGGACGCTTCAACTGGCACCAGGAACTGCTGGCCGGACACGAAATAGGGGATCGAAAAATCGACCACCTGCTTGCGCTCGGGTGTGATGGTGGCGTCGGCGACGATCAGGTCGGCCTTGCCCGACTGCAGCAGCGGAATGCGGTTGGCAGGATTGGTCGGCACCAACTCCAGCTTGACGCCGATCTTCTTGGCGATCGCCTTGGCGAAGTCGATGTCGTAGCCGACGATTTCATGCGTCTTGGCATCGACCAGACCGAACGGCGGGTTGGCGTCGAACACCGCAGCGCGCAGAACGCCGGCCTTGCGGATGTCGTCCAGTTGATCGGCGGACGCTCCGCCAGCGACGGATACTACCGCCAGCAAGGCCAAAGAGGCGAGTCGCGACAAGTGCATTGAAATTCTCCGTCAGAGAAATGCGAGGGCGCAACGCCGCTGTGCCGAATTTCAGTTCGACGACACCGGCAGATGAACGAACTATAGCGGTGACGGGATGGAGCGGGCTTTCGAAGTTGCGCGCGGCAAAAGAAGCGAATGCCAAGGCGGGAGACAAATGGAGAAGGAACCCATTCGATGCCAGATGTCCCAACAGAAATTCCCAAGCCCATTCGAGGCGAAAGCACCGGAAATGGAGCCGCGCGGTCCTGACGAGGGCCTGGCTCACGCGACCGCCTGGAGCGCCAGGGCAAGCTCGCCTCGGTAGGCTTCACGCAAGGTGTGCACGGCGTGGCGGAGGCGGAGCGTTGCTGCTCATGGCCGTCGGAGGCATGCGCCGAGGCGAACAAGCGGAAGACGTCGTCCCCGTCCGGCACCGCAAGTCAGTTGTTTGGCGGAACGCGCTATTCCCGCGCCAGGCGCTGGTGGTGATCGCGAAGGCGGCTGGGGATAGTTCGCGCGCAAGGCGTCCGAGAATGCGCTGGCGTGATCGTCCACGCACGGTGATCGAGACCGAACCGGGTCACGGGCTCTCCAAAGAGCGAATGCGCCGGGATTGGCGAGCCATACCAGGAATGCGGCGCCCACAGCGCGTGCTCCTATTGGCGGGACAAATCGGCGAGCTCGCCTCGCAGGCGCGATCGACGACCGCATGACACTCCAGGGCTGAGCCTCGGCGTCCTGCCGCGCACCATCAGTCCATATCGGCCGAGAGCTGCAATCGTTGTGTCTCGCGATGCCGCCGTTGCTGGTGCGCACGTCGCCGGGGCCAACAATGCGAACGTCCTCCGGACGCGACACCAACAAGGAGACATTTCTCGTCAGCGGCCAATATTCACAATAGTCCAACATATGATCTATCCGACAAATCGATATTATAGAACTATCGGGCAGCTGCTCGCTTAAGCTCACCAACGATGGTGGACGAACATGGACGAGCGCGTTCCGCAACCGCGACGGCGGGTCGTCGAGTGTGGCGCCGCGCGCGGGCCACGGGGACTCCTGCCCCGTTTACCTCGCACGAACGGGGTCGCTGACGACGGAGCGAAGGAGATCGCGGACGTCGGCCGCTCCCGTGCCGAGGCTCCACCCGGTGCGGCCAAGGCCACTGACCTTTCCCACTTGGAGATCGTTCCGGCCCGGCACCCGGGCCGGACCATCGGCTCGATCTTCGCCGCGATGGTGATCGTCGCGGTGCTTCATTCGACGTTCACCAACCCGCGGTGGGGCTGGGGCATCTTTCTCGAATGGTTCTTTTCCGAGCCGGTTCTGGTCGGCCTCGGCCGCACGCTGCTCCTAACCTTGCTCGGCGCGCTGTTCGGCTTCACGCTCGGCACTGGGCTCGCGCTCGCGCGGGTATCAAAGTCGCCGGTTCTTGTCGCGTTGTCGTGGACCTTCATCTGGATCTTCCGGTCGATCCCACTGATCGTCCTCCTCTTGATCCTCAACAACCTCGGCTATCTCTACGCAACGGTGACGCTCGGCATCCCCTTCACCGGGATTGACTTCGCGACCTGGAACACGACGCAGCTCATCACGCCGTTCGCTGCGGCCGTGCTGGGGCTCACGCTCAACCAGGCAGCGTTCAGCGCCGAGATCATTCGCGGCGGCATCCTGTCGGTCGACCAGGGGCAGCTCGAAGCGGCCGCTGCGCTCGGCCTGTCGCGCCGGCGCCAGGCGTTCCGTATCGTTCTGCCGCAGGCGATGCGCTCGATATTGCCGGCCGCATTCAACGACATCATCGGCCTCGCGAAGGGGACATCCAACGTCTACATCTTGGCGCTGCCGGAGCTGTTCTACACCATCCAAGTGATCTACCGCCGAAACCTCGAAGTGATCCCGCTGTTGATGGTGGCGACGGTGTGGTACCTCGTCATCTTGACGGTGCTCTCGGTGGTGCAACGCGGCGTCGAGCAGCACTTTGCGCGCGGCGCGTTGCGTGACCCACCGCCGTCGGCAATCGACATCTTGTTACGTCGGTTCGGAACCCCTCGCCGTTCGCTTGTGCGCGCCGTCGCTGCTGTGGCGAGCTCACCCGCCGCAGGCGCGTCTTTCGAGGTCCATGGCGGCGCGGTCGAGATCCATAACGTCACGAAGCGCTTCGGCACGCTCAGAGTGCTCGATGATGTCTCGCTGACGCTTGCTCCGGGGAGCGTCACGGCGTTGATCGGACCATCGGGTTCGGGCAAGTCGACGCTGTTGCGGTCGATCAACCATCTGGAGCGGGTCGACGCCGGATTCATAGCGATCGACGGTGAGCCGGTCGGCTATCGCCGCGTCGGCGATAAGCTGTTCGAACTCCGGAAATCGGAGATTCTGAAGCGCCGTGTCGACGTCGGGATGGTGTTCCAGACCTTCAACCTGTTTCCGCACCTGACTGCACTCGAGAACGTGGTGGAGGCGCCGATCGAGGTGCGCGGCCGGCCGCGGGCCGAGGCGGAGGCCGAAGCGCTCGAACTGCTCGCCCGGGTCGGGCTTTCCGACAAGACCGACGCCTTTCCTCGCCAGCTGTCCGGCGGCCAGCAGCAGCGCGTCGCCATCGCGCGGGCGCTCGCGCTGAAGCCGAAGGTTCTGCTATTCGACGAGCCCACCTCGGCGCTCGATCCAGAACTCGTCAACGAGGTCCTCGATGTCATCGAGGAGCTCGCCCGCTCCGGTGTGACCCTCGTCATCGTCACGCACGAGATCGGTTTCGCCCGCCGCGTCGCCGATACCGTGGTGTTCCTCGAAGGTGGCCGCATCGTCGAGGTCGGCCCCCCCGAGCGGGTGCTCGAGCAGCCCGATCACGAGCGCACCGTCCGGTTCCTCTCCAAGGTCCTCTGACATCGAAAAGGAGTCCTCATGCCTGCCCACGCGTCCCGCCGCGGCGTCCTCGCCGGCGCCGTCGCCGCCTTCCTCGCGCTCGCCGTGCCCGCATTTGCCACGGACGAGATCGACTTTGGGCCCGCCCAGGCGGGGCGGGTGCGGGCAACCAAGGTCGATGCCGCCGCGAAGTTGATCCCGACCGACTACAAGTTCGTCACGCCCGGCAAGTTTACCGTCGCCGCGATTCCGAACAGGCTGCCGTTCTCGGTGCTGGCGACCGACAACAAGACGCCGATCGGATCGGAGCCAGACATCGCGCAGCTCGTCGCCGACGTGCTCGGCCTCGACCTCGTGCTGGTGCCAATTGCCTGGGCCGACTGGCCGCTCGGGCTCGCCTCGGGCAAGTTCGACGCGGTGATCCATAACGTTACGGTGACCGAGGAGCGCAAGGAGAAGTTCGATTTCTCGACCTACCGCAAGGACCTCCTCGGCTTCTACGTCTCGCAGACGAGCAAGATCGAGAGCATCTCCAACCCGGAGGACATCACCGGACTGAAGATCATCGTCGGCGCCGGGACCAACCAGGAACAGATCCTGCTTCGCTGGATTGAGGCCAACAAGGCCAAGGCGCTCGCGCCGACCGAGCTGCAATACTACGACGACGAGGTGGTGCTCGACCTCGCTGTGCAGTCGGGTCGCGCCGACGCCTATTTCGGGCCCAACGCCGTCTCGGCCTTCAAGGCGACCCGCCAGAACAACCTCAAGCTAGTCGGCACTTTTTCCGGAGGCTGGCCGGTCACCGCCGAGATCGCGGTGGCGACGCGCAAGGGCTCCGGTCTCGCCGACGCGGTTACCGCGGCGCTCAACGCCCAGATCGCCAACGGCAACTATGCCAGGCTGCTCGCGCGCTGGAACCTCACGGCCGAGGCAATCCAGGCGTCGCAGACCAATCCGCCCGGCCTGCCGAGGAAGTAAGCCGCGGCTTAAGTGGTCCCGGGTTGTGCGAGGGATGGGCGAGACCCGAAAGGAGAGGCTGTTGCGGAGACAGGGCCATGACGCCGACGTCGTTCACACTGGCGAGATTTCTCCCTCTCCCGCCGGTCCGGAGGAACCTTCCGGCAAGCGGCGAGGAATCCGCCTCGCGCTCGCCGGCGCGCTGCTGACAATGGTTCTGGCGGCCCTCGACCAGAACATCGTCAACACCGCACTGCCACGCATCGTCGGTGATCTCGGCGGCATGGCGCATCTATCGTGGGTCGTCACCGCCTTCATGCTGACGGCGACGGTCACGACTGCGCTCTACGGCAAACTCTCCGATCTGTACGGGCGCCGCATGTTGATCTTCGTTGCCGTCGGCCTGTTTCTTCTCGGCTCGTTGGCCTGCGGCTCGGCGAGGTCAATGGGCGCGCTCATCGTTTTTCGCGGCCTCCAGGGCTTGGGGGCGGGCGGCCTGCTCGTGCTCGCCCAGTCGGTAATCGGCGATCTGATCGCGCCGCGCGACCGGCCGCGCTTCCAGGGCCTGTTCACCGGCACCTTCGCGCTCGCCTCGGTGGCCGGCCCGGTGCTCGGCGGCGTCATCACGCAGATGATCTCGTGGCGCTGGGTGTTCTGGATCAATCTGCCGATCGGCTTCGTCGCGGTGGCGATGATCGCCCTCGCTTTGCCCAAATCGCCCGAACGCGAAGTCGCGCACCTCGACTGGATCGGCGCGGCCCTGCTCACCGGCACCACGACAGCGTTCCTCTTGCTGCTCGCCTCGGGCGGCGCCGAGTTCCCATGGATCTCGGCCGAAGGCGCCGGACTGGCGGCTGCGACGGTGATCCTGGCCGCGCTGTTCATCCGCCAGGAGAGCCGGGCGGCGGACCCGATGATTCGGCTCGCGCTGTTCCACAATGCGGTGTTCACGCGCGGCGTGGCGGTGGGCGGCATGATGGTGTTTGCGATGATGGGCTCGACCGTGTACCTGCCGCTCTATTTCCAGCTTGTGCTGGGCATGATGCCGGCCACCGCCGGAGCGATGCTGCTGCCGCAGGTCGTCGGCATGGTGGCCACCTCCATCGTCGGCGGCCGCATCGTGGCGCGGCGCGGCCGCAACCGGCCCTTCCTGCTCGTCGGCATCGGGCTGGAAGCGGTGGCGCTCGCAAGCCTCGCGGTGTTCGCCTGGATCGGCGCCTCGCCGCTGGTGTTCCTGGTATCAATGGCCTTGCTCGGACTCGGCATGGGCATGCCCAACATCACGGTGGCGGTGCAGAATGCGGTAGCGCACCGCGAACTCGGCGCCGCCACGGGCGCCATGACCTTCGTGCGCTCCCTCGGCGGTGCGCTCGGGGTTGCGACCTCCGGCGCCATCATGGCGCAGCGCCTTGGTGGCGCGTTCGATCATATCGCGGGCATCGACATCGCCGACCTGATGGCCCACGGCGTCCAGGCCCTGGAGCATGTCGCGCCGGCGCAGCAGCTGATGGTCGCGGACATCTATCGTTCGGCGTTGACCGGCTGCTTCCTGCTCAGCGCCGTGGTGATGGCCGTCGCCTTCATCCTGGTCATCGGCCTGCCCGACGTCGTGCTGCGCGACGAAATCGGCGCCGATTGAGACGCCGTCGGGCCGGTCAGGTCGGAGTGGTGAAGGTCATTCCGTTGACAAAAACAGCAATGATTGTCAGAATAAGTGGAAGAGTCGATGGTAAAAGCTAGTCAGCGCAGGGGAGTGGTATGTTTTATTTCAGTGTACACACTTTTTTAGAATGCCATACTATTACATTGATTTGGCGGGATGAATTTTCCCAGGGCCTGCGGTGGCAAACTATCGGCCGCTAGAGGTGATATCTGTCGTGTTTTGACGTCAATGACGGTTCGGTTCGGGAACGGTGCAAAATTGCGTCGTTGTCTGCAGCAATCCCGCCCGAGCTGAGACCGATCGATCCGGCGATGTCGTGGCCTCGCCGAGCCGTCCACATTCCGCCGAGGGCTCTGCATGGCGGGAGCGCCGCAACCCCTGAGAAGAGCTGGGCGGATCGGGTGAGCGGACAGTTGACTTGGTGCTACGAGGGCAAACGGGCGGCGCAACCTAAGAGGAGGACCATGTGGCGATCAATCTGAAAGTGGCGTCGGTCGAGAGCCGCGAGCAGCGTCTTGGCACAATCATCAATTGGGACGGCAAGGCGAGCGATCTCGCCGACCAGTCCGGATTCTCGCGTGACGGCTGTGGCGCGCGGTGCGGAATTTCCGGCGGAAAGGTTCCGCGAATTTGCGAGCTGGAAAGCCCCTTCACGCAAGGCACGGGGTGTAGTGAGCAGATCGTCGAAAACCAGGCCAGTCACATACGCGATGCGGTGCTGATCCACCACGCGCCGATTGGATGCAGCGCGCTGCACGCCAGCACGAGCGCATCATATCGAAAGGGCCTCGCCGCACGTGACATGCCGGTTGCCGACGCGATCAGCATCTCCACAAATCTCGGTGACTCCGACATGGTCTATGGCGGCGTCGAAAAACTGCGGGACGCCATTCACAAGGCCTGGGAACGACACCATCCCAAGGCGATCTTCATCGCCACATCATGCGCGACGGGGATCATCGGCGATGACGTCGAGAGCGTCACCAAGGCGTGCGAAGAAGAGCTCGGGATCCCGGTCGTTCCGGTATTTTGCGAGGGCTTCAAGTCAAATCACTGGAGTTCCGGCTTCGACGCGATCCAGCATGGCATCCTCCGCCATATCGTCCGCAAGGCCCCGCGTCGGAAGCAGGATGATCTCATCAATCTGTTCGTGCTGTCGGGCGCGGACGTCTACACCGACATGCTGGGGCAGTTGGGCCTCAGGGCAAATTTCGTGGTCAATCTGGCGACTGTCGAAGGTCTCGAACAGATGTCGGAAGCGGCGGCATCGACCAGCTTCTGCTATACGTTTGCGACCTACCTTGGTGCTGCGCTGGAGCGGGAATTCGGCGTGCCCCAGATAAAGGCGCCACAGCCGTTTGGCTTCGCCGGCACCGATGGCTGGCTTCGTGCGATCGGACAGGCGCTGAACAGGCAGGAGCAAGTCGAGCAGTATATTCAACGCGAGCACGAGCGAATCGGGCCGCGTGTCGAAAAATTGCGCACCGAGCTCCGTGGTCTCAAGGGCTTTGTCGTGATGGGGCCGGGCTATGCCCACGGCATCATCGGCATCCTCCGCGAACTTGGAATAACGGTGGAGGGATCGGTCGCCTATCACCACGACCCGATCTACGACAGCCCGGACACCGAGCGCGATACGCTGGGGTTCATGCTCGATAGCTACGGAGATATCGAACACCTCAGCATCTCCAACGGACAGTCGTACCGGTTTTTCAACATGCTGAAACGGGTCAACCCCGATTTCATAATCTTCCGCCACAGCGCGCTTGGATCTGTGATCAACCGCCTTGGTCTGCCAGTGATTCCGCTTGAGGCGGATGCGAGTTTTCCCGTTGGCTACCAGGGCCTTGTCAATATCGGGGAGGAAATACTGGCCGTTCTTGCGCAAAGGAAATTCCACGAGGATCTCGCCGCCCACACAACGCTTCCCTACAAGGCGTCATGGCTCGCAGAGCAGGACCCGTTCGCGCTGGCGCGCCGAGTTGGAGCCTGACCGGCCATGGTTCTCGTCCCCCTGAAGAAGCGAGCAGAAACGAAACCGGGCCGGTCGGATCTCGCTGGCCCGATCGAGCAGGCGCGCTATGTGTGCTCGCTCGGAGCTATGCAATCCGCCGCTGCGATTCCCGGTGTGATTCCCATCACCCATTGCGGGCCTGGCTGCGTCAGCAAGCAATATCGGAGCCTCGTCTACGCCAACGGCTATCAGGGCGGCGGCCGGAGCGGCGCCGGCGTGGCACCGAGCACCAATGCGTCGCAACGGGAGGTGATCTTTGGAGGTGGCGATCGGCTTCGCGAACTGATCGAAGCGACGCTTGATATTCTCGACGCCGATTTGTTCGTCGTCGTCACCGGGTGCATCTCCGATCTGGTCGGAGACGATGTTGGCTCGGTCGTTCGCGACTTCCAAAAGCGCGACGTGCCGATCGTCTACGCCGAGACCGGCGGCTTTCGCGGCAACAACTTCATCGGCCACGACGTGGTGACACGCGCGATCATTGATCAATTGGGCGGCGAGCCCGACCACGCCACCCAGCGCGGGCTCGTCAATCTGTGGTCGCTGCTTCCCTACCAGAACACGTTCTGGCGCGGCGATCTGGCCGAGATCAAACGTGTGCTGGAGGGCATCGGGCTTAAGGTGAATGTGCTGTTTGGGCCTTCCTCGCACGGCCTTGCGGAGTGGAGAACCATCCCGCAGGCACAGTTCAACCTCGTTCTGTCGCCGTGGCTCGGGCTTTCCACGGCTCGTCACCTCGAAGCCAAATACGGCCAGCCATTCCTGCACGTTCCGGTCATCCCGATCGGCGCCAAACAAACCGGCGAGTTTCTCCGCGAAGTGGGCGCCTTCGCCGGACTGCCGGGCGCTGACGTTGAAAAATTCATCAAGGCCGAAGAAAAAGAATATTACGATTATCTTCTGTCATTTTCAGAGTTCTACTCCGAGAGACGCTCGGCCATGCCGACGCGGGCTGCCGTCATCGGCGATGCGGCTTATGTTCTCGCGTTGACCAAGTTCCTGGTGCGCCAACTCGGTTTCATCCCGGCTCGACAGATCATAACCGACAACACGCCCGGGGAGCACCGCGACGCAATTCGAGATGCGTTTCGCGCCATCGATCATGATGTTTCAACTGAAGTCGACTTCATCGAAGACGGCTACAATGTTCATACGCTGCTTCGCCAAACCGATTTCGGCCACAAGCCACCGATCTTGTTTGGAACAAGCTGGGAGCGCACGATCACGAAAGAGCTCGATGGATTTCTTGTCGAAGTCGGCTTTCCGGTTTCGCACGAGGTCGTGATCTCGCGCTCCAATGTCGGCTATCGCGGCGCGTTGACGTTGATCGAACGAATATACAGCACGATCGTGAGCCGAAGTGGCTGAATGCACACGGTCGAGACCCATAAGTGATGGGTGGAACGGCTGCGCAGCAGCATGTGAGTTTCGTTGAGAGATCTGCGACTTCGGCGCAGCGAAACCGGCGGGCAGGACTGCCTAGGAGTTGCCGTCCGATTTGGCTTCCGGTATCGCGGCGGAGCCAAAAATGACCGCCGTCATTCCCTCGGCCGCGCACAGGCGGGGCAGGGCGGTCGCGGCGTTGCCGGTGCTTGCGGGGGTGACGACGCTGGCGCCGGCGGCCCGCGCCACGGCAAGCGCGCTGACGCGATCCTTCAAGGCGCCGGTGGGTTGGCGCCCCTCGTTAACATGACGCAGTTACCTGCCGATGATTATCGACGTGTTGCCTATTTGGAACGGGCGCCAGTCGGCTCATTGAGCCGGCTGTGCCCGTCGGGGCGGCGCTGAGTTGTGCCGCATTCGACACCATCCATCCCTTATCCCGCACCCTTGCGGGGCTTTTGATCCTCACGGTTGGGCATGGTGACCCGCGGCGGTGGGCGGCAGGAATGGCCAGGCCGCTGGCCCAAGCGCTGGCGTGCCTGCGCCGCGGCGTTGCGGGCGTCCGCTAATCATCGCCACTAGGAGCCTGTCCGAGAAGTCATGGCTTTTCGGCGACGGATCTGATTCAATCGCCTGCATGAGCAGGCATTTTCGGCCGTGGAAGATCGACCAGACGCAGCTTTTCCCGCCGGCGATCACGGACTATGTGCCGAAAGATCACCTCTCGCAGTTCGTGATCGCCTTGGTGCGCGATGGCCTTGATCTGGATGAGATCTTTGCCAGCTACAAAGGCGAGCTGGGTCAGCCGCCGTACGACCCTCGGATGATGGTCGCTCTGCTGCTCCACGCCTACTGCACCGGACTGTACTCGTCACGGCGAATTGCCAAAGCCTGCACCGAGCGGGTCGACTTCATGATGATCGTCGCGCACGATGCGCCCGATTTCCGCACCATCGCCGACTTCCGCAAACGCCATCTGGCGGCGCTCGCCAACCTGTTTGTCCAGGTGCTGAAGCTGGCCGAGGCGGCTGGGCTGGTGAAGCTCGGGCACGTCGCGCTCGACGGCACCAAGATCAAGGCCAACGCCTCCAAGCACAAGGCGATGAGCTACGGGCGCATGCAGGAGCGTGAGGCGGAGTTGCAGGCGGAGGTCGACCGCTGGCTGACGAGCGCGGAGGCCGCCGACGCGCAGGACGACGCGCAGCACGGCACGAGACGCCGCGGCGAGGAGATGCCCGACTGGGTGGCCGACAAGACCAAGCGCCTGGCCAAGATCCGGGAAGCCAAGGCCGCGCTCGAGCAGGAAGCCGCCGCGGCTGCGGCCGCCAAAGCCGAAGCCGAACGCCAAGCGGAGGAGGCGCGCCGCGCCGAGGGACGCAAGCGGCCGGGGCCGCCTCTGAAACCCCGCTCGGACGCGCCGGCCCCCAAGACGCAGCGCAACTTCACCGATCCCGACAGCCAGGTGCTGCTGACCAAGGACGGCTACGTCCAGGGCTACAATGCTCAGGCGGCGGTCGACGGCGCGGCGCAGATCATCGTGGCCCACGGGCTGACCAAGAGCATGAGCGACTGCCCGCAGTTGGTGCCGCTGGTCGAGGGCATCGAGGCTCATCTCGGCCGCAGGCCGAAGGAGGTCTCGGCGGACGCGGGCTACTGCAGTGAGGCAAACCTCGCCGCGCTCGCCGCCCGCGACATTCGTGCCTATGTCGCCATCGGTCGGGCCAAGCGGCCGGCCGAGGCTTCGCGGAAGCTGGGCGGGCCGCTCACCCAGCGCATGCGCCTGACGCTGAAGCGGGCCGGCCACCGCAGCCGATATCGCCTGCGCAAGCAGATCGTCGAGCCGGTGTTCGGCCAGATCAAGCAGGCGCGCGGGTTCCGACAGTTCCTGCTGCGCGGTCTGGCAGCGGTTCAGGCGGAATGGGCGTTGATCTGCCTCGCCCACAACATCACCAAGCTCGCGAGAGCCGGGTGAGCGAGACACGCCACGCTCGGACACCGTGCCAACGGATTATCTGGACAGGCTCCTAGCTAATGGGACCGGGACCTGTGTGCGGCGGTCGACGATACCGACGTGAAAGCGGCAATGGTCACGATCGCTGAGGTTCTGAGCGGTTCCGAGACTTCGGTCGCGAGCAAGTTATCGCGAAGCCGCCGGCTGTTCGTTGGTGACGGCGGAAGACATGGGAGAGATGTTGTAGGAGGTTGAGGTAGGAATCCAACTCGTGTGTGGCAAGGTCGACTATGACCACCGTCTTGCACCGAGACGTCGCGGCCCGGGTCCGTTCCGTCCCAGCTCGTCGCCAGGATTGCGCAGCGGGCATTCCTCCAGCGAAAGGCAGCCGCAGCCGATGCAACTGGTGATCTGGTCGCGCAGCTGGGTGAGGCTGACGATGCGCTGCTCCAGCATCTCCTTCCACGCCTTGGCGAATCGCACCCAGTCGTCCTTGGTCGGGACGCGATCGTGGGGCAGATCCACCAGCGCGTCACGGATGGTTGCCAGCGGAACACCGGCGAGCAACGCCACGCGGATGATGGCGATGCGGCGGAGCACCGAGCGGTGATAGCGTCGCTGGTTGCCGTCGGTGCGCCAGCCCACAATCAGTCCCCTTGCCTCATAAAAATGTACCGTGGACACCGCGACGCCGCTCCGCTTCGCGACCTCGCCGACGGTGAGGGCGGTTTTGAGGGAATTGTCGCTCACGGCCGAACCTCACCTTTGGTCGGGGAATAACGCCGCGGCGTGGCGCCGGCCGAGCTATCCGCGGGGGCTTGCGGATGCACTCGGTGAGGTAACCATGTCGGCTGAGACAAGCGTGCGGTCCTGCTCGCTCATGCCTTGGCGGTGGTCGCGCGCGATCAGGGTGTAAAAGGTTGGCAGCACGAACAGCGTGAACAGCGTGCCGACCAGCATGCCCATCACCACCACGATGCCGATGGCGAAGCGGCTGGCGGCGCCGGCTCCCCCCGCGAACAGCAGCGGCACCAGCCCGGCGACCATTGCCGCGGTGGTCATCAGCACCGGCCGCATGCGCACCTTGGCCGAGGTCACGATCGCCGCGCGGCGGTCAAGGCCTTCGCCCAGTTGAATCTGGTTGGCGAACGCTACCATCAGGATGCCATGTTTCGAAATCAACCCGATCAGGGTGACGAGCCCGATCTGGGTGTAGATGTTGAGGGTGGTGAAGCCGAGATAGAGTGGCACCAGCGCGCCGCACACCGCCAGCGGCACTGTCACTAGAATCACCACTGGGTCACGAAAGCTCTCGTACTGCGCGGCCAGCACCAGGAAGATGACGACCAAGGCAAGGCCGAACAGCACGGTTAAACGATTGCCCTCCTGCACGTATTGCCGGCTGTCGCCGAGCCAGTCGATGGTGACGCCGGGGGCACGCGGCAGCGCGGCCATGAACGTCACCGCCTGGCCCATCGTCACGCCGGGCCTGAGCACTGCCGAGAGGGTCGTGGCGTTCATCTGGTTGAACTGCGGCAACCGGTTGGCCTGCGGCACCACGTCGACCTTGATGAGGGTCGAGAGCGGCAGCATCGCACCCGATTTGGCGCGGACGTAGAACCGGCCGAGCGTCTCCGGCGTAAGCCGGTCGTTCTGGCGCACCTGCGGGATCACGTCGTAGGAGCGGCCATAATAGTTGAAGCGGTTGACGTAGTTCTCGCCGACCAGCACCGCCAGCGTGTCGGCGATTGCCTGCATGGTGACGCCGACCTCGCCGGCCTTGGCGGTGTCGATGCGAATCCGTGCGGTCGGGCTGTCGAAGGCGAGGTCGCTGTCGACGAACACAAACAGCCCGCTGTTGCGGGCCGCCGCCTTCAGCGCTTCCATCTCCTGGTGGATGATGTTGAAGCCGGCGGGCGAGCGCAGCACGATCTGGAACGGCAGTCCGCCAGTCGAGGCCGGCAGCGCCATCGGTTGGAACGGCGTGACCGAGGCATCGTGCACGGAGCCGGCCGCCCGGTAGAGCTGGGCCTGGATGGCGTCAGATGAATACTGCCGCTCGCTCCAGTCCTTGAGGATGATGCCGCCGAACGCATTGTTCAGCCCATCGGTGCCGACCACGAAGAAGTTGGCCGAATAGTCCGGGAAGGACCGGAAGATGCTTTGGACCCGCGCCGCCGCTGCCGCTGTGTAGTCGAGATTGGCGTATTGCGGCGCCCGCACCGCAGTGAACACATAGCCCTGGTCCTCCTGCGGGGCGAGCTCGCTCTTGGTGCCGAGAAACAGCACGACGATGGCCGCGAGCATCGCGCAGGCGACCAGAAGCACCACCGGCCGCATCGACAAGGTGCGGTCCAGCAATCGCCCATAACCGGCAGCAAGCGCGCCGAAGCGCTGCTCGACCACCGTGGCAAAGCGGCTTTCGGCGACCTTTCTGCTGAGCAGCCGCGAGCTCATCATTGGCGACAGCGTCAGCGCGATCACGCCCGACACCACCACCGCGCCCGCCAGCGTAAAAGCGAACTCACGGAACAGGCTGCCGGTCAGGCCGCCCATCAGCCCGATCGGCGCATAGACCGCGGCGAGCGTGATGGTCATCGCGATCACCGGGCCGACGATCTCACGGGCGCCGACGACGGCGGCGTCAATCGGCGACCGGCCCTCCTCGATGTGGCGATGGATGTTCTCGACCACCACGATGGCGTCGTCGACCACCAGCCCGATCGCCAGCACCATCGCCAGCAGCGTCAGGAGGTTGAGCGAGAAGCCGAACGCCAGCATCACCGCCGCGGTGCCCACCAGCGACAGCGGGATGGTGACAACGGGGATGATGACCGCGCGTCCTGAGCCGAGGAACAGGAAGATCACCACCACCACGATGACCACTGCCTCCATCAGCGTGTGCCGCACCTCCTCGATCGAAGCGTGGACGAAATGGGCGACGTCGAACTGGTTCTCCACCGTGAGCTCCGGTGGCGCGACGGCCTGCATGCTCGGGATCAGCGCCTTGACCGCCGCCACGATCTCCAGCGGGTTGCCGTCGGGGGTCGGCGCGATCTTCAGATAGACGGCGCGCCGGGCGCTGGCCCAGCCGAGGGTCTTGCGGTTCTGGCTGCCGATTTCGACCTCGGCGATATCGGAGAGCCGCACCAGGCCGGCCGCGCCGGTCTTGACCACCATGCTGCGAAAGTCCTCAACCGTGGTGGCGTCGGTCGCCGCGGTGATGTTGGTGACGGTGCGCTCGCCTTCGAGCTGGCCCGGCGCCGCCTGCACGTTGTTGGCACGCAATGCCGCCGCGACGTCGCCGGCCGTCAAATTGCGGGCGGCAAGCTTCACCGGATCGAGCCACACCCGCATGGCAAGCGCCTGTGCGCCGGCGAAATCGGCCGAGGCGACGCCCTTGACCGAGGTGACCAGCGGCTGGCCAACGCGCGTCACGAAGTCGGTGATCTGCGGGATCGTCAGGGTTTCGCTGATGAAGGCGACGTACTGCACGGCGGAGGCGCCGTCGGTGATCTTGGTCACCACCGGGTCGAAGGCGCCCTGCGGCAGGCGGTACTTGACCTGCTGAACCTTGGACAGCACCTCCGTCATGGTGCGGTCGGAGTCGGCATTGAGCACCAGCTTGGCCTTGACCTGACTCTGGCCCATGGTCGAGGTCGAGGTCAGATACTCGATGCCGCTCGCGGTGGCGATCGCCTGGGCGATCGGCGTGGTAACGAAGCCCTGCATCACGTCCTGGGTGGCGCCCGGGAAGCTGGTGTCGACGATGATCGTCGCGCTCTGCAAATTGGGATATTGCCGCACCGGCAACGAGGCAAATGCGCTCGCGCCCGCCAGCAAGATGAGCAGGCTGACGACCACGGACAGGATCGGCCGGCGGATGAACAGATCGGTGAAATGCATGGCGATCCACTCAGCCCGGAGAACCTGATGCGATCTTGGGCGGGGCGACCCGAACGGTCGCGCCCGGCTGCACACGGAGCTGGCCGCTGGTGATGACTCTGTCGCCGGGGCTGAGCCCCGCCTCGACCACGACGCGGTCGCCACGACGCTGGCCGGTGACGACCGGCACCGGCTCGGCCCTGTCGCTCCTCACGACAAACACGCTGTCGCCCGACGGGCCGGTCTGGATGGCGGTGGCCGGCACCAGGATCGCGGAAGGCCGCATCGGCTGGGCAACGCTCACCGTGACATAGAGCCCGGGGCGCAACATCTGGCCGGGATTGGCGAGCGTCGCCTGAACGCGAATGTTGCGGGTGTCCTGCTCGACCATTGGCTCGATGGCGTTGATGCGAGCCGGGAACGCCCAATCCGGAAAGGCGTCGGTACGCACCGTGGTCTCGCTGCCAAGCCGCAGCCTCGCCAAATCCTGCTGCGGCACTGTAAAATTGACATAGAGCTGGTCGAGCGCGGCGAGCGTTGCCAAGGCATCGCCGGCATTGACGTACTGGCCGAGATCGACCCGCCGGATGCCGATCAGGCCGGCGAAGGGTGCCCGGATGGTCTTTTGCGACAGGCGCGCGTCGATGCGCTGGACCGCGGCGTCGGCCTGCTCCAGCTCCGCCTCGCGCTGCTCCAGCAGCTGTTTCGAGATGGTGTCGGATGGGGCGAGCCGGCGCGAGCGCTCGTCCTGCCGCCGTGCAAACTGCGCGCGGGAGAGGGCATCCGCGCGCTCGGCACGCTCTGGTGCGTCGTAGAGTTCGACCAGCGGCGTTCCGGCGTCGACCCTCGATCCGGCCTCGAAACGGATCGCCACCACCCGGCCGGCCACCTCGGGCGCCAGCGTCACCGCATGCACCGATTGCAGCGACCCGGTTGCTTCGAGCGACTGCGGCAGCGCTTCCAGCTCGACCGTCTGGGCGGAGACCTCGACCGGCGGCCGTGCCCGGCCGGCGGCGGAGGGCGAAAGCCGCGCGTCTCGCCAGAGATAGATCCCGATGAAAACGATGAGAAGGATCAGGAGCGCGACCGCAAACGGCGCACGGTGACGTAGACGTTCAGGCAAGCGAGGACAGGTGTCGACCATCTTGGCTCCAGACCGGGTTTTGCGCGCGCGCCAAGCCCCTGACTCGTGACGTGGCCACGAGTCAGGGGCTTGGCGAACAGGCCGACACCATCGCTACAACCTCAATAATAGTTGAGGTCAAGGTCTGTCGTCGGTCAATGCTGGGAGTGGCGATTCGCAACCATTCGCCTGACTGGCGTGCAGACGACGGCGCCCCGCGTGCATCTTCGGCGGGGAGGCCCAGTGTCGCGCAGACGGCGGGCTTTCAGCAGGCTGCCATGTTTCCGGCGTGATGCGATTTTCAGCCGAAAGGCCGGAAATCGCATCAGATGCTCAAACAGCGCGTCAGGCCCCCTCACCGGGAGCGCGAGCCGGGGTGGCCGCAGATGCACGCGGGGCGCTGGCGCCCTCGCCAGTCGCTGAGGAACAGCAGGATCGGGGCGGCGATGAACACCGACGAGCTTGCCGCCACCGCGATGCCGAACACCATCGGCACGGCAAAGCTCTCGACCGCCGAGCCACCGAAGATCGCCATCGGCAGCATGGCCAGAAAGGCCGTGATCGAGGTGTAGAGGCTGCGTGCCAGCGTCTCGTTGATCGACTTGTCGATCATGTCGCGCAGGCTCATCGTCTTGTAGAGCCGCATGTTCTCGCGCATGCGGTCGTAGACCACCACCTTGTCGTTGACCGAGTAGCCGATCAGCGTCAACAGCGCGGCGATGGCAGTCAGGTTGAAGTCGAGCCCGGTGAGCGCGAAGAAGCCGACCGTCTTGGTGACGTCGAGCATCAGCGTCGCGATGGCGCCAATTGCGAACGGCCACTCGAACCGCAGCCAGATGTAGGCCATCATCGCCAGGCTCGCGAACACCACCGACAGGATGCCGGCGGTCGCGAACTCGCCGCTCACCTTCGGCCCGACCACCTCGGTGCGCTCGATCTTGGCTCCGGGCGCGATCTCGGCGATCTTGGCACGGATCGTCTGCACCGCGACGGTCTGGGCCTCCTCCGAGCCCGGCTGGCGCTCGGCGCGCACCAGGACGTTCGAGGGTCCGCCGAACTGCTGGAGCGTGATCTCGCCGAGGCCGAGGTTGTCGAGCTCGGCGCGCAGCTTGCCGAAGTCCGCCGGGCCGTCGGTGGCGAGCTCCATCTGGATGCCGCCCTTGAAGTCGACGCCGTAGTTGAGGCCGGGATAGATGAACAGCCCGATCGAGGCCAGCGACAGCACCGCCGACACCGCAATGCCGGCGAACCGCGCCCGCATGAACGGGATCGCGGTGCCGTCGGGGATCAGCTTGATGCCGAACGGCGGCTCGATCGCCAGCGTCTTCAGCCGGAAGTGCCGCACGATTGCGGTCATCACCACCCGCACGATCGACACCGCGGTGAACATCGAGATCGCGATGCCGAGCCCCATGGTCACGGCAAAGCCGCGCACCGGGCCGGAGCCGAACGCGAACAGGAGGCAGGTCGCGATCAGCGCGGTGACGTTGGAGTCGATGATGGTGGCGTAGGCGCGCCGGAAGCCGGTGTCGAGCGCCGCCATCGCGCCGAGGCCCTTGCGCGTCTCCTCGCGGATACGCTCGTTGACCAGCACGTTGGCGTCGACCGCGAGCCCGATGCCGAGCACGATTCCGGCAATGCCGGGTAGCGTGAGGGTGGCGCCGAGCAGCGTCAGTGCCGCGAAAGTGAGGATCACGTTGAGCGCCAGCGCCAGGTTGGCGATGAGGCCCCAGCGGCCGTAGAGCGCCACCATGAAGGCGAACACCAGCCCGAAGCCGACCAGGCCGGAGGACAGGCCGCTGGCGATGGCGTCGCCGCCGAGGTCGGCGCCGACGGTGCGCTCCTCCACCACGGTGAGCGGCGCCGGCAGCGCGCCGGCGCGGAGCAGGGCGGCGAGGTCGGTGGCCTCGGCGACCGAGAACCGGCCGCTGATCTGGCCCGAGCCGCCCGGTATCGGCTCGCGGATCACCGGGGCGCTCAGCACCTTGCCGTCGAGCACGATGGCAAACGGCCGTCCGACATTGGCACGGGTGATGTCGGCGAACACCTTGGCGCCGGCCGCGTCGAGGCGGAACGAGACGATTGGCTCCTGAGTGTGGGAATCGAAGCTGGCGCGGGCGTCGGCCAGCCGGTCGCCGGCCAGCGCGGCCCGCTCCTCGATGGTGTAGCGCTCGCCGGCGGTGCGCCCGGGCAGGGTCAGCAGGCCGCTGCCCGTTGCGGCGATGTCCGAGGGGACCACCATGTGAAAGCTCAGCTTGGCGGTGCTGCCGAGCAATTGGCGGATCCGGCTGGGGTCCTGCACGCCGGGAAGCTGCACCAGGATGCGGTCGGCCCCGACACGCTGGATGGTGGGCTCGGCGACGCCGACCTGATCGATGCGCTGGTGGATGATCTCCAGGCTCTGCTCGACGGCGGCATTGCCGCGGTCGCGAACGCCCTCGGCCGTCAGCGCGATGCGCACGCTGTCGTCGCCGTCCGGCGTCACCGCGAGGTCGTGGCCGCCCGAGAAGCCCGGTCCGCTGAGGGGCATGGCAAGGGCGCGCAGCGCGGCGATGGCGTCGGCGCGCCGGGCGGAATCGGCCAGCGTCACGATCACGGCGTCCTGCTGACGGCGGATCGAGGCGGCGCCGATCTCGGCGCGGCGCAACTCGGTGCGGGCATCGCGCACCAGGTTCTGCAGGCGCTCCTGCGCCAGCGCGCGGGAATCGACCTCGAGCACGAGGTGCGATCCGCCGCGTAGGTCAAGGCCGAGCGTGACCTGCTGATGCGGCATCCAGGACGGCAACGCCCCGAGCTGATTGGGGGTGAGCATGTTGGGGAGTGCGACGACGATGCCGACGAAAATGACGAGGGCATAGATTGCCAGCACCCAGCGAGGCGTTCGCATGGGAGGGATCCGAATAGCTCGCGCGAGGATGCGCGCAGACCAACCGTCCGCGCCATCACGTGCGAAATTGAAGGAAAGTGTTCTGCCGAGCGGCGCGATCAGCCCGCCGCGGGTGGTGCCCGTGCGTCGAACACCGTTGCGCTGGCCGCCGACACGATCGCGAACAGCGTCTGGAACGTCGTGGTGCGCGCGGGGCCGAACGCAGGCAGCGGACGGCTGTCGAACGCCAGCGCCGCCGGCATGTCGCCGAACAGGTCAGCAAGGTCGCCACGCGTCAGCGCGCGGCGGACTTCGCCGGTTGCAGCGCGCGCACTGTCGCGCTCGGGCAATGCCGGTTGGCTGCGCGGCTCGCCGGCGGCGAGCCCGCCGACCGCGATCCGTGCCAGCGGTCCGCCGATGCTGGGGAAGGCGGCGCCGTGAAGGATCAGCGCGCCGGCGACCAGGCACAGCACCGCACCCAGACGCGCAACGGCGTCGAGCCCGATCCTGTGTTGCCAGCTACGCGGTGAGGTCATTCGGTGGTGTTCGCCAACGCTGAAATTTGCCGGCTTCGCTCGATCCGGCGCCAAAATGGGTGGGCAAGGATAGCGGCCACGGTCGTCAAAATCCAGCGCCGGCGCTTGGCTCCATCATCACGGCGACGGTGGTGGCGCCGCCGCTTAAGTCACATCGACCGGCACCGACATTTCGCCGCGCTTGCGGCGGTCCGGGGCGGGATGCCGGAAGTCGCGCGGGCGTGGCGTTGCCGGTCATCGCCCGGCACGATCGTCGCGTGCGCGCCGGACGCCGACCGATCGGCCGGCATCCGGCCGGTGCTGCTGCAAGGCGCGCGGCGCCTGAACCGTATGCCGATCCCGCCTTGCTCGGTCGCGACGCAGCCGCTATCAGCCAGCCATGCCGCTCGCACCCGACGATCTGTTCGCGCTGCTCGACCGATTCGGAATTCCGTCCTCCACCGTCCGCCACCGCGCCGTGTTCACGGTCGCCGAGTCGCAGGATGTCTGCGCCGGCATTCCCGGCGCCCATACCAAGAATTTGTTCCTGAAGGACAAGCGGGGCCGGCTGTTCCTCGTCACCGCCGGGCAGGGGGCGGTGCTCGACTTGAAGCACCTCCACCACGACCTCGGCGCCTCCGGCCGGCTGTCGTTCGGCGCGGCCGAGCTGCTTTGGGAGGTGCTGGGCGTCACGCCGGGCTCGGTGACGACGCTGGCCGCCGCCAACGACGAGGCCGGGCGGGTGACGGTGGTGCTGGAAGCCGGGCTGATGGCGGCCGAGGAGATATCGCTTCACCCGCTGGTCAACACCATGACCACCACCTTGAGGCGCGACGACCTCGTCCGCTTCCTGGAGGCGGTCGGCCACCCGCCGCTGGTCTTGAAGCTCGATCGCGGCGAGGACGGCTGAGCCGTCGGACGCGGATTCCCGCCGCCGGGCGGGGTTTGCCGCCGCTCGCGCGTTGCAATCTGTCGCATCCTGTCCCATCTGGATCGGGACAAACTGCGCTACACTGCACGGGAAGACGAGGGCACAGATGTTTACATTCGGTGGACCGAAAAAGGCCGGGCCGGCGGCCTCCGGCGCGGCCGACGGTCTGGTCAGCGACGTCACCACCCAGAGCTTCGTCAAGGACGTCATCGAGGAGTCGAAGACCCAGCCGGTGCTGGTCGACTTCTGGGCGGCATGGTGCGGCCCCTGCAAGCAGCTGACGCCGGTATTGGAGAAGGTGGTTCGCGCCGGCCGCGGCAAGGTCAAGCTGGCCAAGATGAACATCGACGAGCACCCGGCGGTGGCCAGCCAGCTCGGCATCCAGTCGATCCCGGCGGTGATCGCCTTCGTCGACGGCCGTGCGGTTGACGGCTTCATGGGCGCGCTGCCGGAGGGCCAGGTGGTGGCCTTCATCGATCGCATCACCGCCGGCAAGGTCGACGGCGGCACCAAGGAGCTGCTGGAGGCCGCCGACGCCGCCCTGATCGGCGGCGACGCGGTGACGGCCGCCGACGCCTTCGCCGCCGTGCTCGGCGAGGAGCCGGACAACGTCCACGCCCTGGCCGGGCTGGCGCGCTGCCACCTCGAACTCGGCGACCTGGAGCAGGCCAAGCAGACGCTGGCGCTGGTGCCGGCGGCGAAGGCCGGCGAGGCGCCGGTGGCGGCGGTGCGGGCGGCAATCGAGGTCGCCGAGCAGGCCGCCGCGCTGGGCGATCTCGCCGAGCTGGAGGCGGCGGTGGCCGCCGACCCCAGCAATCACCAGGCCCGGTTCGACCTTGCGGTTGCGCTCAACGCCCGCAACCGCCGCGCCGAAGTGCTCGCCCACCTGCTCGAGATCGTCAAGCACGACCGCGCCTGGAACGACGACGGTGCCCGCAAGCAACTGGTGACGTTCTTCGAGGCGTGGGGGCCGGCCGATCCCCATACCATCGACGGTCGCCGCCGGCTGTCCTCCATCCTGTTTGCATGAAGGGTGGCTGCGATGGGCAGCAACGTCACCTACCGCGGCCCGAACGACCTCCCGAGCGTGATTCCGGTGTTCCCGCTGGCAGACGCGCTGTTGCTGCCGCGCGGCAGCATGCCGCTCAACATCTTCGAGCCGCGCTACCTGGCGCTGATCGACGACGCGTTGAAGGGGGGGCGGCTGGTCGGCATGATTCAGCCCGATCCCTCGCGCAGCGGCTCGCCGACCCGGCCGGCGCTCTATTCGGTCGGCTGCGTGGGACGAATCACCCAGCTCTCGGAGACCGGCGATGGCCGCTACCTGATCTCGCTCACCGGGGTGGCGCGCTTTCGCCTGCTTGAGGAGATTGCGGTCGTCACCCCCTACCGCCAGTGCCGGGTGGAGTATCCCTTTCCCTGCGACTTCGTTGCTGGGCAGGGCGCCGACGCGGTCGACCGCGACGCCGTGCTGGAAACCCTGGCCGATTTCCTCAGCGCCAACGACCTCAAGGCCGATTGGCAAGACATCGACAAGGCGCCGACCGAGCTTCTGGTCAACGCGCTGTGCATGATGTCGCCGTTCGATGCCGCCGAAAAGCAGGCCATGCTGGAGGCGCCCGACCTGCCGGGGCGCGCCGAGGTGCTGGTCGCCGCCACCCGTTTTGCCATTGCCGACAACGATGATGACGGCGATACGCCGCTTCAATAGGATGCGATCATGACCGAGCAATCCGCAGCGCCTGATACCGCCGCCGACGCCTCCGAGCGCCGGGCTGGCGGCGTCGACCCCAAGCTCCTGGAGATTCTGGTGTGCCCGGTGACCAAGGGTCCGCTGGAATACGACGCCGGCAGCCAGGAACTGATCAGCCGCGCCGCCCGTCTTGCCTATCCGATCCGCGACGGCATCCCGATCATGCTCGCCGAGGAGGCGCGCAAGCTGGAGGGCTGAGCGCGGGCGGCGTGCATCGCGGCCTTTCTTGACCCTCTCGAAGGCGGTCGATACGGTCCCGCGCCGTTTCCCACCTTTTCAAGAGTGTCGATCCCGCGATGGATATGCCGGCCCACATGCGCCCCGACCGTTCGTTCCAGGGGCTGATCCTGACCCTCCAGAACTTCTGGGCGGACAAGGGCTGCGTCATCCTGCAGCCTTACGACATGGAGGTCGGCGCCGGCACCTTCCATCCGGCGACGACGCTTCGCGCGCTGGGGCCGCGGCGGTGGAATGCCGCCTACGTCCAGCCCTCGCGCCGGCCCAAGGACGGCCGCTATGGCGAGAACCCCAACCGGCTGCAGCACTATTACCAGTTCCAGGCGATCCTGAAGCCCTCGCCGCCGGACATCCAGGACCTCTATTTGCAGAGCCTCAAGGCCATCGGCATCGACACCGCGCTGCACGACGTGCGCTTTGTCGAGGACGATTGGGAGAGCCCGACCCTCGGCGCCTGGGGGCTGGGCTGGGAGTGCTGGTGCGACGGCATGGAGGTGAGCCAGTTCACCTACTTCCAGCAGGTCGCCGGGTTCGAGTGCGCGCCGGTGGCGGGCGAGCTGACCTACGGCCTTGAGCGCCTCGCCATGTACGTGCAGGGCGTCGAGAACGTCTACGACCTTAATTTCAACGGCCGCGACGGCGCCGAGAAAGTGACCTACGGCGATGTGTTCCTGCAGGCCGAGCAGGAATACTCCCGGCACAATTTCGAGCACGCCGACACCGACATGCTGTTCAAGCAGTTCGAGTTTGCCGAAAGCGCCTGCCGCAAGTACCTCGAAGCCGGCGAGGATGGCGAGCACCACAAGATGGCGCTGCCGGCCTACGACCAGTGCATCAAGGCCAGCCACGTCTTCAACCTGCTCGACGCCCGCGGCGTGATCTCGGTCACCGAGCGCCAAAGCTACATCCTGCGCGTTCGCGAGCTGGCGAAAGCCTGCGGCGCGGCGTGGCTGAAGACCGCGGGAGGGCGGGCATGACCCCGGCATGCCGCACCGCGCCTGCGCAGCCGGTTGCCGCCGCGCCGATGCCGGCGCAGGCCGACGGCCTAACCAACCTCTACCAACGCGGAGCCGAAGGCGAATGACCGCTCCCCGCACCCTGCGCGAGATGGCTGGCGCGCCCGCGACGCCGCCGCGGCTGACCGACGCCGTGGTGGTGCTGATCGACGCCCAGCGCGAGTATGTCGATGGCAAGTTGCCGCTGGCCGGCGTCAACGAGGCGCTGGACCACATCGCCGACGTTCTCGCGCGGGCGCGGGCGGCCGGTGCGCCGGTCATCCACATCCAGCACCGCGGCGGCGCCGGCGGCGCGTTCGATCCCGCCGGGGCCGGGTTCAAATTCGCCGGCGCGGCGGCGCCGATCACCGGCGAGCGGGTGATCGAGAAGCCGCAGCCCAACGCCTTCGCCGACACCGAGCTGGCCGAGGCCATCGCCGAAACCGGCAGCCGCCAGCTCGTTCTGGCCGGCTTCATGACCCACATGTGCGTCTCCACCACCGCGCGCGCCGCGCTCGACCACGGCCTTGCCGTGACCGTGGTCGCCGACGCCTGCGCCACCCGCGATCTGCCCGATCCCACCGGCGGCGCGCCGATCCCGGCCGCCGAGCTTCACCGCGTCGCACTGGCCGAGCTGGCCGACCGCTTCGCCATCATCTGCCGCGCCGCCGACCTCAAACGCTGAGTCATGCCCGATCTTCTGTTCGAACTGTTTTCCGAGGAAATCCCCGCCCGCATGCAGCCGCGGGCGGCCGAGGACCTCAAGTCGCTGGTCACCAACGCGCTGGTCGAACGCGGCCTGACCTACGAGGGCGCCAAGGCGATCGCGACGCCCCGGCGCCTTGCCCTCACCGTTCACGGCCTGCCGGCCCGCCAGCCCGACGTCGTCGAGGAGAAGAAGGGCCCGCGCGTCGGCGCCCCCGACGGCGCCATCCAGGGCTTCCTGAAGTCCGCCGGCCTGGCCGACATCAGCCAGGCCAGGATGGTGAACGACCCGAAGAAGGGCGAGTTCTACGTCGCGGTGATCGAGAAGCCCGGCCGGCCCACCCTCGAACTGCTGGCCGAGGTGCTGCCGGCCATCGTGCGGTCGTTCCCGTGGCCGAAGTCGATGCGCTGGGGCTCGGGCTCGCTCCGCTGGGTGCGGCCGCTGCATTCCATCGTCGCCACCTTCGGCCCGGAGACCGAGGAGCCGGAGGTGGTGCCGTTCGCGGTCGACGGCATCGAGGCCGGCAACGTCACCCACGGCCACCGTTTCCTCGCACCCGGCCCGATCACCGTCAGGCGCTGGGACGATTATCTGACCAAGCTGGAGGCCGCCAAGGTGGTGGCCGACCCCGAGCGGCGCAAGGCGATGATCCTGCAGGACGCCCGCAATCTGGCGTTCGCGCAGGGCTTCGAGCTGATCGAGGATGCCGGGCTGCTCGACGAGGTGTCCGGCTTGGTCGAATGGCCGGTGGCGCTGATGGGGTCGTTCGACGCGGCGTTCCTGTCGATTCCCCCCGAGGTGATCCGCGCCACCATCCGCGCCAACCAGAAGTGCTTCGTGCTCAAGAACGGGGAGGGCGGGCTCGCCAACCGCTTCATCCTGGTGTCGAACCTCCTCGCCTCGGACGGTGGCGCCGCCATCATTGCCGGCAATGAGCGGGTGATCCGGGCGCGGCTGTCGGACGCCAAGTTCTTCTACGAGAGCGACCTTGGAAAGACGCTTGAGGACCGGCTGCCGAAGCTGAATGAGATCGTGTTCCACGCCAAGCTGGGCACGCAAGGCGAGCGCATCGCGCGCATTGAGCGGCTGGCGGCGGAGATCGCGCCGCTGGTCGGCGCCGACGTCGAGAAGGCGCGCCGCGCCGCACGGCTGTGCAAGCTCGACCTCGTCACCGAGGTGGTCGGCGAATTCCCCGAGCTGCAGGGCCTGATGGGCAGGTACTACGCGCTGGCCCAGGGCGAGGACGCCTCCGTCGCCGCCGCCTGCGAGGAGCATTACAAGCCGGTCGGCCCGTCCGACTGCGTGCCGACCGACCCGGTATCGATCGCGGTGGCGCTGGCCGACAAGCTCGACACCCTGGTGGGGTTCTGGGCGATCGACGAGAAGCCGACCGGGAGCAAGGACCCCTATGCGCTGCGCCGCGCGGCGCTGGGGGTGATCAGGCTGGTGCTGGAGAACTCAAAACGGCTAGATCTGACGAATATATTAATTCGACACTCTGATTTATTCTCGGGTCATGACTGGGCATCTACTGTATTTGGTCTTCTTGAGTTTGTTGGGGATCGCTTAAAGGTACAGTTGAGGGAGCAGGGTTCCCGACACGACCTTGTCGATGCAGTGTTCCGGCAGGGAATCCAAGCCGATCAACATATGCCGGGAATGGAAAATGTCCGCGACCTCGTGCTGATCGTGGCGCGCATCAATGCGCTGGCGGCCTTCCTCGACACCGACGACGGCAGGAACCTCTTGGCCGGCACCAAGCGCGCCGCCAACATCCTGCGCATCGAGGAGAAGAAGGACGGCCGCGCCTATGGCGGCGCGCCGGACGCCGCGCTGTTCGCCCAGGACGAGGAGCGGGCGCTCGCCAGCGCCATCGATACCGCCAAGGCCGACGCCGCCGAGGCGGTGGCGCGCGAGGATTTCGCCGGCGCCATGGCGGCGCTGGCCAGGCTGCGTGGCGCGGTCGACACTTTCTTCGCCAAGGTAACCGTTAACGCGGACGATCCCGCGGTGCGCGAGAACCGCCTGAAGCTCTTGAACGAAATCCGCGCCGCCACCCGCACCGTCGCCGACTTCAGCCGCATCGAGGGCTGACCGCGCAGCGGCTGTCACCGCGAATCCCGCGGCCGCAACGCTGCGACCCTGGCGCGGTCGCCGGTGATGTCTGCCGGTCATCCCGCGCAAGCGCGGCCTGCCGTTACGGTGAGTAACCCAACGATCGAGCGAGCGCCGTACCGGTTCTCCGCGACCGCCGGCGCTGGTGGCGGCATCGCCGGCCGGGTGGGGCGGCGTGCCGCGCCTTGCGCAACCTCGACAGTTTCATCTGTTACAGTTTACGATTGCGCGTGGCCCAATGCCGCGGCGCGGGCGGGGAGCGTCAGCTCAACCCGACGAGGGGATAGCTTGCCCGTTCTTTGGCGATGTTGCACAAAGACCGCGCAGCGCCGGCCTGGGCGACCTGAATCGGATCGGACGTTCTAAGTTTTTGGTATGTCGCATTTTCTTTCGCAAAACCGGAACGGCCTTTTGCGGAAAATGCTCTAGCTTTCGGCCCGACCTCCGCGGCCGCAGCGGCCGGTCGGAGGGACGACGCCGACGGGGTCTTCACACTGAACGCGGGCGAACGCGAGGGGAAGTCGATATGGCCAAATGGGTGTACAGCTTCGGCGACGGTGTGGCCGAAGGCAGGTCTGACATGAAGAACCTGCTCGGCGGCAAGGGCGCGAACCTCGCCGAGATGGCCAATCTCGGCCTGCCGGTGCCGCCCGGCTTCACCATCACCACCGAAGTCTGCACTTATTACTATAAGAATGGCCGCCAATACCCGCCCGAGCTGAAGGATCAGGTCGAGGCTGCGCTGCTCCGCGTTGGCCAGATCACCGGCCGCAGCTTTTCGTCCATCGAGAACCCGCTGCTGGTGTCGGTACGCTCCGGCGCCCGCGCCTCGATGCCGGGCATGATGGACACCGTGCTCAATCTCGGCCTCAACGACGTCACCGTCGAGGCTTTGGCGAAGTCGTCGGGCGACCGCCGGTTTGCCTTCGACAGCTACCGCCGCTTCATCACCATGTATTCCAACGTCGTGCTCGGCATCGATCACGATGTGTTCGAGGAAATCCTCGACCACTACAAGCACTCCAAGGGCTACGTCCAGGACACCGACCTCGACGCCGCCGACTGGGAGGAGATCGTCGCTCGCTACAAGACCCGCATCGGCGAGGAGCTGAAGGCGCCGTTCCCGCAGGATCCGTTCGACCAGTTGTGGGGCGCCATCGGCGCGGTGTTCGGCAGCTGGATGAACCAGCGCGCCATCACCTACCGCCGCCTGCACAGCATTCCGGAAAGCTGGGGCACCGCCGTCAACGTCCAGGCCATGGTGTTCGGCAACATGGGCGAGACCTCGGCCACCGGCGTCGCCTTCACCCGCAATCCCTCCACCGGCGAGAACAAGCTTTACGGCGAGTTCCTGATCAACGCCCAGGGCGAGGACGTCGTCGCCGGCATCCGCACTCCGCAGGAGATCACCGAGGAGGCGCGCATCGCTGCCGGCTCCGACAAGCCGTCGATGGAAACCGCGCTGCCGGAGGTGTTCCTGCGCTTCAAGACGGTCGCCGAGACCCTGGAGCGCCACTACCGCGACATGCAGGACATGGAGTTCACGGTCGAGCGCGGCCGGCTGTGGATGCTGCAGACCCGCAACGGCAAGCGCACCGCGCGCGCCGCGCTGCGCGTCGCGGTCGAGATGGCGCAGGCCGGCGATATCACCAAGGACGAGGCGGTGCTGCGGGTCGATCCGTCCTCGCTCGACCAGTTGCTGCACCCCACCATCGACCCCAAGGCGCCGCGCACCGTGCTCGGCACCGGCCTGCCGGCATCGCCCGGCGCCGCCGCCGGCGAGATCGTGTTCACCTCCGATGAGGCCGCCGCGCTCAAGGCCGAGGGCAGGAAGGTCATCTTGGTCCGCGTTGAGACCTCGCCCGAGGACATCCACGGCATGCACGCCGCCGAAGGCATCCTCACCACCCGCGGCGGCATGACCTCGCACGCCGCCGTGGTGGCGCGCGGCATGGGCAAGCCGTGCGTCTCCGGCGCCGGCGCCATCCGGGTCGATTACGCCGCGGGCACCCTCACCGCCGGCGGCAAGGTGCTGAACAAGGGCGACCATGTCACCATCGACGGCGGCACCGGCCAGGTGCTGCTCGGCCTGGCGCCGATGATCGAGCCGGAGTTGTCGGGCGAGTTCACCACCCTGATGGAGTGGGCCGACGCCCGCCGCCGGCTGAAGGTGCGCACCAACGCCGAGACCCCGGCCGACGCCCGCACCGCCCGCACCTTCGGCGCCGAAGGCATCGGGCTGTGCCGCACCGAGCACATGTTCTTCAATGAGGATCGCATCGTCGCGGTGCGCGAGATGATCCTCGCCGACGACGAGGCCGGCCGCAAAGCCGCATTGGCGAAACTGCTGCCGATGCAGCGCGACGACTTCGTCGAGCTGTTCGAGATCATGAAGGGGCTGCCGGTCACCATCCGCCTGCTTGACCCGCCGCTGCACGAGTTCCTGCCGCACGGCGACGAGGAGATCGCCGCCGTCGCCAAGCAGATCGGCGCCGACCCCAAGAAGCTCGAGCAGCGCGCCGCCCAGCTGAAAGAGTTCAACCCGATGCTGGGCTTCCGCGGCTGCCGCCTCGCGGTGGTCTATCCCGAGATCGCCGAGATGCAGGCCAGGGCCATCTTCGAGGCGGCGGTGATCGCCGCCAGGAAGACCGGCCAGCCGGTGGTGCCGGAGGTGATGGTGCCGCTGGTGTCGACCAAGGCCGAACTCGACCTCGTCAAGAGCCACATCGTCGAGATGGCCAAGCTGGTCGAGCAGGAGTCGGGCACCAAGCTCGACTATCACATCGGCACCATGATCGAACTGCCGCGGGCGGCGCTGCGCGCCGGCGACATCGCCGCCAGCGCCGAGTTCTTCTCGTTCGGCACCAACGATCTCACCCAGACCACCTTCGGCATTTCGCGCGACGACGCCGCGCTGTTCCTCGACAGCTACACCGCCAAGAACATCTTCCCGTGCGACCCGTTCGTGTCGATCGACCAGGACGGCGTCGGCGAGCTGATCGAGATCGCCGCCGAGCGTGGCCGAAAGACCCGCCCCGACATCAAGCTCGGCATCTGCGGCGAGCACGGCGGCGACCCGGCCTCGGTGACGTTCTGCGCCAAGACGGGGCTCGACTACGTGTCGTGCTCGCCGTTCCGCGTGCCGATCGCGCGGCTGGCGGCGGCGCAGGCCGCCATCGGCGCCGGCGGCTCCGGCACGGCGTGAGGACAGTCGTCGCGCACGACGCCTCTCCACCCTCTCCCCTTGCGGGAGAGGGTGGAGAGGCTGAGCGAAGCGAGGTCGAGCCGGGTGAGGGGGGAATGCGGGCGAACGCCTAAATATTCACCCCATCCGCCTCGCGATCGCTCGCCACCCTTTCCCGCAAGAGGAGAGGGTGGCGTCGCCTCCGTCATCGACAACGCAGATCACCCCATTCCAACGATGCGCTGGCTTCCCACCAAACCGGTCTATCCGCCGCCGAAGTTCCGGGCCCCCGAACCGCCGCGGCCGCCGCCCTCGCCACGGCTTCTGACGTGGTGGTTCGGGGGCCTGGCGATCGTCGGTGTCGTGTTTGGCCTCAATGCCGGCGCGGCGACCGAAGGCTTCGACCCTGACCGGCTCTACGAGCTGTTTGGCTTTGGCTGCCTGGCGCTGGTGGCGCTGCGGCTCGCCGTGCGCCGGCCGCTGACCGAGGTGATCAGTGGCAAGATGATCGCGATCGGTTGCCTCCTCGGTGTGGTAGCCTTTCTCGGCGCGCAATGGGTCACGCTCAATCTCGCCGCCATGCCGACGCCATAGCCCCCCAGAACGATGCCGGTGCCGATGACGATGCCGATGACGACTTCGATGACGCCGCCGCCGTTGGCATCTCTCGCCGCCATTGCCGGCGGCGGCAAACGAGCGCTGGCCCAGGCGCTTGCTGCCATCGAGACCCACGCCGGCGAACCGGCGCTTGCGGCGCTGTTGGACGAGGCGTGCCGGGCCGCGCGCGGCCACGTGCTCGGCCTCACCGGGCCGCCCGGCGTCGGCAAGTCGACCCTGACCAACGCGCTGCTGAGACAGTGGCGTGGCAATGGCGAGACGGTGGGGGTGATCGCGGTCGACCCGTCGTCGAAGCGCACCGGCGGCGCGTTGCTCGGCGATCGCGCCCGCATCATCACCGACCCCGACGACAAGGGCGTGTTCGTGCGCTCGATGGCGGCGCGGGACCGATTGGGCGGCCTGTCCGACCAGACCGTCGCCGCCATGGTGATGATGCGCGCGATCTACGACCGCGTGCTGGTCGAGAGCGTCGGCATCGGCCAGTCGGAGACCGACATCGCATTCGCCGTCGACACCGTGGTGCTGTGCATCCAGCCCGGCTCCGGCGATGCGCTGCAGTTCATGAAGGCCGGCGCCATGGAGGTGCCGGACATCGTCGCCGTCACCAAGGCCGACATGGGCCTGCCGGCCCAGCGCGCTGCCAACGACGTCAAAGGCGCGCTGACGCTGTTCGCCGGCCAGGAGGATTGGCCGGCGCCGGTGGTGCTGGTGGCGGCCAGCCGCGGCGATGGCCTCGATGAGCTGAAGGATGCGATCGAACGCCACCGCGCCCATCTCGGTACGGCCGGCCGGCTGGCGAAGCGCCGCGCCGCCCAGGAGGCGGCCTGGGTCGAGGAGGGCACCCGCGCCCATTTCGGCTCGGTCGGGCTTGCCGCGGCGGCGGCCATCGCGACCGGTGCGGCGCAGGGGCCGTTCGGCCGCGAGCTTGCCATCGCGCAGGCGCTGAAGGCCCGCCTCGGCGACGGCCGGTGACACGAAACCCGGCCGATCAGGTCGGTGTTTGGTCGTGCTGTCGCCGAAAAAGCGCTTTTCGATCAGGATTTTTCGGCAAGGTGGTTTCCGGGATCACGACATGATCATCCGGAAACCGCATCAGTTTGCCGCCGGAATTCCGACCCGCCGAACATGAAACCGCCGGTCGTTCCGGGCGAAGCGAAGCTGAGACCCGGAACCCATGATCCGCGACGTTTCCGGCAACGGCAGCGCAAGCGATGTCGCGCAGCTAGGGGCGATGCGGACGACGGCGAGAGTCGCGGATCATGGGTCCCGGATCGCGCGGCTTTGCCGCTTGTCCGGGACGACGGCGCCAGGTCTCCGCCGCGGCCGGGCGGCATCGGATGCCACGGCGCCGTGGAGCGCAGCGCGAACAGTTTCTGTTTAGTCCGCTTTGGCCGGCTCGTCTGTCGCCGGTGCGTCCCCTGCCGGCTGGTCGTCGGTCGGCTCGGCGCCGCCCGGCGCAGCGCGCAGGCGGCGAACCGGCGGCAAGGTCTGCTCGTGGCCATCCCAGATCACCGGTCGCTCCAGCCATTTCTGGATGAAGTTCCACGATCGAAGATAGCCGTTATGGGGCAGGATGCAGTCCGAGCAATCCTTGCGCTTCAGCCCGTTCTTGTCGGTGAACACCTTGTAGGGTCCGGGGCACTCGTAGGCGATCAGCGGGCAGTAGCAGAACAGGCAATTGAACTCGGTCTCCACCCCCTTGTGGCAGGGGTAGAACGGGCAGGCGGTGTTGGTGAAGCCCTTGAAGGCTTCGTTCTGGGTGGTGTCCTTGGGCTGCATCGCACCTCTTGTCGGCCGGAACCGGCCAATCGGCAATCGACCTTTCGGACGACGTGCGGACGACTGGTCTGAGACATGGTGCAGGACGCGGCGCGATCAATCCACCGGGGCAATTTGGCCCGCTGGCGCAGCCGCGGCAGTTGTCGCCGTTTGCCGATGCGGGCGCCGGCCGCCGGTGCATCTGGCCAGCCAGGATGACCAAGTCGCCGAACGCGATCTGGTGGCTGGCGTGAGCCGACGGCCGCCGCGGCAACGTCGCCGGGCGGCCGTCCTGTCTGCTTCGGGTCGGATCGCGCGTCAGCTCGGGGCGCGGTAGGACACCACCCGCCCGGCGGAATAAGAGCTGATCGAAACCATCCGGTTGCCGCGGGTGCCGCCGGAATTGCCGGAAATGACGATCGGGTTGCCGGCGCGGTCGAAGTCCTTGACCACGCCGACGTGGTAGCCGCCCTTGCGGGACAGCACGACGACGTCGCCGGGCCTGCCCGCCGACGGCCGGCCCCAATTGGCCCACGACTTGGCGAGGCGCGAGCCGGTGCCGGAACCGGCGGCAACGAGGTTCATGAAGTCGGAGCACCACAGCGTGCGCTGGTTGGTGGGGTTGGAGCCGAGGTAGCGCTCGGCGCGGGCGACGAGGTCGCCCGTTGTCCAGCCGCGGCCAGCCATGCCACCCGATGTCCAGCTGCGGGCGGCCATGCCACCCGACGCCCAGCCGCCGGCGACGGACGATACGTGGCGGCGCGCCGGCTTGGCATTGGCGCGGCGGCCGGCGCCCGGTCCGTAGTAGTAGCGACCGTGTTTGTAGTGATTGTCGACGTAGGTGTGAGAGGAGTGAGCGTTTCGGCTTGTCTTGTAGGGTTTGGCGTTAGCTGGGGCAATTAGAGAGCAGAACGTAATAACCCCAAGTGCCAGACTAATGCCTTTTACCATCCGGGACAACTCCTTTACTCGTTATGTCCGGGCATGGTGACTAACGACCGAAGAGGACAGAGCTGTGTCCCGTAATCGATCATCATGTGATCGAATCAAGGCGAATGATGTCATTCGCAATTTTTAGGGTTTTGCAACCGCTCCAACGAAACTATGAGGGGTAATTTGTTGACTTTGCGGAATGATGCTGACGCCGATTTATAGATCAGCTTGTGCTAGATCCAATATGATTTTAAATGAAACTTGTTTGTGTCGGGGTTTGCCTGCGACTTTGTCGGTCAGGCCGCATGGTGCCGGCAGTGGCGACACGAAAAACGGCCGCTCCGGCCGCCGTTTCATTGTCCGGCCTTCGGGAAATCTCGTTCCGAGCAAGGGCTTTTGGCGCGGCGGTCCAGCAATACGACGCGATCAGCCGGAATCCGTGTGAGCTATACCAACGGCCCCGGATGCCGATGGCGGGAGGCCGCGGTGTCCGCTCTTGCGGGGAACGCGCTTGCGCCGTGCGCTGGCGCTACCGCGCCAGCTTGAGCAGGGCGTCGAGGTCGAGATTGGCCTCGACATGGTCGGCCAGTGCGTCCAGCGCCGCCTCGGTGCGGGCCTCGAAGTCGAGCGCGGAGGCATTCGCCCCCACCGTGGTCAGCCAATGGGCGCGGAAGGCGTCCGAGCCGAACAGGCCGTGGACATAGGCGCCGCTCACGCGGCCGTCGGCCGAAACCGCGCCTTCCGGCCGGGCGCCCGAGCCGTCGTCCAGCATCAGCCACGGCCGCGCCAAGCCCGGCCCCGTGGTGCGGCCCATGTGCATCTCGTAGCCGGTGACGCGCTGGCCGGAGACGCGGTCGGTGACGTCGAGGTCGATCAGGCGCTTGTCGGTGGTGATCTCGGTCTCGATGTCGAGCAGGCCGAGCCCCGCGGTCTCTCCGGCCGGACCTTCGAGACCGAGCGGGTCGCGCACCACCTTGCCCAGCATCTGGAAGCCGGCGCACAGCCCGACCACCCGGCCGCCGTGGCGGACATGGGCAAGGATGTCGATGTCCCAGCCCTCCTTGCGCAGCACCGCGAGGTCGGTGCGGGTGGCTTTCGAGCCCGGCAGCACCACGACGTCGGTGTCGGCCGGGATCGGGTTGCCCGGCTGCACCCAGCGCACCGCCACCCCCGGCTCGGCGGCGAGCGGGTCGAGGTCGTCGAAATTGGCGACGCGGGAGAGGCGGGGCACCGCGACGTTGAGGCCGCGGCCGCCGAACTCGGCCGGGCGCTCCAACGCGAGCGAATCCTCGGCCGGCAGGCGGTCGGCGCGGTCGAACCAGCGGATCACGCCGAGGAACGGCCAGCCGGTATGCTCGGTGATGGTGACGCAGCCCGGCTCGAACAGCGAAAAATCGCCGCGGAACTTGTTGACGATGTAGCCCGCCACCCGCGCCCGGTCGGCCTCGCTGAGCAGGGCATGGCTGCCGACAATGGCGGCCATGGTGCCGCCGCGGTCGATGTCCGACAGGATCACCACCGGCAGCTCGGCCGACTCGGCCAGCCGCATGTTGGTGATGTCGCTTGAGCGCAGGTAAACCTCGGCGCCGGAGCCGGCACCCTCGACGATGACGAGGTCGGCTTCGGCCTGCAGCCGCCGCAGACTGTCGAGCACCGCCGGCATCAAGGCGTGGCGCATCTTGTGATAGATCCGCGCCGGACAATTGCCGAGCACCCGGCCGCGCAGCACCACTTGCGAACCGATGTCGGTCTGCGGCTTCAGCAGCACCGGGTTCATGTGGATCGAGGGCGGCGCCTTGCAGGCGCGGGCCTGCAGCGCCTGGGCCCGCCCGATCTCGCCGCGGACGATCTCGCCGTCCGGCCCCGGCGGCAGGTCGCTGTCGACGGCCACCGCGGCGTTGTTGCTCATGTTCTGCGCCTTGTAGGGCAGCACCTTGAGGCCGCGGCGGGTGTAGGCGCGGCACAGCGCCGCCACCACCATGCTTTTGCCGACGTCTGAGGCCGTGCCCTGGATCATCAAGGTCCGGGCGCGCTTGGGCAGGTCGGCGGGGGCGGGGGTGAAGACGACGTCGGCGAGGGACTGGGTCACGCGGCGAACTCGGCTGAAAAGGTGTGGTGCTTGCTACGAAACCGGGCCGGCCGGGGCAAGCTTGGTGAGGATATGGACGCTGCCGGGCGGCGCCTCGACCGTGAACGCCTCGGCCAGGGCAAGGCCGCGGTCGCGTGCCACCAAGGCGCGGATGACGCCGCCATGGGTGACGGCAACCACCACGTTGTTGGCATGACGTAAGGTTATTTCGGTGGCGAAGGCGTTGGCGCGGGCGGCCAGCGCGGTGAGGGATTCGCCGCCGGGCGGCGAGCCGGTCACGAAGTCGGCGCCCCAGGCGTCGAGGTCGGCGCGGGAAATCTCGTCCCAGCGCTTGCCCTCCCACCGGCCGAAGTCGAGCTCGTGCAGGCGCGGGTCGATGATCGCGCCATGGCCGAGCCGGTTCGCCAACGCGCGGCAGCGCTCGGCCGGGCTGGTATAGACAGCGTCGATCGCCGGCAGTGCCGCGCGCACCGCCTCCGCTTCGTCAGCGAAGCTCGCGGCCAATTCGACCTCGTGGCGGCCGTAGCACAGGCCGTTGGCCCCGGCGACGTGGGTATGGCGCACCAGGATCAGCATCACACCGCGGCCAGCACCGAAAGCAGGATCGCCAGCTCGCAAAGCTGCTGGGTGGCGCCCAGGCAATCGCCGGTATAGCCGTCGAGGCGGCTGCGGAATGAGGCGACGCACGCCGTCCACATCGCCGCCCCGGCCATCGCCGCTGGCAGGATCGCCGCCCCTGGCAGCAGCACCAGCGGCACGATGCCGAGCGCGATCACCAGCCCCAGCCGGTCGCCGCCGAGGTCGCTCACCATCGGCTTGGCGCGGCTCTCGTCGGTGCGGGCATAGCTCAGCACCGCCATCACCGCGGCGCCGAGGGTGCGGCTGAAGGCGTGGCCGGCGACGAGCGCAAACGGCACCACCTCGAACGGCATCGCTGCCAGGGCCTGCCACTTCAACCCGAGCATCAGCACGATGCCGATGGCGCCGAACGCGCCGATGCGCGAGTCGCGCATGATCTCCAGCATCCGCTCCTTGGTGGCGGCGCCCAGACCATCGCAGACGTCGATGAAGCCGTCCTCGTGCTGGGCGCCGGTGAGGATGACGCCCGCGGCCAGGGCCAAGCCGGCGCAAACCGGCGCCGGCAGGCCCAGCGACGCCAGAACATAGACCGCCGCCGTCACGATGCCGACGCCGAGCCCGATCAGCGGCCAGTAGGTGGTGGCGCGCTGCCAGTCCTCGGCCGCGAGCGCGGGCAGCCGGGGCAGGGGGATGCGGGTGAAATAGATCACCGCCGCCAGGACGGCGCGGCGCTCGCGGGCGATGAGCCCAGGAGACGGAAACGAACCGGACTCACGCAGCATGATGACGGACGCGCTCCTTTCCGACGGAGAGGGCGGCGAGGATTGAACGACGCGAAATCCGGGCCGGGTGAGAGGTGATGCAAACACGCCCGAGCAAAGCGCGGGCGCCAGCTCCCGCAAGGGGAGAGGGCATGGGCGGCCGGCGGCGTAACGACAGGACGTGCATCATTTCAGCTTAACCGGGCAGCCGGCCACGATCAGCCACGCCTCATCGGCGGCGGCGGCGGCGCGCTGGCCGAGAATGCCGACCAGATCGCGAAAGCGGCGCAGCGACGCGTCCATCGGCACCGGGCTCCAGCCGATTTCGTCGCCGACCAGGACCGAGGGGAACGGCGCCGCCTTCAGCCCCGCCAGCTCGGCCTCCCACGCCGCGACGATCTCCGCGTCTGGCCGCTCGAACCGCGTCGCCGTCCACAGCACCACGCTGTCGATCAGGGCGCCGGCCGGGGCGGGGTCGAGCGCGCAAAGGGCGTCGGCGACGCGCTCGGGCGCTTCCAGCGTGCGCCACGACGGCGGCCGCTCGGCCTGATGGCGGCGCACCCGCTCGACCATCTCGGCATCGCCGGGGTCGACCGGATAGGTCGCGACGAAGGCGACGTCATCGCCCCAGCCGCCGGCAATCTCGACGGCTCGCCGGCTCTTGCCGCTGCGGGTGGGGCCGGTGAGGAACGTCAGGTGACCCATCGTTCGCCTTGCTCGTTGACGGTCGCGTGGCGGGTGGCCGCGTCGCGACCCCGCCTTTGGCCCAGAATTCCTGGCGGGAAAAGGCATTTCTGCCGGGCACTCGGCAAGGGGGCGGCCCGGACGGGCGCGCTGACGGGCGCAGGCGGTGACGGTACCCGGCCAGCGGCGCCGCTCAAGCGACCAATTGTCCATCCGACGTGACACGGATGCGGCGGCAGCTATGGAAAGCGATGTTGACACCCGTTTGCCGCGCACATACCAACGCCCGGTCAAAAAGCACTCCCGCCCCAGCGCCGAAATGGCCGGGGGCCGGTATGGGGTATCGCCCCCGCGGAGGCTCGCATGCGGATCGTGCTCGTCCATCCCAACTATCACTCCGGCGGCGCCGAGATTGCCGGCAAATGGTCGCCGGCGTGGGTCGCCTATCTCGCCGGATACCTGAAGGCCGGCGGCTACAGCGACATCCGCTTCATCGACGCGATGACCGACGATCTGTCGGAGGACGAGCTGCGCGCCGAGCTCGCCAAGGAGAAGCCGGATATCGTCGGCACCACCGCGATCACCCCCGCCATCTACAAGGCCGAGCGGGTGCTGCAGATCGCCAAGGAAGTGCATCCCAACGTCGTCACCGTGCTCGGCGGCATCCACGGCACCTTCATGTACCAGCAGGTGCTGTTCGAGGCGCCCTGGATCGACGCGGTGGTGCGCGGCGAGGGTGAGGCGGTGATGCTGAACCTCGCCCGCGCGGTCGACGAAAAGCGCTGGCCCGATTGCCGCGGCCAGGTCGCCGGCATCGCCTATTCCGAGGGTTCCAAGGTCATCGCGACCCAGGCCGAGCCGCCGATCCGCGACGTCGATTCCATCGTCGCCGACTGGGGCATTCTGGACTGGGAAAAATACATCTACATCCCGACCGGCACCCGCGTCGCCACCCCCAACCTCGCCCGCGGCTGCCCGTTCACCTGCAGCTTCTGCTCGCAGTGGAAATTCTGGCGCGATTATCGCGTCCGCGACCCCAAGAAGGTGGTCGACGAGATCGAGGAGCTGGTCACCAAGTACAAGGTCGGCTTCTTCATCCTGGCGGACGAAGAACCCACCATCAATCGCAAGAAGTTCATTGAGTTCTGCGAGGAGATGATCCGGCGCAACCTGCCGGTCCAGTGGGGCATCAACACCCGCGTCACCGACGTCATGCGCGACGAGGAGTTGCTGCCGTTCTATCGCAAGGCCGGCCTCGTCCACATCTCGCTCGGCACCGAAGCCGCCGCCCAGCTCAATCTCGACATCTTCAACAAGGAAACCACGGTCGGCCAGAACAAGCGGGCGATCGATCTGCTGCGCAATGCCGGCATCGTCACCGAGGCCCAGTTCATCGTCGGGCTGGAGAACGAGACGGCCGAGACGCTGGAGGAGACCTACCGCATGGTTCGGGACTGGAACCCGGACCTTGCCAACTGGTCAATGTACACGCCCTGGCCGTTCTCCGATCTGTTCAAGGAGATGGGCGACAAGGTCGAGGTGTTCGACTTCGAGAAGTACAACTTCGTCACGCCGATCATGCGGTCGAAGGCGCTGGACCGTGCCGAACTGCTCGATCTGGTGATGAAGAACTACCGCCGGTTCTACATGAACAAGGCGCTGTTCGGCTACATGTGGGAGCGCGACCCGCTGCGTCGCAGCTATCTGGTCGGCTGCCTCAAGGCGTTCCTCAAGAGCGCGTTCGAGCGCAAGTTCTACGACCTCGGCAAGCGCGGCTATTGGGGCCCGCTGTCCAAGAAGTTCCTCAAGTTCGACTTCGACAAGTCGCGCAAGCTGGCGGACGCGCCGATCGCCCAGCAGTCGGCCGACTGGAAGAGCGCGCCCAAGCGCAAGCAGGACCAGGCGAGCTCCACCACCGCGGCTGCGGTGGCCGAGATGCGCGCCTGCGGTGGCTCGACCGAGCAGATGGAAGACATCGCGGTGCCGCCGGCCGAAAAGATCATGGCCTGCGGCGGTGGCACCCAGCAGCTGCCGGAGAACGAGCCGCTGGTGAAGGCGCACTGACGGGCGTCACGCGATCGCAATCTCGTCATGGCCGGGCATCGTCCCGGCCATTGGCGTTTTTACGGCGGTCGAACCGGTGTGTTGGCGGTCTCTGATCCCCGCGGCCTTTGAGCTTGAGCTTCCACCAACGCCAGCTCGCCTCATCCCGCGGGAACCGCGACAGCGAGCGCACAACCGGAACCCACTTGTGCGGAAAATGCTCTGAGGCCGCTGGGATCAAACGCTGGCGCGGAGCCGGAAGATCGCACTCTTCGGCGCGACGTTGCGCCAGGCCATCTTCAGCGCTTCCTGCAGCGCCGCCTCGTCGGCACCGGCGAGCGACAGCGAGGTCCAGCCGAGTTGGCCAAAGCCGCCGGTGGCCGGCGCGAAGCGGGCGGGGTCGATGCGCACCAGCCGCTCCTGCTGGGCATGGTGCAGCCTCAGCACCACCCGCTGCTCGTCGGGCAGCGTGGCGAAGGTTTTGCCGCCGGAGCGGAATTCAGGGCGGCCCAGATGCTGGCTCTCGATCGCTTCCGGTAGGGCGAGGGCGATGCGGCGGACATCTTGTGGTGTCACGGCGGCCTCCGATGTCACCAGCGCCAGTCGAAGATATCCCAGCTTTCCGCCGCTCGCGGTCTGGCGCGGCGCGGGGCGTCCCACGGACAGGACTTGAAATAGGCTTCGGTGACTTGCGTTTTCCAGGCGGCAAAGCAGGCCGGCCGGGTACCGGGCGCCAGCCCGCCGCGCTCCTGCATCACCAGCAGGTAACGGTCGCGGATTTCCTCTTCCTCGGCCAGGCAGGCCGTTCCACCCAGCACCAGCACTGCCGCCGCCACCATGATCGTTCGCATCGACAACTCTCCCGGACCTGGTCTCCCAGACCTGAGCCAAGCCTACATCCATGCCGAGAGCGCTGTCAGCAGCTTCCGAACGGAATAGCGACGGTGCGGGGCAAGCGGGCGTCGATTTGCCGTTACCGCAGCATGGTCGCCCGCACCCACCAGCCGGGATGGGCGCGGCGCAGCGCGGTTGCCGCCTTGAGCGCGTCGCGCGGCGTGGCGTAGAGCCCGAACACGGTGGCGCCCGAGCCCGACATTCGCACCAATCTGGCGCCGGCGGTGGCGGCCAGCGCCGCGATCACGGCGTCGATCTCGGGCGCCATCGCCCGCGCCGGCGGCTCGAGATCGTTGCGAAGGTCGGCCAGTTGCGCGATCAGCGCCTCGCGCTCGGTCGGGATGCGGTCGTCGGCCGGGTGGCTCGAGGCGATGTCGGTGCCCGGCGCGATGGCGAGCGCCTTGAACACCGCCACCGTCGGCACCGGCACCCGCGGGTTGACCAGCACTGCCGGCAGCGCCGGCAGCCCGAGCAGCGGCCCGAGCTCGTGGCCGGTGCCGCGCATCATCCGCGACCGCGAGGCGAGGCAGACCGGAACATCGGCGCCGGTCGCGCACGCCGCTTCATAGAGGCGAGCATCGTCCGGGGGGAGGCCGTTGGCCCGCGCCAGCAGGCGCAGCGCCGCTGCGGCGTCGGCCGAGCCGCCGCCGAGGCCGGCCGCCACCGGCAGCCGCTTCACCAGCACGAACCGGCCCAGGATCAGGCCCGGCACCCGCGCGGCGAGGGCGCGGGCGGCCTTCGCCACCAGATTGTCGTCGTCGGGTCCGGCGGCGGCGGCAGTCGGTCCCGCGACCGTCAGCGCCAGCGCGGGGCCGGGGTCCAGCGTCAGCGCGTCGGCGGCGCCGGCGAACACCACGAGGCTTTCGAGCCGGTGCCAACCGTCCACCCGGCGGCCGGTGACGTGCAACGTCAGATTGATTTTGGCTGAAGCGCGGTCAATGTGCGGCATGGAGGCGGCCGATCAACCGCATCTTTGCGGCGGGCGCAAGAGGCAATTTGCGGTGCGGTCCGTCGTCCTTGCCCGCGCCACGGAAAGCGTCCATTCTCGCTTGGATATGGCCGGCCTCAGCCGGCGGAACAGAGGATTCCTCCTTGACGATCAGAGGCCGTTCGCTGGTGGCCGCGCTCGCCATCTCATCCGTCGTGGCCGGGCCCGCGATCGCGCGCTCGGACGCATCCGGCGAGGATTACGGGCGGCTGTCGCTCTCCGGCAGCTATCTTGCCGGTCGCCTGGCCGGCTCGTTGCGCGACAATGCCTCCGCAACCACCTTTTTCAAGGCGGCGCTGCGCGTCGATTCGAAAAACACCGAGGTGATGGAGCGCGCCTTCCTGGTGATGCTGGCGCAGGGCGACATCGACGATGCTGCCGCGCTCGGCGAGCGGCTGGTGCAGCTCGACCGCCAGCACCGCATCGCCCGCCTCGCCATCGCAGTCCGCGCCATCAAGGCCCGGCAGTACCAGACGGCGCGGACCCAGCTCGCCCAGTCGGTGCGCGCGCCGATCGCCGATCTCACCGCGACCCTGCTCGCCGCCTGGACCGCCTATGGCGCCGGCGACACCAAGAGCGCGATCGAGCTGCTCGACAAGCTGCAGGGGCCGGATTGGTACGCCACCTTCCGCGACATGCACGCCGGCATGATTCTCGATCTCGCCGGCCAGAAGAAAGAGGCGGGCAAGCGGCTTGAGCGCGCCTACAAGGCCGATCAGACCGCGCTGCGGGTGGTGGAGTCCTACGCCCGCTGGCTGTCGCGCAACGGCCAGCGCGAGGAGGCGCTCCGCGTCTACGCCACCTTCGACAAGGCGATGCCGCAGCACCCGCTGGTGGTCGACGCCGTCGAGACGCTGGAGAAGGACCAGAGCCTGCCGCCTTTGGTGCGCTCGGCCCAGGATGGCGCCGCCGAGGTGCTGTACGGCCTCGGCTCCGCGCTCGGCCGCCAGGGCGGCGAAGACCTCGGCCTGATCTATCTGCAGTTCGCGCTGTTCCTGGCACCGACCCATCCGCTGGCGCTGTTGTCGCTGGCCGACCTGTACGAGACGCTGAAGAAGCCGGAACTGGCGATCGAGGTCTATGAGCGCATTCCCGACAAGTCGCCGCTGAAGCGCAACGCCGAAATCCAGCTTGGCCTCAACCTCGACCTGCTCGACCGCACCGACGAGGCGCGCGCACACCTCGAAGCGTTGGTGAAGGCCGACCCCGACGATCTGGAGGCGGTGCTCGCGCTCGGCAACGTGTTGCGCGGCCGTAAGAATTTCGAGGATGCGGCGAAGGTATACACCACCGGAATTGACAGCATCGACCAGCCGGAACGCCGGAACTGGATGATCTATTACTTCCGCGGCATCTGCCTTGAGCGCTCCAAGGAGTGGTCGAGGGCCGAGGTCGATTTCAAGAAGGCGCTGGAGCTGTTTCCGGACCAGCCGCACGTGCTGAACTATCTCGGCTATTCCTGGATCGATCAGGGCATCAACCTTGAGCCGGGAATCGAGATGATCCGCCGCGCCGTCCAGCTTCGGCCGGATGACGGCTATATCGTCGACAGCCTGGGCTGGGCGCATTTCAAGCTCGGCCGCGTCGATGAGGCGGTGGCGGAGCTTGAGCGCGCCATCGAGCTGAAGCCCGACGATCCGGTGATCAACGACCATCTCGGCGACGCTTATTGGAAGGTGGGGCGCAGGCTCGAAGCGGTGTTCCAGTGGAGCCACGCCCGCGACCTCAAGCCCGAGCCGGATGATCTGGCGAAGATCGAAACCAAGCTGAAGCACGGTCTCGCCGATGAGCCCAAATCCAAGGCCGAGAACGCCAAGGTCGGCGAGGGCGGCTGAGCCGAGGCGCCGCGGCGCAACGGGCGGCGCGCCGGGACGGCCGGCACCACGCCGCCCCGCTTCGCGCGCGGCCGGAGATGCCGGGCATCGCCCGTTCTTCGGGACGCCGTGCTTCATGGCGGCAGCAGGACGTCCGCTCCGATGACCGCGTTGCCCGACCCGTTGCTCGATCGCCTCGCCGCCGTGGTCGGCGCGCGCCACGTCCTGACCGGCTCCGCCGACAGCGCGCCCTACCTCAATGAGCCGCGCGGGCTGTTCGCCGGTGTGGCGCGGGCGGTGGTCCGGCCGGGCTCGACCGATGAGGTGGCGGCGGTGGTGCGGCTGTGCGGCGAAACCGCGACGCCGATCGTGCCGCAGGGCGGCAATACCGGCCTGGTCGGCGGCCAGATTCCCGACCGCAGCGGCCGCGAACTGGTGCTCTCCACCGCCCGGCTCGACCGCATCCGCGAAGTCGACCTCGACACCCAGACCATGATTTGCGAGGCCGGCGTCACCCTGAAGCGGGCCCAGGATGCCGCCGCCGCGGTCGGCCGGCTGTTCCCGCTGTCGCTCGCCGCCGAGGGCACCGCCACCATCGGCGGCAACCTCGCCACCAACGCCGGCGGCACCCAGGTGATCGCCTACGGCACCGCCCGTGACCTCGTGCTCGGGCTGGAGGTGGTGCTGGCCGACGGCCGCATCTGGCGCGGCCTGCGCAAGTTGCGCAAGGACAATACCGGCTACGACCTGCGCCATCTGTTCATCGGCGCCGAAGGCACCCTCGGCATCATCACCGCCGCGGTGCTGAAGCTGTTCCCGGCGCCGCGCTCGATCGAGACCGCGCTGGTCGGCGTCGCCTCGCCGCAGGCGGCATTGGCGCTGCTCGGCCTCGTCCGCGCCCATGCCGGCGCCGCCGTCACCACCTTCGAGGTGATGGCCCGTATCTGCCTCGATTTCGTGCTCGCCCATATTCCGGGCAGTCGCGATCCCCTGGCCGGGACGCATTCCTGGTATGTGCTGCTGGAGGTCTCCTCGCCCGACCCCGGCGGCCTGCGCGACGTGCTCGAGCACCTTTTGGCCGAGGCTCATGGCGGCAGCCTGATCGAGGACGCCGTGATCGCCGACAGCCTGGCCGCCCGCGCCGCGCTGTGGCGGCTGCGCGAGACCGTTCCGGAGGCGCAGAAGCCGGAAGGCGCCTCGATCAAGCACGACGTTTCGGTGCCCCTGACGGCGGCGCCGGCCTTCATCGCCGAGGCGTCGGCGGCGGTGGAGGCGGTCGTCCCCGGCTCGCGCGTGGTGCCGTTCGGCCACCTCGGCGACGGCAACATCCATTTCAACGTCAGCCAGCCGGTTGGTGCCGATACGGCGGCGTTCCTCGCCCGCTGGGAGGAGATGAACGCCGCGGTGCACGCCGTCGTCGCCCGCCACAAAGGCTCGATCTCGGCCGAGCACGGCATCGGCCGGCTGAAGCGGGCGCTGCTGCCCGGCGTCAAGGACGCCGTCGAACTCGACCTGATGCACGCCGTCAAACGCGCGCTCGATCCGGGCGGCCTGTTCAACCCCGGCAAGGTGCTGTGATGCTGTGATGCCAAATCCGGCCGATCAGCCCAGTCGCCGAACCCTGTCCGATTCGGACCTTGCGGCGGGCGTTTCCGCGAACGGTCGCCCGGAACCGCGTGGCGCACGCGACGACGATTGGTGCATCTCGTTCGGAAAATTGTGTGCGTCAATTTCATCTCCGGCGCTTCATTTAATCAATAACTAACGCCGTCTCCGTTACGCGGCCGGATGAGAGCCAGCGTGGAACAGCCACGGTCTCGGCTCCACGCTCCCGGAGGGAGACATGACGACAATCAAAGCCCGACTGCTCGCGGTGTTGACCGCGTTGACGATTGCCCTTGGCTTGTTGGGCGTTTCGACCTTTCACGTGGCGGACGTCGCCGAGCACGGCCTGCAGTCGGTCTATGCCGACCGCGTGAAGCCGATGGATCTGCTCAAGCACGTCAGCGACGCCTATGCCGTGTCCGTTGTCGACAACGCCCACAAGGTTCGCGCCGGCATCGCGCCGTTCGAGGTTGGCCGCCGTCAGATGGACGAGGCGCTTGCGCTCGCGGCCCGCACCTTCGGCGCCTACGCCGCCGCCATCGGGATCGACGACGAGGAGGCGCGGCTGGTGCGCGATGCCAAGCGGCTGATGTCGGCGGCCGAGCCGGCGCTGGCGGAGCTGCGCGACATCATGGCCCGCCAGGATCGCCTCGCGCTCGACCGTTTCGTGACCGAACGGCTCTACGCGGCGGTTGACCCCATCACCTCGGTGCTCGAAAAGCTGGTCGATCTGCAGACCGAGCGGGCCCACAGCGCGTTCCAGGCCGCGAAGGGCTCCAACGACAACGCCCGCATGCTGGTGGCCGCGCTGTCGCTGGCGAGCCTTGGCGTCGTCGGCTTCGGCTTCTGGACGGTGCTCGGCGCGGTGGTGCGGCCGTTGCGCAGCATCACCGCGACCATGGCGGCGCTGGCGCGCGGCGACCTCACCGTCGAGGTTCCGGTTTACGATCGGCGCTCCGAGGTCGGCGAGATGGTCGCCGCGGTCGAGGTGTTCAAGAGCCACGCCCTGGAGCGAGAGCGGCTGGAGGCCGCCCACGCCGGCGAGGAGGCCGCCCGCCACGCCCACGCCGAGAAGATCGAGAACCTGGTCCACCAGTTCGACCGCGTCACCAGCGCCATCATCGACACCGTGTCGGCGGCCGCCACCGAGCTGCGCGCCTCGGCCCAGACCCTGACCGCGACCGCGGAGGAAACCTCGCATCAGTCGGTTGCGGTGTCGGCGGCGTCTGAGGAAGCCTCGACCAACGTTCACAGCGTCGCGGCTGCGGCCGAGGAACTGGTGGCCTCGGTGCAGGAGATCTCCCGCCAGGTCGAGGAATCCGCCCGCATCGCCGCCGGCGCCGCCAACGATGCCCGCGCCACCGTCAACCAGGTGAAGAGCCTGTCGGCCGGAGCCGAGCGCATCGGCGAGATCGTCGATCTGATCGGCAACGTCGCCGGCCAGACCAACCTGCTGGCGCTCAACGCCACCATCGAGGCGGCGCGGGCCGGCGAGGCCGGGCGCGGCTTCGCCGTGGTGGCGAGCGAGGTCAAGACACTGGCCGACCAGACCGCCAAGGCCTCGGCGCAGATCGCCAGCCAAATCGCCGAGATCCAGGGCGCCACCGGCAGCGCCGTCGATGCGATCGGCGCGATCTCGGCGGTCATCGAGCGCATGAACGGCATCTCCGCCGCCATCGCCGCCGCGGTCGAGCAGCAGGGCATGACGACGCGGGAGATTGCCCGCAGCGTGCAGCAGGCCTCCAACGGCACCGCCGAGGTCAACGCCAACATCGCCGGGGTGACGCGCTCGACCGAGGAGACCAGTTCAGCGGCCAACCAGGTGCTCGGCGCCGCCAACGAACTCGCCAGCCAGGCCGAACTGCTGAAGCGCGAGGTCGGCCAGTTCCTTGCCGAGGTGCGGGCGGCATGACGCTGCAACATGCCGACGCCCGGCCGGTTCGGCCGGGCAGGGCGCGCCGGGTGGCACCGTAAGGCTCCTGTTCAGGCCGGCTGCGCCATCAAGGCGGACCGGCCGCCTTGTCGAGCAGGCCCTCGGCACGGGCGTTGATCAGAAGCGCAAACGCTGACGGGTCCTTGACCCAGGCCGGCAGGAAGCCCCAGCGCACCAGTGCCAATCGGCGCACGCTGTCTTCAGCCGGACGATCGGGATCGGCTGGGTCGGCGCCACGTTGTAGCGCGGCGGTCCGAGCGGTGCCGGGCCGACCATGCCGAAGCACTCCCGTAGCCGCGACTCCGGAGACGAGATGACGAAGCGTCCACACATAACCTATGGTAAGATCGGCGTTATCCGGATGTTTAACCGTTGGCCGGATAATCGGCCGGATTTTCTACCACGACCGGCCGACCGATGACCTTGGCTGACGCGAACCATACCAGATCCCACGGACCGCGGATTGATCCGGAGCGACTGAAGGCGGCGAACCTGCACCCGGAGACGGGGCTGGCGACCGACTATCTGAACCGCTTCAACGAGGCGATCATGCTGCTCGAGATTGTCAACGACGATCCGAGCTGCGTCGAGGAACTGCAGGCGTGGGAACCGGCGGATTATGTCGAGCACTTCTCGCGCTCGACCTTCAAGGCGCGCGACCTCGCCATCGAAGCCTACCATCAGGCGCCGCTGGTGCTGCGCCGCCGACTCGACGAACTGGGGGGCACCATGACCAGCATCATCGTCGCGGCCCGCGAGGCGCTGACGATCGGGATGTCGGAGGAGGAATCCCGCGCCGTGGTCGAGATGACACTCGCCAGCCTCAAGGAACACCTGTCGGAAGCCAGCGCGGTGATTCACGGCAAGCCGCTGCAAGATGTCGAATCGGCCAGCGAGACCCAGGACGAGGTCGACGCGCTGTTTGCCGACTGACCGGCCGAAGCGAGTCGGCAAAGCGATCCGGTCAAGACGATCTGGCCAAAGCGAACTGGTCAGGACCCTGAGGCGGCCATGGACCCGGTTTCCCGCCATTACCCCGCCGCACCGGTGCTCGGCGCCAGCGCCGCCATCTTTCACGGCGGCCGCCTGCTGGTCGCCCGCCGCGGCTTCCAGCCGATGGCTGGGCTGTGGAGCCTTCCCGGCGGCGGGGTCGAGCTTGGCGAAACGCTGATGGAGGCGCTGTGCCGCGAGGTGCGCGAGGAAGTCGGCTGCGAGGTGCGGCCGGCGGCCTTCATCGGCCATGCCGAGATCATCCACCGCGACGACGATGGCCGAGTCGCGCGCCACATGGTGGTCGCCTGCTTCGCGGCCGAGTGGCTGGCCGGAGAGCCGGCGCCGAGCGCGGAAGCGCCCGACGTCGCCTGGGTCGACCGTGCCGCGCTGGCCGCCCGCCCCACCACCGACCGCCTGCCGGAACTCGCCGCGGCGGCGGCCGCCAGCCTCGGCATTGCCTGGTAGCGCGGCGCCGTCCGATCCGGTAATTTTGGCGCCAGCGGTCGGGCGCGACTTGTCCGCGCCGGCGGAGCGCGTCATATCTGATGGCGATGTGGCGACATCTCGCACTGCTCTTGGTCCTGCTCGCGGCTTCTCCCGCCGAGGCGCAACTGCGTCCGCCGGGCAGTGTCGGCGGGCCGCCGGGGCCGCCGCCGCCGCCGCGCGGTTGGTTCTTCTTCGATCTGTTTGCGCCGCGCCGTCCGCCGCCGCCGCCCCAGATGCTGCAGCCCAGCCAGCCGACCCAGCCCCGCCATTCCAGCGGCGGCCGCAGTGGGCAGGGCGCGCCGGGTCCGAAGCCGCCGGCCGAGGACGCCAAGCCGGCGGTCGCGCTGCCGTTGGCGCCGCCGCCGCCCTATGAGGGCGACCTGATGCGGATCGCCGAGATCATGGGTGCGCTGCACTATCTGCGGCCGCTGTGCGGCGCGCCGGAGGGCCAGCGCTGGCGCAACGAGATGCAGGCGCTGATCGAGGCGGAGGCGCAGAGCGAGGACCGCAAGGACAAGCTCACGCGCGGCTTCAACAGCGGCTATGTCGCGTTCGAACGGACCTACCGCAGTTGCACCCCGGCGGCGACGCTTGCGGTCGAGCGCTACCTGAGCGAGGGCTCCAAGCTCGCCCACGACGTCGTCGCCCGCTACAGCAACTGACCGGCCGAATCCGACTCTCGCTCAAGCCGTTGCCGCGACAAGCGGAATCAAAGTCTCAGCCGGTGGGCGGCGCGGATTCGGTAAAATGAGACCATGGGCGTTAACCGTTTCTCAAATAATCATTAACCCGCTGTCGACGATTTGAGGGGGCGGCGTGCTAGGTTCGCAGCGAATTTGGGCGGCCCCCGCCCGAGGATGCTGCGGAGAGGCGTGCCGTGTCTGACTTCCATCACTGCTCGACGACCCAGGCCGATGCCGCTGCGGATGCGGAGCAGCGCCGGGTCGCCCTCGGCTATCTCGGCGAGGCGTGGGATGAGGCGGCGGTCGACGGTCTCGATCCCGACTGCCTGGCCCAGGCGGCGATTTTCCTGGCGTTTCAGGAGCTTGTTGCGACCTATGGCGAGGAGCCCGCGGCCGTTTTTGCCGAGGCGCTGGCCGAGCGCATCCGCGCCGGCGAGTACACCGTCCAGCGCACCCATCAGTGATCGGCTGGCGCACGTCCGACAAGTGCGGGACGCCGTGTTTCGCAGGAATGTGCGATAAATCAAAATCTTAACGCCATAGGCTTGTTTGGTCGGCCAATCGGACACGGTGGCCTGACGAAATCCGCAGTTGCAGCATCGGCTTGCAGGCGGGCGCGGAATCGGTTTGGCAGATTGCGGCGGGCTGGCACAACGCCTCGCTCCCGTCGTCAACCGACGTTAGGATCGCCGCATGTCTGCTTCGCGCCTCCTGCTTGCCATGCTCGCCGCGGTTGCCTCTCTGGCGCCGGCCTCACAGCCGGCGATTGCCGAGACCAAGGTCCGCACCGAGACCATCCAGGTTCCGCCGGCGGGGGCCAAACCCGCCGACCCGAAATCATCCGACGCCAAGCGTCCGCCCTCGCCGGCCGGCGAGGGCGCCCATGCCGTGCGCCCCGACGACGCCAAGAGCAAGGATGCGGACCAGACGCCGCCCGCGGTCATCAGCGACCTCAGCCTGCTGCCGGCCCCGGTCGCGCGCATGCGCAGCCGTATCGTGGAGGCGGCGAAAAGCGGCAGCCTCGAAAGGCTGGTCACCGCGATGCAGTCGAACGAGATGATGCCGGTGTTCTCGTTCGGCGACGAGTCCGACCCGATCGCGCTGTGGCAGAAGACCTTTCCCGATTCCAAGGGCGTCGAGCTGCTCGGCATCCTGGTCGACCTTATGGATGCGCCCTTCGTCCACGTCGACCAGGGCACGCCGCAGGAAATGTTCATCTGGCCGTATTTCGCGCGGTACCCAATCCGCCAGCTCGACCCCGAGCAGATGGTCGAGCTGTTCCGGATCGTCACCGGGTCGGATTTTCGCGAGATGCAGGAGTTCGGGGCCTATATCTTCTACCGCGTCGGCATCGCGCCGGACGGGGTGTGGCATTACTTCGTCGCTGGCGAATGATGCGGGATCCGGCCGGGCGGGCCGGCGTTTCGTCCGACGCAGCGCCGCGGACGCAGGAACGGGAGAGCCGATGTTTGCCACCCTCCTCACCAACCGCACGGTGATCGCCGTCGGCGGCGCGGACGCGCGCAGCTTTCTCGACCGGTTGCTCACCGGCAGTCTTGGCCCGGTGTCGCCGGCGCGGGCCAGCCACGCCGCGCTGCTGACGCCGCAGGGCAAGATGGTGGCCGAGGCCGTTATCACCGAGATTGCGGCCGAGGAAGGCGGCAGCTTCCTGCTCGACGTCGCGCGGCCGCAGGCTGGCGACCTCGCCGCCAAGCTCGCCTTCTACCGGCTGCGGGCCGACGTCACCATTGCCGAGGTCGGCGATGAGGCGGCGGTGGTGGCGCTGTGGGGGGAGGGCGCCCCCGGCGGCCTCGACCACGCCGTGCCGGACCCGCGGCTGGCGGCACTGGGCTTTCGCGCCATGCTGGACCGCGAGGGCGCCGAAGATGCCCTGATCGGCGCCGGTGCCACATTGGTGGATGAGCGCGACTACCACCGCCACCGCATCGCGCTGGCGGTGCCCGAGCCCGGCCTCGACTACGTGTTGGCCGAGACCTTTCCCCACGAGGCCGATATGGACCAGCTCGGCGGCATCGACTTCAAGAAGGGCTGCTTCATCGGCCAGGAAGTGGTGGCGCGGATGCAATACCGCGGCACCGCCCGCACCCGTGTGGTGCCGGTGGTGGCGGCGGACGGCGACGTGCTCGCCGAGGGCGGCCTGCCGGTGCTGGCCGGCGACAAGGTGGTCGGCACCATGGGCTCCTCGGTGGAGGGGCGGGGGCTGGCGCTGCTGCGGCTCGACAAGGTTGCCGATGCCCTGGCCGAAGGGCTGACGCTCACCGCCGGCGGCATCGCCCTAAAGCCGGTCAAGCCGGCCTGGGCGACGTTCGCCTTTCCCGGGGACGGGTGAGCCAGTTCATTCGCCGGGCGGCGGCGCAGGCGTGAGCAACGGTCCGGGCAGCCGGCCTCCGGCGTGACCGGCGCCACGCCCATTCTGCGCGTGTTCGGCGAGACCAAGACTCTGCCGTACCGAGCCGCGTGCATGATGCCGCTGCCGGAGATTGCGCTGCCGGCAAAGGCGGCGGCGATCTTCTTTCGGTCGACGTCTGGTAATGAAAACCGTGGGCCCGTATTGTCGGGCGTGCTGAGTGAAGCGGAAACGCCACGTGATCCAATTCTGCGGCTTCAATTAAATCCTGCGATATATCAGCCGCTTGCGCGACATCTGGGAACCCTTGGCCCCGTATGCACAACACGGCAAGAGGGCACTGCGGAGGCCACGACCCGGCTTTGTCGCAAGAGGCGATGGCATCGGCCGCCGCTGAATGAGGTGACATGAGTTCCGAAACCGCGATCTGCGTCCGTGATATGAGAAAGGTCTTCGATATCACGCGAAGCCGTTCCTTGACCTTGCGTGATGTGGTGTCGGTTCTGGCGAAAATTGCCGGATTCAACGTCTCTTCTGCGCGCAACGGTCGGGTGAAGGGCGTGACAGGTCAACCGGTCACGGCGCTGGAGGCCATCGATCTTGAAATCCGGCGCGGCAGCGTCGTCTTTCTCACCGGGCCATCGCGCTCCGGAAAAAGCACCCTGCTGCGCATCCTGGCCGGCGCCACGTTACCGACCAGCGGGCGCGTGGTGATTTTCGGCCGGATTGCCGCGCTTCTGGGGCGACGCGAAAATCTCGATCGAGGATCGGTGAACGAGGTTATCCGGCAGCAGTTCGCGTTGGACGCCGCGCGGCGGCAAACCAGGGGGGAGAACTGCGCGCAATGGATCATCGACTTCGCCGAGTTATCCGGGTTCGAACATGCCGCGGCCGATAAGCTATCGTCCGGCATGCAACTGCGGCTAAATTTCGCGTTGGCGCTGCATGGATCCCCGGACATCGTGCTGATCGACGATCTGCTGGGCGTCGGCGATATTGCCTTTCAGCGGAAGTGCATCAAACGGCTGCGCGAATTGCGCGACCTTGGCAGCACGATGGTGATCGCATCCGAAGACAGCGCGCTGATCGGCGCGCTCGCCACGCGCGTGCTGGTGATGGACGGCGGGCGCATCGTCGCCGATCTGCCGCCCGACCAGTTCGGCGTGACCGCAGCAGATGGCCCGCCGCTGCAGTGGAACGTTCGCCAGATGTCACTTGGCAACGGTGTTGTCACGGTCGAGGACGTCGGCGTCGTCGACCGCGGCGAAGCGGGAGCGCCGGACCTCGAATTTCAGATGACATGCGTGATCGAAGCTCCCCAGCGGTTTCGGCCCCTCATCGACATTGTCAAAGGCGGTGCGACCCTCATGCGCCTGTTGTCGCCCCGTTTCGAAGATGCGACCGAAGGCCGATACCGCTGCGAGGTCAGTCTTCCTTGCCGACACCTCGCCGGTGGCGATTATTGGATCGAACCGGCGGTGGTCTCGCACGTCGAAGATGAGGTTTTCGTCCTCAAGATGCCGAGCGCGGTTCGTTTGCAGGTCAACAACGCGGCCGCGAACAGCGATGCTCCGCTCGTTGCCTCGCTGGTTTGGGACGCCGAAATCGTTGAGCCGGAGACGACAGCGTGACCGTCGCTCCGGTGATCTCGGTTCGAGACCTCTCGAAGGAATTCAAGCTCGCTCGCCAAGGCGGGCGGTCCGGAATCGGCAGCCGCGGCGTCGCCCTGGAAACGATGCTGCGCGAGCTGTTTCCGCTCCGCTCGCATCGGTCCTCGACGCCGACCACGGACACCGTGTTGCGGGCGGTTGATGGGGTCTCGTTTGACGTCGAACGCGGCGAGGTTCTCGGCATCATCGGCCGCAACGGCGCTGGAAAGAGCACGCTGCTGAAAATCCTCGGCCAGGTTCTCCGTCCCACGGCGGGCCATGTCGAGGTTCGCGGACGGGTCGTTCCTTTGCTCGAGCTTGGGGTCGGTTTTGCGCCGGACCTGTCAGCGTCGGAGAATATCCAGTTCTTTGCACACAGCCTGAAAGTTCCCAGATCGCAGATAGAAGCGCTGGAAGACGACATCCTGCGAAAGGCCGATTTGCTGGAGTTCAGGGATGTCCCGCTCGAAGATTGCCCGAGCGGGAGCTTCATTCAGCTGGTGTTCGCGGCGATGCTGACGTTCCCGACCGAGGTATTGCTCGCGGACGAGGTGCTGGCTGTCGGCGATGCGGCGTTCCGGCAGAGGTGCGAGCAGCGGATCGCCGAAATTGCCGCGGCCGGTGGGGCCGTGCTTCTGGTGTCGCATGACATGGGCGTGATCCGCCGGTGTTGTTCCCGTCTGCTGTGGCTTGACCAGGGCCGTATCCGCCTGTCGGGCGATCCTGATACGGTGATCGGGGCCTATCGCTCCGAACTGCTCTCGGTGTCGGCGGAATCCGAGATCGAGGGCGAAATCTGTGAGATCAAAGACGTGCGTCTGCTCAATGCCGATTGCGGCGAGGTCGGCGCGTTTCAGATGTCCGAGAGCGGTTTCATTGAGGCGCTGATCCAGGCGCGTTGCGCCTGCTCGTTCGACGTCGTGTTGAAGCTGCTGCAGGCGGACGTCCACGTACTGACGGATCGTCATGGCCCGGTGACGCTCGCGGCCGGGCAATCGGTGCGGGTGAGGGCGGCCATTCCGGCTGACCTGCTGAATGAAGGTCAGTACGATGCGAGGTGCGTTCTGGCCGACCTCAGTGGCAGCGACCGGTCGGCTGTTGCCGGCGAGGCAACGCTGGCTCGTGCGGAGATCGTCGTTCGGGTGTTCAATTCCAGTCCCGAACTCTCTGTCTGGGCGGATTGGCGGTGGGGCCGGCCCGGCTTAATCAGCCCGCGAGCCGGGTGGAACGTCGAGCGCATCCGGAGTCGCAGCGAATGACGAAGGCAACTGTCACGGTCCTGGAAGGCGGCCCGATCACGTTCAGGAAGGAGCTCGCCGCTATCTGGCAATACCGGCATTTCTACACCTTCCTGTTCCATGAAATCAGCATGAAACGTTACAAGCGCACCCTGCTGGGCGCTTGGTGGCTGGTCATTCGCCCGCTGATTCCCGCCATTTTTTCGGTCGTCGTGTTCACCTCGGTCGTTCCGATGGATACCAACGGAACGCCGTACCCGGTTTTCTTTTTTTCGAGCTACGCCAGCTGGGTTTTGTTTCAGGCAACGCTGATTTTGATGCCGCGCGCCATCCTCTGGCTGCGCAGCCTGATGCGGCGGACCTATTTTCCGAAGCTATTGATCCCGCTTGCGTCGATTGGCCCACCGCTGCTCGAATGGTTGGTCTCGATGACCTGCTTCGCGCTGGTAGTCCTGTTCTATCGCGCGACCTTGGGGAGTTGGCCGATCGATCTCGGGTGGGGGGTTGCCATGCTCCCGGTGGCGACCCTGATGGCTTTGTTGTTTGCCATCGCTATCGGAATTGTCCTCAGTGTGGTTGCTGTATTTGTCAAGGACGTCGTCTATACCGCGCCATATTTCGTCCAGATTTTGATGCTTTTGACGCCAATTCTATATCCAATTCATTTCATATCAGAAGGATTTCGGTGGGTTGTCTACGTTTTAAATCCAATGGCAAGTATCGTGGAAATGACACGGTGGTCCCTGACAGGAGTAGGTGAGCCGCCATGGTTCTATTTTTGCGTGTCATCGACAATTATATTGGTATCACTTATTATGGCGATATGGTTCTTCGTCAGGGCTGAGCCTTATATCTCAGATGAATCCTGATAAATTCTCGCGGATGAAACTGTAATGACGTCGTTCCGTACAAGAATAATTTACAAGTTAAAAAATCGTAACTTGCCAACTAAAGCTCGGCTGGCATTATAAATCATAATATCTCTAAGACTGGGATGAAGGTTGAGAAAATACGAGCGTGGCTTGAAGGCGAGAGCAGGTAAGCAGTGTATCAAATGGATTTTGGGACATTCACCGCCCGACTGATGGCCCCCGTCGTTAAGTTGGTCGCGTCGCCCGCGGTCATGCGCACTCTAGTGTATACCGACAGGAGTCGGGCGCTGGTGCCGTTGATCAAGTCGCTGGGAGGGTTTGCCAAGCGACTCGACAAGAACCTGAGTAACGACCGGATCGGCTACCACGTCGTCCGCGATCATTATGGCGCGTCCGCCCGCAAGCTGCTGCCGCTTCCCGATTTGCCGGAGTTTGGCGCCTTGGCCAACGACGCTTTGCGCACCGGCCGTTGCCTGCTCTACTACGACCGCCTGTTCACGCTCTACAACGCCTTGAAGAACGTCAAGCGACGCTCTCGAGAGAAAGTTGGAATCGTCGAGGTCGGCGTCTTCAAGGGAGGCACCAGCTATTTTCTTGCACGCGCGATCAGCGAGCTCGCTCTGGAGGCAACCCTTCACGCTTGCGACACCTTCAAGGGGCACGACAAGGTTGACGTAAGGAGCGATTACGATCGCCACCTCCCATCTTGGTTCGCGGACGCCTCGGCAGATGCCGTCAAGCAGTTGCTTGCGCCATTCCCGTATGCCAACGTGCACGTTGGGCGTGTCCAGGAGACGTTTGATCAGCTTCCCAAACGCATCGGGCTGGTTCATCTCGACGTGGATCTTTACGAGCCGACGCTATTTTGTCTGCGCCATTTTATGCCGAACATGGTACCGGGCGGCCTGATTGTCGTGGACGACTACGGTGCGAAGTCCTGCCCAGGCGTCGTTCGCGCCATAAATGATTTCCTTGATGAGTTCGAACGCGTAAACGTCGTGCCTCTCGACACTGGACAATGCGTCCTCGTTTTCGGGTGACATGTGAGATATCTCGTCGTTCTTCGTCATCCCTTCTTTCTGAAGAATTTTGCCGCCGGGTTCGGCAGGCTGATCGAGCGTGGACATCACGTTCGCGTCGTGTTCAGCGAGCCTCCAAGCGGTCGCGTCGGCGAGGAGTTGATTGCCCAAACGGCAGCGATGCTCCCCGAGCTTGAGATCGGCTATGCGCCGGCTGTGAAGTGCGCTCGGTCGGGGGCTTCGCAGGTCGTCAGCACTGCGCTCGACGTGCTTCGTTACGACCTTCCCATGTACGGGAGCTCTCACTTTCTGCGGGCGCGGGCGCTCAAATTGGTTCGGCGGACGTTCGGCGCGGACGTTTTCCTGATGTGGGCGCGGAGACGTGCCCGCGACAAGGGCTATGCCGCCGCCAACGATGGTCTGAAGGGCGTGCTCGATTCCCTGCCGGCACCTCAGCACCTCGTCGATTTTTTGCGGGCGTCAAAGCCTGATGTGATGATCATCTCGCCGCTGACGCCGATCGGGTCGGAGCAGAGCGGGTTCATTCTGGCGGCGCGCCAGTGCGGCATTCCCTCTTTGTACAGCATGTACAGTTGGGACAACCTGACCAACAAGGGCATGCTGCGACCGACGCCGGATTTCGGTCTGGTGTGGAACCAGTCGCATCGCACCGAAGCGTCTGAGTTGCATGGTCTGGACCAGGACCGGGTGGTGCTGACCGGTGCGCCCGGCTACGACATCTGGTTCGAATCCCAGCCGGTGCGCGAGCGGGGCGAGTTCTGCCGTTCCCTCGGCCTCAATCCGGACGAGCCGTTCATCCTTTACACCTGTTCGTCGGGCTCGATCGGCGGGCGTAAGGAGGCCAGCTTCGTCGAATCCTGGCTGACAGCGATCCGCACGAGTGGCGACGCTCGGCTGGCGCGCGCCGGCGTTCTGGTGCGCCCCCATCCGCAGAATGCGCAGATCTGGGAGACCAACGATCTGTCGAGATATGGCAACGTGGCGATCTATCCGCGTGCCGGTGCGATACCGTTCTCCGGCAATGCGCGCGAGGATTTCTACCTCTCGATCCACCACGCCGCCGCCGTGGTCGGGATCAACACCTCGGCGATGATCGAATCGGCGATCATCAACCGACCGATCGTTGCGTTCGAGGATGAGAAATTCGACGACGGCCACCTCGGGACGCCGCATTATTGTGAACTGCTGAAGCACGATTTCATGATCCGGACCCGCGACCTCGCGGCAAACATTTCGGTTCTGAGCCGGCTGGTCGGGAACGACGAGGCGCTGCTCAAGTGCAGCCGCGAGGCCAACGCCCGGTTCATCGACAACTTCATCCGCCCGCTGGGCCGCGATCAGTCGGCGACGCTGTGCTGGGCGAATGCGGTCGAGGCGGTGTCAGCGCGCGCCACCGCGGCGGTGTCGGCGCGGCCGAACCCGACCGCTGCGTGGTGGCAGGTCCGCCTTGCGTTGACGCTGGGGTGGCTTCACCTGTTCGTCGTGCATCCGACCGCAAAGTTTTTGCGGAAACGAGTCATACGGCGACGTTCGTTCCGCGGCTTGGTCTCGGGCGTGCTGCGACGCAGCGGACCGCTCTATTCGGCTGCGGTGTGGGGCCATCGAATGGCGTGGTGCGTTTTGAACGTTCGCCGTCGCGGTCTGCACAGCGTCCGCACTCTTGGGATTTTCGCCCTGCCGATTCCCATTCCGATGTTCGTCGAGGGGAAGAAAAGGCGTCTGCACGCGCTGGCAGAGCGGGGCATAGTGGCGCGACGCTACCATGACGGCGAATTTCGCCTTCTCGCAGAAATCGAGAGGGCGTTCGGCGTCGGCGGAACGACGCCCGATCATCTGATCCTTGGCGATTCGGTTCATTACCGCGTCCGCGGCGAGGACAAGGATGGCCGAACGCTGGCGGCGATGCTGGTCGATCAGCTCGGTGCAGGCAGATGCCTTGCGCTCAACGGCTCGGCGTTCCCGCCGACGCTGTTCCTGGAAATTCTCCGCTGCATCCAGCGGATGCCGCATCGGCCCCGCTATGTGGTGCTGCCGATCAACATGCGGTGCTTTTCGCCGCAGTGGCATCTGCGCAACGACAATCAGTACGAGAACGAAATCGCCGCGCTGCGGGCGCATCGGCCGGGAGCGCCGATACCCAGTCTTGAGCCCACTCCGGCGGATCTGGCGGCATTTCGCAAGATTTCCGTCCGCTACCCGGATTCACCGTTTGAGACCGTCGACGATTTTCTGAAGGTGATCGACGACCGTGCCGCAAAGGCGTCCGATGATTCCTGGCGAAGCCGGCAGATCGCCATTTTCCATTACATGCATCCGCTGACGGCGGATCATCCTTGGCTGGCGGCGCTGCAAGACACGGTGGATGCCGCTGCCAGCATGGGCATCACGCCGCTGCTCTACGTCACGCCGCTCAACCACATGTGGGGCGCGCGCGTGGTCGGCCCGCGGTTCCTGGAGGTGCTCGCAAGCAACATCGCCATCGTTCAGTCGGCCCTGCAACCACGGGTGCAGCGCGCTGGCGGCATGTTCGACGATCTCAGCCTCTCCTTTGCGGACAAGCTGTTTTTCAGCAAGAATGAGAAAACGGAGCATCTTGCCGATGCCGGTCGTGCCGAATTGGCCAATGCCATCGTGGCCGACCTCCTGGCGCTGGCGGCAACGCAAGACTCCAGCAATAAGGTCAAGGTGGTGGCGCGGTGAATGCACCATTCGACGCGCGCCGCTCGAGCGCTGTCTGCGTAAATTTGACGCTCCGAACCTCGGCGCGCAAGCGGACAGCGCCGCTGCAGAGGTGATGGCATTGTGAACGTTGTTGCTCTTGTGCCTGCGCGGTCAGGCTCCAAGCGGGTGCCCCACAAGAACATCCGCGTGCTGAACGGTCATCCCGTTCTGGCTTATACGATCTGCGCCGCGCGCGCGTCGGGGGTGTTCGACAGCGTCATCGTCTCGACCGACTCCGAGCTTTACGCCGACATCGCCCGCCATTACGGGGCGGAAGTGCCGTTTCTCCGTCCGGCTGAAATCGCCGGCGACCGCTCGCCCGATATCGAATGGGTCAGGCTGACCATCGAGCGGCTTGAGCAGGCGGGACGGAGCTTTGATGCCTTCTCAATCCTGCGGCCGACCTCGCCGTTCCGCAAACCGCAGACCATCCGGCGCGCCTGGGACCGGTTCCTGGGCGCGGAGGGCATCGACTCGCTGCGCGCGGTCGAGTGGGTCGAGCAGCACCCCGGCAAGATGTGGGTTGTGCGCGGCGACCGCCTGCTGCCGCTGCTGCCGCTGTCGCCGGACGATGCGCCCTGGCACAGCCAGCAGATGGCGGCGTTGCCCGCGGTCTATGTCCAGAACGCCAGCCTGGAAATCGCTTGGACCCGCGTGGTACGGGCCTCCACCATTTCCGGCACCGTGATGCTGCCGTTTTTTACCGAGGCTGACGAGGGCTTGGACATAAATCGGTCGAAAGACCTATGGTATGCCGAGCTCCTGATCAAAACCGGCGAGGCTCTGTTGCCGGAGGTTGATCGCGACCCGTACCCGATTGACCGATTGTCCGTTGACGCGTGAAAAATCCATTTCCTGAGGAGCTATACAGTGGGTGATCTTATCGGGTCGGTTGTCGACTCTGAGCTGTATTATATTCCGCAATCCGAGTTTGGCCGGGTTCGTCGCCTCAACAGCGCGAAGGCGACCATTGTTTCACTGTTTGCCGACATGGCGCGGCTCAATGCGCTTTATATGATCGCGCGGGCAGGCTCCGGCCACATCGGCTCCTCGTTCTCCTCGCTCGACATCCTCAGCCAGCTCTATCTCGCTGAGATGGCCGAGGGCGATCTGTTCTTTTCCTCCAAAGGCCACGACGCGCCGGGGCTTTATGCCGTGCTGATCGGGCTTGGCCGCATGGCCGAGGATAAGCTCCACGTGCTGCGGCGGCTGGGCGGGCTGCCCGGCCATCCTGACGTGTCCATCGCCGGTATGGTCACCAACACCGGCTCGCTTGGCATGGGCATCTCCAAGGCCAAGGGCATGCTGATGGCCGACCACCTGCTTGGCCGCCGGCGCCGCATCTTCGTGATGACTGGCGACGGCGAGTTGCAGGAAGGCCAGATCTGGGAGTCGCTACTCTCGGTTCCCAAGGACATTGCGGCAAACCTCACGGTGGTGGTCGACCACAACAAGTTCCAGTCGGACTTTTCGGTGGAGCGGACCTCCAGCCTCGGCGATCTCGCGGCCAAGTTCGCGGCGTTCGGCTGGCACGTGGTGCGCGCCGACGGCCATGATCCGCAGGTTCTGGCAAAGACCTTCGCCGAACTCTGCGATGTCACCGATAAGCCCAAGGTTTTCATCGCCGACACCGTGAAGGGCAAGGGTGTGTCGTTCATGGAGGGCACCTCGATCGACTCCGACGTCGAGATGTTCCGCTACCATTCCGGGGCGCCGAAGGCCGACGAATATCGGCAGGCGATCGAGGAGATCGAGGCGCGGCTGATCAAGCTCACCGCGGAGGTCGGGTCTGGCGCGATCGAGGTCCGGCGCACCGAAAAACCGGTGGTGACGCCGGTGCCGGCCGAGAGCGTGCGGCTGTTTCCGGCCTATACCGAGGCGCTGCTGGCCGCCGCCGGCCGCCACCCCGAACTGATCGTGCTCGACGCCGACCTTAGTCTCGACATGGGCCTTCTGCCGTTCCGGGAAAGTCACCCGGGTCGCTTCGTCGAATGCGGCATCGCCGAGCAGGACATGGTCAGCCGGGCCGGCGGCATGGCCCTGGCGGGCGCGTTGCCGGTGGTGCATTCGTTCTCGTGCTTCTTGTCGACCCGGCCCAACGAGCAGATCTTCAACAACGCAACCGAGCGCACCCGCATCGTTTATGTCGGCGGTCTGTCCGGGGTGCTGCCAGCCGGTCCCGGCCATTCCCACCAGAGCGTGCGTGAAATCTCCGCCATCGGTGGCATTCCCAATCTGGTGATGGTCGAGCCGTGCTGTCCGGAAGAGGTGGGACCGCTGTTCGACTGGTGCCTCGCCTATGACGGCCCGAGCTTCCTGCGGCTGGCGTCGATTCCGTTCGTCACCGCGGCCAGGCTGCCGGCCGGCTACCGGCCTGGGCTCGGAGCTGGCGTCACGCTGCGCGGCGGCCGTGACGCGATCATCGTCGCCGCCGGCCTGGTGGCGGTGGCGCAGGCGCTGGCCGCGGCCGAGCGACTGGAGAACGATGGCCGCTCGATCGGCGTCGTCAACCTGCCGTGGCTGAACCGGGTCGACGCTGGATGGCTCGCCGGGCTGGTCGCCGACGTGCCGGCGCTGATCACGCTCGACAATCACTTCCGGCCGGGCGGCCAGGGCCAATATGTCCTTGCCGCGCTCGCCGCCGCCAATGTGGAGCGGATGCCGCGCTGCCTGCAGATCGGTCTTGAGGACGTGCCGCCCTGCGGTCGCAACGACGAAGTGCTGGGCGAAATCGGGCTCGATGCTGCCGGGCTTGCCGATCGGATCGCCCACTTCCTCGGCGAGGCTCCGGCGCGCCGATGAGCCTCGACCTGCGCGCCTTCCTGCGGTCCTCTCCGAAAGCGCTCGGCGCGCGATTGTCGCGCCTCAACCTGCTGGCGCGCACCGGGCTGCATCAGGATCTGCGGCCGATCCTCGCCACCGACGCGCCCGGATGGCAGGCGGCGCGCGATCGGGCCCGAACCGGACCTCGGGTCGTGATCGCCACCAACAATGGCGGACAGTTCGGCCTGTCGGCGATCGACCGGCTGCTGGCGGTGGCGCTGACCCTGCGTGGCGCCTCCGTTCACACCGTGCTGTGCGACCGGGCGCTGCCGGCCTGCATGATGTGCGAGCTGAATTTGCAGCCCGATCCGGCGCGATTGGCCGCCAGGGGGCCGTCCCGGCTGTTGTGCGGCTATTGCCACGACCCCGCCGCCACCCGCCAACGTCAGTTCGGCCTTGCCGCCGAGCGGCTGGGGGACTTCATCACGCCGGAGGATCGCCGGAAGGCCGAACAGATCGCCGCCGGGCTCGACATCGACGCGCTCCGGAACTGGAGCTGGGATGGCCTGCCGCTGGGCGAGCACGCCTATGCCGGCACGCTGCGTTATTTCGCCCGTGGCACCCTCGACGATGAGCCGCACGGCCTGACCGTGGCGCGCCGATTCCTGGCGGCGGCGGTGGTGACGGCGGCGGCCTATCGGCGTCTGTTTGAGCGGCTGAAGCCGGACGTGGTGGTCGCCCATCACGGCATCTATTCGCCGCAGGGTGTGGTCGCCGCGGTGGCGCGGGCGCATGGCATCCGGGTGGTGACCTGGAACCCGGCCTATCGCCGGCATTGCTTCATCTTCAGCCACGACGACACCTACCACCACACCCTGATGAGCGAGCCGACCGGGCGCTGGGCCCAGACACCGCTGAGCGAGGCGCAGCGCTCACGGATCATCGATTATCTGGTGAGCCGGCGGGAAGGGCGGGAGGACTGGATCCGCTTCCACAAGGATCCCGATTACGCCACACGGGCGCGGCTGGCCGAGTTCGGCCTTGAGCCGGACAAGCCGCTGGTGGTGGCGTTCACCAACGTGTTCTGGGACGCTCAGCTCCACTACCCCACCAACGCCTTCGCCAGCCAGATCGACTGGCTGGTCGCCACCATCGCGTTCTTTGCCGGGCGGCCCGATTTGCAGCTCGTCATCCGCGTCCACCCGGCCGAAGTGTCGGGCAGCCCGGCCTCGCGCCAGCGCGCCGCCGATGAGATCGCCCGCCGCGTTCCGGACCTGCCGGCCAATGTCGCGATCGTGCCGCCCGAGAGCCCGCTGTCGTCCTACCAGCTCGCCGATCTTGCCAACGCGGTGCTGATCTATGCCACCAAGATGGGGGTGGAACTCACCGCCATGGGCATTCCGGTGGTCGCGGCCGGGGAAGCGTGGGTGCGCAACAAGGGCATCACCGAAGACGTTACGTCACCGGAGCACTATCAGGCGATTCTCAACCGGCTGCCGTTCGAGCGGGTTGACGATCCGGACCGGCGCGAACGGGCGCTGCGCTACGCTCACCATTTCTTCTTCCGCCGCATGATCCCGCTGGTATTCGTAATGCCGGAGCACGGGCCGCGGCGCTTCACCATTTCCGCGCGCGACCTGAGCGTGCTGCGTCCGGGAGGCGATCCTGGGCTCGACACGATTTGCAGCGGGATTCTCGAAGGTTCCCCGTTCGAGGCTTGATCAGGCCCGGCGAGGCTCCTATCAGCAAAAGTGTCTGCCAGTGGCAGGGAGGAAAGCCGTTGGAACGGGTTTTCGTGTTTGGCGACAAGAAGATCACGGATGATAGTTCTCCCTTCGTCATTGCCGAAGTGGGGCACAACCATCAGGGCAACCTCGAGCGTTGCAAGGCCATCTTCCACGCTGCTGCCGAAGCAGGGGCAGATGCGGTCAAGATCCAGAAGCGGGATAACCGAACGCTGTTCACTCGGGAAATGTACGATTCTCACTATGACAGTGAGAACGCTTATGGACCGACCTACGGCACCCATCGCGAGTTTCTGGAATTCGATGCCGCGCAGTATCGTGAATTGAAGGAATACTGCGACAAAATCGGAATCCTGTTCTTTTCGACCGCGTTCGACGATGCTGCGGCCGACTTTCTCGCGGAACTCGATATGCCGGGCTACAAGATCGCCTCGGGCGACTTGGCCAATATCGCGCTTCTCAAGAAGGTCGCCGCATTCGGCAAGCCGATCATCGTTTCGACCGGCGGCGCGACGATGGAGGATGTTCGGCGCGCCTATGATGCGATCATGCCGATCAACTCGAACCTTTGCATCATGCAGTGCACCTCGGGCTATCCGCCGCCGCACGAGGAGCTCAATCTGCGGGTGATCGAGACCTTCCGGAACGCCTTTCCGGACATCGTCATCGGCTTTTCCTCGCACGATTCCGGCATCGCCATGCCGCTGGTCGGCTACATGCTGGGCGCGCGGGTGTTCGAAAAGCACTTCACCCTCAACCGCGCCTGGAAGGGGACCGACCAGGCGTTCTCGCTGGAGCCGGCCGGCCTCAAGCGGGTGGTGCGCGACCTCGAACGCGCCCGCATCGCGCTCGGCAATGGCATCAAGACGCCATATCCGTCCGAGACCTCGCCCCTCAACAAGATGGTCAAGCGGGTGGTGGCGGCGCGCGAGCTTCCGGCCGGAACGGTGCTGAGTGCCGACGATCTCGCCTTCCGCATTCCGGTGAGCGCCAAGATCACGGCGGCGACGTTGCGACCGTTCGAGGCCGAGCAACTCGTCGGCCGCCTGCTGACGCGTAGCGTGTCGGCCGAAGAACTCGTCACGCTGGCCGATGTCGGGATCGGTGAGGGTGATGCAGTCGCCGTTTGACGTTCAAGGTCGGGTGATCGTGGTCACCGGCGGGCTGGGGCAACTCGGGCGCCGGTTTGCCGCGGCTCTGCTTGCTGGCGGCGCCCGCGTCGCGCTGCTTGACCAGACCGCCCCGGATGATCTGTCGCTCGGCGGCGCGGTGCCCGATGCGCTGCAGGCCAATCTCTTGGGGATCGCCTGCGACGTCACTTTGCGATCGGCGCTGGAGACTGCGCTGGCCGAGATCGAGCGGCGCTGGGAGGCGCCGTTCGGCCTGATCAACAATGCGGCGATCGACTCGCCGCCCAATGCGCCGGCCACCGAGAACGGCCCGTTCGAGACCTATCCGGAGGCCTCGTTCGATCGCATCATGGACGTCAACGTCAAGGGCGTGGTGCTGTGCTGCCAGGTTTTCGGCGGCCGCATGGCGGCGCTCGGCCGCGGCTCCATCGTCAATATCGGCTCGATCTACGGGGTGGTGGCGCCGGATCAGGCGCTCTACCAGTACCGGCGCGACCAGGGCGAGGTGTTCTTCAAGCCGGTGGCCTATTCGGTCTCCAAATCCGCGCTCTACAATCTGACGCGCTATCTCTCGGTCTATTGGGGGCCGAACAACGTGCGGGTGAACACGCTCACCTTCGCCGGCGTATTCAACCGGCAGGATCCGCGCTTCCTGGAGCGCTATTTGCCCAAGGTGCCGCTCGGCCGTATGGCCGAGGCGGAGGACTACACCGGACCGATCATCTTTCTGCTGTCCGATGCCGCTCGCTACATGACCGGCGCCAATCTCGTGGTCGATGGCGGCTTCACCGCCATGTGAGACCGATTGCGGTGGGCCGGCCGGACGTTCGGCGTCCCCTCGCCGAAATTCTGATCCAAGCCGGGATCTTCGGCGAGATCGCGTGCGGGATCACGGCGTGATCCTCCGGAAACCGTATGACGCAGGACGCAACCGATGACCCTGTTTCCCGACTTCGTGCCCAACCGCATCGGCGGCGTCGAGCCGCCGCGCGGCACAACGGCGGTGATCGATGTCGTCAATCCGCATGACGCCAGCATTCTTGCCGCCGTTCCGCGCTCTGGCGCCGGCGAGATCGACACCGCGGTGGCGGCGGCGCGGATGGCGCAGCCGGGCTGGGCGGCCACGCCCGGCGTGCAGCGCGGCGAGGTGCTGCACCGCATCGCCAACCTGATCGAGGCGAGGAAAGACGACCTCGCCCGCATCGTCGCGCTGGAGGCGGGCAAACGCCTGCCGGATGCGCAGGGCGAGGCCGCCGCCGCCATCCAGTGCGCGCGGTTCTTTGCCGGCGAGGGGCAGCGGCTGTTCGGCCGCACCACCACCAGCGGCATGGCGCTGCGCTGGGCGATGACGGTGCGCCGCCCGTGCGGGGTGGCCGGCCTGATCATCGCCGCCAACACGCCGGCCCCGAACTTCGCCTGGAAGGTGTTCCCAGCGTTGATCTGCGGCAATGGCGTGGTGCTGAAAACCGCCGAGGACACCCCGGTCTCGTCGTGGTTCCTGGCGCGCCTGTGCGAGGAGGCTGGGCTGCCCACCGGTGTGCTCAATGTCGTGCATGGCCTCGGCGCGGAGGCCGGGCAGGCGCTGGTGGAACACCCTGACGTCGACGTGCTGAGCTTCACCGGCTCGACGCGGGTCGGACGGATGATCGCCGAGGTTGCCGGCCGGCAGCTCAAGAAGGTGTCGCTGGAACTCGGCGGAAAGAACCCGTTGGTGGTGTGCGACGACGCCGACCTCGACAACGCCGTGCGTTGGGCGACGCTGGCGGCGTTCTCGAACGCCGGCCAGCGCTGCGCTGCGGCCAGCCGTATCATCGTGTTCGACAGCGTCTATGACGCCTTCGTGGCCAAGCTGGTCGCCGCCGTCGACGGCCTCAAGCTCGGCGTCGAGCCCGATTGCGACCTCGGCCCGGTGATCAACGCCCGTCAGCTTGCCAACATGCTGGCGGCGATCGAACGCGCCAAGGCCGAGGGCGCGGAGATCGTGTGCGGCGGCCGTCGGGCGGCGTCTCCGGACCTGGCGGCCGGCTTCTATCTGCAGCCGACCGTGGTTGCCGGAGTGGCGCCGGACGCGGAGATGTCACGCACCGAGCTGTTTGGGCCGATCACCACGCTCTATCGCGTCGCCGATTTCGAGGCAGCGGTCGCGCTGGCCAACAACACGCCCTACGGCCTCACGGCGGCGATCCACACCCGCGACGTCGACCGGGCGCTGACCTTCGCAAGCCGGGTGCGCAGCGGTGTCGCCACTCTCAATGGTGGCACGCACGGGTCGGAGCCGCACATGCCGTTCGGTGGCGTGAAGGCATCAGGCAACGGCACACGGGAACCAGGGACCGAAGCGCTCGACGTTTACAGCGAGTTGCAGGATGTCTATCTGAATGTTCGGTTGCCGCTTTAGAGTTTCTTCGATTCGATTGAGCAGACTGAAAATCCGATGTTTTTGGTCTGCTGTTTTTCTTGCCAATAACCGGCTTGCGCGTCTGCGGAACATGCACGAGTCCAATGGACAGCCGCTGATCGCGGGCTGCGCAGCTGCGAGGATGTCACGATGGTTCGGCTGACGGGTGGGCAGCGCTTGCGATCCGGCGAGGGGTGATGTCAGCGACGCACCGGGTTCTGTTTCTGTATTGGGGCCGCAAGGGAGCCTTGTCTCGCCTCACCCTTGAGGCAGCAAAGGCGGCCGAGGCGATGCACGATGTCGTCTCGCGTGTCAGCGTCTCCACCAGCAATGAGATCTATCGCGACTTCGAGCGGTCCGGTGTGAAGCTGGTGCCGGTCAGGACGTTTGAGTCCGCGGCGGGAACGTTTCGGCTCGACCGCTTGCTTGCGGCGCGCCGGCAGATCCGCGAGGTGATCGAGCGCGACCACATCAAATCTGTCGTCGTGCTGATGTCGCACATGTGGACGCCATTTCTCGCCGGAATGGTTCGGGCCGCCGGGGCAACCTATACCGTCGTCGTCCATGATGCCGACTCTCACCCCGGTGACGCTAAGGCGGTGGTGACCGACTGGCTGCTGCGCGACGCGAGGCGCGCGTCCCACGTCGTGACACTGAGCAAGCACGTCGCACGGCGGCTGGTTGCGCGCGGCATCGCGCCTCCGGATGCAATCACCACGCTCGCGCACCCGACATTCAATTACCAGCCGAAGGCGATGGCAGCGCCGGCTGTGGCTGGGTTCGGCTTTCTCTTTTTCGGCCGGATTGCCCGCTACAAGGGCCTCGACCTGTTCGTCGCCGCGGCGGAGCTGCTGCGCCAACGCGGAGCGAAGTTCCGCATCGGTGTGGTTGGTGAGGGCAACCTCGAACCGTACCGGGAGCGACTGGTGGCGCTAGGTGCGGAGATCGACAATCGCTGGGTTGGCGACGACGAGATCCCCTCGATACTCGCCCGGTATGACGCCGCCGTTCTCAGTCACCTTGAGGCCAGCCAGTCGGGTGTCGCCGTCGCGGCGTTCAATTGCGGGCTGCCCGTGATTGCGACAGCCGTTGGCGGGTTGATGGAACAGGTCCGCCACGAAGAGACCGGCCTTGTGGTCAAGAACATCAACGCCTCCGATATCGCCGACGCCATGGAACGGATGATGTCCGACCCGGAGCTGTATGCGAGATTGAAGTCCGGAATGTCAGAATATCTTGCCGATCTTTCGATACCGACTTTTGTCCGGAAAATGATCTCCGTTGCCGAGCGGTGATTTTCATCCTCGGCTTTGATGCCAATCGATAAATAATCGGCTCGCCGGCCTGATCGGCCGGAAGCCCTGGCCGCATGCGACCGTACTCTGCCAGCCACGGATGAAACCTCACCGCGTCAAGGCGCAAGCTCAAGTCCGGAAGGCCCGCGCTTGATGCGGGCATGCATTGCGGAGGGGCAGGGGGCTGGTTTTGTTTAGACGTGCTGGCCGCCGTTGATCATGATCTCCGCGCCGTTGACGTAGGACGACCATTCCGTGCACAGCATGTAGACGATCTTCGCCACCTCGTCGGGCGTGCCGAGCCGCTTCATCGGGATTTGTTCTTCGACGATCTTCTCGGTGCCCGGCGACAGGATCGAGGTATCGATCTCGCCGGGCGCGATGGAATTGACCCGCACCCCGAGCGGGCCGAAATCGGCCGCCATCTCGCGGGTGAGCGCCGCCAGCGCCGCCTTCGAGGTGGCGTAGGCCGCCCCGGCAAACGGGTGGACGCGCAAGCCGGCGATCGAGGTGACGTTGACCACCGCGCCCTGGCCGGCCTTCAGCTCCTCGACCAGGCCGCGCGCCAGCATGATCGGGGCGAAGAAATTGACCTGGAACACGCCCCGCCACATGTCGAGCGCGGAGTCCATGGTGCCGAGCCGGGCGCCGCCCGGCCCCTTGGGCGAGATCGCAGCGTTGTTGACCAGGGCGTGCAGTTCACCCAACGGCAGGCGGGCGCGAACTTCCTCGATCGCCTTATCGGTGTCGTCGGGGTCGGCGAGATCGACCTGGATGTGGTCCTCGGGCCCCATCGCCCACGGGCACTCCTCGGGGAAGGGCTGGCGCGAGCAGGTAATGACGCGCCACCCGGCAGCGCCAAACCGCTTCACCGTGGCGTGGCCGATACCGCGCGAGGCGCCGGTGAGCAACAGGACCCGGTTCGGCGGCTGGTTGGAGTGCGAGAAGCTCATCGGGCGCTCCGAGTGATGGCGATCGGCGAATCGACCGCGACGCTTAACCTGACCCTTAGCCTATTTGCCGAGCGCGCTGTGCGCGCGGCCGGCAAACACCGGTAACGCCTACGGGTAGAGGCGGGCCTTCTGCCAGCCGCGGCCGGACTCGCGGCGGAACTGGACGCGATCGTGCAGGCGGAACGGCCGGTCGTGCCAGAACTCGATCGAGACCGGCAGGATGCGGAAGCCGGTCCAGTGCGGCGGCCGCGGCACCGCGCCGAGGGCGTAGCGCGCGGTCGTGGTGGCAACCGCGGCCTCCAGCGCGAACCGGCTTTCCAGCGGTCGCGACTGCGCCGACGCCCAGGCGCCGATGCGCGAGCCGCGCGGCCTTGAGGCGAAATAGGCGTCGGCCTCGGCGTCGCTGACCTGCTCGACCGGTCCGCGCACCCGCACCTGCCGGCGCAGGCTCTTCCAGTGGAACACCGCGGCCGCCTTGGGCTGCCCGGTGAGCTCGCGGCCCTTCTGGCTTTCGGTGTTGGTGTAGAACACGAAGCCGCGGGCATCGATGCCCTTGAGCAGCACCATGCGCACGTTGGGCAGCCCGTCGGCGTCGACGGTGGCGAGCGCCATGGCGTTGGGATCGTTCGGCTCGCTGGCCTCGGCGTCGGCAAGCCACGCCTGAAACAGCCGAAACGGCTCTTCGGCCTCGGTGAAATCACCAGACGTTAACCAGGATGGCGTTTCCATCAGCAGCGGTCTTGTGGGGTTGAGGTGACTCGTGGGTGCCAGCCGTGCCTATCAGCCGACGCGGTCTTATAGTCGAGCGCGCCGGGGGAGCCAAACCGCACGTGCGATCGCCGGCCTCAGCCGGTGCGTGCTCGGCGTCGGGCTTGCGCTGCTGGTGTCCGGCTGCGCCGCGATCTCGATCCCGATGGGCGGCCTGTTCGGCGACGACAGCGACGACGAGATCGTCACCAAATCGGTCAAGCCGCTGCCGGTCGTGCCGGTCGCCACCGTGCCGGACGCCGACTGGCGCGCGGCCAAGGCGCCGTTCTCGCTGGCGATGAACCGCACCGACGCCGGCGCCAGCGTGATGTGGGACAACCCCGCCACCGGCGCCCACGGCAGCATCACCCCGCTGTCGAAGGCGGCCGCCTCCGACGCCGGCCGGACCTGCCGTACGTTCCTGCTGTCGCGGGTGGAGGGCGACACCGAATCCTGGCACCAGGGCGAAGCCTGTCTCGCCGGCAAGGCTGGCTGGAAGGTGCAGATGGTGCGTCCGCTCGCCGCCAAAACCTGACCATCGAGACCGAGCGGCCGAACTCGGTCCACCGGCGAGGCGCTGCCCGACCGGGCGGGCCGGGCCGGGCGCTGTGCCGTCGGCAGGATCGCCGTAAATCATTGTAAACCTGTCTGTCGCTCCCCACTTTGACGGTGAGCGACGCGGGACGGCGGCGGGCCGGTGGGGCGCGGCCGTTCCGGCAAGGAAATCGCGGGAGAAGTGTTTCGATGCGCGACCCCTATGACGTGCTCGGCGTCGGCCGCAAGGCGACGGCGGACGAGCTCAAGAAGGCGTATCGCAAGCTTGCCAAGAAGCTGCACCCGGACGCCAACAAGACCGATGCCAATGCGGCGACGCGGTTTGCCGAGCTCAACGGCGCCTACGAAATTCTCGGCGACGAGACCAAGCGCGGCCAATTCGACCGCGGCGAAATCGACGCTGAAGGCAAGCCGCGCTTCCACGGCTTCGAGGGTGCCCACCCCGGCGCCGGTGCGCGCGGCTTCGGTGGCGGTCCGGGTGGGTTTTCCGGCTTCGAGTCCTTTTCGTTCCGTCCGGAGGGCGTCCGCCGTCCCGGTGGCCGCGGCCCTGCCGGTGGTCCGGCCGGCGGCATGGACGATTTCCTCGGCGATATCCTCGGCGCCATGGGCGGCCGCGCCGCTGGCGGGCAAGAGCGCGGCTTCCACCCCGGTTTTGGCGCGGCCAGCGGGCGTGGCGACGACGTCAACGCCCAGGTCACGGTGACGCTGGCCGAGGCCGCCAAGGGTGCCAAGAAACGGGTGTCGCTGCCGACCGGCCGCGAGGTCGAGGTCGCCATTCCCGCCGGCATCGCCTCCGGCCAGACCGTGCGGCTGCGCGGGCTCGGCCATCCCGGCCCGTTGCGCCAGGGCGCGCCCGGTGACGCGCTGGTGACGGTGGAGGTAGCGCCGCACCCGACGCTGAAGCCCGATGGCGAAAACCTGCGGACCGAGGTGGCGGTGCCGCTGGCCGACGCCGTGCTCGGTGGCAAGGTGCGGGTCGAGACGCTGGAGGGCGCGGTGGACCTCTCCGTGCCGCCGATGAGTTCGAGCGGGCGCACCTTCCGCATCCGCGGCCGTGGACTGCCCAAGGCCGGCGGCGGCGTCGGCGATCTGTTCGTCAGCCTCAAGATCATGCTGCCCGAGACCGCCGATCCCGAACTCGACGCGGTGATGCGCAAGTGGCGCGCCCGCGCGGAGTAAACCGGCGATGACTCCGGGCCTCGGCCCAGGGTCTTAGGGTGGCCGGGGTTGGTGCCCCGGAGAACAGCCGGTGCGTGCGGTCCCACCATAGTCTATCCACCGCTACGCCCTGGCCGTTCGATGGTGGCTTGCTGCCGCCCGAGCGGCCGTGTCATAGGAAGCCAAAATTTCGGGCGGAGGCTGAGACGATGACTGTTTCGGGCGTAATGAATGGCCGACGTGGCCTCGTGATGGGGGTCGCCAACAACCGGTCGATCGCCTGGGGCATCGCCAAGGCCTGCCGAGATCAGGGCGCCGAACTGGCCTTCACCTTCCAAGGCGAAGCGCTGGAGAAGCGGGTGCGGCCGCTGGCGGCCGAACTGGACGCGGCGGTGGTCGGTCACTGTGACGTCACCGATCCCGCCACGATCGACCATGTTTTCGAGGAAGTGAACAAATTGTGGGGCGGGTTGGACTTTCTGGTCCACTGCATCGCCTTCTCGGACAAGGACGAGCTGACGGGTCGTTATATCGACACCACCGCGGACAACTTCACCAAGTCGCTGTTCATCAGCTGCTATTCGTTCACGGCGGTTGCCCAGCGCGCCGAGAAGCTGATGAAGCCCGGCGGCGCCATGCTGACCCTGACCTATTACGGCGCCGAGAAGTGGATGCCGCACTACAACGTGATGGGTGTCGCCAAGGCTGCGCTGGAGGCCTCGGTGCGCTACCTTGCCGCCGACCTCGGCCCGAAGGGCATCCGCGTCAACGCCGTCTCGGCCGGCCCGATCAAGACGCTGGCCGCCTCCGGCATCGGCGACTTCCGCTATATCTTGAAGTGGAACGAATATAACTCGCCGCTGCGTCGTACCGTGACCATCGAGGAGGTCGGCGACGTCGGTATGTACCTTGTGTCCGATCTGTCGCGCGGCGTCACCGGCGAGATCCATCACGCCGACGCCGGCTACCACGTTGTCGGCATGAAGAACCCCGACGCTCCCGACATCTCGAAGGCGAAGGACTGAATTCGCAGTGACGGCTCCGTCCGCGCCGGCCCGCACGGCGCCGGTTTCCGACTTCCCGACGCTCTATCTGGTTCGCCACGGCGAAACCGACTGGAACCGCGCCGGCCGCCTGCAGGGCCGGCGCGACATCCCGCTCAACGACACCGGCCGCAAGCAGGCGGCCGAGGCCGCCCGCCGGCTGCTGCGCGTGGTCGAGCCTGAGCGGCTGGCGGCGCTGTCGTTCGTCGCCAGCCCGCTGGCGCGGGCGCGCGAAACCATGGAACTGATGCGCGTGGCGCTGGGGTTGCCGCCGACCGGCTATGCGGTGGACGCGCGGCTGGCCGAGCTATCGTTCGGCCGCTGGGAAGGGCTGACCTGGTCGGAGGTGCGGCTCGCCGATCCCGTCGGCGCCGCCGCGCGCGACCGCAGCATCTGGGCCGCCACGCCTCCGGGCGGGGAGAGCTACGCCGACCTTGCCGACCGGCTGGAGGACTGGCTCACCGAATTCGCGCGCGACGCCGTGGTGGTCGCCCACGGCGGGGTGACGCGGGCGATGATGGTGCTGTCCGGCAGTCTGGCGCCGGCCGAGGCCTGCCGCTTCAGCATCCCGCAGGGGCGGGTGTGCGTGGTCGGCGACGGCTGGACCGAATGGCGGTAACGCATTGAGCAGGGTCGGGCGGCAGAGACCGCCGGCATGATGTGCCCCACGCCGACCGCCATCCGTTGAGGTTCCCACCGCCCCGGCGGTGCTCTATAGGAAGTAGGTCCCTTCGCCCCGGCTTGCCGGCCCGGATCCGGCTCATCAAGCGCATGTCCTTCAACACCTACGGCCACCTGTTCCGCGTCACCACCTTCGGCGAGAGCCACGGCCCGGCCATCGGCTGCGTCGTCGACGGCTGCCCGCCGCGCATCCCGCTCACGAGCGCCGACATCCAGGCCGACCTCGACCGCCGCCGGCCGGGTCAGAGCCGCTTCACCACCCAGCGGCGCGAGCCCGATCAGGTGCGCATCCTGTCCGGCACCTATGTCGATCCGGCCGACGGCATCGAGCGCACCACCGGCACCCCGATTGCGCTGCTGATCGAGAATGTCGACCAGCGCTCGAAGGACTATTCCGAGATCGCCGCGAAATACCGGCCCGGTCACGCTGATTTCACCTATGACGCCAAGTATGGCATCCGCGATCCGCGCGGCGGTGGCCGGTCGTCGGCGCGTGAAACTGCCTGCCGTGTCGCCGCCGGTGCCATCGCGCGAAAAGTGGTGCCAGGCATCACCATCCGCGGCGCCCTGGTCCAGGTCGGCCCCCACGCCGTCGACCGCGGCCGCTGGGACTGGGAGGAGACGGCGAACAACCCGTTGTTCTGTCCGGATGCCGAGGCCGCCCAGCTCTGGGAGAGCTATCTCGACGGGATTCGCGAGGCCGGCTCATCGATCGGCGCCATCGTCGAGGTGGTGGCGGAAGGGGTGCCGGTCGGCCTTGGCGCACCGCTCTACGGCAAACTCGACGCCGATCTCGCAAGCGCGATGATGGGCATCAACGCGGTCAAGGGTGTCGAGATCGGCGCCGGCTTTGCTGCCGCCGCGCTGACCGGCGAGAACAACGCCGACGAGATGCGCATGGGCCGCGACGGCGCGCCGCAGTTCCTGTCCAACAACGCCGGCGGCATTCTCGGCGGCATCTCCACCGGCCAGCCGGTGGTGGTGCGGTTCGCGGTCAAGCCGACCTCGTCGATCCTGACGCCGCGCCGCACCATCGACCGCGCTGGCCAAGACACCGAAATCCTCACCAAGGGGCGGCACGACCCTTGCGTCGGCATCCGCGCCGTCCCGGTGGGTGAGGCGATGATGGCGGCCGTGCTGGCCGACCATTTTCTGCGACACAAAGGACAAATCGGATGAGCCGGGGACGACCGGACGCCAAATTGGACGTCAGCTTGGAGGGCGCCATGACCGACAGCCAGGAGCGGGTGCGCACCGCGATCGAAGCGTTCCGCGCCGGGGCGATCGTCTTGGTCACCGACGACGACGACCGCGAGAACGAGGGCGACCTCATCGTCGCCGCCTCGCTGTGCACCCCGGAGAAGATGGCGTTCATCATCCGCAACACCTCCGGCATCGTCTGCGCGCCGCTGACCGCGGCCGACGCCCGCCGCCTCAACCTCGATCCGATGGTGGCCCGCAACGACGCGCCGCTCGGCACCGCCTTCACGGTGTCGATCGACGCTCGCCACGGCGTCACCACCGGCATTTCGGCCGAGGAGCGCACCACCACCGTGCGCGCGCTCGCCAACGGCAACATGGGCGCCGGCGATTTCGTGCGCCCGGGCCACATCTTCCCGCTGATCGCCCGCGACGGCGGCGTTCTGATGCGCTCAGGCCACACCGAGGCCGCGGTCGATCTGTGCAAGCTCGCCGGGCTGCCGCCGGTCGGCGTCATCGGCGAACTGATGAACGACGACGGCACCGTGATGCGCGGCGAGCAGATCAAGGCGTTCGCCGACCAGCACGGACTGAAGCGTCTCGCGGTTGCCGACCTGATCGCCTGGCGCCAGCGTCGCGACAAGCTGGTGCGCCGGCTCGCCGAGTTCCCGGTCGAGACCGCCTACGGCCGCGCCACCGGCATCAGTTACTGGACGCCGTTCGACAACGTCGAACACCTGGCGCTGGTGTTCGGCGATATTGGCGATGGCCGCGACGTGCTGGTGCGGCTGCACCGCGAGCACATCCTGCGCGACGTGTTCGGCGGCGACCGCTCGCTCGACCGCGCGCTGGAGCGCATCGCCAAACTTGGCCGCGGCGTGCTGATCTACCTGCGCGAGGGCACCGCCGGCGTGCCGCACGAGTCGCTGGGCGGGACGGAGGATTCCGAATCCGCCCGCAAGCGCGAGGAGCAATGGCGCGAGATCGGCCTCGGCGCCCAAATCCTCAAGGACCTCGGGCTGGTGTCGATCCGGCTGCTGGCGTCGAAATCGCGCACCTATGTCGGTCTCGCCGGCTTCGACATCGAGATCGTGGCGACCGAACTGGTGTGATCCGAACTCCGGCCGATCCGGCCGGAGTTCGTATTCCGGGGGGCTGAATCAGTGACCGGCCGAACGCCGAATGGTCGGTGTCCGGCTGATCGAGCCGGCACCGCCTAAGCGGCCGTCATCGGCCGCCGCTGCCGCCGACCTCGCCTCAGCGCTCGAACCGCGCCACCACCTCGACGTGCGGCGACCACGCGAACTGGTCGACCGGCACCACCCGCGTCAGCCGGTAGCCGCCGGCGACCAGCAGCTTGGCGTCGCGGGCGAAGGTCGACGGGTTGCAGGACACCGCGCCGATCGCCGGCACGGCACTGTCGGCCAGCCGCCTGGCCTGGGCTTCGGCGCCCTGGCGCGGCGGATCGAACACCACCACCCGGAACGGCTTCAGCTCGGCCGCCACCAGCGGCCGGCGGAACAGGTCGCGCGCCTCCGTCGTCAGCGGCTTCAGGCCCTGGGTGGCGCGCACCGCGGCGTCAAGCGCGGCGATGGCGGCGGCATCGCCGTCGACCGCGGTAACCCGCACCGTCTCCGCCAGCCGCAAGGCAAAGGTGCCGACCCCGGCGAACAGGTCGAGCACCGCGGCCTTGCCGGCGAGCTTGCCGGCCATCTCCCGCACCAGGGTGGCAAGTGTGATGTCGCCGGCGTCGGTGGCCTGCAGGAAGGCGCCGGGCGGCAGCTCGACCGACGCCCGGCCGATGGCGATGGTGGTCGGTCGGCGCTTGACGATCAGGTCGCCGGCCAGGGTGAGGCGTGCAAGGTCCTGCGCGCCGGCCATCCGCACCAGCGTCTGGCGCAGGCGCTCCGGCAGCCGGCTGCAGCCGCTCACGTCGACGTCGAGCCCGCCATCGGTGGCGGTGACCTGGATGTCGAGCGGCTTGCCGGTGGCGGCCAGCGCCTCGGCCACCGCCCAGCACGCCGTCACTGCGCCGGCGAGGCCGGGATCGAGGATCGGGCAGTCGTCGATCGGCACCACGCGGTGGGCGCGCTGGGCCATGAAGCCGACCGCCAGCACGTCATGGGCGGTGCTGCGGGCGTGGAAGGTGGCGCGGCGGCGGCCGCGGCCGTGCGCCGGCACGATGTCGGCCACCTCGACGTCGAGGCCGGCGTCGGCCAGCGCCGAGACCACGATGCCATGCTTGAAGGCGCGGTAGGCCGGCTCGGCCATGTGCTGCAGCGCGCAGCCGCCGCACACCCCGAAATGGGGGCAGAACGGCTCGACGCGGTCGGCGCTCGGCCGGATCACCTGGACGAGGTCGGCGCGGTCCTTGCCCGGCACGCGCTGCACCTCGACCTCCTCGCCCGGCAGGGTGAAGGGCACGTAGAGCGGGCCGTCGGCGGTCTGGGCGCAGCCGTCGCCGCGATGGCCCAAGCAGGCGATGGTCAGGCGTTCGGTCGTCATGTATGCGCCACCAGCAGGAACTCGCGGTTGCCGTCGCCGCCGGCGATCGGGGAGGGGATGATGCCGTCGACCGTCCAGCCCAGCCTGGCGACGGCGGCGGCGACCTTATCGCACACCTCGGCATGAATGGCGGCGTCGCGCACCACGCCCTTCTTCACCCGGTCGCGGCCGGCCTCGAACTGCGGCTTGATCAGGGCGACCAGCCGCGCGCCTGGCGCCGCCACCGCCAGGGCGGCGGGCAGCACCAGCGTGAGCGGAATGAAGGCGACGTCGATGACGATGAGGCCGGGCGCCGCGCCGAGCAAATCCAAGGTGACGTCGCGGGCGTCGACGCCCTCGCGCGAGACCACCCGCGGGTCGGCGGCGATTTTCGGGTGAAGCTGGCCGTGGCCGACGTCGACGGCATAGACGCGGGCGGCGCCCCGGCTGACCAGCACGTCGGTGAAGCCGCCGGTCGAGGCGCCGAGGTCGAGGCAGATCAGCCCGGCCGGATCGACCCCGAAGGCGTCAAGGGCGTGGGCGAGCTTGACGCCGCCGCGCGACACCCACGGGTGCGGCGCCTCGGCGATGATGTCGGCGCCGGGGGCGATGGCGTCCGACGCCTTGGTCAGAACGATGCCGTCGGCCTTGACCAGCCCGGCCTCGATGGCGGCCTTGGCGCGGGCGCGGCTTTCGAACAGGCCGCGCTCGACCAGCACGACGTCGGCTCTGCGGCGCGGCGTGGTCACCGTTACATCTCCGGACTTCGAGTGGACAAGCGGGCAAAATGGCCCAACTCTGCCGCAGGGAATCGCGCGTCAGGGGGGCTGTCGTGCAGCAGACCGTCGAGACCACGATCACGTCGGACGCTGCCGCCGCGCCGGTGGTGCGGCAGTTCCGCCAGATCCTGATCTGGCCGCTGCAACTGATGCCGCTGAAGGAGGACGCCGCCGTCCGGGCCCATTGGGAATTGCTCGAGCAGCAGCAGGACGCCGACGCGCCGGTGTGGACGGCGCTGACCGACGAGTTCCCCGACGATCCCGCCGCGGTCCAGGAGCGGCATTACCGCGAGTTTGTGACCTTCCTGCCGCACGCCCAGCGCTTCCTTTACGGCGAGCGCGCCTCGCGCACCACCCGCACCTCCTACGGCGACTCGCCCATCAAAATCTACCGTCGCCGCGACGTGCGGGAGGTGCGGGTGACGATGACGGCGGGGGCGCCGCCGCTGACGCTGACGATCGCCCACATCGACCTTTATTTCTTCTTCGACGTCGACGTCGTGATGCTGGTGTTCGAGATGGCGGGCGCCGACCTTCCGCTCAGCACGGCGCACGACCTCATCCACCGCTTCGGCCGCGCCTATCCGTCCGGCTGGGCGGCGAGCGGGGAGGGCGCCAACTGTCCGGCCAAGGTGGAGTGGCTGGATGAGCGCGGGAAGGTGCTGGCGGTCTCCGACTTCGATGACCGCGCCAAGTTCACCGCGGCGGTCTGCCGCTCGATCGCACCCGCCATTGCTGCGCACTGGGAGTTTCTGCTCAAGCCGCTGCGGCTCAACCACGAGGACATCACCGGCACGCTGCGCTATCGCCAGCTTGAGCACTACCGCATGCCGATGATGGTCTATCTCGCGGTCGACAATCCTCGCGGGCTGACCCGCGCCGACTACGTTCGGCTCGGCCTTGCCGTACCGGCCTTCAACCGCACCGGGCTGCCCTATTCCGAGGCCTTCCTGCGCGATTTCGAAACGCGTTACTGTTACGACCGTTACCACGATCCTGCCCGCGGCGGCGATTGGGTCGATACCCGCGTCATCTGCACCGGACACACCCTGGTGGCGGTGGGCGACGTCGGCGAGGCGGTGTTCACCGACCCCGAGCGCGGCTTCCTCGCCCAGTTCCGCCACCAGATCTTCCTGGTCGGCATGATCGCGCACTTCCACCGCGCCGCGCTGCTGATGATGTCCGACCGGCTGGTCAGCATCATCACCCGGCTGGACGTGCGCGACCACGACTCGGTGCGGAGTTTCCGCCGCGACATTCGCGAGATGCAGGAGGTGTTCCTGCGCTTCAGCCATCGCTACTGGTTCTCGGAGGTGTCCGACCAGGCCATGGTGCGCGACCTGTCGCGGATGTGGTCGGACCACCTGGCGCTGAAGAGCCTTTATGCCGGGCTGCGGGACGAGATCGGCGACATGAGCCACTACCTCGACTCCGACATGCTGCGCCGGCAGTCGACCACCATCGTGCGGCTGACGGTGGTGACCATGCTCTCGATCCTCGGCACGGTGTCGACCGGCTTTCTCGGCATGAACCTGTTTGCGATGGCCGACCAGCCGGCGTCGTTCCAGCTCTCGGTGTTTTTCGTGGTGCTCACCGTCACCACGCTGCTCACCTATGTGGTGCTGCGGCGATCGCAGCCGCTGTCGGAGTTTCTCGATGCGGTGTCCGACCCCCGCGCCGGGGTTCGGGCGCACCTGTCGGCGCTGGTCCGGGTGTTGTGGTCGAAGCGGCGGCGATGACGCCGTCCGCTGCAAGCTGCCGACGTTGGCCTTACGCCGTCCGCGCCTCGGTGAAGTCGCGGCCCAGCGCCTCGAACACCTTCGCGACGATGCCGCGGGAATCCAGCCCGGCCTGGGCATATTGGCGCGGAATGGCGTCGTGGTCCTGGAACAGGTCCGGCAGCGTCATGGCGCGGACCTTGAGCGTGCCGTCGAGCAGGCCCTCGTCCGACAGCGCCTGCAGCACGAACGAGCCGAAGCCGCCGACTGCGCCTTCCTCCACCGTGATCAGCACCTCGTGGTGCAGCGCCAGCCGGCGCAGCAGCGCGCGGTCGAGCGGCTTGGCGAAGCGGGCATCGGCGACCGTGGTGGAAAGGCCGTAGCGCTCCAACTCGTCGGCCGCGGTGAGGGCCTCGGCGAGGCGGGTGCCGAGCGTGAACAGCGCCACCTTGGTGCCCTCGCGCACGACGCGGCCGCGGCCGATCTCGAGCGGAATGCCGCGCTCCGGCAGCGGGATGCCGATGCCGTCGGCGCGCGGGTAGCGCACCGTGCACGGCCCATCGTCATGGGCGGCCGCGGTGGCGATCATGTGGACCAGCTCGGCCTCGTCGGCCGGCGACATCACCACCATGCCGGGCAGGGCGCCCATATAGCCGACGTCGAACGCGCCGGCGTGGGTGGCGCCGTCGGCACCGACCAGGCCAGCCCGGTCGATGGCGAAGCGCACCGGCAGCTTCTGGATGGCGACGTCGTGGATCACCTGGTCGAAGGCGCGCTGCAGGAAGGTGGAATAGATGGCGCAGACCGGCTTCATGCCGTCGGCGGCGAGGCCGGCGGCGAAGGTCACCGCGTGCTGTTCGGCGATGCCGACGTCGAAGCAGCGCTTGGGATGGGCCTTGGCGAACAGATCGAGCCCGGTGCCGCTCGGCATGGCGGCGGTGATGGCGACGATCTTGGAATCTCGGTCGGCCTCCCTGATCAGCGCCTCGGCGAACACCTTGGTGTAGGACGGCGTGGCCGGCTTGGCCTTGGCCTGGGAGCCGGTGGCGACGTCGAACTTGACGACGCCGTGATACTTGTCGGAGGCACACTCCGCCGGGGCGTAGCCCTTGCCCTTCTGGGTGACGACGTGCAGCAGCACCGGGCCGACGCCGGCGTCGCGCACGTTCTTCAGCACCGGCAACAGGCTGTCGAGGTCGTGGCCGTTGATCGGGCCGACGTAATAAAAGCCGAGCTCCTCGAACAGCGTGCCGCCCATCAGAAAGCCGCGGGCGTGCTCGACCGCGCGGGTGATGGTGCGGTCGATGGTGCGGCCGAACCGGCGTGACAACTGCTTGCCGATGTCGCGCAGCGACAGGTAGGTCTTGCCCGAAAGCAGGCGCGACAGATAGGCCGACATCGCCCCGACCGAGGGCGAGATCGACATGTCGTTGTCGTTCAGCACCACGATCAGCCGCGAATCCATCGCGCCGGCGTTGTTGAGCGCCTCGTAGGCCATGCCGCCGGACATCGAGCCGTCGCCGATCACGGCGATGACGTTGTTGGGCTCGCCCTTGAGGTCGCGCGCCACCGCAAAGCCGAGCGCGGCGGAGATCGAGGTCGAGGTATGGCCGGCGCCGAACGGATCGTACGGGCTCTCGGTGCGCTTGGTGAAGCCGCTGAGGCCGCCGCCCTGGCGCAAGGTGCGCATGCGGTCGCGCCGGCCGGTCAGCATCTTGTGTGGATAGGCCTGGTGGCCGACGTCCCAGATCAGCTTGTCGAACGGGGTGTCGAACACATAATGCAGCGCCACCGTCAGCTCGACCACGCCGAGGCCGGCGCCGAGATGGCCGCCGGTCTCCGATACCACCTCAATCATCTCGTCGCGGACTTCCTGCGCGAGCTGCGCGAGCTGGTCTTCGGTCAGCTGGCGGAGGTCGGCGGGGGTGCGGATGCGATCGAGCAGGGGGGTTTTCGACACGGTGGACACCAGAAGCGACAGATTGGCGCCGTAACGGCCTCGCCTTGGCCGCAGGGCACCGAGTTCCCGCCGGAACCGACGTTTCCGGCGAACGGACGACAAAACACCATCCCGCGCGGCCAGAGACCGCTCGAGGCGACGGATCTCGCGAGGCAGACTTAGCGGGCTCCACCGGCCGGCGCAATGCGGGGTGGCCCCTTAAGCGTGCTGCGGTTCTAAGGAAAACGCCGAGGCGGACTAAGCAATTGGCCAAACGGAGTGTTTTCGTAAAATCCAACGCCGCTTCCGCCCCTCGCGCGGCAAGGCCGCAGCAGCCCGCCGCCCGCTCCGGCAAGTGGGCCGTCAGTCGAAAGTGTTATGCCGACGACGCGCAACATTGGCCGTCGGGCCGCGGAACCGGGCGGGCTCCGAACAGCCACGTCATTGTTTTGTCATGGGAATAGCGAGCGGCCCGCCGCGTTCGTCCCCTCCAAGTCCCAGCGTCGCCGCCCTCGTGCGGCGCGCGGGCCAGCGCGCACGCAGTCGTGACCACGGTGGAGAACGACGGGCCGGCGGCGCGGCCGCCCGCATCGCCCAACTGCGGCGTTAGGCCCCAACGGGTTGGACCGGCCGATGCCCCGGACTTGCGCCGGCGCCGGGTCGAACGCGCTCACTCAGGGTCGAGCGGGGCGGTGCCGGTGGGCTTGCCGTCGGCGTTGAGCGTGATGCGCTCGACCCGCGCCTCGGCCTCCGCCAGCAACTGGCTGCAGCGCGCCTTCAGCGCCTCGCCGCGCTCATAGATGGCGATCGATTCCTCCAGCGGAACATCGCCGCGCTCCAGCCGGCCGACGATCTTCTCCAATTCGCCGAGCGCCGTCTCGAACGACAGGGTGGTGATGTCGGCATGCGGCTGGGTGGTCACAGGCGCCTCCTGGGGATGCAAGAGCCGCGAGTGATAGCGGGCGAGAGGGAGGGGGGCAATGGCGGGGGGATGTGTCGATCGGGTGGTTGAAACGTCAAGCGCGCTGGCCGAGCGACGTGCTCGTCGTCGCCACCTTCTCCGCCGGCACCTCGTGCACCGCGCGGCCGGTGGTCTCGAATGCGGTGAGGTTGGCCATCGTGGTCTCGGCGATGTTGCGCAGCGCCTCCGCGGTGAAGAAGGCCTGGTGGCCGGTGATCAGCACGTTGGGGAAGGTGAGCAGGCGCGCGAACACGTCGTCCTGGATGACGCGGTTCGACCGGTCGTCGAAGAACAGGTGCGCCTCCTCCTCGTAGACGTCGAGGCCGAGGCTGCCGATGGTGCCATTCTTGAGGCCGCGGATCGCCGCCGCGGTGTCGATCACGGCGCCGCGCGAGGTGTTGATCAGCATCATGCCGCGCTTGGTCCGCTTCAGCAGCGCATCGTTGACGAAGTGGCGCGTCTCGGGCGTCAGCGGGCAGTGCAGGCTGACGATGTCGGACGACGCGAACAGCGCGTCGCGCTCGACGTAACGCACCCCCATCGCCTCGCAGGCCGGGTTGGGGCGGACGTCGTGCGCCAGGATGGTGCAGCCGAACCCGATCAGGATGCGCGACACCAGCTCGCCGATCTGGCCGGTGCCGACCACGCCGGCGGTCTTGCCGGCGAGATCGAACCCGAGCAGGCCGTCGAGGGCGAAATTGCCCTCGCGCACCCGGTTGTAGGCGCGGTGGGTTTTGCGGTTCAGCGTCAGAATCAGCGCCAGCGTGTGTTCGGCAACGGCGTGCGGCGAATAGGCCGGCACGTGGGCGACCGGCAGCTTCAGACGATGGGCCGCGGCGAGGTCGACATGGTTGAAGCCGGCGCTGCGCAACGCGATCAGGCGGACACCGAGCCCGGCCAGCGCCTGCAGCGTCTCGGCGTCCAACTCGTCGTTGACGAACGCGCACACCGCATCCGCACCCGTGGCGAGCGGCGCGGTCTCGGCCGACAGGCGGGCATCGAGGTAGCGCAACCGGTGGCGCCCGCCATTGGCGGTGTCGAGAAAGCGACGGTCGTAGGGCTTGGTCGAGAACACTGCGACCTGCATCAGCCTGCCTCAAGCGCCGGGCCGGCTCGGCGCAGTTGGGGGTGAGGGCGCGGCGCCGGTGCGGTCGCATCGGCGCTGCAGGCGATCCGCTCCGGCGGGCGGGCGGCGAAAATTCCGGTCCGGCGATGATTATCGCCCCGATTCTCCGATCGTGAAGAGTGGCGCCGTAGCGTCCCGGCACTGGTCTGCAACGCGCTGCCGGACACGGCGGGGCCAAGCTGTTGCTGAGGCGGCAAGGATCGCGTACGGCAGAATAAAACCAATTTTCGGAAACAATAATTAATAACGTAAAATATATTCCTATACATCAAAGGCAAAATCGGAAAAGCAGCGTTACATGGGAAGTTACCTGCCATCGAAGATAACGCCGCCGAGGTAACCTCAGTCCATACATCATCCAAACTGGGGATGACGCCGAGTTGGCAAGCTCACACAGTCAGCCTTCATGCAAAAGCAGCGGATGGCAGCGATGATGCGGGCTGACGTTACGCAAATTGTCTTAGAGGCCTATGACCGATGGTGGCGAGGCGACACCGCCGGCGCGCGGCGGTGTTTTCACGCCAACGCGCGGATTACGGTGTCCGGCGACCCTGAAACGGTGCCGCTCGCCGGCGACTATCGCGGCGCCGCCGGAGTGATGGCGTTTCTCGCCCGGCTCGACGCCACCGCTCGGGTCCTGATGCCGACCTTGCAGGATCTGCTGATCGACGGCGATTGCGCGGTGGTGCGGTGGACGATGCCGGTCCGCAGCGGCTCGGTCCAGGCCGAGTTGCAGTGCGTCGACATCCTGCGGCTTCGTCAGCACCGGATCATGGCGCTGGAACAGGTGTTCGACACCAGCGCTGCCGCCAAGCTGTTCGGGACGCAAACGCTGCCGCGTACGCTGCAGCCGGACCCGGTGTGCCAGAACGGCGCCGCCGCTTCGGCCGTGGCCCGCGACCGGCCGGGCGACCCCGGCTCGTAGGCGCGCCGCCGGCGTTGCCGTCCGTCTTGGTGCGCCAAACGCCAGTGGCTGCTCAGTGCCGGAGGGTCTCCGGCACCATCTGCCGGACGCCTCGCGATCCTCCGCAGGTCCGATCATGTGTCGACGTCGTCCTTGGTGCGCTTTGCGCTGCCGGTGGCCTGTCGCTGCACCCGGGCGACGAATTCGATCTGGCCGCCGACCTCGGCCTTGGCGAAGATCGCCTTCAGTTGCGACCGCACGGTGCTGATCGACACCCCGCGCTGCGCCGCGATCTGCGCGGGCCGCTCGCCACGCAGCAGCGCGGTGGCGATGTCGAGCTCGGCCGGCGTCAGCGCCGGCAGCAGCGGCCGGACGGCTGATGGCGCCGGACCACCTTCGAACACCACCAGCGTCGCGGCGGCAAAACCGGCGGAGAACCGGTTGCGTGGAAGCGCCGTCACCCGCAGGCGCAACGCCCGTCCGACGCCTTGCAACTCGGCCGCGACCGGCGGCGGCGGCGGCGTCATGGTCTGGAACGGCGCGAGCAACGTCTCCAGCGCGCGCTCGGCATGAACGGTGGCGCCGTGCAGCCGCCGCTGCCGCGTGCCGATCACGCCGCCGTCGCGCAGCACCGCTTCGGCGGCCGGCGAGACCGCGATGACGCACCCGAACCCGTCCAGCGCCACCGCTGCAATCGCGAGCGCATCGAACGCGCCCGCCAGCACCCGGCCATTCTCGCGGCCGATCATCTGCGACAGCAGCACCGCCTCGCGCCAGCCGCGCGCGATTGCGAGGAACGCGGCGCGATCCTCTGCCCCGACCGGGCCGGCCCGCGCCGACCGCGTAACCGCGAGCGTCAGATGCGACATCGGCACATGCCGGTCGCGCCACACCGGTGTGAAGCAAACATGCGGCATGTCGTAGGGTTCATAGAACTCTTGCCAGATCGGCAGCGTCCTGCGGGCGTCGGCCGACACCACCTCGTCGTCCGTGACCACCCGCAGCTCGGGCGTCCGCACGCCGACCCGCACCAGTGGGTTGATGTCGGGGTTGGCGCCGCCGAGTTCGACCCAGCGCTCGATCATGCGGTCGGGCTCGTTCCAGCTCAGGTTGGCCGGCAGCCGGGCCGGGTTGGTCCAGCCCACCAGATGAGCGAACGTGCCGCCCGTCGCCGCCGCCAACAGCCGCAGCGCGTCGTGCCACTGGCCGTCGGCAAATGGCGCCTCGGCCAGTCGCGCCAGCGCGGCTGCAATGTCGGTCCGCCGGTTCATCCAGGCCTCGGGGAGCTTTCGCCGGATCACTCAATCCGCCGGACGTCGCCATCTGCGGGCGACGTATCGTCGCGGTTTCACGGCGGGAGCGACCTTGTGCCCTCCGTTGTTGCAACCGTATTCCGCCACGGTCTAGCCGAGCTCCCGTAAGTTGTCTTGCAAATATTTCGGGTGGGATCGCTAAATCGCTGGTTTAGTGCGCTGGCGCTGGCGCTCGCCGCATCTTCCGGCGCCAACGCCGTCCCCGCGCCGGACGCGCGTGCCCCGGCGCGGTCCCGGCCCAAGCCCGCGGCCCTATCTGGGCCGGCACGCCATGGTTGCGCAATTTTCGCGATAGATCGGTGGTTTCGGGGGCCACGCCGCTGCCATTGCTCGCGGCGAGGGCCGCAATGGGCGGCTCGCCGAAAGGGCTCGTCGCGCCGCGCTCACCTTGGCAAGGACGCGGCGGCGCGGGCCGCGCCCTCGGCCCTCAGCTTCGCAGGCCCGGCGCTTCGTGGCCGGTGCGCGCCACATATTCGCTGTAGCCGCCGCCATACTGGTGGATGCCGTCCGCCGTCAGCTCCAGCAAACGGTTGGAGAGAGCCGCCAAGAAATGGCGGTCGTGCGAGACGAACAGCATGGTGCCCTCGTAATTCGAGAGCGCGGCGATCAGCATTTCCTTGGTCGCCATGTCGAGGTGGTTGGTCGGCTCATCCAGCACCAGGAAGTTCGGCGGGTCGAACAGCATCTTGGCCATGACGAGGCGCGCCTTCTCGCCGCCCGACAGCACCCGGCAACGCTTTTCGACGTCATCTCCCGAGAAGCCGAAGCAGCCGGCGAGGGTGCGTAGCGCGCCCTGGCCGGCGTGCGGGAAGGCATCCTCCAGCGACTCGAACACGGTGCGCTCGCCGTCGAGCAGATCCATGGCGTGCTGGGCGAAGTAGCCCATCTTGACGCTGCCGCCGATCGTCACCGTGCCGGCGTCGGGCTCGGTCGCGCCGGCCACCAGCTTCAGAAGAGTCGACTTGCCGGCGCCGTTGACGCCCATCACGCACCAGCGCTCGCGCCGCCGCACCATGAAGTCGAGACCGTCATAGATGCGCTTCGAGCCATAGCCCTTGTCGACGTTCTTCAGCGCCACCACGTCCTCGCCCGAGCGCGGCGCCTGGGGGAAATCGAACGCCACGCTCTGGCGCCGCCGCGGCGGCTCCACCCGCTCGATCTTCTCCAGCTTCTTCACCCGGCTTTGCACCTGGGCGGCGTGGGAGGCACGCGCCTTGAAGCGCTCGATGAACTTGATCTCCTTGGCCAGCATGGCCTGCTGGCGCTCGAACTGCGCCTGCTGCTGCTTTTCGGCCAGCGCCCGCTGCTCCTCGTAGAATTCGTAATTGCCGGAATAGGTGGTGAGCGCGCCGCCGTCGATCTCGACGATCTTCGAGACGATGCGGTTCATGAACTCGCGGTCGTGCGAGGTCATCATCAAGGCGCCCTCGAAGCCCTTGAGAAAGCTCTCCAGCCAGATCAGGCTTTCGAGGTCGAGGTGGTTCGAAGGCTCGTCGAGCAGCATGACGTCGGGGCGCATCAACAGGATGCGGGCCAGCGCCACCCGCATCTTCCAGCCGCCCGACAGCTTACCGACGTCGCCGTCCATCATCTCATCGGAGAAGCCGAGCCCGGCCAAGACCTCGCGGGCGCGGCCCTCCAGCGCGTAGCCGTCGAGCTCCTCGAAGCGGTGCTGCACCTCGCCGTAGCGGGCGATGATGTCGTCCATGTCGTCGGCCCGGTCCGGGTCGGCCATGGCATGCTCAAGCTCTTTCAGTTCGGCCGCCACCTCGCTCACCGGGCCGGCGCCGTCCATCACCTCGGCCGCCGCGCTGCGGCCGGCCATCTCGCCGACGTCCTGGTTGAAGTAGCCGATGGTGAGGCCGCGATCGACCGACACCTGGCCCTCGTCGGGCTCGTCCTGGCCGGTGATCATGCGGAACAGCGTGGTCTTGCCGGCGCCGTTGGGGCCGACCAGCCCGATCTTCTCGCCCTTGAGCAGCACGGCCGAGGCCTCGATGAACAGGATCTGGTGGCCGTTCTGCTTGCCGATGTTGTCGAGGCGGATCATGGGCTTCCGGGGTTTCGATCTTGGCGCACGAGCTTCGTCCGCCGCCGGCTTGGGGGCGCGAAGGTCCTGCAGGGACGGGGAGGGGCGCAGCGTCACGGGCGCCGCGCGTCGGATGGTCGCGTCCGCTTAGGGCATAAGGGGCGTCGGCGGAAGGGTGTTCCGCACGCCACCAAGAGGATTGCAGTCTTCCGCGGGGGAGGCGACGAAGGCGCCTAGAGGTGGCCCCGCTTGTTTGAACAGTGTGGGCTGGTCCGATAAGAGGGTTTCCGCCTCGTCGATCAAGCGCCGCGAGGAGCGGCGGGTGGTTGAAGTACGCATGGTCCGGCGTGCGCCGGTCAAGGCTCGAATGGGGACGGGTCCCGTTGTACCAGGCCAGATACCGGCCGATCGAGGCCCGCGCCTCGGCGACGCTGTCGTAGGCCCTGAGGTAGACCTCCTCGTACTTGACCGTTCGCCACAGCCGCTCGACGAAGACGTTGTCCCGCCAGGAGCCCTTGCCGTCCATGCTGATGGCGATCTTGGCCTCGGTGAGCACGGCGGTGAAGGCCTGCGACGTGAACTGCGATCCCCCCGCCTTCGCGGGGGCAGGCTCTGGTCGGTGTTGAAGATTTCGGGCCGGCCGTGGCGGGCCAGCGCCTCCTCGATCGCCTCGATGCAGAACGCGGCCTCCATCGTGATCGAGACGCGCCAGCTTAAGATCCGCCGGGAGAACCAGTCGACCACGGCGGCGAGGTAGACGAAGCCTCTCGCCATCGGGATATAGAGCCTGTCCTCGGGCTTGACCCGAGGATGATGTCCATCGCCCAGACCTGGTTCGGCCGCTCGATCGTCATGCCCCGCAGACGGTAGGGATAGATCGTGTGGTTTGGCGCGGGCTTGGAGGTGTTCGGCTTGCGGTAGATCGCCTCGATCCCCATCCGCTTCATCAGCGTGCCGACGTGACAACGACCGATCGCGACGCCCTCGTTCCTCAGAAGGGCCGCCATCATGCGGCTGCCGGCGAACGGGTGGTCGAGGTGGAGTTCGTCCATCCGCCGCATGATCGCCAGATCGGCGGCCGGCACCGGCCGAGGCGCGTAGTACACGCTGCCACGGCTGATCCCCAGTGCCCTGGCCTGCTGGACGATCGGCAAGGCGTGGGTCCGGTCGATCATCGCTTTGCGCTCGCAAGGCCGGCCTTGGCGAGCGCGCCGGCTAAAAAATCGTTGGTGAGCGTCAACTCACCGATCTTGGCGTGCAGCTCCTTCACGTCGACCGCCGGCGTCGCCGCATCGGCCTTGCCGTCCGGACCGAACACCCCGGCAGCGCCTTCGAGGAGTTAAGCTTTCCAGGCCGTGATCTGGTTGGCGTGGACGTCGAACGCTTGAGCCAACTCGGCGAGCGTCTTCTCGCCCTTGACGGCGGCCAGCGCCACTTTCGCCTTGAAAGCCGGGGTGTGGTTCCGGCGCGGTCGTCGGGGCATCGTCTCTCCTGTTCGCCAAGCCAGCTTGGCTGTTCACAGGCGAAAACGCCACTTATCGGACCTGTTCAGATTGCCGGAGCCACTTCTCTGGTCGAGGGTGTCAGATTCGCCGACGGGTACGAGGTCACCGACACGTCGTCCACAAACGCCGCCTGATCGCCCATCACCCCAGTTTCCAGCATAGCTCTACTTGGCCGCGCTACATGCGTACCGTCGGTCGGCCACGTTCGGCCAGTTTCGCAAGCGTCTCGAAGCCGCGGGTAAACCGGTGAAGGCCGCCCGCATGGCAGCCGCCCGAAAGCTGTTCACCGTCTCGAACGTCATGCTTGCAGCCGGCGCCGACTTCGCGCCAGACGCCCATGCCTGAATACAGTTGCCGGCAAACCCAGGGCGGGTCAGACGATACCCGTAAACGCCCGACCGCTGCCTAATCAGACACATCTCGGGCTTGCGTTAGGCCACATCGTGCGCCAATTGTCGGCGGTTGGACGGGTGGCCGAGTGGTTGAAGGCAGCGGTCTTGAAAACCGCCAGAGGTGCAAGCCTCTCGTGGGTTCGAATCCCACCCCGTCCGCCACTTCAGTCCCTGAGTGGGCACTGAGTTTACGCTGCTTCCTACCACGAGCGTCTGAAGCAGCCGGGACTTCGATCCCATGATCCTGACCTCGCCATCGGCAACTCGACGCGCTGCGCCAACGCGCGCAGATGGTCGCGGCGATAGCCGCCGCCCTCAAGCCGAATGTGCTGGCGGGCGGTGTCGGCGAAGGCGCGGGCCATTTGCAGCGTGACCGCCTTGGCTCCCGAGTTGTCGAGCATTGCCTGTGCCCGTTCGGCGTCGGCGCTGGCCTGATCCCGGATTGCCTTGAGACCGTCGATGCGGTCTTTCAGCGCCGGATCGTGAATATCGGCAACGCTCGCCTCAATGGCGTCATAGAGCCGCTTGAGGCGCAGTTCCGATTCGGCGGCGCGCTTGTTGAGTTCGGCGATATGGATATGCTCGCGGCGGCGCTCGCCCTGTTCCTGCCTGCGGTCGAGGACGTTGCCCAGGATGGCTTCCAGCCGCTCGGGCCGTAGAAGCTGGCTCTCAAAAGATGGTCGGACCAGAGCCGCGATCCGCTTGGCTTCACAAGGAGGTAGAGCCCACCGCCGTCGGAGAGCTTGTATTTGGTCTCCCGACCCTTGGCGACGCGGCACACCGTATCTGTCAAGGCCATTGATGCCTCCCGCTGTTGGCCTCAGGCCAGCAGATACCGGGACGAGGCCAACATCAAGGCCAACAAATCCGTCGGATCGGGCGATATCCGATGATGCAGACTGAGACGGCAGCAGGCGTCGCAAGCCAGTTTTGTGCCGCCTTTTCAATACTTTATGAGGCTGTGCGAGACATCCTGGAATGCTAGGACATAAGGGTAATGGTGCCCAGGGGCGGAATCGAACCACCGACACCGTGATTTTCAGTCACGTGCTCTACCAACTGAGCTACCTGGGCTCGCATGGCGCCGGCCGGTGCCGGGCATCGCGAAGTGGTCGGGTTATACGGGCAGGTTTTCGCGCTGTCCAGACGCTGTGTGAAGGTTCGTACACGGGGTGTGGATAGATGACGGTACGACCGCTTCGCCTCTTGATGAGCGAAGGTCGGATCGGATCGACGGGCCGATCCGCTGGCGCAAATGATACGAATTCCGGGAGGTCCCTTCGTGATTGCGGAAGGCTCAATTCGCGTTAGCTTGGGATGGCGACCCTGAGCTGTGGTCCGATGGCGGCATTGAGGCAAACGCGTGGTGTGGGGCCATTTCCGATGCCGGCGAGGTGGAACCAACGCAGGTAGTTGGCGAGATATACCGCGACTCCGAAGGATTTGGATTTTTCGGTTTTCCTGGCGCGGGTTTGGTGATTCCCTGTCGGCATGGCAGGGCTGGTTCTGACGGCTGAGGACCGATCGTATTTCTTGAAGCTGATGCGCCGGCAGATCAACAGCGCGGTGCATCGGCGCGTGAACGTGCTGCTGCTGCTCGACGATGGCTGGACGCCGGCTGAGATCGCCGCCGCGCTCTATCTGAACGAGAGCACGGTTCTGGAGCACCGGGCGCTTTATGCCGAGCGCGGCCGGGCCGGGGTGGAGGCGCTGGCCTATGTCGGGCGGCGCTCGCCGCTGGATGCGGACCAGCAGGCGAAGCTGGGGATGGCGACGATCCCGCTGGGAGCCCACCAGGCTGGCTGATTTCTCGTCGGCAGCGCTGTCCTAATCCGATACCGGTCGCCACCACGACCTGTGCGGCCGCCGCCGGACTGCTCTTTCTTTTGGGGAGGGTGAGCCCCACGCTGCAGTCTAGCGGCGCGTTTAGTCCATCCGGGATCGCGCCAGGAGGGGCTGAGGGCCATCGCCTGGCTGTTGGCGTGGCCAAGCTGCCGCGGGGGCAATCGTGCACTACGGATTCGCCCGGGGCATTTTTCGACTGTTGGCTGTTGCCCTGGGCGTTGCCTCGAGCACGCCAAGCGCTGGGCAACATCTCCAATTTTGGGCTAAGTGCCTGAAAAGAATGGCTCCCCGGGCCGGATTCGAACCAGCGACCAACCGGTTAACAGCCGGTTGCTCTACCGCTGAGCTACCGGGGAATGGCACTCGTTGCGCTTCGAGGCGCGGGATATAGCAAGCACTTTGGGCGTTGCCAAGAACCGTGTGACAAATCCCACAGGGGTTTTTCCGAGACAGCGAGGAGCAATGGCACGAGAAATCCGACTGGCTGGCCGCCGCATCCGGCTGCCTGACGACCACCGCCTGCGGATTGGCCTGGGGCTGGGGTTGATCGGCGGCGGCATTCTGGGATTCCTGCCGGTGCTCGGCTTCTGGATGATTCCGCTCGGCGTGCTGGTGCTGTCGCAGGATGTGCCCGCGGTCCGTCGCCTCCGCCGCCGCGTCCAGGTGTGGTGGGAGCGCCGACGGCGTCGGGGCTGAGGCCACGCCGGAGTTGCGAGCCCGCCGCACCGGAACTCCAAGAGGCGCGACTGTGAACCGTCCCGAGTTTCCGGAGGCTCCAATTCCTGAGAAGGCGGAGCCATGAGCAAGCCGGCGAACAGGGTTTCATCCGAGGTTCGCGAGCGTACGATCTTGGTGGTATTTTAGTGCCAAGTCGAACGCGCCTCGCAGTGGGCGGCGATCGCCTCGATCGCACTGAAGTTCGGCTGCGCTGCGGGCCGTAGCCCTCGTTCGAGGCCGTCGAGTTCGCCACGCTGGATGGGTCGGCTGGTCCAACACCCGGTGGCTGCTGAAGCCGATCGGCTACGTCCCATCCGCCGAGGCCGACGCGAACGATTACGCGCCCCTTGAACACTCCAAAATGGCCGCGTAGGACTCAAACATAGCCGCCTCCGGAAAACCCGGCACGGTTCAGTGCGTCTCTGGGCTTGGACGTGAGGCGCGGAATGCAGCCGGTGGCGTATGCCGAAGACCACGTTCGAACTCGGCTTTCGACGTCTCTGCAACGGCGTGGATAGCCGGGACGAGCCATGACGACGGCAGGTCATCGGCTCGCCGGTCGCCTGATGCGTGGGACTGCGACCTTTGGAATTTGTCCGTGCAGCTTGCCGAATTCGACTATGATTTACCGGAAGGGCGCATCGCGTTGCGCCCGGCCGAGCCGCGCGATGCGGCGCGGCTGCTGGTGGTGCGGCCCGGCAGCGGTCTTGAGGACCGTGCGGTGCGCGACCTGACGGAGTTGCTCCGGCCCGGCGACGCGCTGGTGTTCAACGATACCAAGGTGATTCCGGCGGAACTGGTCGGCGTGCGGGTGCGGAGCGAGGCGGTCGCGACCGTCCATTTCAATTTGCACAAGCGCATCGCGCCCGACCGCTGGCTCGCCTTCGCCCGGCCGGCCAAGCGGCTCAAGATTGGCGACCATGTGCGGTTCGGCACCGTGTCCGAGGCCATCGTCTGCGAGATGGCAGGCCTTGACGCCGAGGTGGCGACCAAAGGCGACGGCGGCGAGGTCGAGTTGCGCTTTGCGTTTTCCGGTGTCGCGCTGGACGAGGCGATCGCCCGCCACGGCCACGTGCCGCTGCCGCCCTATATCGCCTCCAAGCGTTCCGAGGACGCCCGCGACCGCGCCGACTACCAGACGGTGTTCGCCCGGCACGACGGGTCGGTGGCGGCGCCGACCGCCGGGCTGCACTTCACGCCGGAATTGCTGGCGCGGCTGGACGCACGCGGCATCAGCCAGCATTTCGTCACGCTGCACGTCGGCGCCGGCACCTTTCTGCCGGTGAAAACCGAGGACGTGCACGCGCATCGCATGCACGCCGAATGGGGTGAGGTCTCCGCGGCCACCGCCGAGGCGCTGGCGGCGACGCGGGCGCGGGGCGGGCGCATCATTGCGGTTGGCACCACCTCGGCCCGGCTGTTGGAGACCGCGGCGAGAAGCGGCACGCTGCAGCCCTTCGCGGGCGAGACCGACATCTTCATCACGCCGGGCTACCGGTTCCGCGCCGTCGATGCCCTGATGAGCAATTTTCACCTGCCGAAATCGACGCTGTTCATGCTGGTGTCCGCCTTCAGCGGCCTTGCCACCATGCGCGCGGCCTACGCCCATGCCATTGACACCGGCTATCGCTTCTATTCCTACGGCGATGCCAGCCTGCTGTTCCCAGCCCGAGCCTGACCCATGACCGCCTTTTCCTTCCGCGTGCACGCCACCTGCGGCACCGCGCGCCTCGGCGAAATCTCGACGCCGCGCGGACGTATTCGCACGCCGGCCTTCATGCCGGTCGGCACCCAGGCCACCGTCAAGGCGATGTACCCCGAGCAGGTGCGCGCGCTTGGCGCCGACATCATCCTCGGCAACACCTACCACCTGATGCTGCGGCCGGGGGCGGAGCGGGTGGCCAAGCTCGGCGGCCTCCATGCCTTCATGGACTGGCCGCACCCGATCCTGACCGACTCCGGCGGCTTCCAGGTGATGTCGCTGGCCTCCTTGCGCAAACTCGACGAGGGCGGCGTCACCTTCCGCTCGCACCTCGACGGCTCCGAGCACCGGCTGACGCCGGAGCGGTCGATCGAGATCCAGAGCCTGCTCGGCGCCGACATCCAGATGCAGCTCGACGAGTGCCTGAAGCTGCCGGCGCCGCGGGAGGACATCGCCCGGGCGATGGAGCTGTCGCTACGCTGGGCCGAGCGCTCGAAGAAGGCCTTCGAGGGCCAGCCCGAGGGGCGGGCGCTGTTCGGCATCGTCCAGGGCGGCGACCAGCCGGACCTGCGGGTGGAAAGCGCCCGCGCGCTGGCCGCCATGGACTTTCACGGCCTCGCCGTCGGCGGCCTCGCCGTCGGCGAGCCGCAGGACGTGATGCTCGCGATGATCGAGACCGTCGAGCCGCACCTGCCGGCGGCCAAGCCGCGTTATCTGATGGGGGTCGGCACCCCCGACGACATCCTGGAGGCGGCCTCGCGCGGCATCGATATGTTCGATTGCGTGATGCCGACCCGGGCGGGCCGCCACGCCACCGCCTTCACGCGGTTCGGCAGGATCAATCTGCGCAACGCCCGCCACGCCGAGGACACCCGGCCGCTCGACCCCGACAGCCCGTCCGAGCCGCTCCGGCGCTGGAGCCGGGCCTACCTCCACCACCTGGTGCGGGCGGAGGAGATGCTGGCCGGCATGATCCTGACCGCGGTCAACATCGCCTATTACCAGGAACTGATGGCGGGCATCCGGGCCGCCATCGCCGAGGGGCGGCTCGCGGCGTTCCGCGATGAGGTCAAGGCCGGGTGGGCGGCGGGCGATTTGCCGGCGCTGTGACCGCAACCGAGTCGGCGGACCATCATCCAGGGCCGGCTTGCCGGGGACCGGGGAAGGCGTCTTTAATGGCAACGACCATTCCCCAGGCCGGCGCGGCGCGCCTAAAGTCCGGTTTCCGGGTGATCAAGCCTTTGAAGCGAATGCCGATCGTCGAAAAACCGTCTTCCAGACAAGGATATTCGACGAGGCTGTTTCCTGAGATCACAGAGGGGATCTGCCGGAAACTGTATCATCGTCAAGACATGGAATGGTGCGAATGATTCGCGGTCTCGACCACGTCGTGCATTGCGTCCGCGATCTTGAGGCCGCCGGGGCGACCTACCAGCGGCTCGGTTTCCAGGTGGGCGTCGTCAACCGTCACCCTTGGGGCACCTGGAACCGGGTGGTGCAGATCCCGGGCTTCTTCATCGAGCTGCTCAGCGTCGGCGAGTCCGACAAGATCGTGCCGCCGCAGCCGCGCCATGTGTCGTTCGGCGCCTACAATCGCGATTGGGCGCTTCGCAACGGCGAGGGGCTGTCGTGCCTGGTGCTGGAGACTGACAACGCCCGCACCGCGGCGCAGGGGTTCCGCGCCTCGGCGGTGGGCGATTACGAGCCATTCCACTTCAGCCGCCAGGGCCGGCGGCCCGACGGCAGCGCGGTAACGGTGGCGTTCACGCTGGCGTTCGCCGCCGACACCGGCTCGCCGGACGTCTGCTTTTTCGTCTGCGAGCAGCACTTTCCCGAAAATTTCTGGAACCCGGCGTTCCAGGTGCATCCCAACGGGGCCACGGCGGTACGCGGTATCGTGCTGGTTGCCGACAACCCCAGCGATCACCATGGCTTTCTCGGCAGCTTCAGCGGCCGGCGCGAGATGCACGCCACCAGCCTCGGCATCGTCATCACCACCGCGCGCGGCGAGATTGCCGTGATGGAGCCGGCGGTGTTTGCAAATGTGTTCGGCTTCCCGCCGCCGGCTTCGCGTGGCGGGATGCGGCTGGCGGCGATCCGCCTCGGCGTCGCCGATCTGGCGCAGGCCCGCGCCGCGCTGGGGCGCTCAGGCGTCGCGGTCGGTCGCGACCGTCTCGCCGTGCCGCCAGCCCACGCCCACGGCGCGGCGCTGATCTTCGAGGCGGAGTGACAAGGGTGGACGAAGCGCCACGCCGTCCCGGCCGAGCCGGGAGAGCCGGGCGATTCCTGGTCTTTGCGCTGCTGGCCGTCACCGGCGTGGTGATCGCGTTCGGCATGTGGCGGGGCGAGTGCCTGGGCGGCAGCGTGGTGGCCAGCGAGCAAGCCTGCGCCGCCGCCGGCCTGCCGCCCGGCGTCTGCCGCATGGCGTTCGTGCAGGCGGATAAGGTGGCGCGCAGCTCCGGCCCCCTCTACAACGACCAAGCTCGGTGCGAGGAGCGTTATTCCGCTTGCCTGGAGGCGCGGCCGGCCACCGGCTGGGTGCCGCGTCCGGCCGGCTTTTGCGTCGTTCCGGACCGCTCGGGTGGGGTCGGACGTTTGACGGCGGTCTATCGCGTCCGGGAGGAGGGTCGATGAGCACAATCAATTCGGTGGTCGAGGTCGGCGGCGTCAGGTTCGGCAATGGGCTGCCGCTTGCGGTCATCGCTGGTCCCTGCGCCATGGAGAGCCGCGACCACGCGCTCGAGGTCGCCTTCGCGCTGAAGGACATTGCGACCCGATTGAACCTGCCGCTGGTGTTCAAGGCCTCGTTCGACAAGGCCAACCGCACCAGCGCCAGCGGTGCCCGCGGCGTCGGGCTTGAGGCGGCGCTGCCGGTGTTCGCCGAGATCAAGGCGAGGACCGGCCTGCCGGTGCTGACCGACGTCCATGATGCCGGCCAGTGCGCGCCGGTGGCCGAGGTCGTTGATATTCTTCAAATTCCGGCCTTCCTGTGCCGGCAGACCGATCTGTTGCTGGCGGCTGCGGCCACCGGCAAGGTGGTCAATGTCAAGAAGGGCCAGTTCCTGGCGCCGTGGGACATGGCCAATGTGGTGGCCAAGGTTGCCGGCGCCGGCAACCCCAACGTGATGGTCACCGAGCGCGGCACCTCGTTCGGCTACAACACTTTGGTCACCGACATGCGGGCGCTGCCGCAGCTCGCTGAGACCGGCGCGCCGGTGATTTTCGACGCCACCCATTCGGTACAGCAGCCGGGCGGACGCGGCACCGCCTCCGGCGGCCAGCGCGAGTTCGTGCCGGTGTTGGCGCGCGCCGCGGTGGCGGTCGGCGTCGCCGGCGTGTTCATCGAGACCCACCCCGACCCCGACCGCGCCTTTTCCGACGGTCCCAACATGGTGCCGCTGGCGGCGTTCGAGGGCCTCATCGCCGAACTGATGGCGTTCGATGCCCTGGCCAAGGCGCGTCGCTCCGCCTGAAGCCACACCGAGCCCATGACCGCATCCCCCGCATCCCCCGCACCCGGCGCGTACCCGACGCGGCTCATCGTCATTTTGGGCCTTGCCGGCTTTGCCTCCGCCTTCACCATGCGGGCCACCGATCCGGTGGTGCCGATCCTGGCCGACGTGTTCGGCCAGACCGTCGGGACCGTGGCGCTGCTGTCCACCGCCTACGGTATCACCTACGCCATCGGTCAGCCGATCCTGGGACCGATCGGCGATGCGCTCGGCAAGGCCCGAATGATCAGCATCGCGACCGCGGCGCTGGCGGTGGCGCTGGCGCTGTCGGTGTTCGCGCCGAACTTCGAGAGCCTGGTCGGTCTGCGCATCCTGACCGGGCTGGTCGCCGGCGGGATCATTCCGCTGTCGCTGGCGGCGATCGGTGACCGCGTCGAACTGGCGACCCGGCCGATCGCGCTCGGACGGTTCATCTCGGCGGTGATCCTCGGCCAGATGGTCGGCGGCGCCAGCGCCGGCGTGATTGCCGAACAGTTCGGTTGGCAGGCGGTGTTCGGCTCCGCCAGCGTGGTGGCGGCCATCGCCGCGGTTCTGGTCGGGCTGAAGCTCCGCCCGCGGCAGGGCGTGGTGCGGCAATGGCCGAACCGCGCCGGCATCGCCCAGAGCTACCGCGCCGTGCTGTCCAATCCGCGGGCGTTGGTGCTCTACGGCTGCGTGGCGCTGGAGGGCGCCTCGATGTTCGGCGGGTTCCCCTACATCGCCGATTTTCTGATCAGCCATGGCGGCGGCGGCCCGACCGAGGCCGGCCTCCTGATCGGCGGCTTCGGGGTTGGCGGTATCGTGTTCAGCGTGATCGTCGGCATTCTGATCCGTCGACTCGGCCCGGCCGCGTTGATCCGCATCGGAGGCATCGGCATGGCCATGATGCTGGCGGTGCTGGTCATCCCCAAGCCATGGTTCATCGACATCGTCACCCTGATGGTGTGCGGCTGCCTGTTCTATTTCATGCACAACATGTTCCAGACCCAGGCCACCGAGCTTGCGCCGACGGCGCGCGGGCTGGCGGTGTCGCTGTTCGCCGCCGCTTTCTTCGTCGGCAACGCGATGGGGCCGGTGCTGTTCGGCCTGACCCACGCCGCGTTCGGCTATCCGGTGGCGTTCCTTGCCTCCGGCATTGGGCTGCTGGTGCTGGCGGTGGTGGCGCCAAGGGTGCTGCCGAACAAATGATGCGGCAAAGCCGCCGGCCCGGCTTGCGGCCGGTGGCAGGATCGCCGATGTTTGGAACGCCTGGGGTGCCGCGCTGTCCGTGCGGCTGAGATCACACCCATCGAACCTGTCTGGGTCATGCCAGCGAAGGGAGGCGCAGATGCCAGCGAAACAACGCTCGTCGTTACAGCGCTTGTCTGCATGCCGCCGGTCGCGGTCAGGCCCGCCGGAGACCATTCATGGCTGAACCAACCATCCGCCTGAACGGCGTGGAGGCGCCGCTGCGCTCAGCCTCGCTCGCCGCCCTGATCGCCGAGCATGTCGACATTCCCGAGGGCGGCCGCGGCGTCGCGGTCGCGGTCAATGGCGCGGTGGTCCGGCGCGCCGACTGGGACCAGGTGACCTTGGTGCCGGGCGATGCCGTCGAGATCGTGCTGGCCCGGCAGGGCGGCTGAGGTGGCACACCTCGCAGCTCACTTGCGTAATACGCAGCAAATACCTGTGAAAGAAGAAAAATGACCGACACGTTGACCATTGCCGACCGCACTTTCACCTCGCGGCTGTTTCTCGGCACCGGCAAGTATCCGAGCAACGACACGCTGCTGGAGGCGCTCAAGGCCAGCGGCACCGAGATGGTGACACTGGCGATCCGCCGCATGAACCTCGCTGGCGAGGACGCACCGCTGATCGAGAAGCTGGCCGGCTATCATTTCCTGCCCAACACCGCCGGCTGCTACAGCGTCGATGAGGCGGTGCTGACCGCCGAGCTGGCGCGGGAGGCGCTCGGCACCAACTGGATCAAGCTGGAGGTGATCGGCGATAAGGAGCTGCTCTATCCGGACGTCGAGGGCACCATCGCCGCCACCCGCATCCTGGTCGACCGCGGCTTCGTGGTGCTGCCCTATTGCAACGAAGACCCGGTGAGCTGTCGCAAGCTCGCCGACGCCGGCGCGGTGGCGGTGATGCCGCTGGGCTCGCCGATCGGCTCCGGCCACGGCATCAAGAACCCGGCTTTGATCGAGGTGATCTGCGCCCGCTCGGCCGTGCCGGTGATCCTCGACGCCGGCCTCGGCACCGCGTCGGACGCCGCCCAGGCGCTGGAGCTTGGTTGCGCCGCGGTGCTGCTCAACACCGCCGTCGCCCAGGCCGCCGACCCGGTGAAGATGGCGGCGGCGATGAGGGCGGCGGTGGAAGGCGGCCGGCTTGCCCGGCTCGCCGGCCGTATTCCCCGCCGCTTCCAGGCCAACCCGTCGAGCCCGACGGCGGGTCTGGTCGGGTCGTGAGGCTGCCCGACCCGCCATTGCTGCTGATCACCGACCGCAAGCAGGCGGTGCGCCCGCTGGACGAGGTGCTGGCGGCGGCGTTTGCCGCCGGCTGCCGCTGGGCCAGCCTGCGCGAGAAGGATCTGCCGGCGGCCGAGCAGGCGGCACTGGCGCGCGCGCTGTTGCCGTTGGCGCGCAGCTTTGGCGCCATGCTGACTCTGCACGGCCAGCCCGAATTGGCGGCAGAGGCGGGGCTCGACGGCGTTCATCTGCCGGAGGGTGGCGACGTATCACACGCCCGCGCCGTGCTCGGGCCCGGCGCGCTGGTCGGGCTGTCGCTGCACCGGCCCGGCGTGGCGGACCCGGCCGCCGATTATGTCATCGCCGCGCCGGTATTCCTCACCCAGAGCAAGCCGGGCTACGGCCCGGCGCTGGGGCACGCCGGCCTTGCGGCGATGGTGGCCGCTGCCGGCCGGCCGGTGATCGCGCTCGGCGGCATTGCGCCGCAGCAGGTGCCGGGCTGCCTCACGGCCGGCGCCGCCGGCATCGCCGTGATGGGCGGCGTGATGCGGGCCTCCGACCCTGGCGCGGACGTGCGGGAACTGTTCGCATCCATGAAGCGTCCCGCCGGCGTCTCTTCGGGCCGGCCCGGGTGACCTTCGCGCCCTCTATTCTGCCCGATGCAGAATCCTGCAATCCAGCCTGTCGGGGCAAGGGCCGCAGGCCCGCGCCCCGGGGCCGTCCGAAGACATCTGACGCGAACCTCACCGCCCGCGATATGGCGGCACGCCCTGGTCGGGGATGAACAGGCCCTGCGGCGGCGCGGCGGTCTGCCAGAAGATGTCGATCGGCATGCCCCCGCGCGGAAACCAGTAGCCGCCGATCCGCAGCCAGCGCGGCTCCAGCAGGCTCGCCAGCTTCTTGCCAACCGCGATGGTGCAGTCCTCGTGGAAGGCGCCGTGGTTGCGGAACGAGGCGAGGTAGAGTTTCAGCGATTTCGACTCCACCAGCCAGTCGCCGGGAACATAGTCGATCACCAGGAGCGCAAAGTCGGGCTGGCCGGTCACCGGGCACAGCGAGGTGAATTCCGGGCAGGTGAAGCGGGCGACGTAGTTGGTATCGGCGTGGGGGTTCGGCACGCGCTCCAGCAGCGCCTGGTCGGGCGAGGCGGGCAGGGCGACATGACGGCCGAGCTGAAGATGTGTTTCTGTTGTCATGAACCCGTCCTATCCGACAGTTCTGCTCCACGAAAGCAGGGTTTTGGGGACGTCCGGCACGCTGAATGCGTGGGATGCCAAGGGCGTACGGGTTTCCTCGGCGTTTGCGATCCTGTATGAGCCCACATACGCCTTCGTGTTTCCGATTATCGAACCATTCAACTAGGCAGGCGCGCCATGACCGCGATCGTCGACATTATCGCCCGCGAAATTCTCGACAGCCGAGGCAATCCGACCGTGGAGGTCGATGTGCGGCTGGAAGATGGCTCGCTCGGCCGCGCCGCCGTCCCGTCGGGCGCCTCGACCGGCGCACACGAGGCGGTCGAACTGCGCGACGGCGACAACAGCCGCTACCTCGGCAAGGGCGTGCTGCAGGCGGTCGAAGCGGTCAACGGCGAGATTTACGACGCGCTCGGCGGCCTCGACGCCGAGGATCAGGTCAAGGTCGACGAGATCATGATCGCGCTCGACGGCACGCCCAACAAGGCGCGCCTCGGCGCCAACGCCATCCTCGGCGTGTCGCTGGCGACCGCGAAGGCCGCCGCTGCCGCCAGCGGCCTGCCGCTCTACCGCTATGTCGGCGGCACCTCGGCGCGCCTGCTGCCGGTGCCGATGATGAACATCATCAATGGCGGTGTGCACGCCGACAACCCGATCGACTTTCAGGAATTCATGATCCTGCCGGTCGGCGCATCCACCATCGCGGATGCGGTGCGGGTGGGCTCCGAGGTCTTCCACACCCTGAAGGCGGCGCTGAAAAGCGCCGGCCACAACACCAATGTCGGCGACGAGGGCGGCTTTGCCCCCAACCTGCCGTCGGCCGAGGCCGCGCTCGACTTCATCGTCGCCTCGATCGAGAAGGCCGGCTTCAAGGTCGGCGACGAGGTGGCGATCGGCCTCGACTGCGCCGCGACCGAGTTCTTCAAGGATGGCGCCTACGTCTATGACGGCGAGGGCACCAAGCGCTCGCGCCAGCAGCAGGCGGAATACCTCGCCAAGCTGCTTGCCGGCTACCCGATCATCACGATCGAGGACGGCATGGCCGAGGACGATTTCGAGGGCTGGCGGATCCTCACCGATCTCATCGGCTCCAAGGTCCAGCTGGTGGGCGACGACTTGTTCGTCACCAACGTCGACCGCCTCGCCGATGGGATCGAGGGCGGCCTCGCCAACTCGATCCTGATCAAGGTCAACCAGATCGGCTCGCTGACCGAGACGCTGGCCGCCGTCGAAATGGCGCACAAGGCCGGCTACACCGCGGTGATGAGCCATCGTTCCGGCGAGACCGAGGACTCCACCATCGCCGACCTCGCAGTCGCGACCAATTGCGGGCAGATCAAGACCGGCTCGCTGGCGCGCTCCGACCGGCTGGCCAAGTACAACCAGCTGATCCGCATCGAAGAGGAACTGGGCGCCCAGGCCCGCTACGCCGGGTACGCGGCGTTCAAGGGGCTGGCCTGAGAACGGCGAGCGCTGCTGATCCAAGCGCGTCATCCCGGGCGCGGCGAAGCCGAGACCCGGGATCGTCAGCAGAACAAGGCACCTCTTCCTGCCGTAGATCCCGGATCGCGCGGCTTCGCCGCCTGTCCGGGATGACAGCTCTCTCCCGGGTCGTGCTGCTTCGCGGCTTGCCCGGGACGACGATCTTTGATCCCGGTCGGGCGAAGCGCGAGCCGGGGTTCGTGTCCGGATTTGTTAACGGGGGGTCAACCGCGGCCTGCGAAGTTGAGCCATGGTCGTCCGCCCCCTGCTTCGCCGCATCCTGTCCATCCTGCTGCTGTATAGCGTGACGGCGGCGGGTATCGCCTATTTCGCCTTCCACGGCTGGAACGGCGATCACGGCCTGCAGGCCAAGCGCGGCTTCGAGATCGAGATGGCCCGGCTGCACGAGGAACTCGACGCGGTGCGGGCGGAACGTCTGGCGATGGAGAAGAAGGTCGCGCTGCTGCGGCCGCAGAGCCTCGACCCCGACATGCTGGACGAGCGCGCCCGCGATCTGCTCAACTGGGCGCACCCGAACGATCTGGTGCTGGTCAAGCGGCCGTCCGCGACCGGCGTAGCCGAGCGCAACGCCGCCGTCCGCTGAATCCCGCGTGGGCAGACCGCCGTTCAAGGATTGGTTCCGTCGCAAAACGAACTATAACTTCCGATGGTACATTCCCGGGAGAACCGCATGGCTGTCGCCAAACAGAGCGCCGCAGGAGCCACGCCCGCCCGCGACAAGGCAGCCAAGCCGGCCGCCGCGCCAATTTCCGATTCGGCTGACGGAACCGGGGCCGCCGCGGCCGCCGCGCCGGCCGAGTTCAGCCGCGAGGAGGATTTTGCCGCCTACCGCGAAATGCTGCTGATCCGCCGCTTCGAGGAGAAGGCCGGCCAGATGTACGGCATGGGCCTGATCGGCGGGTTCTGCCACCTCTATATCGGCCAGGAGGCGGTGGTGGTCGGTATGCAGATGTGCCTGAAGCCCGGCGACCAGGTCATCACCGGCTATCGCGACCACGGCCACATGCTGGCCGCCGGCATGGACGCCCGCGGGGTGATGGCCGAGCTGACCGGACGCCGCGGCGGCTATTCCAAGGGCAAGGGCGGCTCGATGCATATGTTCTCGATCGAGAAGGGCTTCTATGGCGGCCACGGCATCGTCGGCGCCCAGGTCTCGCTCGGCACCGGCCTCGCCTTCGCCAGCCGCTACCGCGACAACGGACGGGTCAGCCTGACCTATTTCGGCGACGGCGCCGCCAACCAGGGCCAAGTCTACGAGAGCTTCAACATGGCGGCGTTGTGGAAACTGCCGGTGGTCTACATCGTCGAGAACAACAAATACGCCATGGGCACCTCGGTGAACCGCGCCTCGGCCCAGACCAACTTCTCCCGGCGCGGCATCTCGTTCGACATCCCCGGCGAGCAGGTCGACGGCATGGACGTGCGGGCGGTGCGGGCCGCCGGCCTGCGCGCGGTCGAGCACGCCCGCTCCGGCCAGGGTCCGTTCATCCTGGAAATGCTGACCTACCGCTATCGCGGCCACTCGATGTCCGACCCGGCCAAATACCGCGCCAAGGACGAGGTGCAGAAGATGCGGGATGAGCGCGACGCCGTCGAGCAGGTGCGCGCCCGCCTGATCGACAATGGCTGGGCAAGCGAAGACGGCGTCAAGAAGATCGACGCCGAGGTGCGCGCCATCGTCAACGAGGCAGCCGAATTCGCCACCCACGATCCGGCGCCCGATCCGTCTGAACTGTACACCGATGTGCTGCGGTGAGCGTTCGCGCGTCAGGCGGGTCGGAGCGCGACCGGCCCGACCGACGCGGAGGGGTGCTCCAAGTGTTTCGTTTGTCGCATTTCCTTTCGCAGAATCGGTTCCTGCTGTTGCGGAAAATGCTCTAGCTTTCATCTCCATCGCACGGGTGTTTCGTCATGCCCACCACTATCCTGATGCCCGCGCTCTCGCCGACCATGGAGAAGGGCAACCTCGCCAAATGGGTCAAGAAGGAAGGTGACCGCGTCAAATCCGGCGACGTCATCGCCGAGATCGAGACCGACAAGGCGACCATGGAGGTCGAGGCGGTCGACGAGGGCGTGCTCGGCAAGCTGCTGGTTGCGGAGGGGACGCAGGACGTCGCCGTGAACACGCCGATCGCGCTGCTGCTCACTGATGGCGAGGACGCTTCGGCGCTGGAGGCCGCGGCCTCGCCCTCGGCGCAGATGAAGGCGGGGCAGTCGGCCGCACCGGCCGAGGCGCGGGGCGCGGCGCCGGTACCGGCCGAAGCCAAGCCATCGCCGCCGGTGGTCGAGGTGACGCGGGCTGAAGGTGACAACGCCTCCGGCGAAATCCCGGCCGGCACCGAGATGGTGACGATGACGGTGCGGGAGGCGCTGCGCGACGCCATGGCCGAGGAAATGCGCCACGATCCCGACGTGTTCATCATCGGCGAGGAGGTCGCCGAATATCAGGGCGCCTACAAGGTCACCCAGGGCCTGCTGCAGGAGTTCGGCGCCCGGCGGGTGGTCGATACCCCGATCACCGAGCACGGCTTCGCCGGCCTTGGCGTCGGCGCGGCGATGGCGGGCCTGAAGCCGATCGTCGAGTTCATGACCTTCAACTTCGCCATGCAGGCGATCGACCAGATCATCAACTCGGCGGCCAAGACGCTTTATATGTCGGGCGGGCAGGTGACGTCGTCCATCGTGTTTCGCGGTCCCAACGGTGCCGCCGCCCGTGTTGCCGCCCAGCACAGCCAGGACTACGGCTCGTGGTACGCCCACATTCCCGGCCTCAAGGTGATCCAGCCGTTCTCGGCCGCCGACGCCAAGGGCCTGCTGAAGGCGGCGATCCGCGACCCCAATCCGGTGGTGTTTCTGGAGAACGAGATTCTCTACGGCCACTCGTTCCCGGTGCCGAAACTCGCCGACTTCGTGCTGCCGATCGGCAAGGCCAAGGTGGCGCGCGCGGGCACCGACTGCACCTTGGTGTCCTGGGGCATCGGCATGACCTATGCGCTGAAGGCCGCCGAAGAACTGGCCAAGAACCAGATTTATGCCGAGGTGGTGGATCTGCGCACGCTGCGGCCGATGGACATCGAGACCGTGGTGGCCTCGGTCAAGAAGACCAACCGCTGCGTGGTGGTGGAGGAGGGCTGGCCGCAATGCGGCGTCGCCGCCGAGGTCGGCATGCGCATCATGGAGATTGCGTTCGACGATCTCGACGCCCCGGTGAAGCGCGTCTCGGGCAAGGACGTGCCGATGCCCTACGCCGCCAACCTGGAAAAGCTCGCGCTGCCCACGGTGCAGGACGTCATCGACGCCGTGCGGGCGGTGACCTACAGGTAGAGAGCACCATGCCCATCGACATCCTGATGCCCGCGCTGTCCCCCACGATGGAGAAGGGCAACCTCGCCAAGTGGCTGAAGAATGAGGGCGATGCCGTCAAGACCGGCGACGTTCTCGCCGAGATCGAGACCGACAAGGCCACCATGGAGGTCGAGGCGGTCGACGACGGCGTGCTCGCCAAGATCGTGGTGCCGGCCGGCACCACCGACGTGCCGGTCAACCAGTTGATCGCCATTCTGGCCGGGGAGGGCGAGGATGTCGCAGCGGCGGCGTCGGCCGAGCCCAAGGCCGCGCCAAATTCGGCCGCTCCCGCCGGCGATGGTGCGGGCCAGCCCGCCGCAGCCGCGCCCCAGCCGGACGCGCCAGACGCAGCGGTCCCGCCGGCAAAGACGGCCAAGGCCGCCCCGGAGGCTGGCACCGCCAAGCCCAACGGCCGGGTGTTTGCTTCGCCGTTGGCGCGCCGGCTGGCGCGCGAGGCCGGCCTCGATATCGGCACGGTCGCCGGGTCAGGACCGCACGGCCGCATCGTGATGCGCGATGTCGAGGCGGCGCGGGCCGCCGGCCCGGCCTCGCAACCGGCGGCGGCCCCGGCTCCGGCAGCCCCGGTTCAGGCGCCGCCGGCCGGGCCGTCCGACGCGGCGATCCGGAAGCTGTTCGCGCCGGACTCGTTCGAACAGGTGCCGCACGACAATCTCCGCAAGGTGATCGCGCGGCGCCTCACCGAGGCCAAGACCACCATCCCGCATTTCTACCTGACCCGGGATGTCGAACTCGACGCCCTGCTCAGCTTGCGCGAGACCATCAACGCCAACGCCCCGAAGGGCCAGGACGGCACACCGGCCTTCAAGCTGTCGGTCAACGATTTCATCATCAAGGCCTTGGCGATGGCGCTGCTGCGGGTGCCGGACGCCAACGTGACCTGGACGGAAGCCGCGATGCTGCGCCACAAGCAGGCGGACGTCGGCGTCGCGGTCGCGATCCCCGGCGGGCTGATCACCCCGGTGGTGCGCGATGCCGGGCGAAAGTCGCTATCGGCTATTTCGAACGAAATGAAAGATTTGGCAGCAAAAGCCAAAGCAAGGCATTTGTTGCCGGAGGAGTACACTGGCGGCTCGACCGCGGTGTCGAACCTCGGCATGTTCGGGATCAAGGCATTCGCTGCGGTGATCAACCCGCCCCACGCCACCATTCTGGCGGTCGGCGCCGGCGAGCCGCGCCCGGTGGTGCGGAACGGCCAGCTCGCGGTCGCCACCATGATGAGCGCCACGCTGTCGACCGACCACCGCGCTGTCGACGGCGTGATCGGCGCCAAGCTGCTCGACGCCTTCAAGCGCTACATCGAGGCGCCGGTGACGATGCTGGTCTAGGAGCAACCGCGGCCCCTGGACCAACTGGAACGCAAAGCCGCCGCTTTGGAAGCCGAGCGCTGACCCGGCCGCGAACCCGGAGCCCCCATGCCCCCCTATGACGTCCTGATCATCGGCGCCGGCCCCGGCGGCTACGTCACCGCCATCCGCTCGGCACAACTGGGCCTCAAGACCGCGATCGTCGAGCGCGAGCACTTGGGCGGCATCTGCTCGAACTGGGGCTGCATCCCGACCAAGGCGCTGCTGCGCTCGGCCGAAGTGCTGCGAAACATCCAGCACGCCAGGGAGTTCGGCCTTTCCGCCGAGCGCGCGACATTCGACTTTCCGGCGGTGGTCAAGCGCTCGCGTGCGGTGGCGAGCCGCATGAACGCCGGCGTCGGCTTCTTGATGAAGAAGAACAAGGTCGATGTGATCTGGGGCGAGGCCAGGCTCACCGCACCCGGCGAGATTGAGGTCGCCGCGCCGTCGAAGCCCGCCGTCGAGCCGCAGACCCCGCCGCCCAAGGGCGTGCTCGGCCATGGCACCTACACGGCGAAGCATATCATCATCGCCACCGGGGCTCGGCCGCGCGCTTTGGCGGGCCTTGAGCCCGACGGCAAGCTGGTGTGGAGCTATTTCGAGGCGCTGAAGGCTGCCAGCGTGCCGAAATCGCTGCTGGTGATCGGCTCCGGCGCCATCGGCATCGAGTTCGCCTCGTTCTTCTGGGCATTCGGCGCCGAGGTGACCGTGGTCGAGGTGCTGCCGCAGATCCTGCCGTTCGAGGACGCCGAGATCGCCGCCTTCGCGCGAAAGGCGTTCGAGAAGGCCGGCATCACCGTCATCTCCGGCGCCAAGGTGACGAAGCTCGAAAAAGCCGAGGACAGCGTCACCGCCCACATCGACGATGGCACCGCGCCGCGCACCGCGACCTTCGAGCGGGTGATCGCGGCGGTCGGCGTGGTCGGCAATATCGAGAACCTCGGCCTGGAGGCGCTGGGGGTGAAGACCGCACGCGGCACCATCGTCACCGACGACATGTGCCGCACCAATGTCCCCGGCCTCTATGCCATCGGCGACGTCGCCGGCCCGCCGATGCTCGCCCACAAGGCCGAGCACGAGGGTGTCATCTGCGTCGAGGCCATTGCCGGCGGCTATCCCCACCCGCTGGACCGACGCATGGTTCCCGGCTGCACCTATTGCCACCCGCAGATCGCCTCGGTCGGGCTCAGCGAGGCCAAGGCCAAGGAGCAGGGCTTCGAGGTGCGGGTCGGGCGCTTTCCCTTCGTCGGCAACGGCAAGGCGGTGGCGCTGGGCGAGGACCAGGGTTTGGTCAAGACCATCTTCGATGCCAAAACCGGGCGGCTTCTCGGCGCCCACATGGTCGGCGCCGAGGTCACCGAGCTGATCTCGGGCTTCGTGGTGGCGATGAATCTGGAGACGACGGAAGAGGAGCTGATGCACACCATCTTCCCGCACCCGACGCTGTCCGAAACCATGAAGGAATCGGTGCTGGATGCCTACGGCCGGGCGCTGAACATTTGACATGAACCGAGTCGCGGCCTCGGCTGATCGAACGGCGGAGCGGTACGTGGTCGCGTGTCCTTGCCGCGGCGGTGGCGCGAACTTATGACAGTCGGACCTTGAGCGTGCGGAGCGCGCTGAAAGGCCGGCGCCGCCCGGCGGGAGTATCCTGATGGTCGTGCTTATCGACGCGCTGAACGCGCCACCTCCGCGCCATCCCGAAAAAGCGCACCGTCCGGACCAGCCGGTCCAGCGCAAGCCGGAGTGGATCAGGGTCAAGGCACCGGGCTCGGCCGCCTGGGCCAAGACCAACGCCGTGGTGCGCGGCAACCGGCTGCATACCGTGTGCGAGGAGGCCGGCTGCCCCAACATCGGCGAGTGCTGGGAGCACAAGCACGCCAGCTTCATCATCATGGGCGACACCTGCACCCGAGCCTGCGCGTTCTGCAACGTTCGCACCGGGCTGCCGGGGCCGCTCGATTCGGCCGAACCGGACAATGTCGCCAACGCCGTGGCCGATCTCGGGCTCGCCCACGTCGTGATCACCTCGGTCGACCGCGACGATCTGCCGGACGGCGGCGCCAGCCATTTCGCCGCGGTGATCCGGGCGATCCGCGTCCGGGCGCCGGCAACCACCATCGAGGTGCTCACCCCCGATTTCTTGCGTAAGAACGGGGCGGTCGAGGTGGTGGTCGAGGCGGGGCCGGACGTCTTCAACCACAATCTGGAGACCGTGCCGTCGAAATACCTCACCGTGCGGCCCGGGGCGCGCTATTTCGCCTCGCTGCGGTTGTTGCAGCGGGTCAAGGAGATCAATCCGGCGATGTTCACCAAGTCCGGCATCATGCTCGGCCTTGGCGAGGAGCGCAACGAGGTGCTGCAGGTGATGGACGACCTGCGCGCCGCGGATGTGGACTTCATCACCGTCGGCCAATATCTCCAGCCCACCCGCAAGCATCACCCGGTGGCGCGGTTCGCTCCGCCGGAGGAATTCAAGAGTTTCGAGACCGTCGCTTATGCCAAGGGCTTCCTCATGGTCTCGGCCAGTCCGCTGACCCGTTCCTCGCACCATGCCGGCGACGATTTCGTGCGGCTGCGGGCGGCGCGGGCGGCCAAACGATGACCTGAGATCGCGATGCCGTCGTATAGTACCGTTCGCCGTGTCCGGCATTCCGCCCTGGACATGTTCAAGCTGGTGGCCGACTGCGAGAGCTATCCGCAGTTCCTGCCGTGGTGCCAGTCGTGCCGCATCCGCCGCCGCATGCCCGGCCCGGAGGGGATCGAAACCATCGTTGCCGACATGACGGTCGGCTACAAGGCGATCCGCGAGACCTTTACCACCAGGGCGCGGTTCGACGCGCCGCACATGCGCATCCTGGTCGAGTACCTCGACGGGCCGTTCCGTCACCTTGAAAATACCTGGCATTTCAAGGCGGTCGACGACAAGACCACCGACATTCAGTTCTTCATCACCTACGAGTTCCGCAACCGCGCGCTCAGCCTGCTGATGGGGGCGATGTTCGACGCGGCGTTCCGCAAGTTTGCCGAGGCGTTCGAGCACCGCGCCGACCAGCTCTACGGCCGAACCTTTCACACCGCTTCCGGCTGATACGCGGCGGAATCGCGCGCGAAATCAGGGTCCGCCCGCGAGGTCCTGGAGCATCGCCAGTGCCACCGCCGCCGCGGCATGGCGCACGGCGGCGCGGCCGATGTCGCCGAACCGCTCCTCGTGGTGAAGGCGGCGGCCGCCGCGCTTGGCCGCGGCGAAATGCACCAGCCCCACCGGCTTTTCGTCCGAGCCGCCGCCGGGGCCGGCAATGCCGGTGATCGCGACGACGAGGTCGGCCAGCGACTGGTCGAGCGCCCCCTCGGCCATCGCCGTGGCGGTCTCGCGGCTGACGGCGCCGAACTGGGCGAGCAGGCCGGGCGGCACGCCGAGCATCTCCGACTTGGCGTCGTTGGAATAGGTGATGAAGCCGCGGTCGACCACCGCGGATGAGCCGGCAATGTCGGTCAGCGCCGCCACCACCAGCCCGCCGGTGCAGGACTCTGCCGTTGCGACCGTCAGCCCCCGCTTGCGGCAGCTGTCGAGCAGCCGTGCGGCGGCCGCGCCGAGGTCGGTGGTGGTCATGCCGCGGCCCAGGGCAGGCGCACGGTGGCGCTGGCCAGCGCGGCGATGCCCTCGCGCCGGCCGGCGAAGCCGAGCTGCTCGGTGGTGGTGGCCTTCACCGACACCCGCTCGATGGAAAGCCCGGTGATCTTCGCGATCGACGCCCGCATCGCCTCGCGATGGGGGCCGATCTTGGGCGCTTCGCAGATTACGGTGGCGTCGAGGTGGGCGATCAGGCCGCCTTGCGCCTTTACCAACTCGACGGCGTGGGCGAGGAACTGGTCGGAGGCCGCACCCTTCCATTTGGGGTCGGACGGCGGGAAATGGAAGCCGATGTCGCCGGAGCCGATCGCGCCGAGCACGGCGTCAGTCAGCGCGTGCAGCACCACGTCGGCGTCGGAGTGCCCGGCGAGGCCCTGGCTGTGGGGAATGCGGTGGCCGCCGAGGATAACGTGGTCGCCGGGGCCGAAGGCATGAACGTCGAAGCCGCTGCCGGTGCGCACGTCGGCGAGGGCGGCGAGCAGGCGGGCTTCGGCGAGGGTGAAGTCGTCCGGTGTCGTCAATTTGGTATTCCCTGGCTCGCCGGCAAACACCTCGACCGAAAGTTCGGCCCACTCGGCGAGCGCTGCATCGTCGGTGAAATCGTCGCGGCCGGCCGCGGCCGCGCGGGCGTGAAGGTCTTCGATGACCTGGAACGGAAACGCCTGCGGCGTCTGCACCGCGCGCAGCCGCGCACGGTCGACGGTGGCCTCCACCGTCTCCGCGCCATCGACCGCCTTGATGGTGTCGGTCACCGGCACGCCGGGCACCGCCGGGCCGCGGCATCCGGCCTGGATGGCGCGCGATACCAATGCCGGCGAGGCGAACGGGCGGGCTGCATCATGGATGAGCACAACGTCCGGTTTGTAGTGCGCCAAGGCGGCAAGCCCGGCGCGGACCGAGGCTTGGCGGGTGGCGCCGCCGGTCACCGGCGGAAGCACTGCCGCAGGCGCATTCGCCAGCTCGGCGTAAAGCGCATCGTCGGCGGTGCCGATGACCGGCTGCACCAGGTCGACCTCAGGATGGGCCGCGAACAGCGCCAAACTGCGGGCGAGGGCGCACTGCCCGAGCACCGGCTTGAATTGCTTGGGGATATCCCCGCCGGCACGCACCCCGCGGCCGGCGGCGACGATGAGGGCGGCCGTTTTCGGCCGATGGGACGAAGCGAGCGACATCATCCGCCCTGTAGCTCATTTTGACGGTGACGTCAGCGCCGATGAAATGGGCGGCGAACGGACTTGATTGCCGGGCCGTTCTGACTAAACTCTGGGCACAGGCAACATCAGCCTAGTTCATAGGCAATTTATGGTCGCAGTGGCCTCATCATCAAGCACCCCGACGTTACGTATCGGCGGGCTCGCTTTGCCAAGCAATGTGCTGCTGGCGCCGATGGCCGGCATCACCGATGCGCCGGTGCGGCGGATTGCGCTCGCCTATGGCGCCGGGCTGGTGGTGTCGGAAATGATCGCCTCCGGCTGGCTGATGCGCGGCGAGGTCGAGGCGATGCTGCGCACCGAGCGGGTTGAGGGCGGGTTCCATGCCGTGCAGCTAACCGGCTGCGACCCGGCACAGCTTGCCGCAGCGGCAGAAGTCGTCGCGGGGGCCGGCGCCGATCTGATTGATCTCAACATGGGGTGCCCGGCTCGAAAGGTAACCGGCGGCGAGGCCGGTGCGGCGCTGATGCGCAATCTCGACCATGCCGAGCGATTGATCGTGGCGGTGGTCGAGCGGGTGAAGGTGCCGGTCACCGTGAAGATGCGGCTGGGCTGGGACGAGACCTGCATCAACGCGCCAGAACTGGCGCGTCGGGCCGAGGCCGCGGGCGTTGCCGCCGTCACCGTTCATGGCCGCACCCGCCGCCAGTTCTATTCCGGCCGTGCAGATTGGGCAGCCATCGGCCGGGTGAAGCAGGACGTGTCGATCCCGGTGATCGCCAATGGTGACGTCGCCACGGCACAGGACGCCGCCGCCGTGCTCGCGGTGTCCGGCGCCGACGGCGTGATGATCGGGCGTGCCGCTCAGGGCCGGCCGTGGCTGCCGGGGCGGATCGCCCGGCAACTCGCCACCGGTATCCCGGCGGATGATCCCTCGCTCACCGATCAGCTCGAGGTGCTGCGCGGCCTCTATCAGGCGCTGCTTGCCCATCACGGCCGCGCGGTCGGGGTGCGGGTGGCGCGCAAGCATCTCGGCTGGGGACTCGCGGTAGCGGCGGCCACCGCGGATGCGCCGACCGACGTGGTGGCGGCGTGGCGCCAGCGTCTTCTCACCACCGATGATCCCGACCACGTTCACGCAGGACTGGGCGACGCTTTTGCGGCGTTCGCCTGGAAGGAGGCCGCATGAGCGCCGCCGAAAACCGCAAACCGGTCGAACGGGCCGGCCCGACCAACGGCCCCGATGTCGTGCTCAACGCGCTCCCCCACGCCGTGCTGACGGTGGGGCGCGAGGGCTGCATTCTCGACGCCAATGTCGCGGCCGAAGCGTTCTTCCACGTTTCCAAGCCGATGCTGCGCCGCCATCGCCTGAGCGAGCTGGTGCCGTTCGGCAGTCCGCTGTTGTCGCTGGTCGAGGACGTGCGATCGCGCCGCTCGCCGGTTGCGGAGTATCGCGTCGACCTCGGCAGCCCGCGCACCGGCGAGCGCGTGGTCGACATCTATGTGTCGCCGATGCCGGAAGACCCGGGCTGTGTGGTGGTGATGCTGCAGGAACGTACGATTGCCGACAAAATGGACCGCCAGCTTACCCACCGCGGCGCGGCGCGGTCGGTGACCGCGCTGGCTGCGATGCTCGCCCACGAGATCAAGAACCCATTGTCCGGCATCCGCGGCGCCGCGCAGTTGCTGGAGCAGTCGGTCGAGGACCAGGACCGCGCGTTGACCCGGCTGATCTGCGACGAGGCCGACCGCATCGTGAAGCTGGTCGACCGCATGGAGGTGTTCGCCGACGAGCGCCCGGTCGAGCGCGAGCCGTTGAATATCCACGTTATTCTCGAGCACGTGAAGCGGCTGGCGGTGTCGGGCTTCGCCCGCAGCATCCGCTTCGTCGAGGACTACGATCCCTCGCTGCCGCCGGTGTTCGGCAACCGCGATCAACTGGTCCAGGTGTTTCTCAACCTGGTCAAGAACGCGGCGGAGGCGATCGGCCCCGACACCGGCGACGGCGAGATCGCGCTCACCACCGCGTTCCGGCCCGGCGTGAGGCTCACCATCCCCGGCACCAAGACCCGGATCGGGCTGCCGCTCGAATTCTGCGTCCGCGACAACGGTCCCGGCGTGCCGGAAGACCTGCTGCCGCACATGTTCGATCCGTTTGTCACCACCAAGCCGACCGGAACCGGCCTGGGTCTTGCATTGGTGGCGAAGATCGTCGGCGACCATGGGGGGATCATCGAATGCGACTCCCAGCCGCGCCGCACCGTGTTTCGCGTCCTGATGCCGATCTACACTGGGGGCCGTTCCGCCCCGGCACGCCGCTAAGGAGTTTTCGATGCCCGCCGGCAGCATTCTCGTCGCCGACGACGACGCCGCGATCCGCACCGTGCTGAACCAGGCGCTGTCGCGCGCCGGCTACGAAGTCCGCTCCTGCGGCAACGCGGCGACGCTGTGGCGATGGGTCGCCCAGGGCGAAGGCGACCTCGTCATCACCGACGTGGTGATGCCGGACGAAAATGCCTTCGACCTTCTGCCGCGCATCAAGAAGGTCCGCCCCGATCTGCCGGTGGTGGTGATGAGCGCGCAGAACACCTTTCTCACCGCCATCCGCGCCTCCGAGCGCGGCGCCTATGAATATCTTCCCAAGCCCTTCGACTTGAAGGAGCTGATTGCCATCGTCGGCCGCGCGCTGGCCGAGCCCAAGCGTGGACGCCACGTCGAGGAGACTGGCGAGCCGACTGACAATATTCCGCTGGTTGGTCGCTCGGCGGCGATGCAGGACATCTACCGCGTGCTGGCGCGGCTGATGCAGACCGATCTGACGGTGATGATCACCGGCGAATCGGGCACCGGAAAGGAATTGGTGGCGCGGGCGCTGCACGACTATGGCAAGCGCTCGTCCGGACCGTTCGTCGCCATCAACATGGCGGCGATTCCGCGCGACCTGATCGAGTCCGAGCTGTTCGGCCACGAAAAGGGGGCGTTTACAGGCGCCAATGCCCGCTCCTCCGGCCGCTTCGAGCAGGCCGAGGGCGGCACCCTGTTCCTCGACGAGATCGGCGACATGCCGATGGAGGCTCAGACGCGACTTTTGCGCGTGCTGCAGCAGGGCGAATACACCACGGTCGGCGGCCGCACGCCGATCAAGGCCGACGTGCGCATCATCGCTGCCACCAACAAGGACCTGCGCCTCCTGATCCAGCAGGGGCTGTTTCGCGAGGATTTGTTCTTCCGCCTCAACGTTGTGCCGCTGCGGCTGCCGCCATTGCGCGAGCGGGCCGAGGACATTCCAGACCTGGTGCGCCACTTCTTCATGCGGATCGAGCGCGAAGGTTTGCCGGCAAAGCAGCTCGATGCCGGCGCGGTCGACCGGCTGAAGCGCTACCGTTGGCCGGGCAACGTCCGCGAGTTGGAGAACCTGATTCGCCGCCTCGCTGCGCTCTATCCCCAGGACACCATCACCGCCAACCTGATCGACGCCGAGCTATCGCAGCCGGAAAGCGAGCCGGGCGTCGACCAGCCCAAGGCCGACGACACCCTGTCGGGCTCGGTCGAGCGGCATCTGGCGGCCTATTTCGCCGGGTTCGGCGACCGCCTGCCACCGCCCGGTCTCTACCACCGCATCCTGCGCGAGGTGGAGTATCCGCTGCTGTCGGTGGCGCTGGCGGCGACCCGCGGCAACCAGATCAAGGCAGCTGAGCTACTCGGGGTCAATCGCAACACTTTGCGCAAGAAGATCCGCGATCTCGACGTCCAGGTCGTCCGTACCAGCCGGTAGCGGTGCGGCGAGGGCAGGCGGAATCGTGAACAGCCCGCGTGATTCCGTACCCGGAATCACCGAAGATCAAATCATCGAAAATCGTTGTGCGAAAACGGGATTTTCGACGGCTGGATCGCTGGGGCGCCGGCCGAAGTGGTCGGCTGCTGCCCGAAGCGGTCCGGCAGGCTTTGATGCTGGGTCGGGACCGGCAGGTGAGGGCGGATGACGAAGTACAATTTCGGCTGCGGCAACTTTAAGAAGCCGGGTTTCATCAATGTCGATGTCCGGCCCGATTCCGCGGCCGACGTCGTCGCCGAGGCGTGGGACACCAGCCAGTTTCTCCAGGGTGCCGCCGAGTTCGTCTATTCACGCCATATGCTGGAGCACCTCGACCCCGACGACGCCCGGCTGACCCTGCGGGCGTGGCTGGGACTGCTGCGGCCGGGCGGCCTCCTCAACGTGATCGTGCCCGACGTCGCCTTCCACGCCCGCCAAATCCTCGGCCTGGCGACCAGTTCGTTCCCGAATCAGTTCGACCACGCCTGCGCCGGATTCTGGGGGTGGCGGGACGAGGCACGCGGCGGCAGCCGCGAGGACGCACACCGCTGGGGCTATACCGAGCACTCGCTGTCCGCCGAACTGCTGAGCGCCGGCTTCGTCCAGGTCCAGCGGGCAACGGAAGGCCCCGACCGCGAGGCTTGGCACCTGAATATCGTCGCGCTGCGGCCGATTTGACCGGATGTGCTGGAGCGCGGCGCCCACCGAAAGGCGTGGATGATGTTGCTCGCCGCGCCAGTTTCCCAAATCTGTCACATTTTTGCACCGGTGTTGTCGGAAAGCATCGACAGTGCCCGGCCGTGTTACAGCATTCGACCGCGACCGTGGCATTGCGGAGATAGTTGGCACCGGAGCAACATGTGACGGCGCAACAGACCGATACCGTTCCCGCTGCGACCGGCGGCGAGACTGCCAGCTTCCCACCCGTGCCGCGGCGGCTGTGGGTGCGTCTGCTCGGCCCGCTCGCGGTCGGCTTGGCGCTGTTGTCGGCGCTCGCCACCTTCCTGGTGCTGGCCGGGCTGACGCCGATCGCGCCGACCCACGAGATCGTCGTCACCCTGCTCGGCACCAACGCCATCACGGTGGCGGGGTTGCTGGCAGTGATCGTCCGCGAGGGGATGTCGCTGTGGGTGGCGCGAAAGCGCGGTCGCGCCGGCGCGCGGCTCCATATCCGCGTGGTGTCGCTGTTCAGCGTGATCGCGGCGCTGCCGGCGATCCTGGTCGCGGTGGTGGCCTCGATCACGCTCGACCGCGGGCTGGACCGCTGGTTTTCCGAGCGGACCAAGCTGATGGTCGAGACCTCGATCGGGATCGGCCAGGCCTATGTCCGCGAGCACGCCGGCTCGATCCGCGGCGAAATCCTGGCGATGGCGCAGGACTTCAACCGCCTGCACCCGATCTATGACAGCGACCGCGAGCGGTTCCGCCAGATCATGACCGGGCAAGCGACGCTGCGCGGCCTGCCGGTCGCCATGCTGATCAAGCGCGACCTCACGATCATCGAACGCGCCAACATTCAACTCGCCCGCGAGATCCTGATTCCGGCGACCCTGGCCATTGGCGATGCGACCGAGGAGCAGCCGCTGATCCAGATCATCGGCCAGAACGACATCGTCGCCGCGGTGATGCCGCTCAAGGCCTATGAGGACACCTATCTGCTGGTCGCCCGCCCGATCGATCCGCGCGTCATCGACTACCTGCAGAAAACCCAGGCCTCGATCGACGAGTTCCGGGTGCTGGAGGAGCGGCGGTTCGGCGTGCAGGTGGCGTTCGCGCTGATGTACGTGGTGATCGCGCTGATCGTGCTGCTATCGGCGGTGTGGATCGGGCTCGCCTTCGCCAACACCCTGGTTGCCCCAATCCGCCGGCTGATCGGCGCGGCCAACCTGGTCGCCGCCGGCAACCTCTACGTCCAGGTGCCGGTGCGCCGCCCCGAGGGCGACCTCGCCAATCTCGGCGAGAGCTTCAACAAGATGACGCAGGAATTGCGCAGCCAGCGCGACGACCTGATCGGTGCGCGCGACCTGATCGACCAGCGCCGACGTTTCACCGAGGCGGTGCTGGCGGGAGTTTCGGCCGGGGTGTTCGGCCTCGACGCGGCCGGCAACATCACCATCGTCAACCGCTCGGCCGAGGGGTTGCTCGGGCTCGACGCCGCCGAGGCCGTCGGCAAGCCGGTCGCCGAGGTGGTGCCGGAACTGGCGTCATTGGTCGAGGATGCCCGCGCCGGCGGCAACCGGCTGGTGCAGGGCCAGGTTACGCTGGTGCGAAAGGGCCGTGAGCGTACCCTGCTGGTGCGCGTTACCAGCGAGACGGCGGCCGACCCCAACCGCGGCTTCATCGTCACCCTCGACGACATCACCGACCTTGTCACCGCCCAGCGCACCTCGGCGTGGGCGGACGTCGCCCGCCGCATCGCCCACGAGATCAAGAACCCGCTGACGCCGATCCAGCTGTCGGCCGAACGCCTCAAGCGAAAATACGGCAAGGTGATCCAGACCGACCGCGAGGTTTTCGAGCAGTGCACCGACACCATCATCCGCCAGGTCGGCGACATCGGCCGCATGGTCGACGAGTTCGCCTCGTTTGCCCGCATGCCCAAGCCGACGCTCGGCGAGCACGATGCCGTCGACATGGTGCGGCAGGCGGTGTTCCTGATGAAGATGGCGAGCCCCGACATCACGTTTGAGAGCCATCTGCCCGACACCCCGGTGATGGCGCGGTTCGATCGCCGCCAGCTGTCCCAGGCCGTGACCAACATCGTCAAGAACGCCACCGAGGCGGTGGCGGCGGCGCCGCCGGACGCGGTCCACCCGCCCAAAATCGAGATTTCGCTCGGCCGTGACGGCGACGACGTGGTGATCGACGTCATCGACAACGGCATCGGCCTGCCGGCGGAAAACCGCCAACGCCTGCTGGAGCCCTACGTCACGACGCGCGAGAAGGGCACCGGCCTCGGCCTCGCCATCGTCGGCCGGATTCTGGAAGACCACGGCGGCGGAATCGAGCTCGCCGACGCCCCGGCAGTCGCCAGCGGCGGGCGCGGCGCCTGGGTCCGCCTGAGGTTCCAAGCCGATCCACCGACACCCGCCGCTCAGCCGGCAGCTGCTCACGACTCACGGCAGAGGTGAATGCATGGCCTCCGACATCCTGATCGTCGATGACGAAGCCGACATCCGAGACCTCGTTGCCGGTATCCTGGAAGATGAGGGCTACAACGCCCGCACCGCGGGCGACAGCGACAGCGCGCTGGCTGCAATCGAACAACGCCGGCCGCACCTCGTTCTACTCGACATCTGGCTGGAAGGCAGCCGGCTCGACGGGCTTCAACTGCTCGACGTCATCAAGCAGCACCACCCCGACGTGCAGGTGGTGATGATCTCCGGCCACGGCAACATCGAGACCGCGGTGACGGCGATCCACAAGGGCGCCTACGACTTCATCGAGAAGCCGTTCAAGGCCGACCGCCTGGTGCTGGTGGTCGAGCGGGCGATCGAGACCCTGCGCCTGAAGCGCGAGGTCAAGGAACTCAAGACCTTCGCGCCGATCGCCCAGCATCTGGTCGGCTCCTCGCCGGCAATGAACCAGTTGCGGACCTCGATCGACCGCGTCGCGCCGACCAACAGCCGCATCCTCCTGGTCGGGCCGTCGGGCGCCGGCAAGGAGCTCACCGCCCGCATGATCCACTCTCAGTCCACCCGCGCGAACGGGCCGTTCGTCGCCACCAACGCGGTGATGATCACGCCTGAGCGGATGGAGACCGAACTGTTCGGCGTCGAGGGTGGCGACCAGCGCGGTCGCACCGTCGGCGCACTCGAAGAGGCCCACGGCGGCACGCTGTTCCTCGACGAGATCGCCGACATGCCGCGCGAAACCCAGAGCAAGATCCTCCGCGTGCTGGTCGACCAGAACTTCGTGCGGGTCGGCGGCACCACCCGCGTGCACGTCGATGTGCGCATCATCTCGTCCACCAGCCGCAACCTGGAAGCCGAGATCGCGGCCGGCCGTTTCCGCGAGGACCTCTATCACCGCCTGTCGGTGGTGCCGATTCGGCTGCCCTCGCTGGCCGAGCGCCGCGAGGACATTCCGGAACTGATCGCCTATTTCATGGAGCAGATTTCGCAGACAACCGGTCTGCCCAAGCGCACCATCGGCGAGGACGCCATGGCGGTGCTGCAGGCCCACGATTGGCCGGGCAACGTCCGCCAGCTCCGCAACAACGTCGAGCGCCTCTTGATTCTGGCCGGCGGCGATTCCGACGCCACCATCAACGCCTCGATGCTGCCGCAGGATGTCGGCGCGCTGATGCCGGCGATGCCGAACGGCCACGGCAGCGACCAGATTCTGCGTCTGCCACTGCGCGATGCCCGCGAGATGTTCGAGCGGGAATATCTCGCCGCCCAGATCAGCCGGTTTTCCGGCAACATTTCGCGCACCGCCGAGTTCGTCGGCATGGAGCGCTCGGCGCTCCACCGCAAGCTCAAGACGCTCGGCATCGGTTGAGGTCACGATGGCTTGAGCGCGGTTGCCCGGCACCGCGTCCGGCCTGGAGCCGGGCGGGACGGCGTGCGAGATTGCGCGCTCCATCCAGAGCCGATGCCCCGCAGGCGGCTGCGGCCTTGCGTGGGCGCCACGCTCGAACAAACCTGAAGGCACGCGGCCGTTCCATCCCGGCGCCATGCGCTCCAGCGAGTCGAAAGGACTACACCTACCCATGTCGCGCATAGCTTACGTCAATGGCCTTTATGTTCCGCATGGAGAGGCGGGGGTTCATATCGAGGACCGCGGGTTTCAGTTCGCGGACGGCGTCTACGAGGTCTGCGAAGTCCGGGACGGCCACCTGATCGACGAGACCCGCCACATCAGCCGGCTGATCCGCTCGCTCGGCGAACTGCGGATGGCGATGCCGATGAGCCGTGCCGCGCTCGGCCTCGTTCTGCGCGAGGTGGTGCGACGCAACCGCGTCCGCGATGGCTTGGTCTATCTGCAGGTGACGCGCGGCGTGGCGCAACGGAACTTCCTGTTCCCGGCCAACACCACGCCGACGCTGGTGGTGACGGCGCGCGCGACCAGCCGTGCCGAGCTGGAGCAGCGGGCCGAAGCCGGCATCTCGGTCATTACCGTGCCGGACAATCGCTGGGATCGGGTCGACATCAAGACCGTCGGGCTGCTGCCCAACTGCCTGGCGAAGGAGGCGGCCAAGGCCGCCGGCGCCCGCGAGGCGTGGTTCGTCGACCGCGACGGTTACGTTACCGAAGGCGGCTCTTCCAACGCCTGGATCGTGTCGGCCGAGGGCCGCCTGATCACCCGGCCGGCTGAATTCGGCATCCTGCGCGGCATTACCCGTACCGTGACGCTGGAGGTGGCGGCGCGGCTGAACCTCCAGGTCGAGGAGCGGGGATTTACGCGGGAGGAGGCCTACGCGGCGGTGGAAGCTTTCGTCACCTCCGCAACGCTGGGGGTGATGCCGGTGGTGCGCATCGACGGCCGCGCCGTCGGCGATGGCAAGCCCGGCCGTGCGGCGCGCGAACTGCGGGCGACGTTCCATAGCGTGGCCGAGGTTGCGCCATAGCCGCTGCTGGCCGACGAACCGGGTGGTTCGCCGGTTCGTGAACGGCGGCCGGCGTGATTTTTTGCTGCAGGACACAACCCGGCTTGCGTGCTAGCCCCGGTTTGCCATCTAATGTTCCGTGTCCACCTCTGCGTCGCAGCCTGATCTGCGCCGCCCGCTGCAGGGCAAAACAAAAGCCGATTCCTTCCAGCCGAATCGACAGACAATGGACCAAGAAAATGCCGGCTGAACGTGCTCAGAATTTACAGGACACCTTCCTCAATCACGTCCGCAAACATAAAGTACCGCTGACAATATTCCTCGTGAACGGTGTGAAGCTGCAGGGGGTGGTGACATGGTTCGACAACTTTTGTGTTCTCCTGCGGCGGGACGGACACTCGCAGCTTGTCTATAAGCACGCCATTTCCACGATCATGCCGGGCCAGCCCGTTCAGTTGTTCGACGCAGCTGACGAGGCGGTTCCTGCCGAGAAGACGTAATTGAGTTTCTTTGATGAGTCGCGCCCCGGTGCCCGCGGCGCCGCCCACGACACCAGGGTGGCGCCGACCCGCGCCGCGGTGCTGGTCCCTGTGCGCAGCCGCGACCGATCGCGTGCCGGTGCAGCCGGATCGACGCGCACGCCGGACGCCCGGCTGGACGAGGCGACCGGCCTTGCCGCCGCGATCGACCTCGACGTCGTGGTCGCCACGCTGGTGCCGCTGGCCGACGTGCGTCCCGCCACCTTCCTCGGCAAGGGCAAGGTCGAGGAACTCGCCGGCCTCATCGAGGCCGAACGGATCGACCTCGCCTATGTCGACGCCAGCCTCTCGCCGGTTCAGCAGCGCAATCTGGAACGGGCGTGGAAGACCAAGGTCATCGACCGCACCGCGCTGATTCTCGAGATTTTCGGACGGCGCGCGCGCACCCGCGAGGGCACGCTGCAGGTCGAACTCGCCCACCTCAACTATCAAAAGAGCCGGCTGGTACGGTCATGGACCCATCTTGAACGCCAGCGCGGTGGCTTCGGCTTCCTCGGCGGCCCCGGCGAGACCCAGATCGAGACCGACCGTCGCCTGATCGGCGAGCGCATCATCTCGATCGAACGCGAGCTGGAGCAGGTGACGCGCACCCGCGCGCTGCACCGCAAAAGCCGCGAGCGGGTTCCGTTCCCGGTGGTTGCGCTGGTCGGCTACACCAATGCCGGCAAATCGACGCTGTTCAACCGGCTGACGCGGGCCGAGGTGTTCGCCGAGAACCTGTTGTTCGCCACGCTCGACCCGACGTTGCGGGCGGTCGGTCTGCCGCATGGCACCCGCATCATCCTGTCCGACACCGTCGGCTTCATCTCCGAGTTGCCAACTACGCTGGTGGCGGCGTTCCGCGCCACACTGGAAGAGGTGATCGAGGCCGACCTGATCCTGCACGTGCGCGACGTTGCCCATATCGACACCGCCGCTCAGGCCGCCGACGTCGCCGATGTGCTGGGCGAACTCGGCATCGATTCGGACGACCATGCCCGTATCGTCGAGGTGTGGAATAAGGTCGACCTGATCGAAGGCGAGGCGCGGGCGCAGCTCGACGCCGAGGCCGCGCGTCGGCCGGCCGAGCAGCAGCCGGCGCTGGTGTCCGCCTTGAGCGGGGAGGGGGTCGAGGCGCTGCTCGACCGCATCGAGACGCGCATCACCGCTGGGCGCATCACCCGCACGGTGTCTTTGGCGCCCGAGGACGGGCAGGGGCTGGCCTGGCTCTATCGCCACGCCGACGTGATCGAACGCTCAGGCGACGCGGAGACCGGGCGCACGCTGGTCACGGTGCGGGTATCGCCCGAGCGGCTGGAGGAGATCGACCGACGGTTCCCGCCGAACCCGTGATCAGGTTCCATCACCTCGCAATTCCGGAAGCGACCACGCCGAAAGCGCTGGGTGCGAACCAGGGCTTTCGGTGAACCGACCGCGGCTCGAAGTCTGGACGCCGGGAGCTGTTGGACGGGGCCACCGGTGTGTTTTTTCTCCGCGATTGCTCTAAGCCTTTGACGTAACGTTTAATATTTCGCAAAACGCCGGTATCCGCCGTTGCGGAGAATGCTCCAAGCGATGGAAGACGCGGGATCTCGCATGCGGCGCGGCATCGGCCATTCGACCAACCTCGTGGGGCGGCCCTCGGAGTGGCTGGAGAGTTGCGCTTTCAACGAAGCGCCGGTTCCGCTGCACATCTGGGGCGTATGCGAGATGAACCGCAGCCTGTTCAGCATGCTGGAGCGGGCGGGCGACCTCGCCGAGGCGGGTGAAGCGTTCTTCTGCTACATGATGGCGATGTTCGGCATCGATCCCGAACAGCGCGACGCGGCATCCTGCGGAAAGCGCCGCTATCGCTCGTCGTTCCTGCGGCTGATCACCGGCTGGAGCTTCGACAGCAACGGCCCGGAAGGCGCCGTGCTGAAGGGCTGGGTCGAGAGCCGGTTCGGCGTCTGCCCGTCGTTCCACAAGGAAATCATCGAGCAGGTTTCGAGTCCCGCCTGGGCCGCCTATGTCGACGAGAAGATGTCGAGCCACTTCCATGACAACGCGATCTGGGTGCAGCTCGATCTTCTGTTCGAGTTCTGCCAATGGGCCATTCAGCGTTTCGCGTTTCCGGGCGAGACGCATCTGACGCTGTTTCGCGGCGTCAATGACTTCGATGAGCATTGGATCGTGGAGCGGACGGACAAGCACGCGGCGGTGATCCGGCTCAACAACCTTGTGTCGTTTTCGTCCGACCGCGGCGTCGCTGACTGCTTCGGCGACATGATCCTCACGGCGCGCGTTCCTGTCAGTAAAATCCTGTTTTTCAACGGCCTGTTGCCCTCGTATCTCTTGAAGGGCGAACGCGAGTATCTGGCGATCGGCGGCGAATTTCGGGTGAGCGTGGACTATGTTTGAGGAGACGGTCGCATGCCCGCGCTGACTGTGGAGAGCCGCGCGCTCGCGGCCTATCTTGGCTTCGCCATCGGCGACGCGCTCGGCGCCACGGTCGAGTTCATGACCAGGAGCGAAATCGCGGCGCAGTATGGCGTGCATCGCGACATCGTCGGCGGCGGCTGGCTGAGGCTCAAGCCGGGGCAGGTGACCGACGACACCGAGATGGCGCTCGCGCTGGGGCGCTCGATCATCCGCAAGGGTGGGCTGGACGCCCGCGACGTCTGCGACGAATTCGCGGCGTGGCTGAAGACCGGGCCGGCCGATGTTGGCAACACCTGCCGGCGCGGTATTCGGCGCTATGTCGTGGAGGGCACCGTCGAAGGCTCGTTTTCCGAAGGCGACGCCGGCAACGGCGCCGCGATGCGCATTCTGCCCGTGGCGCTCGCGACATTTGGCCAGCCCGGCACGGTGGAATCGTGGACGCTGGCGCAGGCGCACGCCACGCATCATCATCCGCTGTCGGACGACGCCTGCCTCGCGCTCGTGCGCATGGCGCATGGCCTCCTTGAAGGGCAGGGGAAGGACGTCGTGCGCAAGGAGGCTGAAATCCTCGTGGGCAAGCACAGGGCATTTCGCTTCGAGCCCTATCCGGGCCAATGCTCGGCCTTCATTGTCGACACCATGCAAACCGTGCTGCACCACTATCTGTGCGCGGACTCCTTCGCCGAGTGCGTCGTCCAAACCGTCAATCAAGGTGGTGACGCCGACACCGCAGGCGCAATTGCCGGCATGCTTGCGGGCGCCACCTATGGGCTGGAGGCGATCCCAGCGCGCTGGCTGGCAAGGCTCGACCGCGACGCAGCGGACGCCATCCGCGCGCAGGTGCCGCGGCTGCTGGCGATGTCGCGGGGCGCCAGCACCGAAGGCGTTTAAGCCGCCCGCCGCTCAGGCCACGCGCCTTGCCATGTCGGCTTTGCGGGCGATCATTTTTTCGGCAAGCGAGCTGCTGCCGCCATTCTCGGCGACGACCCTCCGAATCGCAGCGTCCGGAATTCGTGTCACCACAGCGATGGCATCACCGATCTCGGCAGGGCCGATGTCGCCGAACAGCCGGACCGCGTGAGTGTTGTCCGCGTCGGTGCGCAAGGTGTCGAGCTCGCGAACGCTCGCCCCGAATGCTCTGCCTTTGGGGTCCCCCTGCGCCCGAAACTCGAGCGCGCCGCCGACATCGAGCGTCAAGACGACCCCGCCGGCGACCCCCTGGTTGTCGCCGTCGAATCCGGCTGCGTCCCAGTTCGCTGTCCAGGCGTGCACCCCGAACCAGCGCTGCGCCTGCCGGCGCTCGCCGTCGCTGAGCTGCGAGACATGCTTCTTGTCGAGGTCGACAAACACGGTCGCCACCTCGTTCGGCTCCTTCGCGCTCACATAGGTCAGCGTCGGCGCCCCGGCCAGCTGGTAGAGCTTCGCCGCAAGGATCTCGTTGCGCGCATGCGCGGGCGATTCCAGCGACTTCACGTAGAACCGCCGGCCGCTGCTGTCCTGATAGACGCCGGCCGGATTGCTTCCCATCCGGCCGCCGACCTTCTGCATGGTCGCGGTGTCGATGGCGTCGGCATCCGTGGAGATAATGGCCCTCGTCCGCCTGACCAGCGCGAGCTGCGCCGGGGTCTCGATCGCGCCTTTGCGGGCGCGGCGGACGTCCTGGATTGCCTGCTCCGGCGTCAGGCCGAGTTCGATGAGAAGCCGGGCGGCAATCATGCCAGCCCGGCCGAGCCCGCCCTTGCAATGCACCACCACGTCAGTGCCGCCGCTTATCAGCGCGCGAATGTCCCGGCCGTGGCTCTGCCATTCTCGCTCGAAGGCCTCGGTCGGTACCGAGTAGTCCGCGATCGGCAGGTGCCGCCAATCGAGCCCCCGGCTTCGGATTTCCGCGCCGAGATGGGGCACCTTGAGCGCTGCGAGCTCGGCCGGCTCGACCAGCGTCAGCACCAGACCCGCGCCCCATGCTTTGATGACGTCGAGATCTGCCGTTAGGTCGCGTGCCCAAGCCCCCGTGCTCGCGGCATTGTCGTGCTTGCCGGGGCAGAATGTAATCCCGATCCGCCCCTGCGAGGGGCTGGCGCGCACCTCCGCGATCTGAAGGGGGTGTGTCTGGCTTGTCCGCGCCCCGGCCATCCTGCATTCCCGAAAACAAAGTCGCATCCTGAGCGAAAGAATACCGCAACAGCCGATCGTTCGCCACGCGGCGGAGGGCAAGGGATCGGGTCGCGTCCCGCTTGACGGTGTCTCGCTCGGCGAAAGGTGATCCGCCTGCGAGCGGCGCCCTTTGGTGGCGGCGAAGCGAGCTCTTGCGGCCCTGGCGACTGTCCGGGTTCGAAGGAACGACGAGTGGGGCGGCCGATCTCACTCACGGTCTCCAACGACCCAGGCGGCTTCGGTCTCCCACCCGTTACCGCACCGGGTAGCTTACCCGATCGCGGCGCATTCAAGTTACAGGGCGGACTTGAGAAGCTGAGGTCGGCCCCATGCTTCGAGACGGCTGCGGAGCCTGGCATCGGGCGCGCCTGCGGCGCGACCCGGTGGCAGCCTCCTCACCATGAGGCCGAGAAAGGTCAGCCTTCAGGGCCTCGGGTATCAATCATATCTACGGGGCCTGCATCGCCACTCGCGATGCTGTCATCCCAGAGTTTGCGCAGGTGATTGATTTTTTGCTGCCGCAGTTCCCGTTTGGCCGGCCGGTCCCGAATAGCATCACGGACGACTTCGCCTGTGGTCGCCTACTCGCCGCCATCAACAGCGGCGCGGATCGCAAACACTTGTTCGCCGGTGAGTGCGCCGCTGATCTTTTCAAGATTTGGCATAACCGTTTTGTTGATTTACCGTTTTTTCTTATGAAAATTACTACTTTCTCGCACCGGCTGCCGGTGTGTCCCGCTGTGGCGCAGCCTCACGCCCCCATCAACGTCATCACGTGGGCGGCAGTAGAGCGGGCGAGGCCTTCGAGGTCGTAGCCGCCCTCCAGGATCGACACCACCCGGTTGCCGCAGGACTCATCGGCGATCTCCATCAGCCGTTTGGTCACCCAGGCGAAATCGGCCTCGATCAGATTGATGTTGGCGAGCGGGTCGCGGACGTGGGCGTCGAACCCGGCGGAGATGATGATGAGGTCGGGTTTAAACAGCTTCAGCCGCGGGAAGATGATGCCGTCATAGGCAGCTTTGAACTCCGGGCCGCCGTCGCCGGCGGCGAGCGGCACATTGACGATGTTGCCGACCCCGGTCTCGCTCGGCGCCCCGGTGCCGGGATAGAGCGGCATCTCGTGGGTGGAGCAATACATGACGCTCGGATCGCTCCAAAAGATCTGCTGGGTGCCGTTGCCGTGATGGACGTCGAAATCGACGATGGCGACGCGGCCGGCGCCATAGGCGGCCTGGGCGTGGCGGGCGGCCACCGCGGCGTTGTTGAGGTAGCAGAACCCCATCGGGGTTGCGCTCTCGGCGTGGTGGCCGGGCGGCCGGATGGCGACGAAAGCGTTGGTGACCTTGCCGGTCATCACCTCGTCGACCGCCATCACCGAGCCGCCGGCGGACAGCCGCGCCGCGTGCCATGTGCCCGGCGACAGCGAGGTGTCGTTGTCGATCTGCACCATGCCCTCGAGCGGGGAGGAATCGTGCAGCATTTCAAGGTAGTGCATCGGGTGGACGCGGGCGGCGACGTCGATCTCGACCGGCTGGGCCGCCTCACGCGCCAGCACCTGGAAGCGCTCGTGCTCGAGGATGCGTTCGACCACCCGCAGCCGGTCCGGCCGCTCGGGGTGGCCGAGCGGCGTCATATGATTGAGGCACAGTGGGTTGGACACCAACAGGGTGGACATGAACCGAACTGCGCCTCCGTACAACTATAGTTTTATCGACCATCTGACCACGCCCGCCCGTGGACTGTCTATCGTTATGGATCACCTTGGTCCGCCGGCCATCCTGACACTTCGTCGGGGGCTGTGTGGCGTCACGCGGGGCCGGATGCCGTCGAAATCTGGTGTCCTGATGCAGCCCGGCGCGCGAAGGCCCGATCGATTGCTGCCGATGAAACGAAAAAGGCCGCCCGGTGGGCGGCCTTTGATCTTCATTCGTCCCGGGCATGCGCCGAAGGCAGGCAATCCGGGACCGTAGAATTCGGTTCCCCAGCTTGATCGCCCGGAAACCGTTTCAGAACACGGGATCAACTCTTCCGACGATCCCGAGGACTCGGCGTCGCCGCTCCCGGACCGAGGAGAGGGCCTCACGCCATCATGGTGCCGCTATCGATGTAGCGTTGGTGCCAGGACAGCGCCTCGTCCAGCAGCGTCGGCGCGTGCATGCCGAACGAGTGCTGCTTGGCGCGCTGATAGTAGTCGATCAGCATCGGGCGGTAGTCGGGATGCGCGCAATTGTTGATGATCAACTCGGCGCGCTGCTTGGGCGACAGCCCGCGCAGATCGGCGAGGCCGTACTCGGTCACGATCACCTGGACGTCCTGGGTGATGTGGTCGACGTGGCTGGCGTGCGGCACGATCGCCGAGATCTTGCCACCCTTGGCGGTCGAGGGCGTCATGAAGATCGACACATAGGCGTTGCGGGCAAAGTCGCCCGAGCCGCCGATGCCGTTCTGGATGCGCGAGCCCATGACGTGCGTCGAGTTGACGTTGCCGTAGATGTCGGCCTCGATCAGGCCGTTCATGGCGAGGCAGCCCAGGCGGCGCACCACCTCGGGGTGGTTGGAGATCTCCTGCGGTCGCAGGATGATCTTGTTGCGATAGCGGCTGATGTCGGCGTTGAGCTTTTGCGCGGCATCGGGGCTGAGCGAGAACGCGGTGGCGGATGCCATGCGCAGCTTGCCGGTGTCGAGCAAGTCGAGCATGCCGTCCTGCACCACCTCGGTGTAGGAGGTCATGTTCTCGAACGGAGCGTCGAGCAGACCGGTCAGCACCGCGTTCGGGATGTTGCCGACGCCGGACTGGATCGGCAGCAGTTCGGCCGGCAGCCGGCCCTTGGCGACCTCGTGGCGCAGGAACTCGATGATGTGACCGGCGATCTTGTAGGCCACCTCGTCGGGCTGGGTGAAGGGCAGGTTGCGGTCGGGGGCGTGGGTCTCGACCACGGCGACCACCTTGTTGGGGTCGCAGCGCAGCGTCGTCTGGCCGATGCGGTCATCGGCGCGGGTGAGCGGGATCGGCACCCGGTTCGGCGGTAGCGCCGTTCCGTAATAGATGTCGTGCATGCCCTCGAGGTCGGTGTTCTGCCAGTTGTTGACCTCAATGATGATCTGGCGGGCACGGTCGAGCCAGGTCTTGTTGTTGCCGACCGAGGTGGAGGGCACCAGCGAGCCGTCCTCCTTGATCGCGGTGCACTCGATCACCGCGGTGTCGAGCGGGCCGAGAAACCCCTGCCAAGCCACCGGCGCGACCTGGCTGAGGTGCATGTCGATATAATCCATCGCGCCGCGATTGATCTTGTCGCGAACGGTGGGGTCGGAGTTGTAGGGCAGACGGAATTCGATGGCGTCGACCTTGGCGAGCGCGCCGTCGAGTTCGGGGCCGGTCGAAGCGCCGGTCCAAACCTTGACGCGGAACGGCCGGCCGGCGGCGTGCTTGGCGTCGATCCGTTGGGCCAGCGCGGTCGGGACAGCCTTGGGATAGCCCGAGCCGGTGAACCCGCTCATGCCCACGGCCGAACCGCATTCGATAAGTTCAGCCGCAGCCTCGGCGCTCATCACCTTGGAGCGCAACCGGTTGCAGGCGATACGATTTGTGTCTGCCAATGTTCCTCTCCGTCAGTCCGGTGGTCTTCTCGCCCACTTTCGCTGTCGAGGATTTACGGCACGTCGAGCGAGTGCGGGAGGGTGGATGTCGACAATAGGCATAATACTTGCGGATAATGACGGAGGTACTTTGCTGATAATCGTTGCGACCGAGTTTATTTTGCTCGGTTTCGCCTGAAAAAGACAATCAAATGCGCGTGGCGCTGCGGCTCGGGCGATCGTTGGCGACCGGCTCAGCAGTCACGGCCGCAAACCGTCGTGAACTTTCCGCTATGGCCGTGCTATAGGCGACGTATGCAAATGCGTACTGTGACTGGTTTCGCGTTGGCGCTGGCCCTCGGATCGAGTGGTGCGGCTTTGGCGCAAGGCAGCGCGCACATTGAGATCGTGCCGCCGCTGCCATTGCACAAGGCGGTATTTTCATTTTCCACATTGCCGGTTGAAACCGGGCTGCCGGTCGACATTGCCGCCGCCGGCGTGGTGCCGCTGCCGCCGCAGCACGCGCTGTCACCCTGGTCGATCGCCGGTGCGCCGCCCAAACCGGTGACCGCGCTGGGCGCGATCGCCGCGGTGGTGCCGTTGCCGCCGCGCCGGCCGACCTTGCCGCCGGCCGGTTTGGCGTTGACGTCGGTCGGCGTCCAGCCGGCCGATCTCGGCGTCCCGCGCAACCTTCCAGCGTCGCCCGACGGCCACTGCCGCAACGTGTTTGCGCTGGGTTATGCCGTGGCCAAGCCGGTGCCGCCGGTCAAGGGAGTCGGGACCTGCGGCGCCGCCGAGGTGGTGGAATTGTCGGCGGTGGTGCTGGCGGACGGCAGCCGGGTCGCCATCGAGCCGGCGGCGACGCTGAACTGCCGCATGGCCGAGGGCCTGTCGCGCTGGGTGCGCGAGGATTTGGCGCCGAGCGCGGCGCGTGTCGGCCACCCGTTCAAGGCGCTGAAGAACTTCGCCAGCTACGACTGCCGCGGCCGCAACCGCAATCCGCTCGCCAAGATGAGCGAGCACGGCCACGCCAACGCCATCGACATCCGCGGCTTCGAGAGCCGGGACGGCCAGTGGCGCTTCATCGACAACCCGGACATGCCGCAAGCCCTGCTCACCGAAATGAAGCGTGGTGCCTGCGAACGGTTCATGACCGTGCTGGGGCCTGGGTCGGACGGCTATCACGAGAACCACATCCACGTTGACCTCGCCGAGCGCGCCAGCGGCCGCAGGCTGTGCAGTTGGCGGATGGACGAGCCGGTGGTGGCGCAGTCGCCGCGGTCGGCCAAGCCGGCCGACCTCGCACGCACCTTGATTCCGGTCCAGCCGCGACCTCCGGCGCCACCGTCGCCGTCCCGGCCGGTCGAGACCGGCGAGGACGCCCCGACCCCATCGCTGGCCGAAGTGCCGGCCGACACGCCGGAGCGCGCCGGCTTCGCCGAACCGCCCGCACCTTCGCTCCGCGGCGGCCAGTGACGCCGGCGGCTTCGGGTGGCGTATTTTCCTCCTGACCCGCAAGCGACGGGGGAAGAATTGAGCCGAGCGGATCGCTGGATTTCGTAGGACAACGGGACAGGGGCGGCGACCGCATCACCGTGCCGTGAGGTTGCAGCAAGGCCTGCGGGCTTGGTGGCGCCGCGGCGGGCGGGTACAACAGCGCCTCGCCAGCCGCCCGGAGCCGGAGACCTAGATGCTCACCAATCTGCAGACCCGCGACGTCGAGACCCTGGTCCACCCCTACACGCATCTTGCCAAGCTGCGTGAGACGGGACCCTTGGTGCTCGAGCGCGCCAATGGCATCCATGTCTACGACGTCGACGGCAAGGCCTATATCGAGGGGCTGTCCGGCCTGTGGTGCACCGCGCTCGGCTATGGCAACGAGGAGGTGGTCGAGGCCGCTGCCAGCCAGATGCGCAAGCTGTCCTTCACCCATCTGTTCGGCGGCAAGAGCCACGATCCGGCGATCGAGTTGGCGGAAAAGCTGAAGGAGATGGCGCCGGTGCCGATCTCCAAGGTGTTCTTCGCCGGGTCGGGATCGGAGGCCAACGATAGCCAGATCAAGCTGGTCTGGTACATGAACAACGCGCTGGGCCGGCCGCAGAAGAAGAAGATCATCTCCCGCCAGCGCGCCTATCACGGCGTTACCATCGCCTCGGGATCACTGACCGGACTGCCCGCCAACCACACCGATTTCGACCTGCCGATCGCCGGCATCCTGCACACCGCCGCGCCCTATTACTATCGCGGCGCCGAGCCGGGTGAGAGCGAGGACGATTTCGCCACCCGCCTCGCCGGCGAGCTTGAAGCGCTGATCCTGAAGGAGGGGCCGGAGACCGTCGCCGCCTTCATCGCCGAGCCGGTGATGGGCGCGGGCGGGGTGATTGTGCCGCCGGCGAGCTACTTCCCCAAGATCATGGCGGTGTGCCGCAAGTACGACGTCTACATGATCGCCGACGAGGTGATCTGCGCGTTCGGCCGGCTCGGCTCAGCGTTCGGCGCGCCGGTGCTGGGCTATTTGCCCGATTCCATCTCGGTGGCGAAGGCGCTGTCGTCGGCCTACTTCCCGATTGCCGCGGTGATGGTGCCGGAGGTGATGCACCAGGCGCTGCTCGATCAGAGCCGCAAGATCGGCTCGTTCGGCCACGGCTTCACCTATTCCGGCCACCCGGTGGGCGCGGCGGTGGCGCTGAAGGTGCTGGAGATCTACCAGCGCGACAAGATCTTCGAGCAGGCGGCGGCCAAGGCGCCGCAATTCCAGGCCCGGCTCAAGGCGCTGGCCGACCACCCGCTGGTCGGCGAGGCTCGCGGCGTCGGCTTGATCGGCGCCGTCGAGATGGTGGCCGACAAGGTGACCAAGCGTGCCTTCGACCCCAAGGCGGGCGTCGGCGCCAAGGCCATGGCGATCGCCCAGGAGGAGGGCGTGCTGATCCGCTCGCTCGGCGATGCGGTGGCGGTGTGCCCGCCGCTGATCATCACGCCGGCGCAGATCGACGAGCTGTTCGACCGCCTGACCCGAACGCTCGACCGCACGCTCGACTGGGTCAAGCGCGAGAACCTGTTCCCAGCATGAGAACCTGCTGGCGGAACGCCCCGCCTTGCTGCGGGTGGACGGGGTGGGATCGCAGCGCCGGGGGGCAGGGACGCGGGGCGCGGCCGAGCCGTGTGGGCTGCCGATGATCACCCGGCGTGGCGCGCTGAAAACCATGTTCGGGCTCGCCGGTGCCGGCGTTTCGACGGCGGCCTACGGTTTGTGGCTGGAGCCGGTGCGACGCCTGGATGTGACCGAGTATCGCATCGCGCCGCCGCACTGGCCGAGCGGAGTCAGGATGCGCGTCGCGCTGGTCGCCGACATCCATGCCGGCGACCCGTTCATGCCGATCGATCGCGTTGCCGAGGTCGTCGCCCGCACCAATGCGCTGAAGCCGGACCTGATCGTGCTGCTCGGCGACTACCGCGCCGACCACCGGTTCGTCACCCGCGCCATCGAGCCGGACGAGACCTTTGCCCGGCTGGCGGAGCTTTCGGCGCCGCTCGGGGTCTATGGCATCCTCGGCAATCACGATTACTGGCACGGCGTCGTACCGTTCCGCGCCGCTTTCACCGCCACCGGCATTGCGCTGTTGGAGAACGGCGTGGCGACGGTGCCGACGCCGGCTGGGCCGGTGTTCCTGATCGGCACCGCCTCCATGATCGCGGTGCCGCTCGGCCGCGGTCGTTTCCGTGGCTTCGACGACCTGCCTGGCACGCTGGCGAAGGTGCCGCTCGGCGCTCCGGTGCTGCTGGCCGCCCACGAGCCGGATTTGTTCGTGCGGGTTCCTGACCGGGTGTCGCTGACGATGTCGGGCCACACCCATGGCGGGCAGGTGCGGCTGTTCGGGTTCTCGCCGCACGTGCCGTCCAAGTACGGCAACCGCTTTGCCTACGGCCACGTCGTCGAGGACGGCCGCCACCTCGTGGTGTCCGGCGGGCTCGGACTGTCGACCATCCCGATGCGGATCGGCGTGCCACCGGAAATCGTGCTGCTAACGTTGGGCTAGAGCATTTTCCGCACAAGTGGGATCCGGTTGTGCGAAAGAATAATGCGAAACAACAAAGACCTGGATTATCCGACATGAAGCAGTCAAGTCGGATAATCCAGACCGTTTTCCGTGTGCGCGCGATTGGCGGTGCGGCCAAGTCAACCCGCAAACGAAAACCCCCGCTGAAGCGGGGGTGATCTTCCGAGTCCGCCAAGGCTTGGCCGGATTACATCACGATGACCTTCGCGCCCATCGGAGTGCGGTTGAAGAGGTCGATGACGTCGGCGTTCAGCATGCGGATGCAGCCGGAGGACACGGCCGAGCCGATCAACTCCGGCTCGTTGGTGCCGTGAATGCGGAACAAGGTGTCGCGGCCGTTCTCGTAGAGATAGAGCGCGCGGGCGCCGAGCGGGTTCTCGGCCGAGCCCGGCATGTGGCTCGGCAGCCGGAAGCCGGCCTGACGCATGCGGCTGTGGATGCCTTCGGTCGGCGTCCAGCCCGGCCACTGCTCCTTGCGGCCGACCTTGGCGACGCCGGACCACGCGAACGCCTCCTTGCCGGTGGCGACGCCGTAGCGGATGGCCTTGCCCTCCGGCAGCACGAAATAGAGCCAGCGGTTCTGGGTGTCGACCACGATGGTGCCCGGCTTTTCGCGGGTCGGGTCGGTCACGATCTGACGCAGGTGCTCCGGCTCCGGCAGCACGTTGGTGAACGACTGTCGGGAGAACTCCTGCTTGTCACGCGACGTGAAGTTGCTCTCCGGAACGGGGTCGTACGACACCGAATTGCATCCGGCCGCGAGCGCTGCTGCCAGCAACGCACCTGCAATCCGCATCAGCATCGGTTCCTCCACCTTCGCCCCGACCATGTCACGATGGCTTTGGGCTTAACCGATCGACCGCCTGCATGCCAGGGCAGCCCTTGCCTGAGGATTTAAACAAATCAATGTGTTACCGATCTGCCACAGTAGAGACGGCAGATGGCCCCACGATTGTCCGACGACGCCGGACGCCGGTGATCGCGCCCGATCGATGCGTTCAAGATAAGGGGCGCTGATACGGTTTCCGGAACATCGCGGTGTAACCCCAGAGGCGATTTTGCCGGACGCCGTTGTTCGGTCACAGGATTTTCGGGGGCGGGCGACGATTCTCCGGCCGACCGGACGGAGTCCCCCAGCACAAGCCCACAAACCGTTCACGCCTTCTTAACGGCGGCCGACTATCCCCGTGACCGTTCGCCGCGTTGAACGGCTGCGTTTCCATGCGGATACCTGCCTAGTTTCGCCGCAGTTAAAGCTCAAACGTTGAGCGGGCGCCCGGCGTATCCCGGCGTCGAAGACGGAGCAGGATTATGACTGACAGCCGACCGGTGACCGCCGAGCCCTCGCGCGAGCCTCTTCCGGAGATGACCAATCTCGACGAGAAGTACCAGAGCATCGGCATCTCCGCCGTTGCCGCCGCCGCTCGTTTCGCCGGACCGTTGCGCAATAACGATCATGCGCCGGCCCCCGAACGGCGCACGCTGACCACCGACGAAATCCTCCTCCTCGGCTGATCTGTCGGCGCGGCGCTCGGGCGCTGGCCACTCGACCGGGTCGGCCCGTTGCGGGCCGACCAAGACCGATCTGGCGAGGGCCGACGGCCCCCGCTACGGCGTTACAGTAACGTCATGCAAATCAAGGCATGAAGAGATCGCGACCTCCCCGGTTGGTGCCACGGGCCGAGTAGGATAAGCCTGCCGCCTGCCGGCCGACCCCCAAACCAGCGATCCGAACCATGCTTGCCGTCTTCACGCCCAACGGCGCTTCGCTCGTCCGCTCGGACTTGGTTCGGTCGGATCTCGATATGACCGACCCGGAAAGCCGCAGCGCGGCGGACCAGGGCTTCGAGACGCTCGCCCCGGACACGCACACCTCGGCTTCGGATGCGACGCAGTCTTATCTGCAAGACGACGATCCTGCGTCCTCCGCGCAGGAGTTGCTGCGGGGCCAGGACGCGCTTCGCAGCCAGGACTTCATGCTGGCGCAAGTCGCCGAAAGCAGCGACGCCCAGGTCCAGAGCGAGGCCGCACCCGACGGTGCCGGCCCGGCCGCCGGCCGGCCTGAGCCGGGCGGCAGGAGGCGGCAGATCACCCTTCCGGAACTGCCGTCGAACGGGGTGTGGTTCGACCTGATCTCGCCGACCCCGGCTGAGGCCAAGGCGGTCGAGGCACTGCTCGGCTTCGAGGTGCCGACCCGCGAGGAAATGCAGGAGATCGAGCCGTCCAGCCGGCTCTACGAGGAGAGCGGCGCCCGCTACATGACGGCGACGCTGCTTTGCCAGTCGGAGACCGCCCAGCCGCGGCTGTCGCCGGTCACCTTCATCCTGCGAAGCGGCAAGCTGATCACCGTGCGCTACGACGAGCCGCGGCCGTTCGCCATTCTCGGCGCCAAGCTGGCCCGCAACTGCCCGGCCACGGTGACCGGCCTTCACGTGTTCATGGACCTGCTGGAAGCCATCGTCGACCGCTCCGCCGACACGCTGGAGCGGCTATCGGCGGAAGTCGACAACACCTCGACCCGAGTGTTCGCCACCACCCGCAGCGGCACCGGAAAGGTCGATTTCAAGCACATCCTGCGCGGCGTCGGGCGGCGCGGCGACCTGTGCTCGAAATCGCGCGAGTCGCTGGTGTCGATCGGCCGGCTGCTGCTTTATATGCAGAACGAGGGCGACACGCTGAAGCTCACCAAGGATATGCGCGCCCAGATCAAGTCGATGAGTCGCGACGTCACCTCACTGACGGACCATGCCAGTTATCTCGGCGACAAGGTGCAGTTTCTACTCGACGCGACGCTCGGCCTCGTCACCATCGACCAGAACGACGTCATCAAGATCTTCGCGGTGCTGTCGGTGGTGTTGATGCCGCCGACGCTGGTCGCTTCGATGTATGGCATGAACTTCAAGTTCATGCCTGAGCTCGAGTGGCACTTCGGCTACCCGATGGCGGTGGTGTTGATGCTGCTCGCCGCCGCGCTGCCCTACCTGTTCTTCCGCTGGAAGAAGTGGCTGTAGGTTTTGCCGAAACGCTTGGAAAATCAAACGGTTCCGGCCTGAACCGGACTCTGATTCAAAACGTGAGGACGGCCTCTGTCGCCAGCGGCGGCGGCACGAAGGCCGACCCGCGCTGCTCCAACACCGCGGCGATCGCCACCGCCATGCGGTCGTTGCCCTCGGCACAGACGATCTGCACTCCGCGCGGCAGGCCGTCCGGCCCGCGCTCCACCGGGGCCACCGCAGCCGGCAGGTGGGCGAGACTGGCGAGCGAGGACCACAGCAGGAAATCGAGCCAGGGCCGTGCCATGCCGTCGACGTCGAGGGTGCGGCTCGCCAGCTCGCCGGTGCCGGGATGCGGCACCGCCCCGACCGGGGCGGGTGGCAGCAGGATGGCGTCGTAATCGGCGAAGAAGCGCTGCCACGCCCGCATCATCGCCTGCCGCCGCGCCGTCATCAGCAGCCAGTCGTGAAACGACAGGCCGGCGCCGCGCGCCTGCAGCGCGGCGTGGGAGATGTCGTCGGGCGCGAACTCGTCGATGCGCGAGGCAAGGCGCAGCCTGAGCCGGTCCGGCACCTCGGCGGTGAACTGCGCGGCGTTGAGAATGGCGTAAATCTCGTAGCACTCGGCCAGCGACACCGCCGGCCGGGCCAGATTGACCACGGCGCCGGCCTCCGCCAGCCGCCCGGCCGCGACCGAGATGGCGTGCGCCACCGCGGAGTCGACCGGGGCGAAGCCGTCGGCATCCCACAGCGCTATGGAAAGGCCCTTGGCGTCGCGCTGGCGGGGCTCGGGCAGATCGAGCGTGAAGGCGCCACGCCGGTCGCCCGCCGGCGCCAACACGTCCAGCACCAATTCGAGGTCGCGGGCGGAGCGGGCCAGCGGGCCGATTGCCCACAGGTCGAGTTCGGGCAGGCGGTCGTGCGCCGGCGGAACGATGCCGGCCAGCGGCACGGTGCCGTAGCTGGTCTTGAGACCGAACAGGCCGCAGGCGTGCGCCGGCCAGCGGATCGAGCCGCCGAGGTCGGAGCCAAGCTCGAACGCGCTGAGGCCGCAGGCCACCGCCGCCGCGGCGCCGCCGGAGGAGCCGCCGGGCGAGCGGCGAAGGTCCCACGGGTTGGAGGTGCGGCCGAAGATCGGGTTGTCGGTGACGAAATCGCCGGAGTAGGGCGGCACGTTGGTCTTGCCGAGGATGATCGCGCCGGCGCCGCGCAGCCGTGCCACCGCAGCGGCATCCTGCTCCGGCACGTAGGCCGACAGTGCCGGCACTCCGCCCGTCGTGCGCAACCCCTTGACCGCGAAGGCATCCTTGATGGTGATCGGCAGCCCCTCCAATGGGCCGGCCTGGCCGGCGGCCCGCCGGGCATCGCTCTCGCGTGCCGCGGCGCGGGCGCCGATGGCGTCGCGCGTCACCACCGCATTGAGGTGGGGGTCGAGCGCTTCGATGCGGGCAAGTGCCGCCTCGGTCAGCTCCACCGCCGAGGCCTCGCCGTGGCCGAGGCGATCGAGCAGCACATGCGCGGGGACGAGCAGCAACGGATCGAGGCTCATGAATGGTCTCCGCACAAGGCATTCGCCGCAAAGGCGCCTGCGTGTTGCCGGAGGCGTCGCGATGGTTGTCCGACTTTAGAGCGTTTTATCGGGCCTTGGCATCTGTTTTGCGTGCCCGAGACCGGCCGCCGGACACTTGGCCTTACGCGTCGCCGTCGGGGCTCTGGCTCCCGGCAGGTCCGATCGCTTAAGATGCCGCCATGTCCATCCAGGCCGTGCTGTTCGACAAGGACGGCACTCTCGTCGATTTCGATGCCACCTGGGGTCCGGCCGGGCTCGCGATCATGCGCGACCTGGCCGGGGCGGACGAACACGGGCTGGCGCGACTGATCGAGGTGTCGGACTACGACGTTGCGACGCTGCGCTTCCGCGCCACCTCGCCGGTGATCGCCGGCTCCACCGGCGACTACGGTCCGGACTGGGCGGCCGCGGTGGGGCGGGCGGCGGACGGGGCGTTTTTCGCCGAGATGGACCGATTGTTCCTGGTTCACGGCCTGGCCTGCCTCAAGCCGCTCGGCCGGCCGGCGCGGGTGTTCGATGCCATTGCCGAGCGCGCCATGCCGATGGGCATCGCCACCAACGACACCGAGGCCAGCGCGCGGGCGCAGATGGCCGCGCTCGACCTCGACCGTCATCTCGCCTTCTATTCAGGCTGGGATTCCGGCCACGGCCGCAAGCCGGGTCCAGGCCCGGTCACGGCCTTCGCCGACGCCATAGGGCTTGCGCCGCACCAGATCGCGCTGGTCGGCGATTCCCTCCACGACTTGCACGCGGCCCGCGCCGCCGGCGCGCTGGCGGTGGCGGTGCTCACCGGCCCACGCGGGACGGCCGCCAGGGCGGAATTGGCGCCGTTTGCCGACGTGGTGCTGACGGCACTTGACGAACTGCCGGCGGTGCTGGCGTGAGCCATTCGCCGGTTCGTGCCGCGGCGCTCGAATCGGCCTACACCCGCTGGGCGCCGGAATTCGGCGGGCTGGCAGGAACGGCTTGATGGTCCGACGCAGGGCGATACCGGTCGAGCGCTATTCGCAACTGGCGATCTGGAGCCAGCGGTTGGCGCTGTTCTCGCTGCCGGTGGTGGCGCTGGGCATCCTGATGTCGCGCCTCGGCCTCGTCGAGACCGTCGCTGCGCTCGGCGTGTTCGCCGCTGGCGTGGCGGTGGCGGCGTTGGCGGTGCTGGTGGCGCTCGCGGCGCTGGCGGCGATCTGGAACGATGGCTATCGCGGCCTCGGCCGGGCGGTGGCGGGGCTGATGATCGGGCTGCTCGTGGTGGTAGGACCCGCGGCGATGGCGGCGTTCGCCTACCGCCTGCCGGCGATCCACGACGTCACCACCGATCTCAACGAACCGCCGAGCATCATCGCCGGCGCGGTGGCGCGATCGCCCGACGCCAACCCGCCAAACTATCCCGGCCCGGAAACCGCGGCGCTGCAACGGGCCGGCTATCCGGACCTGAAGCCGCTGCTCAAGGATTGGCCGCCGGAACAGGCTTTTCAGGCTGCCCGCGATGCGATCGAAAAACGGCGCTGGCGTGTGCTCGACCAGGTGGCGCCCCGCCCGGGCCGCGACGGCCGCATCGAGGCGGTGGTGCGAACGCTGGTGTTCGGCTTCCGCGATGACGTGGTGGTGCGCATCCGCGCCACGGCCGAGGGCTCGCGAATCGACGTGCGCTCGGCAAGCCGCATCGGCCTGCACGACCTTGGCGCCAACGCGCGCAGAATCAAGAGCCTGCTCGCCGACATCGACGAATGGCAGCCGCCCCGGCGCTGATCGCCGCGCGGAATCGCAATCTGAGCCGAGTGCGTTAGGCCTTTGGCCAGACAAAACATTTCGTCGCGGTGTCGGATTTTGCCGCTGCTGTATTGCATTTTGTCGATGTGTCCGCTCGCTGACGGCGGGCTCGAATGCTATGTGAGGCGACTATGTTGATCGTCGAAATCGGCTTTGTCGTCGCTCTGATCATTCTCAACGGCCTCCTCGCCATGTCGGAGCTGGCGGTGGTGTCGTCGCGGCCGGCGCGGCTGCGGATGATGGCGGAACGCGGTGTTCCCGGCGCCGAGCGGGCACTGCTGCTGGCCTCCGACCCCGGCAAGTTCCTGTCGACGGTGCAGATCGGCATCACCTTGGTCGGCGTGTTGTCGGGCGCGTTCTCGGGCGCAACCATCGGCCTCAGGCTGACCGATTTCCTCCTCGGCTTCGGCGTTCCGAGCGGCGCCGCCGACGCGCTTGGCGTCGGCATCGTGGTCGCGCTGATCACCTACGGTTCGCTGATCATCGGCGAACTGGTGCCCAAGCAGTTGGCACTGTCCAATCCCGAGGCGGTGGCGGCGCGGGTGGCACCGGCGATGCGTGTGCTCGCGGTGGTGTCCTCGCCGGTGGTGGCGTTGCTCAACAAGTCGGGCAAGGTGGTGCTGCGGCTGCTTGGCCACGACAGCGAGATTGTCGAGCGCGTCACCGAGGAAGAGATCAAGGCGCTGATCGCGGAGGCCGAGAGCGCCGGCGTGCTGGAGCCCGGCGAGCGGCAGATGATCGCGGCGGTGATGCGGCTCGGCGACCGCCCGGTGCGGGCGGTGATGACGCCGCGCCCCGAAGTCGACATGATCAATCTCAGCGACGACCTGGACACCATCCGCGCCGACATCATCGCCAGCGGCCACTCGCGGCTCCCGGTCTATGACGGCACCCCGGACGAGGTGCTCGGCGTCATCCAGGCCAAGGACCTCGTCAACTCGTTCATGGACCGCAAGCCGCTCGATATCCGCGCCTTGGTCCGTCCGGCGTTGGTAATTCCGGAAACCGCCGATGCCCTGGCGGTGGTTGAACTGCTTGGCCACTCGCCGATGCATATTGGGCTGGTTCATGACGAGTACGGCTATTTCCAGGGCGTGGTCACCAATGCCGACATCCTGGAATCGATCGTCGGGTCGCTGCAGGCCGACGCCGGCCCGGCCGAGCCCGACGTGGTGCGGCGCGAGGACGGCTCCTATTTGATCTCGGGCACGCTGCCGGTCGACGAACTCAGCGACCTGATCGGCCTGCCGCTGCCCGACAACCGCGATTATCACACCATCGCCGGCTTCCTGCTCGACCGCTTCGGCCACCTGCCGGGGGTCGGCGAGCACATCGATGCCAATGGCTGGCGGTTCGAGGTGGTCGACCTCGACGGCCGCCGCATCGACAAGGTGATGGTGTCGCGTGTGCCCAAGCGCCACCGGGTTGCGTGAGTTGCCGCCCGCTGTCGGAGAAAGGTTAGCCGTCAGCGCCTCGGGTATTACGCCACCCAATACCGCCCGCTCACCGAGGGCACGCCCTCGGTGACGACGACGCCGCGCGTCACCAGATCCTCCAGGTGCGCCAGCACCGACAGGCCGGCCGGGCCCATCAGCCGCGGGTCGATGCCGATATAGATCGCCCGCACCAGGGTGGGGATGTCGGCCTCGCCTTTGCGCAGCCGGTGCAGGATCGAGGCTTCGCGGCCCTGGCGGTGGCGGATGTAGCTTTCCAGGAACCGCGGCGCCTCGCGCGCCGGCGCGCCATGGCCGGGCAGGTAGATGGTCTCGGGCCTGCCGCGCAGCTTGGCGAGCGAGGCCATGTAGTCGCTCATCGCGCCGTCGGGCGGCGCCACGATCGAGGTCGACCACGCCATGATGTGGTCGGCGGTGAACAGCGCGCCGGCTTCCTTCAGCGCGAACACCATGTGGTTGGCGGTGTGGCCGGGGGTGGCGATGGCCTCGACGGTCCAATCGGGGCCGGTGACCACCGCGCCGTCCGGCAACTCGGTGTCGGGGCGGAAATCGTGGTCGGAGGACGCATCGAGCGGGTTGATCTCGCCGATATGGAGCGGCCGCGCCGCCTGATGCGGGCCGGCGGCCATCACGTCGGCGCCGGTCGCCGCCTTGAGTGGCGCAACCCCGTCAGAATGGTCGCGGTGGGTGTGGCTGACGAAGATGTGGCTCACCGTCTCGCCGCGCACCGCCTCCAGCAGGCTGGCGATGTGGGCCGGATCGTCCGGTCCCGGATCGATGATCGCGACCTTGCCGCTGCCGACGATGTAGGAACAACTGCCGGTGAACGTGAACGGGCCGGGATTGGCGGCGATCAGGCGGCGCACGCCGGGCGCCACGGTCTCGACCTTGCCGGGCGCCACCGGGGTCTTGTCGAAGGCAATGTCGTCGGGCGGGGGCTGTTTCATTGGCGGGGGTCTTGATCTGTCGGGGCGAACCAAATGCAATACAGGCTTGGGGCGCCGTCGGCAAAAGCGGGGGCGGACCGCGAGGCGGCGGGTCGCAAGAATTTGAGTCTGGAGATGGAATCCGGCACTTGGTGGCTGGCGTTCGATTTCAGCCGCAGGTCGGCTGTCGGCGAACCGGGAGAGCGTGAATGTATGGCCATCGACTGCTGGTGGATATCCTGTGGCCGCCGCGCCACCTGCGCCGGGAGCGCCGCTTTGTCGCGCTGGCGCTGATCGGGGCGGCGACGCTGGCGGCGTCGGCCAAGATCACGCTGCCGCTCGGCGCGGTGCCGATGAGCCTGCAGTCGCTGGCGGTGCTGATGCTGGGCGCGGTCTATGGCGTGCGGCTCAGCGTGGCCAGCGTGGCGCTCTACGTCATCGTCGGCGTCGCCGGCCTGCCGGTGTTCGCCAACGCGACGCTGGCAACTGCCGGACCGCAATATCTGCTCGGGCCCACCGGCGGCTTTCTCGCCGGCTTCGCGCTGGCGGCCGCCAGCGTCGGGCGCTTTGCCGAGCGCGGCTGGGACCGCTCGCTGCCGAAGCTCGGCGCGGCGATGCTGATCGCCCACCTTGCGCTGCTCGCCGCCGGCGGGGTGTGGCTGGCGTTTGGCGCCCATCTGCCGAATGGCGGCACTGGCGTCGGCATCGAGCGCGCGCTGGCGGTGCTGGCGCCGCTGCTGCTCGGGGCGGCGGTCAAGGTGGCGATCGCCGCGGTGGCGGTGCATGCCGTGCGGATGCGACTCGACCGCAGCGCCCAGAAGGCCAGGAGCTACAGGGTCAACACGCCCGCCGCGCCGCCCCCGGTGCCGTAGACCAGGGTGGAGCCCCGCGCCGCCCACGCCAGCGCGGTCACCATGCCGGCGCCGGGCGGCTTGACCAGGATCTCGGCACCGTCCGACAGCCGGACCAGCAGGATCAGCCCGTCTTCGAAGCCGATCGCGGTGATCTCGGTGGCCGGATGACAGGCCACCGCCGAGATGCGGCTGGCGGCCGACGCGAAGATCGCCGGCTGCTTGCCCATCGGCCCGTCCTTGCCGGTGAACGGCCACACGATCAGCGATTGTGCCCCGGCGCTGGCAAGGCCGTTGCCCGTGGCGGTCCAGCTCATCTGGCGCACCCGTCCGGGGTAGCCCGCCATCCGCATGTTGGCGCCGTCGGCGACCCGCCAGCCGTGAAGCTGCGGCTCGTGCATCGCGGTGACGATAAAACGCCCGTCCGGGCTCCAGGTCACCGGCAGGTGCGAGCCCTTCCACTCCAGGCGCTCCGGCTTGGTCGAGGCGTTGGGGAACCACAGCGTCACCCCGCCATAATGGGCGATGGCGAGCCGCAGCCCTTTCGGCGCGAAGGCAATCCCGCCGGGGGTGGACGGCGCCACCAGGGTTTTCGGCTCGCCCTTTCCCGTCAGCGCATAGACCGTCTTGCCGGCCGACCACGCCGCCGCCCCGGACGGGCCGAGCGCGACGGTGTCGACCCAGGCCTTGCCGGAGAACAACTCGCGGGTGGTGCCGTCGGCGATGGTTTCAACGACGCGGCCGTCGTCGCCGCCGGTGAGGAGGCGGCTGCCGTCCGAAGCGGCGGCGAGGATCACCCCGCCGGGGTGCGCCGTCACCCGGCGGGCCTCGGTGCCGGCGAACAGCAATTCGCCCTCGCCGAGGGCCAGCACTGGCGTTTCGCCGAGGACCGCGCACGCCACCACGGCGTCGCCCGGCTCGATCACCCGCACTCGGTCGACCACCGAGGGGGTCGGAGCGTTCGGCTCGGTCGACATGGTCACGCGGCGATGCAGGCGGAGAAGCCAGCCTCGATCTTGGCGCGGTCGAGCTTGCGGCCGATGAAGACCAGGCGGCTGGAGCGCCGCTCGCCCTCGGCCCACTCCCGCTGGTGGTCGCCGTCGAGGATCATGTGGACGCCCTGGAACACGAAGCGGTCGGGGTCGTCCTTGAACGACAGGATGCCTTTGGAGCGCAGAATGCTGGGGCCGTCGACCGCCACCATGTTCTGGATCCAGGGGAAGAATTTCTCGGGGTCGAGCGGGGCCTCCGTTTCGAGCGCGACCGAGTCGATCTCCTCGTCGTGGACGTGCTTCAGGCCGCCGTGGCGGTGAACGATGCGGCCGGCCTCGTCGCGCTCGCTGCAGCCGCAACCACAGTCCTTGTCGTCGCTTTTGTCATGGCCGTGCTCGTGGCCGCAGCCGCAGTCCTCACCATGCCCGTGATCATGGTCGCAGCCGCAGGCGTGATCCTGCTCGTCCTCGCCCTCCAGGAAGTCCGGCTCCAGCGTCAGGATGCGGTCGAGGTCGAAGGCACCGCGCCCCAGCACCTCATTCAGCGGAATGGCGCAGCGCTGGGTGCGATGCAGCCGGGCGAAGGGGTTGAGGCCGCGGATGCGCGCCTCGACCTCGGCCAGTTCGTCGGGTGTCACGAGGTCGGTCTTGTTCAGCAGCACCACGTCGGCAAACGCGATCTGGTTCTTGGCCTCCGGCGCGTCCTTGAGGCGCTCCGACAGCCACTTGGCGTCGGCCACCGTCACCACCGCGTCGAGCCGGGTCCTGGCCTGGACGGTGTCGTCGACGAAGAACGTCTGCGCCACCGGCGCCGGGTCGGCGAGCCCGGTGGTCTCGATCAGGATGGCGTCGAACTTGCCCTTTCGGCGCAGCAGTCCGTCGATGACGCGGATGAGGTCGCCGCGCACCGTGCAGCAGATGCAGCCGTTGTTCATCTCGAACACTTCCTCGTCGGCGCCAACCACGAGGTCGTTGTCGATGCCGATCTCGCCGAACTCGTTGACGATCACAGCGAAGCGCTGGCCGTGCGGCTCGGACAGAATGCGGTTGAGCAGCGTGGTCTTGCCGGCGCCGAGGTAGCCGGTGAGGACGGTGACGGGAATCTTGTCGGACATCGGGGCTTCCAAAGGTTTCGGAACCGTCAGACGGTTTTAGGGCGGGAGGCTCTGGCGCGGCAAGCCGCAGCGGAACAGGTCCAACGGCCCGCTGCGTCAGCATCCAGGGCCGTTGGTATCATATTATCGGCGTCGGCTCTCAAGACTGCTGCTTTGCAGCCTCTCACCATGAGGCAACAGCGTCGATCGTCACGGCTGAGGGATCAGCTCGCAGCCAGCGTGCCGGTCAGCATCTCGATATTGTGCCGCATCATATCGATGTACGTGGGCGCGGCGCCACCGGTGTCGGTCAGAGCGTCGGAGTACAGCGTTCCGCCGACCTTGGCGCCGGTCTCCTCGGCAATGCGCTTGATCAGGCGCGGATCGGTGACGTTTTCCAGGAACACCGCCGGGATGTTCTGCTTTTTGACCTGAGTGATGATCTTGGCCACCGCCTTGGCCGAGGCCTCGGAATCGGTGGAGACGCCGGTCGGCGCGATGAACTCGACACCGTAGGCCTTCTCGAAATACTGGAAGGCATCATGCGAGGTGATGATGCGGCGCCGCTCGGCCGGGATGCGGGCGATGGCGGCCTTCGCCTCGTCCTCCAGCGCGTCGAGCTTCAACAGAAAGGCACTGGCATTGGCCTCATAGGCGTCCTTGCCGGCCGGATCAGCCGCGACCAGCGCATCGCGGATGTTGGCAACATAGACCTTGGCGTTGGCGACCGACTGCCAAGCATGCGGGTCGAACGCGCCGTGGTCGTGGTCCTTGTGGCCATGATCGTGATCGTGGTCGTCGTGGTGCTCGGACTTCAGCGGGGCGATGCCGGTGGTGGTGGTGACGACGGTGGCCTTGGTGCCGGACGCCTTCACCAGCCGGTCGAGCCAGCCTTCGAAATTGAGGCCGTTGACGAACACGATCTTTGCTGCCGCCAGCGTCTTGGCGTCGGCCGGGGAGGGCGCATAGACGTGGGCGTCGCCATTGGCGCCGACCAGCGTCGTGACCTCCAGCCGGTCGCCGCCGACCGTCTTCACGAAATCGCCAAGGATCGAGAAGCTGGCCACCGCCTTGATCTTCGGCGGGTTGGCCGCCGCCGCGGTGTCCTCGGCCGCGACGGGACCGGTGGCGAGCAGCACCGAGGCGACGGTGGCAAACAGCACGGAGCGTCGGTCGAACATCGAATTCTCCTGTGAGGGTCAGGCTTCGAGGTGATGGCTCGGCACCAGCCGGCGGAGCACGCCGCCGACCGGGCCGAACAGGATCGAAACGAGGCAGATGCCGCCTGCGACCAGGATGATGGCGGGGCCGGACGGCAGCTCGGTGGAAAAGGAGATCAGCAGGCCCGCATAGCCGGACGCCATGCCCACCACGACGGCGATGGCGGTGAGGGCGGTGAGATCGCGCGCCCAGAACCGCGCGGCCGCCGCCGGCAGCATCATCAACCCGACCGCCAGCAGTGTGCCGAGCGCGTGGAACGCCCCCACCAAATTCAGCACCACCAGCGCCAGGAAGGTGAGATGCACCGGCCCGCCGGCGCCGGACACCGAGCGCAGGAAATTGGGGTCGACGCACTCCATCACCAGTGGCCGCCAGATCACCGCCAGCGTGAGCAGCGAGATCGACGCCACCGCGGCGAGCAGCATCATGGTGGCGTTGTCGAGCGCCAGCACGCTGCCGAACAGGATATGGAACAGGTCGACATTGGAGCCGCGCAACGAGACGATGACGACGCCGAGCGCCAGCGACACCAGATAGAACACCGCGAGCGAGGCGTCCTCTTTCAGCTCGGTACCGCGGGCGACGAGGCCGGCCAGCACCGCCACCACCACGCCGGCGATCAGTCCACCCGCCGTCATTGCGAACAGGTCGAGCCCCGACACCAGAAAGCCGACCGCCGCGCCCGGCAGGATGGCGTGGGACATCGCATCGCCGGTGAGGCTCATCCGCCGCAGCATCAAGAAGACGCCAACCGGTCCGGCGCCGAGCGCCAGCGCCAGCGTGCCGACCAGCGCCCGCCGCATGAACTCGAAGTCTTCGAAGGGGGCGATGAAGAGGTCGTGGAGCATAAAAATGGATCAAACGAAAGCGGGCGCGGCGAAGCCGCGTTCTTCCCTCTTCCCTTGCGGGAGAGGGTGGCGAAGCCGTGCGTCAAGCGAGGTCGAGCCGGGTGAGGGGTGTTTGTCGTCGGCGGATAAAATCCCATCACCCGCCCTCGCTCCGCTCGGGCACCCTCGCCCGCAAGGGGAGAGGGAAGATAAGAAAATGCCGCTCACGCCGCCCGCTCGCAGACGCCGGCGCGGTCGTCCCACGCTTCGGTGATATGCTGGGCGCGCCGCATGTTGTCGGGTGTCAGCACCTCGTGCGTCGGCCCCCAGGCGATGGCTTCGCGGGCGAGCAGCAGCGTGGTGGGGAAATTGGCCTTCACCGCTTCCAGGTCGTGCAGCACGGCGAGCACGGTGCGCTGCTCGTGGTGCCAGCGCTTGACCAGCGCCATCAGGTCGGCGGCGGTACGGGCATCGATGGCTGTGAATGGTTCATCGAGCAGGATCAGCTTGGCGTCCTGCAGCAGCAGGCGGGCGAACAGCGTGCGCTGCATCTGGCCGCCCGACAGCGTGCCGATGGCGCGTTTCTCAAAGCCTTCCAGTCCCACCGCGGCGATGGCCGCTTTGATGCGGTCGCGGTCGGCGGCAGTGATGGCACCGAACAGGCCGGTGCGGCGCCACAGCCCCATCGCCACCATGTCGTAGACCGCGATCGGAAACGAGCGGTCGAGCTCGGCGATCTGCGGCAGGAAGGCGACATCGCGGGCCTTGAGGCCGGCGCGGTCGACGCGGCCTTCCAGCGGCTTCAGCGCGCCGGCGATGCCCTTGAGCAGGGTCGATTTTCCGGCGCCGTTGGGGCCGACCACGGCGAGCAGCTCGCCCACGGCGACCGAACCGGTGAGGTGGTGAACCGCAGGGTGGCGCTCGTAACCGAGTGTCAGCGCGCAAAAGGTCAGGACCGACATGTCTCGTCCATCACGTCATCGCCCACAGCACCGCCGACCAGATCGCCGCCACCAGCACGGTGGCAACGCCCAGCCGCGCCGCGATCGACATCCGCAGCAGCGACGGCGACATACGAACGACGCCGCGGGACGGGTGAGAATGCCCGGCGGAGTGCGCGGTCATCGGCGAGCCATCAGCAACATGGCTTCTCTGTTATACTATAACATGGCGTTTGTCGAGTGTGGTGATGGGAGGCACGAGCCGCCTCGGCCCGTCGTCCCCGGCGAGCGGCGCCTTTGCGCCGCAAGGGAAGGCGACCCAGGGACCATGACGCCTGGGGACGATGCGCCCGGCCAAAGCTGCAGCGGTCCTTCGCATCTTGCGGATCAATGCGGTGTCTTGGGTTTCCTTCCCCTCGCCGCTTGCGGCTCGGCCGGGAACGACGGGCGTGACACTCACAGCCCGCTTTTCCACCGCTTCAGCAGCAGCGAGTTGGTGACCACCGACACCGAGGACATCGCCATCGCCGCGCCGGCCACCGCCGGGGTGAGGAACCCGAGGGCCGCCAGCGGCAGGCCGATGACGTTGTAGATGAACGCCCAGAACAGGTTCTGCCGGATCTTGGCAACCGTGCGCCGGGCGATGTCGAGCGCTGCCGGCACCAGCCGCGGGTCGGGTCGCATCAAGGTCACCCCGGCGGCGGCGATGGCGGCGTCGGTGCCGGTGCCCATCGCGATGCCGAGCGAGGCGCTCGCGAGCGCCGGGGCGTCGTTGATGCCGTCGCCGACCATCGCGACGTGGCGGCCCTCTTTCTCCAGCGCCGCCAGGGCGGCGGTCTTGCCGGCCGGCTTGACCTCGGCGTCGAAGCCGTCGAGCCCGGCCTCAGCGGCAATGGCGGCGGCGACGGAGGGGTGATCGCCGGTCAGCATGTGCACGGTGGCGCCGCGGGCCTTGAGCGTGGCGACCGCCTCGGCCGCACCCGGCCGCAGCGGGTCGGCGAAGCCGAGCACGCCGACCGCCTGGCCGTCGATGGCGACGATGGCGGCGGTACGGGCCTCGTCCTCGATCTGCTCCAGCGCGCCGGCGACCGCGGCCAGGTCGACACCGCGTTCGGCCATCAGGTCGCGGTTGCCAATGGCGATGGTGCGGCCGGCCACCTGGCCGACCAGGCCGCGGCCGATCGCGGCGGCGGCCTGCGACGCCGGCTTGAGCGTCAGGCCGCGGGCCTCGGCTGCCGCGACCACCGCGCGGCCGAGGGGGTGCTCACTCGCCGCCTGCAGCGAGGCGGCGACCGCGAGCAGCGCGCGCTCGTCGCCGTTGACCGCGACGATGTCGGTCACCGCCGGGCGGCCCAGCGTCAGCGTGCCGGTCTTGTCGAACACCACGGTGTCGACGGCGCTGGCGCGCTCGAGCGCCTCGATGTCCTTGACCAGGATGCCGGCCTTCGCGGCGGCGCCGGTGCCGGCCACCAGCGCGGCCGGGGTGGCGAGGCCCAGCGCGCACGGACAGGCGATCACCAGCACCGCGACCGCGATCATCAGCGCCTCTTCGAAGGTTGCGCCGCCGAGTAGCCAGCCGATCAGTGCGCCGAGCGCGATCGCCACCACCGCTGGCACGAAGATGGCGGCGACGCGGTCGACCAGTCGCTGCACCGGCGCCTTGCCGGTTTGCGCCGCCTCGACCAACCGGGTGATGCGGGCGAGCGTGGTGTCCTCGCCGACCGCGACCGCCCGCACCATCAACCGGCCGGCGCCGTTGAGCGCGCCGGAGGCGACGCCGTCGCCCGGATGCTTCGCCACCGGCAGGCTCTCGCCGGTGATCAGCGACTCATCGGCCTCGCTGGCGCCGTCTTCGACGACCCCATCGACCGGAAAACGTGTCCCTGGCCGGACCACCACGATATCGCCGCTTGCCACCTCATCGATGTCGACCTCGCGCTCGGCGCCGCCGCGCAGCACCACGGCCCGCTCGGGCCGCAGCGTCATCAGCGTGCGAACCGCCTCGGTGGTGCCGCGTTTGGCCTTGGCCTCCAGCCACTTGCCGAGCATGACGAAGGTGATCACCGCGGCGGCGCCCTCGAAATAAAGGTGGCCTTGGACGTGGCGGCCGTGGATGGCGATCATCCATAGGCTGAAGATGAAGGCGGCCGAGGTGCCGAGCGCCACCAGCACGTCCATGTTGGCCGAGCCGGCGCGTAGCGCCTTGTAGGCGCCGCGATAGAACCGGGCGCCGACCACGATCTGCACCGGCGCCGCCAGCGCCAATTGCACGCCGGGGCCGAGGGCAAGGTCGAGCCCGAGCGGGGCGGCGAGCATCGGCGCCACCAGCGGCAGCGTCAGCGCGGCGGAGAAGATCAACTCGGCGAGGGTCCAGCGTTCGCTGGCGCGGCGCTTGGCCTCGCGCTCGGCCTCGGCGGCCTTGCGGGCGGCAGCGTCGTGAAGGCGCGGCGTGGCGCCGAACCCGGTGCGCTCGACCGCCTCCACCAGCGCGGCGACGTCCGGCCCGCCGGGGGCAAGGCGGATATCGGCGCGCTCGAGCGGCAGATTGACCGACACCGCCTCGACGCCGGGCAGGCGGGACAATACCCGCTCGAGCCGAGCCGAGCAGGCGGCGCAGGTCATGCCGCTGATGTCGAGCACGATCGTGCCGGCAGAGGCGGCGTCGGCAGGGGACAAGCGCTGGGCAATGGTCATGGCACCTATCATATAGGCCGGCAGCCGCCGCGAGCCACTGCTCGGAAGGCCGCAGATTCGCGGCCGTAGGACGGGCCGAACCTCCGGCCGTCTGCCGCTGCCCTTGGTATGACCTGCTCCCCAGAAATCATGCCATTGGCAAGTTAACTCGCCATATGGAGACGAGTGATGCGGCGCAGGTGTTTGCCCGAAACAACGGCCGGCCACGACCACGGCCGTTCAAATGCAACGTCAGTTGGAAGCCGAGCGTCTTCGTCAACCGCAGGAAACGGCCTTGCGGAAGGACGTGCGAGGATTCAGGGGTTGAGAGCATTCTCCGCAAAAGCGGATACCGACTTTGCGGAGAATGCGATAACTCAAAGGCTTAGAACCCCCTGCCTGGTTTGATCGGATTTTGCCTGCTCAGTTGGACCGTTCTGCGTCCGCCTGTGCCTTGGCGATCTGCTCGACCAGGCTGACGATGGCGGCTTGGGTGTTCTCGCAGCGAATTTGCGCGAAGGCACGGGCGAGCAGCAGGGCGCGGGCGCTGGTCAGGAATTCGAAGTTGGTGTCGAGCGATTCCTGCGTAGGGGGGAAGAAGAACGACGGCGGAACGTGCAGCGCCTCGGCGATGCGCATCAGCCGGCTGGCGGCGACGCGGTTCGCGCCAGACTCGTATTTCTGCACCTGCTGGAAGGTGAGTTCGAGCTGGACGGCAAGGGCGTTGAGCGACAGGCCAAGTTCGAGCCGGCGGGCCCGAATGCGGCGCCCGACCTCAATGTCCTGCGGATCACGCGATAATCTCGGCATGCGTTTCGGTCCAAGTCCCTGTTCGTTCAAATCAGGATCGGCCAAATCGGGCTTGCCCCAAATCCGGCATGGCCCAAATCCCTGCGCATCTTGGGCCGCGTCGGAGCCCGTCTCCGTGTCCAGTCCAGTCTGCGTTTGTCACCTTCGAGCGTCATCCAGCGGAAACGGTCCGAGCGTGGTGCCAGCCCGCTGTCGTTCGTCGCTCAGTTTGTCAGTCCGAATCCGAGTCAGTCGATCCGGAAGAAAACCGCGTTTCCGTTACGTCGTCCGCTCCGAAGAAGCCTTCAAACAGACTTACCAGTGGTTTTCCGCCGAAATCCTTCGGGAAATCACGCGGGTGGACAAAGTCGTCCCGAAACCAAGGGTATTTTTCCGGGTCGAATGATTTCATGATCCATTCGATCAGCCGGCGAACGCGGGGGATTTTATTCGCATCGGAATGATAGGTCAGCCAGATATCGCACTGCATGCGCAACGGCAAGTCGACCGGGACGACGCGGGCGCTGATCGCTTGCGCATAGGTCGGAAGCAGTCCAAGCCCGGCGCCCTTGGCGATCGCCCAATAATGCGTGCTGCTGACATTGGAGCGGATAGCCACGAAGCCGGGCTGGGGCACGCCCGCGAATATCTCATTATAGTCCGCCTGCGCCGCAACCTGATCGGCAAGCTGCAGCACGATGCGGTGATTCAGCAGATCCTCCACGGTCTGCGGGCATCCGTAAACGTCCAGGTACGATTTGGCGACGAACGGCATGACGTGGAGGCGGCCGATCTTGACCACCTTGAGGTCCTTCGCGGTCGGCCGGGTGAGCTGGATGGCAACGTCAGCCTCCAGCCTCAGTACATCTGCTGATTGCATGGCGCACGATATGTCAACCAGAAGACGCGGGTAGCTGCGCTGGAACTCGACCAGCCGCGGCACCACCCAGAACGTGCCGAGCCCCTCGGTGACGGCAAGGCGGACCTCGCCGGCGATCGCCGGTTCGATCTGGTCGCGGGCGCGCACCAAGCCGAACGAGGCCTGTTCCATGCGTTGCGCCGCCGCGAGGATATGCTCGCCCTCGGCGGTGGCGCGAACGCCGTCGACGTGGCGGGTGAGCAGCTTAACGCCGAGGTCGCTTTCGAGTTCGTTGATGCGCCGACGCAGCGCGTTGACCGACAGCCCGAGCAGCTCTGACGCCGAACGAAAGCTGCCCTGGCGCGTCACCTCCAGAAACAGCCGGATGGCCTCCCAGTCGGGCGGTGCGCTGATCGGCGTCGGCCGCTTGTGTTCCGTTCCCGGCACACGCCGTTCGCGCCGCGCATACATACAGTACACCTCCTTTATTTATATCTTGGCAGTATGAACAAGATTACAGCCCAGGGGTAGTCCCATGACAGCCCATGATCCCCGTATTGTTAAGCTTCATGCCAAGAGGGGACAAAGAATACGGCCGTCGCGCCGTATCGTGAACGAACTTGATCCTGCCGTCCTCGCCCAAGGGCTGGTTGCTTTCATGCCGAGCCTGCAGGTGATCGGGGCGCTGATGGCCAAGGCCGAGCACGACCTTGCAGGCCTCGCCAGCCTCGACATCGTGCGCAGCGTAATGTCGCACAATCCCGATACCCTTTGGGCGTTGGCGCGAAAGAACGGCTACGACGCTGCGGCACCGGCGGGCGATGGCTTCGTGGCGGTGCTGCCGCTTAACGAGGCGGGGCTGCGGCAGCTGGCCGAGGGCAATTTCGACGCCTCCGACCCCGACCTTGCCTTGGTCTGCCGGCAGAACGAGAAGCCGGCCGGCATCTACATCTGGGCCATTCACGCCCGCGGCGCCCTGGCCGGCGGCATTGCGCTGGTGATCGACAAGTTCAAGACGCCGCTCCACGCCGACGTTAATTTCTATGCCCGCGCCGCCACCGCCGACGGCCGCCGCTTCATGGAGGGGCTCGGCTTCCAGTCCGGCGCCACCGTGTGCGGCCTCCACGCGCCGCACCTTCACGTCTTCCGTCGCTCCGGCCACACCGACGCGCCGCTTTTCGACAGCTACCACCCGGCCACTCCCGCCAACGCACTGTCGGTCACTGTGGCGCGGTCGATGGAAGACCTGATGCGTGTCGCCAGTGTCCGCAGCGCTGTCTACATCTCCGAGCAGGAATGCCCCTACGCGGAGGAGTTCGACGGCAACGACCTGTCGGCAACCCACCTCATCGGCTATGTCGGCCACGAGCCGGCCGGCTGCCTGCGCATCCGCTGCTTCGCCGACTTCGCCAAGCTGGAGCGTCTGGCGGTGCGGCGCGAGTTTCGCAACACCCGCTTGTCGTTCCAGCTGGTGCGCGCCGCCATCGAGCTGTGCCGGGTCAAGGGCTACCAGCGCCTCTACGGCCACGCCCAAAAGCGGCTGGTCAATTTCTGGGGCCGGTTCGGCTTCAAGACCTTCGAGTCCGGCCGCGAGCTGGTGTTTTCCGATTTCGACTATGTCGAGATGGTGCTGGATGCCTCGCGTCACCCGCAATCGATCACCATCGGCGTCGACCCCTACCTGATCATCCGCCCCGAAGGCCGCTGGCACATGCCGGGCGTCCTGGAAAAATCGGCCACACGGCGGGTGAGCCGGCAATTTCAGGAGCTGGGCGCGTGACATCGGTGATCGATCTTCGTCATTATGCCGATCCGACCCGGATTCCGACGCTGGTGCTGCTCGATCTCCAGCAGGAATACCTCGCCAGCCCACGGGTGCTGGCACTGCCGGACGCCGAGGCGGCGATCGAAAGCTGCCGTTCTGCGCTTCACCATGCCCGCGCCATGGGCTTTCCCATCGTGTTCGCACGGTGGCGGGCACGCTCGCCGCTGTTCAACCCCGCCACCCGGTTTGCCAAGTGGATCGAAGGGTTCGAGCCTCACGGCACCGAACTGGTGTTCGAGCGCGACCGCCCCTCACTCTACGCCTCCGGTGCCTTCACCGAGGTGATGAACCACGGTGACGGCAGCTTCGTGCTGGCTGGCTTCGCCGGTGAATCAGCCTGCCTGTCCACCGTGATCGACGCCTTCCACCGCGGCCACCGCGTCACCTTCCTCAACGATGCGTCGGCCAGCCATGGCCTTGAGGACATCGGGCCGGCCGAGGTGCACCGCACCGTGTCGCGGCTGGTCGGCCTCTATGGCGAATCGATCTCGACCCGGATGTGGATTGAGCGCACGGCGCGGCCGCGCCGTGTGGTGGGTGAACGGCCATGACACCACATATGCTCGAAAAGCTCGATACCATCTGCCGCACGCTCGGAGATTACATCTCGACGATGCGGGAGCACGATCTCGACGAGATCGCCATGTTTCTCGCCATGGCTCGGCTGTCGGTCCAAATGAAGATGCACGAAATCTCGAGCGGTGAGCTCAAGGCGCTGTGCGAGGCGATCGAGACCACCCGCTGCAGCACCCGCCAATAGGCGGCAAGCCGCGCTGGCCGCCGGACGGCGGCGCTTGGGCTGGGTCGATTGGCAAGCTTGGGCAGGGGGGGCTTGGCCGGGCTCGGATCGTCCGTCAGGCGGCGCCGCTGGCGTGTCCAAGAGCCGGCGCGTCCAAGAGCCGCCGATTCCAAAAGCCGGCGTTCAAGAAGCCAGCGCGTCCAACACCAGCCCTGGCCGCCAGCCAGTGTACGGAATCGACCGATCAGGCCGGCGTTTGGGCGCTCGATCTCCGGAAAACCGCTTTCAGATCAAGGCGTTTCGGCAAAGGTTGTGGGGTCAGGCGGCCACGAGCCGGCGCCGGTCGATCGGCTGGCGGACCGCGCTATCGGCAGTGCCCGTGAGGCAGGGCAATCGGGTGAAAAATCACGCTGCCAGGAGACTTGCGAGGAAGTCGTCGTCCCAGGCGGCGACTTTTCGCTTGAGGCGGAGAGAATCCTTGCCCGGGGCCTTGCGGATGAGATTGAGGGCCATGTGCTTGAGGGTGGTGAAATTGGCGGGGGCGTGATCGGTGCGGACGCGGCAGTCGTCATCGCGGAACACCATGTCCATGATCCAATGCAGGCTGTTCTCCACCGCCCAATGGCTGCGGATGACGGGTCCGAGCTGGTCGGCCGGGGACGCCAGCGAGGCGATGTAGAAGCGGGTCTCCTGCTCGCACTTGGCGCCGATCTCGCGCATGCTTTCGACCATGACGACACTGGTCAGGCCGGGCCAATCGTGACGGTCTCGGAGCCAAGCCACGTCGTGCATCACCGTGGTGGTGCGGGTCTCGATGCGGCCGTGATCGCCATCGACGCTGTGATGGCGGCTGATCGCTGTGTCCTTGAAACCATTGGCTTTCTGCTCGGCGGCGAACAGCTCGACGTCCTCTCGCAAGCTGCCCTGGTTGCCTTTCAGGGCCAGCACATAGTCGGCCTTCTGGGCGAGGATTTGTGCGGCGATGGCGCGCTGGCAGCCCATGGCGTCGATGGTGACGATGGCGCCCTCGATCGACAGCAGGGAGAGCAGTTGGGGGATGGCGACGATCTCGTTCGACTTGTCGGCCACCTTGACCTGGCCGAGCACCAGGCGCTGGCGCGCCGCGAAGGCGGACACCATGTGGACCGCCGCCTTGGCGTCCCTCTTAGCCGAGCGGCGCAGCGTCTTGCCGTCGATGGCGATCACGTCTGCGGGCGCCCCGGTCACCGCCGCCACCCAGGCGACGAAGCAACGCTGGAACTGCGCAGCATCGAGGGTGGCGAGGATGTCGCCGAGGTGGTCGTGCGAGGGGGTGCCATGGAGAAACGTGCGGAACCGGCGCAGCAGGTCGAGCTTCGTCTCGCCGAACCTTGCGATGTCGACGAAGGTCTCGGCGCCGGCCAGCACCGCCAGCAGGCACAGCAGCAGCACCTCCTCCAGCGAGTACATCACCTTGCCGCGCTGGCGCGGGTCGGGCATGTCCTTGAAATAGTCCAGGAAAACAAGAGCTTCCCCAAGCGCGGCAAAGTCCGGTTCCGCTGGCTCCATCGCCCATCCTCCGCATCCGAATCGGAGGAACCGACAGATTCAGCACTTCAGGCCTTTGTCACCCCTTTCTTCACCCGATCGCCCTGGCCCGTGAGGACAGGCTGCTGGACAGGCCGCCGTGAAGATGGTCCCCTCGGCGCGATGAATCAGATTGTTGTCCGCATCCTGCAGGTGGCGTCGATCGCCGCCATTACCGCGACCCTCCTAGGCTTGGCGGCGGGGCCGGTGTCGCAGAGCTATTTCGGCGCGGCGCTGGTGGTCGCGGTGGTGCTGACTGGCTTCGGCACCTGGTTTCTCCAGTGGGCGAAGCGGCGCTGGCGGGGCGGCGCCGGCTGACCGTTCCGGGAAAAGCGCGGCGTCGTTCACAACAAGGCAGCCTGGGCGATGGGCCTCGTCCTTGACACCCGTTCCGGCCCTTCCTTATATCCCAACTCCGCGGGCCACTTGACCCAAGTGGCACGGGGCGGAGTAGCTCAGCTGGTTAGAGCAGCGGAATCATAATCCGCGTGTCGGGGGTTCGAGTCCCTCCTCCGCTACCAACATTCCCCCCGCAAGTCTGGCCTGGGGGAACAAACCAGAGCCGGTCAGTCTGGCCAGTGATCCGTTGAGGACCAAGTCCGGTAGCGTCTCGGCCGGCGCGAGCTCCACCACGACACTCTCGATCATCCCGCGCACCGCATCGGCCAGCCCGGCGTCCTGCGCGTCCCGGTCGTCGGCGATGAGGTCGGCCAAAGTGTCGATCGCCTCCAGATAACGGCCGACGGCCGTTGGATGCAGCGACAGCACCTTCGGGACCTGCGCGATATTGACCGACATTCGTTTCGATCCACGCCCTCGCGTGAGGAGCGACTGGTCTCCGGCGGCGTGATCGTCGGCGCGGTCACGTTTCGATCCACGCCCCGCGTGAGGGGCGATTGGATGATCGCCGCATGCCCGATCCGCTTTCGCAATTGTCGGCAGCCAGCAACCCGACCGCGGAGGGCATGGCCTCCGAACGCACGTGGAGAATGGCCAGAACGTGTGGCCACCGCCCACAACGCCCCGTCGGCTTCTGGAACTGGGTCAACACCCTACCGTATTACCTTATGCCGTCGTATTTTTTGGTATTGAGCAATGTTGACGACTCACGCACAGCCAATTAGCATGCTTGACCATAGTACCTGCGTTTGGCGCGAATTTCGCCACCAATCAACAATTATCCCCAGGCGATCGCCGCTTTCGTCCGAGCCGCGAAACAACTCATGCTGTTTCCGCAGCGCTCGCATCAAAGCGCGTCAGAATGAAGAGGTGCGTCGTGCGCAGTGCAGCATTTGAGCGGGCGCTTAGGCCCGATCCATCCGGTTCGCCGCAGCCTACAGTGCTTTCCGCGCTGCCCGGCGGACGGATTCAACAACGTTCGCCGAGGTTCGTCATCAACTGCTGGCGTGCAAAGTATTTAACGTCCGCAGCGCTTGCGAATTTTGCCGTCACGGCCATTTTTGCAACGGCCTTTCTTCTGCCTTCGGTTTCGTCATTTGCCGATGGCGGCGACGGTGGCGACGGTGGTGGCGGGATCGCTGCCGGTGCCGGCGGCACCGGCGCAGCTGGAACCGGCGGCACTGGAAGCGCGGGCGCTGGCGTTAACGGCGGCGGCGGCGGCGGTGGTGGCTCTGGCGATGGTGCGGGCGGTGGCGGTGGTGATGGCGGTGGCGGATTGGGCGGCGGCGGCGGCATACCCGGCGGGGTCGGCTCCGCTGGCGCGGTCGGTGCCGTCAACCTTGGCGGTGGCGGTGGCGGTGGCGGCGGCGGCGGCGCCAGCGGCAGCACCGCGGCGACTCTTCCCGGCGGTGTGCTGACCGGCGTCACCGGTGGTGCCGGTGGTGCCGGTGGTGCCGCATCTGGCATCGGAAATGGCGGCGGCGGCGGCGGCGGCGGTTCCGGCGGCTTCGGCGCCACCGTGACCGGCGCAACGAACAACACCAACTCCGCCACCATTACCGGCGGTGCGGGCGGCATCGGTGGCGCCGGCGGTGCGGCCGTTACCGGCATTGGTGGCGATGGCGGCGCTGGCGGTGACGGCGGCGTCGGTGTCTTTTTCTCCGCACCCGGCGCCACTCTTACCAACACAGGTACCATTCAGGGTGGCGCGGGCACCGTCGGTGGGGCGGGCGGAGCCGGCACCACGGCGGGCACCGCGGGAGCCGGTGGCGCCGGCGGAGTGGGCGTCGTCGGCAGCGGGCTTGCGATCATCAACAGCGGCACGATTGCAGGCGGCTTCGCCAGCGATGGGGTCACACGCGCCAACGCGATCACGTTCACGGGCGGCGTCAATAGCCTGACGCTCCAAAGTGGCTTTTCGATTTTGGGCAACGTCGTCGCGGTCAGCGGTGGCACCGACACGTTCGGGCTCGGCGGCGCCACCAACGGCTCCTTCGATACAACGCTGATCGGCACCCAGTATCAGAACTTCACGGCTTTCAGTAAGACGGGCGCGAGCCAGTGGACACTCACTGGAACGCCAGGCCAGACAACGCCGTGGGTGATTTCGGACGGGACGCTGCTGGCGGGCGCCGCGACCAACGTGTTTGGCGCGACCAGCGCGATTACGGTCAACTCGCCCGGAATACTCGATCTCGGTGGCTTCAACCAGACGATTGGCTCGCTCGCCGGCAGCGGGACCGTGACCAACAGCGGCGGCGTCGGTGCCGCACTGACGACGGGCGATGCGACCAACACCCTGTTTAGCGGCGTCATTCAGGACGGTACTGGCCCGACCGCTCTCACCAAACAGGGAACAGGCGTGTTCTCGCTGAGCGGGATCAACACCTATACCGGTGCGACCACGATCAATGGTGGCACGCTGGCGCTGACCGGCGTCGGCAGCATCGCGAATTCGAGCGTCGTAAACGTCGCCAGCGCGTCCGGCATCTTCGACATTTCCGGCACCACCACCGGCGCCGCCATCACGACACTTGCGGGCGTGGCCGGCAGCAATGTCGTGCTTGGCGACCAGACGTTGACGTTGTCGAATGCCTCGACCACCTACAACGGCATCATCAGCGGGACCAACGGCGCGTTGACGCTCGCCGCCGGCACGCAGACGCTGACGGGCACCAACACCTATACCGGTGCGACCACGATCAATGGTGGCACGCTGGCGCTGACCGGCAGCGGCAGCATCGCCAATTCGAGCGTTGTGGACGTCGCCGGCGCTTCCGGCATCTTCGACATTTCCGGCACCACCGCCGGCGCCACCATCACGACACTTGCAGGCGTGGCCGGCAGTAACGTCGTGCTCGGCGAGCAGACGTTGACGTTGTCGAATGCCTCGAGCACCTACGACGGCATCATCAGCGGGACCAATGGCGGGTTGACGCTCTCCGCCGGCACGCAGACGCTGACGGGAGCCAGCACCTATACCGGCCCGACGACAATTGACGGCGGCGCGCTGCAGGTACTTGGCTCGATTGCGCCCTCGTCTCTGACCACGGTCAATAGCGGCGCCCTCCTGTTCGGCACCGGAACGGTCGGAAATACCTTCGTCGCCAGCGGCGGTACGTTCCAGCCGGGGTCCGGCACCCCTGGCTCGTCAATGACAGTGACCGGTAATCTTGGTTTCGATTCGGGAAGTGTTTACGCCGTCAACGTCAATCCCGCGACGTCGTCATTCTCCAACGTCTCCGGTACGGCGACGCTCGGCGGCGCAACGGTGAGCGCGAGTTATGCCGGTGGCACCTATATCGCCAAGCAATACACTATTCTCAGTGCCGGCAGCGTCAGCGGTACGTTCGGTTCGCTGGTAAATACCAATCTTCCAGCAAATTTCGACGCCAGCCTAGGCTATGACGCCAACAACGCTTACATAAACTTGAGCCTTAATTTCGTTCCATCCGGCGGTGTTCTGAACGTAAACCAGCAGAACGTCGCATATGGGCTAACAAATTCCTTCAACGCCAATGGCAGTATCCCGATCGTCTTTGGTGAAGTGACGCCCGACGGGCTGACCCAGCTTTCCGGCGAGGTCGGAGCGAACGTTGCGCAGGTTGCCTTCCAAGCCGGCACGGCGTTCCTGAACTTGATGTTCAGCCCATCGCTCGAAGGGAACTGTTCTTCCGGAAGATCCGGCTCGGCCGGCAATGCCGCCGATGCGAGGCCAGAGGCGGCGGTATGCGATTCTCGCTTCGCGACCTGGGGCTCGGCTTATGGAACCACGGGCAAAACCAGCGGCGACAACATCACCGGCTCTCATGGCACCACCAGTCGGACCTACGGCTTCGCCGGCGGTCTCGACTATCGCGTGACACCGGACACACTCGTCGGCGTCGCGCTCGCTGGCGGCGGCACCCATTGGAACCTCGACCAAGGCTTGGGGAGCGGAGACTCCGACATGTTTCAAGCCGGGGTGTACGGCAAGACCCGCTCAGGCCCAGCCTATCTCGCCGGCGCCCTCGCCTATTCCTTCCATGACGTGAGCACTGACCGAACCGTTACGATCTCGGGCAGCGACATATTGGAAGCGAACTTCGACGCCAACGTCTTCAGCGGGCGCCTGGAAGGCGGTTATCGCGATGCGATGCCATGGCTCGCGGTGACCCCGTACGGGGCGATCCAAGTCCAATCCATCTCACTGCCTGATTATGGCGAGAGCGTTATCGCCGGATCATCGCAATTCGCCTTGAACTATGACTCGCAGACGGTGACGACAACACGCACCGAATTGGGAGCGCGGTTCGACAAACGGTACCTGTTCGACCGGGGCGAGATTCTGACGTTGTATTCGCGGGTTGCGTGGGCACACGACTTCGACAACAACGCGTACGCAAACGCCATGTTCCAAACGTTGCCGAACTCCAATTTTACTGTGAACGGCGCTACACCTGCTCGAGATGGCGCTTTGGTGACCGCTGGCGCCGAGTATTATCTGACGAATGGCTGGTCGATGCTCGCAAAATTCGACGGCGAGTTTTCCGACACCACTTCGATCTATTCAGGCTTGGGAACGATTCGGAAAGTCTGGTGAGGATGATTCACTGCTGCGCCGTTGAATTCTTAGAGCCGATCCGGAAAGAAGTTGAGTCTGTGGAGTCGTTTGTGATTCTGTAACGAGGGGGCGCTTTGCGAGCAGATCACGATGTGGACGCCCGACCACCGCCGGACGGCGGATCGCCGTGGGTTGCGCTATCCGAGTGACCTGACCGAGGCTGAATGGGCGCTGGTCTCGCCGCTGATCCCGCCGGCCAAACGCGGTGGACGTCGACGCACGGTGGATGTCCGCGAGGTGAGAAGCCGAAAACCTGAATGGGCAAACGATCGAACAGATCCGGACGGGAAAACCAGGCGTTACGCCAGAGCATCGAGCTCGGTTCATAGATTTGACCCGTTCTGCGGATCACCATACCGGCCAGCGGCATGTGAAGGCCGCAAAAGCAGGCCTGACACAAGACCGCGCTCGATCACATGCTTATCGGTTGAAAAAACTTCTTGCGCCACGGGCGGCAACCACACAAGGCGCGGCGCGCTCGCCAAGGCCGGCCTTGCGAGCGCAAAGCGATGATCGACCGGACGCACGTCTTGCCGATCGTCCAGCAGGCCAGGGCGCTGGGGATCAGCCGTGGCAGCGTGTACTACGCGCCTCGGCCGGTGCCGGCCGCCGATCTGGCGCTGGCTGGCCTGGCCGAGTTCCCGCCAGTGTGTCACGAAACGGTCGGCGCGCCGGGCCGGGGGGCATGGGCACGGATGCCTACGCAAAAATGTTACAGTCCACGATTAGGATAGCCGGATCGTCACGCTGAGCCAGTTTTCGGCCCGTCTGTTGTCATCGGGGGAGCAGGCCCCGAAAAAGCAACTGTGCACCAGTTTGAGTCGTCCATCGCGCGGTTGATCAATGGTGAGAAGGTCAATCTGCGCTTTATGGTTGGCCGTTGTTATGGGGGCGACCGCACAAGCGGCTAACGCCGAACAGCCGAACAGCCTTGAACGCGCAGGCGAGTTCTATTTCGATATCCCGGCGCAGCCGCTCGGCGATGCGTTGGAGCAATTCGGTGCGGTCACGGGGCTGGGTCTTTTTTACGATGGTGTGTTGGCGGCCGGCCATCGGTCGGCGCCGATAAAGGGAGTGTTTCCGCCCATGCTCGGCCTTGAAACGCTTCTGCATGGAACCGGCTACGTGCCGCGGCGGACGGGGTCGGGGGCTGTTTCGATTGTGCCCTTGCGACGATCGGCGGCCGCATCGGACCCGGAGCTTCAGCGCTATGGCGCGTTCTTCGCTCTGCTGCAAAGTCGGGTCTCGCATGCGCTCTGCTCCCGCGAGGTCACGGACGCAGACAGTTCCCCGATCATCTTCAGATTTTGGTTGGCGCCGTCGGGCGTAATTGCGCGTGCCGAAATCGTCGGCCCCGGCGGCGATCCTGCCCGCAATCTAGCCCTCACCGCAGGTATCCGCGGAATAGAGGTTGCGCCACCGCCGCTGGGATTGCCGCAGCCCGTGACGATGGCCATTCTTCCCCCCTTGCCGGGAGAGTCGTCCAGATGCGACGGCAAGCCATGAACCCCGGAGCCGCCAAAACGATGCATCAGCGCTTGTCCGCCGTTGGGCCGAGCGCACCAATCAGCGCATCATGACGAATACCGAACAAAAGCTGCTGCGGCATCTGCTTGCGGTCGAGTATCAGGCGCTGAAAAGCTCGTTGACGTACCGCCTCGGTTCGGCGGAGCTGGCCGGCGAGGCCCTTCAAGAAGCCTGGGTCCGGCTGGAACGGCACCAGCCCCGCGAACCGGTTCGGAAACCTCAGCCCTATCTGCTTCGAATCGCTTATAATATCGGGCTGAAACTCTTGCGTCGGGAGCGGCGGACCGTGACGCTGACCGATACCCGGATCGCGCTTGACCTGATTGACGAGGCGCCCGATCCTGGGGCGGTCGTCGAAAATCGTTCGGAGTTGGAACTGCTCAAGCGTGCCCTGGAGGAACTCACGCCGCGCCAGCAGGATATCCTCCTCGCCTCGCGGCTGGAGGGCAAATCGTTGGCAGATCTCGCGCGCCGTCATGGGATATCGCAGCGCTGGGTCGAGCGGGAGTTGCGGTTTGTCGTGATGCATTGTGCCCAACGCCTCGACCGCAAGGTCGTGCAGCGGTTCGGTCCGAAGTCGGCACAGGAATCAAAGAAAGAGAAGTCAGCAGGGCGGCATGACAATGAGGGACGAGCCACGCCGAGGATCGGCCGGGCCGGCAAATCTGCGGGATGATGGCAGGCATCCCGTTCGAGCGGGCGAGTTCCCGCCGCTCGAACGCGAGGCCTATGAATGGGTGATGCGGTTCAGGACCGGCGCGGCCGGGCCGGCCGACCTTGCTGCGTTGAAGCGCTGGTCGGAAACCAGCCCGGCACATCTGGAGGCTTACGATCGCATGAGCCGCGCATGGATCGCGCTCGGCGCGGTCGCAGAAGAACTGTCCAGCGCCAATTCTGTCGCGCGGTATGCCCGGACGGCGCCGAGCGCCGCGTCGCCGGGAGAAGCAGCGGTCACGCGGCGTGCCTTGATCGGAGGAGCGCTCGCCGCGTCCGTGGCGGGCGTTGCGCTGTCGGTGCATCCCCCTTTCGGTTTCTGGCCGTCCTGGTCCGAGTTCGCCGCCGACTACCGAACCGCGACCGGCGAGCAGCGGCAGATAACCATCGACGACATCGGCATCGATATGAACACCCGCACCAGCATCGCGCTGCGGCCTGCCGCCGGGGTGGTGCGACGGATCGAACTGATTGCCGGCGAAGCTGCGCTGTCGAGCCCTGCAGAGGACGTGCTAACGGTGGAGGCCGGCAATGGTCGCGTAGTCGCCGCCGGAGCCCGTTTCAACTTGCGCCACGACGGTGGTCAGGTCCGGGTGGCCTGCCTTGATGGAGACGTGCGTGTCGAATGTGGCGGAGATGCGCGCGTGCTGGGGCCGGGCCGGCAGGTGCTTTACTCCGAGCACGGGGTCGGTCAGGCCGTTGCGGTCGATACCAATGCGGTCACGGCTTGGCAGGGCGGACTCGTTATCTTCCGATCGACCCCGATCTCTGACGTGGTTGAAGAGATCAACCGCTATCGCCCCGGCCGGGTCATTCTGACCAACAAAGACTTGGGGCGGCGCCAGCTCAGTGCCCGATTTCGCATCGCGGAGATGGACCAAGTCGTAGGTCAGATCGAACAGGTCTTTGGCGTCCGAGCCACCATGCTTCCGGGAGGTATCGTGCTGCTCGGCTGACGGTGCTCGAAAAAAAGCACTCCAAACAGAATTTCTGTTGACCGGTCGCGGGCCGCGCCGGGGACCAAAGAGGCAGGAGAGGCGTTCGGCGACAGAAGCCTGTCGCCGCGCTGGCGTTTCTTTGGGGACAGGTCATGACCGGATCGAGCACGACGGCCCATCATCGCGGGCGTTGGCGCAATGCGCTATTGCGGGGCAAGTCGTGATGGGGCTCGGGCCACGGCTTGGGTTTCCCCGGCATGCATTGCTGGCGGGAACGAGCGCGATCGCGCTGATCCTGGCAGCTCCCCAGGAGGTGGCTGCGGGAGCGTTAAGGGGCGCAACGCAGGGGGCCTCGCCGGTGGCAGCCGCGGTCGCAGCGCAGCAGGCGGCGGCGGCACAGGCCGCAGCCTCGACGGTGCAGGCACAGGCATCGCTCGCGCGCGCGGCGGGAGCGATGCAAGCGATCCGCAGGTCCCAGGCTGCCGCAAGCGCGCTCGCGGCGCAGTCGCCGAGTTCGATTCCCGACGGGCTGCGCGCGGGAGGCCTGATGCCCGACCCGAACATCGCAGCCGACCCGAGCCTGTGGCAGAACGCGACGCTGCCAACCGAACGGCTGGTCAACGGGCGTACGTTGGTCGATGTCACTCAGACACAGTCGAAGGCGATCCTCAATTGGCAGACCTTCAATGTCGGCCGCAATACCACCTTGACCTTCAATCAGGACGCGGCCGACTGGACCGTGCTCAATCGCATCGACGCCTCGATCGGGCCGAGCACGATTCTCGGGCAGATCAATGCCAAGGGCGGCGTCTACGTCATCAATCGCAACGGCATCATCTTCGGTGCCGGTGCGCAGATCAACGTGCACGCTTTGGTGGCCTCGACGCTCGATGTCGGCGCGCTCACCAATGACCGCGTCACCCGCGATAATTTCTTTCTCACCAACGGCATCGCCAACGCCAAATCGTTCTCGATTTTCGATCCGACAGCCAGCGAGGCGCGCTACACCTCGCTTGGCGGCGACGTCAGGGTCGAGGCCGGCGCCTCGATCACCACCAGCATCGTCGATCTGGATTCGCCCGGCTTCGTCTATCTGTTCGCCAAGAACGTCAGCAATGCCGGCAGCATCACGGTTCCGGCCGGCGAAGCGGCCATGGTCTCCGGGCTCTCGATAGAACTGGTGCCGAACGGCTTTTCGCTGTTTCCGACCGCGGTCGTCCCCAGTGGTTCCACGTTCCGCGGCACGGAGTTTCGCATCGGCGGCTTCCCGTATTTGAATCCGAACGGGGCGATCTCATACGGGTTTCCGTCGGGGACCGGCGTGATCAGCAACAGCGGGCTGATCGAGACGCCGCGCGGCATCGTCGCCATGACCGGCGATCGGGTGACGTTCGAAAGCGGGGGCGTGATCTCGGCCGATACCAGCATCAGCCGTAACAGCATGGTGCTGGTGCATGCCGTGAGCAGCATCGACATGAATGGTACGATCAGCATGCTGCCGTTCGACGACGGCAACACGTTGCCGATCGGCGGGACGTCGAACGGCAGCGTGCAGAGCTTCACTCCGGCCTATGTCGAGATGACGGCCCAGACCAGCGTGACGCTCGGATCGAGCGGGCTGATCTCGGCGCCATCGGCCGCCGTGAACCTGCGGCAGGGCGGCGGCGTTTACCAGGTGGACAGCTACGGTCAGACGCTCAACGGCACGATGTTCCTGGTCAATCCAAGCACGTCCATCGCAATTTTCCCGAATAACATTGAACTCCCGGGCCGGGTGCTGCTCAGCCCTGGCGCAACGATCGACGTCGCCGGCCTGCAAGATGTCACGCTCCCGGTCAGCTACAACTTCATCAAATTTCAGCCGCGGGCGGAATTCGCCGACATGCCGCTGCAGCGCGATGGCGCGCTCTATGGCCAGACCTTGTGGATCGACATTCGCGCCACCGGCACGCGCAGCGACGGCACGACCTGGGTGGGGACTCCGCTCGCCGACGCCAGCGGAGTGGTCGGTGCGGTTGGCCGCAGCATCTACCAGCTGATGACCGCCGGCGGCACTGTCAGCCTCGGCACCGAAACCGGCGAGAACCTGGTCAACGGTGTTCAATACAACTACGATGTCGTGCTGCAGTCCGGCGCGGTGATCAATCTCGCGGGCGGCTCGGTCAAGTTCATCGGCGGCAAGGTTCCGGTGACGTGGCTGGTGGGAGCCGACCGGCGCCTCTACAACATGCAGAACGCGGACCCGAACCGGATCTATCTGGGCGTGGCCGGAAGCGTCGTTCTCGACCATGCCCATTGGAACATCACCGAGACCTACACCAGCCCGCTGTTCTCGTCGCGGTATGAGCCGGGCTACAGCGAGGGGCGTGACGCGGGCGGCCTCACGATCACCACCGCGACGCCTTATCTCGCAGGGAATCTGCTGTTCGGTTCGGTCGCGGGCGAGCGGCAAATCTTGTCCGGCCGGGCGCCCTCCGACAAGATCGATTACACCAGCGGCAGCGCGGTCGGTCGCCTGACGCCGCTGCAGGCCAGCGGCGACGAGCTGCCCTCGCAGGGCTACCTGAAGCTGGTGACCAGATCCGCGATCGTGATCGATGACGACACGCAGAGCCTGCCGGCTGACTTTGATCCCGACACCGTGCTGCGCATTCCGGCGACACCGGACGCGATCCCTTCGGCCAACTTCCAGTCGGTGTTTCCGTTCGGCTCGGCACCCTTCATCACGGCGAGGCTGTCGAGCGAAACTCTCTCCAGCTATGGGCTCAGCCTGCTCGACATCAACGCCAGGAGCCTTGTGCTCGCCGCCGACAACAGCGTCCGTCTGGCCGCCGGCGGCGCGTTCTCGGTGTTGACCTCGGGGGCGATCGACATCGCCGGCAACGTCTCGGCCGCTGGCGGCAGGATCAGCCTGTCGACCGACGTCGCCGCCAACAAGATCAGCCTGCCGACCGATGTCAGCGGCGACCCTGCGTATTCGAAGAACGCCGCCGGATACACCGCCGATATCTTTGTCGGCGGCACGCTGGATGTCAGCGGTCGCTGGGTCAATGATTTCGGGCATGCCGACGCGGATCTGGCCGGCCCCGGCTATATCGACGGCGGCAGCATCACCATCTCGACGAGCAAGAGAAACTTCGAAAATCCGAAAAACGACGATGCCTCCGGCAGCATCCGGCTGGCAACGGGGAGCCTGCTCGACGCCTCCGGCGGCGGCTACATCTCGCAGCGGGGCGTGGCCAAGACCACCGCCTCCGGTGTGATGGCCGGGAAGGGCGGCAGCATCTCGCTGCTTCTCTATCAAGGCACCACGGATTGGTATGATCCTGAACAGCTATCGATTCCGACACGCCCGCAGCACGGCAGCTTGGCGGCGATCGTGCTTGACGGCACCTTGCGTGCCTATGGCTTCCAGCAGAACGGCACCTTGCGGCTGGGCGGCGCCGATACGATCCGGATCGGGGGAGTTCTGCAGCCGGGTGAGCGCTCCGCGTTCTGGCGCAACGGCCAGAATATCACGGCGCCGCTCGATCTGCTCACTGGTGGCGGCTTCGGGGCTATCGTGCTGGAGACGCTCCCCGATGGCTATTCCAAGCTCGCCGATGGGTCGGCGACGCCTGCAAGCATCATCATCGCCACCGACCTCACGCTGCAGCAACGCAACCTGTCCAGTGTCGACAGCTATCTCGATGTCGGCACCGGAACGAAAATCGCGACCGCGGCAGCGCTGGTCACCTTGCCGGACGATCAGCGCAGTCCGGTCGATCTCACTCTGAAGGCAAACAACATCCTGCTCGATACCGGCGCACGGATCGTGACCGACCCGAAGGCCACGATCAGGTTGGCGGGAAGCCGGATTCTCAAAAACACCCCCGACGTCGCGAAGGATCAGCGCGCCGCCAGCGTGCGATTGCTCGGCTCCATCATCGACCATGGCGGGACGGTGGCGATCAACGCCCTGAAGACCGTACTCGGATCGCAGGCATCGATCGACCTGTCCGGCCTGTTCATCGCCAATTCGCGCTTCGGTGAGCCGGGCGGACCTGCGACCAGCGGCACGCTGCTGCCGGGTGGCACGTTCGCCGTCGAGGCAGCGCAGCCGCTCGACGCGCTCGTGTTCTCATCGTCGACCGGCGTTTCCTACAACGCCAACCCGAGCCTGTCCGGCAGTTCCGTAATGGCAGAGACCGGCGCCGTGGTCGATGTCTCGGGGACCGCCGGCGTGATCGAGGTTTTGGACGACCATCGCACCAACGCATCGACACCGCTTTGGTCGTGGAGCGATGCTGGCACGGTCAGCGTCGATGCCAGCGCGTTCCTGTGGGGTGGAACGCTGAAGGCCGCCGGCGGCGATCCACGCGCCAACAATGGCACCATCATCCTCGGCGGCGGCAGCGTCCGGCTCACGCAGGATGCCCAGATCGTCACCGCGACAACCAGCCCGGGCGCGCTGATCGTCGCGGCGGCCAACCAACTTGCGGCCTTCGACAATATCTTCCTCTATGCCGGCAGTTCGCGCGGCGGTGCGGCGCGCATCTTCACCGACCTTGCGACCGACGCGTTTCATCGGCCGGTCGACACCTACGGGATGATCGCGCCGACATTCTACAACCTCGTCGTCGACGACAATCTCAACGCCAGCTTCGGCAGCAGCCGGCTGCATATCGCCGCATCGACCATCTCTTCACTCGCGCCCGGCAGCAACAGCAATGCCAGCATTAATGCCGCCTATGTGCTGCTCACCGGCGGCGGCGGAACGACGGCAGGCGGCAGCAGCGCGCTGACGATCTCGGGCCGCACCATCGATATCGAAGGCGCCGCCTTCAACGGTTTCGGCCGCGTCAGCTTCAAGAGCGCGGGTGACATCCGCTTCAGCACGCCGAAAGTTGCCAACGGTGTCATCACCGTCGCCAACACCCTTGCGGCCGACAATGCGCGGTTCGCCGGCAGCCTGGCCCTGCAGGGGCAGTTGTGGCTGCAGGCCCAGCGGATCTATCCGGTGTCGGCCGTCGACTTCACCATCGACGCCGGCGCGACCGGGTCCGTGACCTTTGCAAAGCCGGCCGCCAGCAGGACGGACATCCCGCTCTCGGCCGCCGGCACGCTCACCGTTTCGGCGGCGCAGATCGAGCAGGACGGAAACCTGTTCGCGCCGCTCGGCAAGATCACGCTTGGCGTTTCGGGAACGACCCAGACCGTCACGCTGGGGGCCGGCAGCCTCACGTCAGTGACGCTCGCTGACACCACCGTGCCGTATGGCGAAACGCCCGATGGCACCAACTGGTATTACAATGCGAGCGACAAGCCGCTCGCCCAGCCGCCGTCCAAGGGCCTCGTGCTCGCAGGCGCGGTGGTGAATGTCAGCGCCGGATCGACCATCGATGTGCGCGGCGGCGGCGACCTGCAGGCGATGCAATTCATCGAGGGCACCGGTGGATCGCGCGACGTGCTGGCGACCGCGACCACCGGGCAGTCGGTCTACGCCCTGGTTCCCGCGTATAACGATTCGGTCGCGGCCTTCGACGTTCACTTCACGGTGCCGCGCGCCCGCACCGTCAAAGCCAACGGCGCCTATTTGGCCGCGCAAACGCCACTGGATTCCTATCCGCTGGTCGGCACCCAGATCACGATCGATGGCGGCAACGGCATTCCGGCCGGAACCTACACGCTCTATCCTGCGCATTACGCGACCCTGCCCGGAGCGCTGCGCGTGGTCTATTACGGCGACAATGTCGTCCGCAACATCGCGTCCGGCACGACACTGCCGGACGGCACTGTGCTGGTGACGGGGCACTATGGCAGCTCGCTGGCGTCGGTTCGACAGTCGTCCGGAGAAGGCCTGTTCGCGGTCCAGACCGGCGCGGTCTGGCAGCAATACAGCGAGTATGAGTTCAATCGCGCCAACAGCTATTTTGCCGAGAAGGCGGCGCATGACGGCGTCAGCGTGCCACGGCTGCCGATCGACGCCGGACGCCTCGCCACCATCGCCCAGCAGCAGCTCCTGCTCCTCGGCAGGGCGTTGACCTTGCCAGCGCCGGGAGGACGGGGCAGCGAGCTCGATCTTTCGAGCAGCAAGATTGCCGTGCTCGGCCATGAGCAATTCGTCAGGCAGCAAGGTCCGGCCGGCTATGCCTCCGTCGATGTCACTCAGCTCAATGAATTTGGATTTGAAAGCGTACTTGTCGGCGGCCTGCGCAGCGACACCACGACCGGAACCCTGATCACGCCGACGGCCAATTACGTCGAGATCGACACCGGCGGCGCGGCGTTCACGGCGCCGGAAATCCTGCTGGTGGCGGCGCCGGAAATGGACACCGTCACATCCACCCTGACGGTGGGCAGCGGCGCCGGCGCCACCACCGTGATCGTCAAAAGCGTTACACCCAAAAACAACGGCAGCGGGCTGGTCACGATCAAGGCCGGCAGCGTGATCCGAACCCAGGGCGAGGTCCACCTCGGCTATGGCCGCAATTACTACTTCGCCTCGTCATCCGACGTCACGCCGGCCAGCATCGCCGCGGCGCTCGGCGGCACGCTCGACAGCACCGGCACCCAGATTACCGGCGCAAGCCTGCTGAAGCTCCAGATCTATCTGGCGAACACCAATGCGCAATGGAATCCGACGCTCGCCCAGCCGAGCCTGTCCACGCTCGGCGCTCTGTTCGCGGCGTCGAACGATTCCAGCCTTGTCCTGCGCGGGCCTGCCGGCGATCGGAGTTCGCCGCTGACGGTCAGCTTCGCGAATCTGGCGAGCACGACCTACAACGGCAAGGCATTGTCCGGGGTAGTGACCGGCACAGTGGCGCTGCCAGCCAGCGATCTCGGCAAGGTCGTGATCGAGGGCGGAGCCAGCATCGACACCGGCACCATGACGGTGCAGGCGACCCAGAAGACCGGCGCCATCATCCTGGCGCCGACCGCGACGTTCCGCGTCAACCAGATGAATCTCGCAGCGCGCAGCATCGGTCTTGAGGCGGTCCCGAGCACGGGCCGTACCGAGAGCCTGCTGCTGGCCACCGCCGGGAGCCAGTTCGCCGCGGTGCAGGGCCTCACGCTTCGCGCCATGACCGACGCCATCACCAGCTATGGCGACGTGGTGTTCGATCCGGGCGCGGCGATGCAGCGCCTGACGCTGGACGCCCGCACCATCGCCGGCACCGGCGGCAATGCGACATTCCGCGTCGGCGGCAGCGTTAGCCTGGTCAACACCGGCTCGGCCAGCTCGGCCGCCGTTTCCGGCGTCGGCGGGACCCTCGATCTGGAGGCGAGCGAGATCGTGCTCGGCGGCGGGAACCAGACCATCGCCGGCTTCGCCAACGTCAAATGGTCCGCCGGCAACCGCGTGGTCGTCGCCGCTCCCGGCACGCTGACGCTCGGTGTCGGCACCGACACGGTCGGGCTCAATGTCACCACGCCGAACATCCTGGTGGCGGGCGCGACCGGAAGCGGCGACAATTTCGTGCTGACCACGCTCGGCAACGCGACGCTGACGCGGCCTGCCGGGGCGGCGGCCGAGCCGCCGGCCACCAGCGAATTCGGCGGCAATTTTACGCTGGCTGCGGCAAGCATCAGCGACAACGCCACCATCCAGGCGCAGGCCGGCACGCTGACGCTGCACGCCACCAGCGGCGACGTCACGCTCGGGGCCAACGCCCGGATCGCCGCCGGCGGCTACAAGGTGTCGATGCTCGACGCCGACATCTTCGTGGCGGGCGGCAAGGTGGTGCTGCAGGCCGATGCCGGCAATGTCAGCGCCAATGCCGGCAGCATCATCGACGTCGCGCAGAGCGAAGCCCAGGGCTATGGCGGCGAGATCGACGTGCTGGCGACCGCGGGCCGTGCGGTGCTGCTGGGCGAGCTGCGCGGGCAGGGCGGTCCGGGTCTCGGCGGTCGCCTCAAGGTCGATGCCAACGCGCTCCAGGTCGATGCCGCTGGCATCGACCCGCAAGGCTTGCTCGATCCGCTCGCCGACCGGCTGCTCACCGGCGGCTTCAGCGGAAGCATCGACATTCGGTCCCGCACCGGCAACCTGACGCTGTCGCAGGGACATACGCTGAAGGCCAACGCGGTGGTGCTGACCGCCGATGGCCTGGTCCCCGACCCGTCGGATTCCACCAAGCAGATTCCCGACACAACCGGCGCCACCGGCAATCTGACCATCGCCGGCACCATCAACGCCGACGGCTATGCCGGCAAAACCGCCGACGGCACCGGCCAGGCGGGCGGACAGGTCGGGCTGTTCGGCGGCAATTCGGTGACCCTGAAGAGCACCGGCCAGATTCTCGCCCGCACCGGTGGCAGCGATGCCGTGCTCGATCCCGGCAGCCATGCGTTGCCGTCGAAGGTGGTCTGGTTCAACAACGGCACCGGCGCCGACACCGTCGCGTTCAGCAGCAGCGGTCGCTACACCTCGGACGGTGGCGCGACCTACCACAGCTTTGCGGCGGGCCAAGCGTTCGCGCTGCCGCCGCACAGCGCGGTGCTGCTCGACCTGCCGGGCAGCGTCACCGTCGCGGGCCATGCGCCGGTGGCGGTCTATCAGGTGGCGCATGACGACGAGCGCGGCGGCGACGTCACCATCGGCACGCGCTGGAGCGCGGTCGGCAATATCGACCTGCAATCCGACCAGGTCGGCAACGACCGTCGTCGATCGCTGATCGACGTTTCGGGCGGCATCAAGGGCGGGCTGCTCGGCGGCACCGTGACCTTGCGCGCGCCGCTCGATGGCCACGACAACGCAAAAATCGCAGCACTCGATGCCAGCATCGCCGGCGCCCGCGCCGTCAACATTCAGGCCTTCGCCAGTTTCAATACCGAAGCCAGCCCGAACAACGTCAACGGCCTCGACGGCAGCAGCCTGAGAGCATCCGACGGCACGCCGGTGAAATGGGACGGCTACATCGACCCGGCGGGCACAGCGTCGCCCACCGGCGGTTCGATCGACTTCGGCACGTGGACCGGATTGACCGGCCAGCAGCTCACACTGACGCCGGGGACCGGCTACACCTCCGTTCCGGTCGTCGTTCTCACGCGCGGCGGCAGCAACATCGGCGTCCCAACTCCGCAGACGGTGAACGGCGTCACCTACTACGACGTCACCGATCCGGTCACCGGCACGACCTTCCGACCGAGCCTGCAGGTCCGTACCATTAGTGTGGGCACCGGCGGCGTCTACGATTCCCGACCGATCGTCCAGATCAGTCAGCCCCAATGGGGGGCCGCCCCGGTGCTGACCGTGAATATGGGCTTCAATGCCCTGACTTTTCCATCGGAAACCGCTCCTGTGGGGACGCGCGTCTATTTGTACAACACCGATCAAAACGGCAACCTCGTCCTGATAGGTTCCTCCAATAGCGGGAATTCATATAATCCTGCTACCCGTTTGTTCACCGTGAACAATATCTCGGTCAATGCAACCTACGCGTCCACCCTCACCAAGTTGCCGGACCAGTTGCGCGTCTGTAGTGGCAATCTCTCAGCGTGCGGGAATGCTTCGAACGGGGTGTACTATTCCACAGGAATTGGCGGCACCCTGAAGGTGACGAGCATCACCGTGGCCGCCAACTACGGCTACACCAGTCTCGCCGATGCGACCCTTGCATTTTCCGGCGGTGGGGCGAACCCGACGCAAGCGACTACTTCCGTGGTTATGGGAGCGGCCCTCAATATCACCGGGGTGACCAAGGGCTATACCGGGACGAACCTGCCGACGGTGGCTCTGAGCGGCGGCGGCGGCAGCAGCGCCTCCGCGTCGTTTGCAGCGGTGACCACGACCACTCTCAACGGGACGTCAAGCCAAGCGACGGACGGGAGCTATCTGTTCGTCCCGACTTTGACATCCTTCATTCCCAGCGCCAGCAGCCGGGTTTTCGGCAGTCAGTATACCGGGGACAACGCCGCAACGCTGACGCTGGTGGCGAACGCGGAGCACCAAAAGTTCTACACCGACGTGCTGGCGAACTTCGTCGAGGGCAAGGGCATCAGCGGCATCGCCGGCTACAAGTTCGACGGCCTGTTTGCCAAGCTCTATGACGTCGGTGATCCGACCACGCTGGTGGGGCGGCTCGGCAGCATCGTGCATGTGCAGCCCGGCATCGATCTCGTCAACAATCCGACGACCCCGGCCGCGACCAATAATTTCGGCAACATCACCGTCGTCAGCAACTGGAACCTGGCGGCGGGAACGGTCGGCAATACCCAGACCGCGACCTATCTGAACAACAGCGGCGCGCCGATCAAAAATCCAACCACCCAGGTGGCGCTCGGCAGCTACTCGTATTTCGATCCGAACGCCAGCTACGTCAATTTCATCTACCGGCTGGCGACACCGTGGGGCGGGTTTGAGCCCGGCGCGCTGACCCTGCGCACCGCCGGCGATATCAACGTCAACGCGTCGATTTCCGATGGCTTCTTCCAGTTCGGCGACTACCTCGACAGCAACTACAACATCGCCGTCCAAGCCAACATCAGCCTGACGACCGCACGCGGCGTCGGTTTCTATGACTATCCCAACGCCGGCCTGGTGCAGGGCAGATATTCCGCCTACCTGAACGATTATCACACGACATTGGCGGCGCCGTATAAAGCTGTGGCCAATGCCGTCAGTCCCGGCAGCGCCGATCTCACCGCAGCGGACCTGTTCCCCAATGCGTTGCGCGTCTGCACCACCGATTGCAGCGCGGCAAACCTCGTGACCATCACCAATCCGGGGTCATGGTCCTACGGCGTCGTCGCCGGCGCAGATGTGTCCAGCGCCAACCCCAATGCCGTGGTGCCGCTGCTGAAAGCGACCAGCGGCAATGTGATCATCGACAAGCATCAGTCCTATGCACAGCCGTTGTTCGGAGACATCAGTATCGGCGGCCAAGCCTACACAGCCAGCGTCAATTTCGACATCCCGACCATGGTGCGGACCGGCACCGGCAACATCGACGTGTTCGCGGCGCGCGACGTGCAGATCAAGGACATCGCCGCGCCCGGCGTGATCTACGCCGCCGGCGTCAACACCGCGCGGCTCAGCCCCGCTTATATCGGCAGCGCCGCTACGCCGACGCTCGCCGATCCCTTGGGCGACGGCTTTCTCGAGCCGCAGGTGCTCGCCTATTCCGGGGTCTCGACGACCAGGTATTACGGTCCGCCGACCGCCGCCGCGTTCCCCTATCAGGGCGGCGATCTCGATATCGAGGCCCAGCAGGACATCATCGGTTACTCAGGCTCGACCGACGGCCGCAGCGTCTATCAATATTTCAAGCCGTGGCTGTTGTCGCAGACCGAGCTGACGCCCGCGGAGGTGGCGGCCGCCGGCACTATCACGACGCGTGGCCAGGGCGCTTTCGCTCCCACCAAGACGCGAATCGCCTCGCAAACCGCGTGGTGGATTCAGTACGGCAGTTTCCAGCAGGGCTTCCTCAGCGCCGGCGGCAACGCCACCGTGATCGCCGGCCGCGACCTCAAGGGCGTCTCGGTGTCGCTGCCGACCACCGGTCGGGTCTCTGGCGGCCTGACCGCCACCAGCACGCCGGTGACCCACATCTACGACAGCGGCAACATGCTGGTCCGCGCCGGGCGCGACATTCTCGGCGGCGCCTTCTACGAAGGCTCAGGCCACGCCAGCATCGTGGCCGGGCGCGCGGTCGGCCAGAACGGCACCATCGTCAGGTCGGGCAGCACGGCGAAGCTCCCCGACCTGCCGCTGCTCGCGGTCGATCTCGGCCGCATCGCCATGCAGGCCGGTTCGGTTTCAATCGCCGGCGTGATCAATCCGGCCGAACTGCACGTCCAGAGTCCCAGCCAGGTCAATCCTAACCTGCACGTGAGTACCACACTTAATTACTATACGTTGTTCATGGACACCTACGGTCCTGACAGCGCGGCCAGCATCACCGCGCTGACCGGAGATCTTCTTATCTCGCCGGCGCCGACGTCCGGGGCGCAGACCTATCCGGCCAGCTTCGAGGCAGTGGCGCTCGCCGGCAATATCGTCACCACCGGAATCGGAGTCGCTTCCAGCAATCGAATGCCCGGCATCGTGCTGAGCGGCTCCGAGCACGGAACCTTCAGCCTGCTCGCCGCGGGAAGCATCGACCTGACCTTCGGCTATCAGAACGGAACCTCCAATAGTTATCGCCCGTTCATCTCCGCAGGCCCGTCGCTGCTCGACAAGGCGTTCGACCCGTTCCGGCCCAATGCCTGGGCGGACACGCATGACGGCGATGCGAGCTACGCTGGCGCCGTCAGTGCTGCGGTGCTCGCGCATCAGGACGACGCCGAGCTCGGCATCGACACCACAGCCAGGATCTATGCCATGACCGGCAGCATCAAGGCCGCCGGAGCCTTCGGATCCTCTGACGGCAAAACGATCTTCCAGCAGAGCAGCGACCTCTATCAGGGCGGCTACACGCGCGTCGAAATCAACCGGCCGGCCAGGATCTATGCCGGCACTGACATCATCGATCTCAACCTGATCGTGCAGAACATCGCCGACGACAGCGTCAGCACCGTGATCGCCGGGCGCGACATTAGCTATACCGGCTGGAACAATGCCGGCGGGCTGCAGATTGCGGGGCCGGGTTTCTTCGTGGTCGAGGCGGGCCGCGATCTTGGCCCGTTCCTGCCAGCGGCGCACGACACCGCGGCGCAAGTCACCCAGCAGCAGGGAATCGTCTCCGTCGCCAACAACAGTACGACGCCGGTCGGCAACATCTACATCAGCTCCACGGTTTACGGCAGAATAGTCGGGTCGATCGGCCTGTACGATCCGGTGCTGCAAGGCGGCTACTCCTCCACCAAGCCGGCCACCATGCGCAATCCGCTGCTGTCCAGGACCGGCGCCGAGCTGCTGATCATGTTCGGTGTCGCGCCGCCGCTGCCGGCCGGCAGCACGGTTGCTCGCGGGCCCGAATCCCAGATCGACTACCAGGCGGTGATCAACACCTATATCAATCCGGCGCAGGCCAGCCTCGTCGAGCACAATTATCTCGGCGAGCTCAAGATCTTCCTGGCGCGCATCGGCCGCCCGGCGGCAAGCGACGGCGCGGCGTGGGACGCTTTCAACGCGCTCCCGCTCGAACTGCGGCACGTGTTCGTGGATCAGGTGTTCTTCGCCGAGCTGAAGGCGGTCGGACTCGCCATCGAGGGGGGCGTGACGGATTATCAGCGCGGCTACCGGATGGTGAACACGATGTTCCCCGCGGAGCTGGGCTACACCCAGAATGCGTTGGGCGGCGGCAGCAACGGCGCCAACGCGCTGAAGCATTGGGGCGATCTGGAGATGTTCCACGGCACCATCCAGACCCAGCTCGGCGGCGACATCTCGATCTTCGGCCCGAGCGGCAGCATGCGGGTCGGCCAGCTCGCGTCCGAGACCAATCCGAAGCTGAAGCTGCGCGATATCGGCATCCTCAGCCTCGGCGTCGGCGCCATCAATACCTTCACCGACCAGGACGTGCTGGTGAATTCCAGCCGCGTTCTCACCACCCAGGGCGGCGATGTTCTGATGTGGAGCTCCAACGGCGATCTCGACGCCGGCCGCGGCTCCAAGACGACGCTGTCGTTCCCGCCGCTGCAGGCGATCTACGACCCCGATGACTATCAATCGGTCGACCTCGGCGGCTACGTCAGCGGCGCCGGCATCGGCGTGCTGAAGACCTCCAAGGTCGCGCGCAAATCCAAAATCTTTCTGCTGGCGCCGCGCGGCACCATCGATGCCGGCACCGCCGGAATCCGGGTCTCCGGTAACGCCGTGGTTGCCGCCGTCACGCTGCTCAACGCCAGCAATATCGAGGTCGGCGGCAAAGCGACCGGCCTGCCCACCATCCAGGGCCCCAGTGTCAGCGGCCTCGCCGCGGCGATTTCGACGCCCCCACCGCCGCAGCCGGTGGCCACGGCGATCAACCCTGCCTCCGACCGGTCCTCGATCATTATCGTCGAGATCTTGGGATATGGCGGCAGCGATGGTTCTCCAAATTCCGATCGCCCGACGGACGAACAGCGGCGCCGAACCGACGACGGCCGGCAGGGCAGCAATCAACAGCAAGACCCACGGAGCCGCTATCAAGTCATTGGTGTCGGCGAACTCACCGACGCGGAGGCCAGGCAACTGACCGAAATGAGGCGACAGGCGGTCGGGCGATAGGCCTGCACTGGATTGTGCCGGGTGCGAACGGCCGCATCGCCGCTTCTGGTTGATGGTGGACCTGCCGACGTCGCAGCGTCGATGCCGCGTTCAGGCGACGTCCGGATCGATCACCAGCGTCCACCCCTCGACCTTACGCGTCTGACGACGACGGGGCGGCGTGGGGGCCTGTTTTATGACGCTACGACGACACGGCCACACTCATCCGCCGAATTGCTGAGCGATGCGGCCACCTATTGCCCGGCCCAATGCCGGATTCCATAATCGACGCGAAATACTGCGGCAGCGACCACGATCACCCCGGCGGCTGCCGCATTCGAACGCGGCCCGATCGATTGGGCACGAGGCATCGAATACCTATGCGACCCGCACGATGGAGTCTTCGCGGCGTGGCGCCTGCTTTGGCGGGATGTCTGCTGGCAGGCGCCGCCAGCGCGGCCGGTTCCTCCGATCGCATCGAGTTCGATATCGCCGAGCAGCCGCTGTCGTCGGCGCTTGAGACGTTCAGCCGGATCAGCCGCGTCCAGGTGCTCTATGAAAGCGACCTGGCCTTCGGCTTGCGCTCGCGCGGCGCGAGTGGACGTTTCACCCCCGAGGCGGCGCTGGAAATGCTGATCTCCGGCACCGACCTGCGCATCCGTTTCACGCGCGACGATGCCGTCGTTCTCATGCGGCCGTCTGCCGGCACCTTGCTTGAGCCGCCGCTCGCGCCGCTTGGAGGGGCTGCTGATCTCGTCCTGAAGCCGCTGCGTGTCGAAGCCGACGAAGGTGATGACGAGCGGTTCCGGACGTATGCCGGCCTCCTGCGGGCCGACATCGAGAAGGCGCTGAAGCAGGACACCAGGACGAAAGGCGGCCGCTACAGCGCCGGGTTGAAGCTCTGGGTCGACCAGCACCGCGCGGTGCGGCGGACAGAGCTGGTGCGGTCCAGCGGCGATCGCGAGCGGGACGCCACGATCTTTCGTATCCTGCAGGGGCTGGTGGTGAGCGAAGCGCCGCCACCGCGCATGCCGAACCCGATCCACGTGGCGATCACGGTGCGGACGCTATGATTGGGGCAAGACCTGCGACGGTGGCGAACCGGCAGGGACCGGCCGCACCGTGGCATCCGCCGGACGGCTCGCGTGTCCTCCTGGTCGGGGGCGGCCTCTCGGTGCTCGCGCTCGCGGCACTCATCGTCTTCGTCGGGTGGCTCGCACGCGCCGGCGGCCCGGCGTCTCAGCTCGGAGAGGGCAGGGTTGTTCAGGTGTCGATCGTGCCGGCCGAAGGAATCGTCCAGCATCAGGCTGAGGCCGCCGCGCACCAGGCAGCAGCCATTCCGGCCGAACCGGAACGCGAACCGGCGCTGCAAATCGACCGCGCGCGCGACGACAGCACCAAGGAGCCCGAGCCACCCAGCAGCCGACCTCCCGGTGCGCGCGGAAGTGTATCCACGACCCAGGTCCATGCGGCGAACTCCGCGAGCCTCTCGGCAGCGTTCCAGCAGGATATCTATGATCATGTCGCGCGGTATCGCCGCTATCCCGCCGCCGCGCGCGCCGAGCGCCTGAGCGGGATCGTCCAGCTCTATTTCGAGGTGGATCGACAGGGAGCGGTGAGCAACATCCGCGTTGCGTCGAGTTCCGGCCACCTCATTCTTGACAGCGAGGCCGTTGATACGATCCGCCGCGCAGCCCCGCTGCCGCCTGTTCCTCTCGGGCTGGCGGGGCGCCAGCGCGTTCTTCTGCCCATCGATTTCAGCCTGAAGCGGTCTACGTCGTGACCTGGAGAGGAACCGTCCGACCCGTCGATCTGGACTGACATCCAGGTGTCATCAATTCGTAGTGGTCTAGCCTTAGGTCAAGGAGCGTTGGGGGGCAAGCCGGCAGCCGGCTTGATGGGCGCATGTCGACGGTCGCAAGCGAGTCCGGCAGTGCCGTTCTGCGAGACCTATTTCTCGCCGATTACAAGGAACTCGGACGGCAACTCACCTGCCGGCTCGGGTCCATGGATCTGGCTGGCGACGTTTTGCACGAGACGTTTCTTCGCCTGGAGAAGCTGGGCGAAATCGGGCCGATGCACAATCCAAAAGCCTATCTGCTCCGGATCGCCCTGAATATTGCATCGGACAGGCGGCGAGCCGAGCGCCGTCGCTTGACGGACGCCGAGGTCGACACTTTACTCGACATTGCTGATGAGTCGCCGGATCCTTGTCGGAGTGTCGAGGCAAAATCGGATCTGGAAGCTCTGGAGCGCGCGATTTTGGAGCTTCCGCCGCGCCGGCGTGACATTTTCGTTGCAGCTCGGCTCGGTGATGTATCCCATCGCGATCTCGCCGTCCGGTTCGGAGTAACCGTTCGAACCATTGAGATCGAGTTGAAATCCGCGGTCGAGCACTGCGCGGCCCGGCTCGGGCGGGAGTGGAAACCGAGATTCGGTCCACGCCCTCGAGAATCGTCTTCAGAATAGAGCTGGTGCCGACACCGAACACGGTGCGCCCGGCACGGAAGTGACGGGCCGTGGCCGACATCGAGAATTCCATAGCTGGCCTCGATCCACTTAAGCGCGAGGCGTTCATGTGGATCCTACGGCTCAAGTCAGGGGATGCCACCCTGACCGACGCCGAGGCATTCTCGCGCTGGCGCGCGGGCCATCCCGATCACGACGCGGCCTTCCGTGAAGCGGTCCGCACCTGGAGACTGCTGGGCCCCGCAGCGCAGGTCGTGTCGGCTCGCGCCGGATCGACACCCAACAGGCGGGCGTCGCGAACGCTGTCCAGGCGCACGATGCTCATCGGCTCGCTCGCCGCCTCAGTGGCGGCGGTCGGCATTTTGTCGGCGCGTCCGCCGCTTGGCATCTGGCCCTCGATCGGGGAACTCGCCGCGGACTTCCGAACGTCAAAAGGCGAGCGGCGCCGGATCACGCTGTCCAGCGACGTTGTGCTCGACCTCAACACCCAGACCAGCCTGTCTCGTGGCACGTCAACGCGCCATTTCGATTTGGTGGCGGGCGAGGCGATCGTGACGTGTCGCCGCTCGGGCACGGGGCCGGTCGAAGTGGCGGCGGGGGACGGCCGCATTCTCGCCGATGAGGCAGGCTTCGCCGTCCGGCGGGATGGCCGATTTGTCACGGTGACCTGTCTGTCCGGCGACATCGACCTTCACCATCACGCCGAGCGCCTGCAACTCGGGCCAGGCCAGCAGGCGGGCTACTCGTCGGATCGGCTGGGTCCGGTGACGATTGTCGATCCAGATGCCACGACATCCTGGATTTCCGGTCTTCTGGTCTTCAAAAATCAGACGCTCGGGCAGGTGATCGACGAGGTCAACCGCTATCGGCCGGGACGTATCGTCGTGATCAACTCAGACGTCGCCCGACGGTTGGTCAACGCGACGTTCCATCTCGATCGCCTCGACGATGTCACGGCGCAGATCCGGGACGCCTTCGGCGTGACAATCACCACATTTCCCGGCGGCCTGGTTCTGCTCGGCTGACATCAATGGCGGCGACAGTCGACCATTGGTTCCGATCGCGGATTTTTGTGAAATCATTGATTGTCCCCTGTGGGACCCAAACCCTCGCCTTCAGGCGAAGGAAAAGCCCGACGAAATCGCGCGTCAGCGCGATGATGTTCTGCGGGCAGGACGCCAGAGAAGAGGCCGACAGAGGGCCGAATTTCGGGTGCAACAGTCACCGACGGGCGCTCCGACGGTCTTGAGAGTGGTTGCGGGAGCGCTGCACCGGGGCCGTTTGCATTCTAGAAGTCGACCTTGGTCGACTTCCTCCGAACCCCTCGCCCTCCAGGCGAGGGTCGTTCAGTTCCGAAACGAAAATCCGCGAGTGTCAACGGCCCCAGGCGCCAGCATCCGGGACTCTTGGCATGACACGAAGTTTCGCGGCTGGTCGTTTTCTGGCGGAAGCGATCGTCCCGATCCGCCGTCACATCCCAGCATTCGAGCAGGACATTCCGCCGCGGCCATTGGCGTGCCTGCGACGCCAAACAGTGATTTACGATTTCGCAACTCCCCATCTCCCGCCGTCTAGGAATCGGAAGGTTCGAACCGAACGCAGCTTCAGGCGCGTTGGGGCGGGAGGTGTTCTTTGTCGTTCGTGTCCGGAACCGGCTGTCGTCGATCGTATCGACCGGCGGCACTCACGATTGATACGGCTGCAGGGGCGGCCGTGCGAAAATCGGGGTTTGGCGCTCGAGTGACAATGGTCGTCACACTCGCAGCGTGTTCACTTTGGGCAACCCCGACCCTCGCACAGCCGGCTGGCGAGCTAGAGGCTTCTCCAGCTGCGGCCGCAACACCGCCGAAGCCGCGCCCGTCGCGGTTCGACATTGACGAGTTCGAAATCCAGGGCGCTGACAAACTCAAGCAGATCGACGTCGAGGAGGCGGTGTATCCGTTCCTGGGTCCGAACAGGAGTGCAGCCGACGTCGAGAAGGCGCGGGCCGCGCTTGAGAAAGCCTATCATGACCGAGGGTTTCAGACTGTTGGCGTCGCGGTTCCGGACCAGGATCCCGAACGCCGCGTCATCGTGCTCAAGGTGACAGAGCAGAGGATCGGGCAGGTGCGGGTCAACGGCTCGCGCTATTTCGATCTGAACCACATCAGGGACAACGCGCCGGCGGTCGCCGAAGGCAAGCTGCCGAACTTCAACGAGATCAGCAAGGACATCGTCCGCCTCAATCAATTGCCGGATCGCCGGGTGACGCCGGCGCTTCGCGCGGGCGCGACGCCGGGAACCGTCGATATCGACCTCAATGTCGAGGACAAGTTCCCGCTGCATGCCAGTGTCGAGCTGAACAATCGGAACAGCCCGAACACCAAGGATCTGCGACTGGTTTCGACGATCCATTACGATAACCTGTGGCAGCTCGGCCATTCACTCAATGTCAGTTACCAGATGGCGCCGCAGGCGCGCGATCAGGTCGAGGTGTGGTCCGGCTCCTATCTGTGGCGCCCTTACGACGAAGACCGGGTCAACATTCTCGTCTATGGCGTCGACTCCAAGAGCAGCGTCGCGACAGTCGGCGGCATCAACGTGGTTGGTCCGGGCCAGATCATCGGCACCCGGGCCATCGCGACGCTGCCGGGGCTCGACGGATTTTTTCACACCGTTTCGGCGGGCGTTGACTATAAGCACTTCGATCAATCGGTGGAGCTTGATGCCGCAAGTTCCTCGACGCCCGTGACCTATTATCCGCTGTCGATCAATTACAATGCGACGTGGCAGGGTGAAGGTTCACTCACGCAGTTCGGCGCCGGCCTGATCCATGGCGTGCGAGGCCTCGGCAGCGATCCGCTCGATTTTGACAACAAGCGCTACAAGGCGACCGGGAATTTCTCGGTGCTCAAGGCTGACCTGTCACAGACCGTGGAATTGCCGCACGGCTTCCAACTTTTCGGAAAGGCTCAGGGACAGGCCAGCGACCAGCCGCTGGTCTCCAGCGAGCAGTTCAGCGTTGGTGGGCTCGACACCGTACGGGGCTATCTCGAATCCGAGACCGTCGGAGATTATGGCGCCGCCGGCACGATCGAGCTGCGCAGTCCGGATCTGGTGGCGCTGTTCCGCGACACGTTCAAGCCGGAGACGCCAGCAGACGGGCCGCAAATCCAGCTCTTCAATGAGATGCGGCTGTTCGCGTTCGGCGACCGCGGCGTCACCGCCATCTACGAGCCGTTGCCTGAGCAGGACGACAAGTTCGATCTCGCCAGCTACGGCTTCGGTACCCGCTTTCGCGCGCTCGACTATTTCAACGGCCAGGTCGCCTACGCGATTCCGTTGATCGAACAGGCCTCCACCAAAGCGAACCACGCCCGCGTGCTGTTCCGCTTCTGGGGCGAATTCTAAAGGAACCGCACGCATGAAACTCGGTATCTCGGCGCATCTCGCGCGCTTCGCCCGGACGGCCGCTCGATGGGCTGCCTCGCGCGCCGTGATCGCGGTGGTGGTTGGCGCGGCAGCCGGCGCAGTGCTGGCGCCCGATACGGCGCGAGCATGGTGGAACGACGACTGGTCGATGCGCAAGAAGATCACGCTCGACACCAGTTCGACCGGCGCCACCATCAATGACCCGATCGGCACGGTGCCGGTGCTGGTTCGGCTTCACGTCGGCAATTTCCGCTTCGCTTCGGCCAAGGATGACGGCGCCGATCTGCGCTTCGTCGCGGGCGATGACAAGACGCCGCTCAAGCATCATGTTGAGAAGTTCGACTCGCTGCTCGGCGAGGCCTTGGTGTGGGTGCAGGTGCCCAATGTTGCCGCCGGCGCCAAAACCGAGATCTGGCTCTACTACGGCAACAAGAAGGCCGTGACCGCTTCGGACGCCAAGGGCACGTACGATCCCGATGCCCTGCTGGTCTATCATTTGGCCGAGCGCGGCACGCCCGCACAGGATTCCTCGCCCTGGGCGAACCATGCCCAAAGTGCCGGACAGCCCGCTGACGGTGCGATGATCGGCACTGGCCTGCGCCTGGATGGACGCACGCCTCTGACCATTCCTGGCACGCCGTCGCTGGCGTTCGCGGCCGGTGCGCCGTTCACGTGGTCGGCCTGGATCAAGATGGCCGCGACCCAGCCAAACGCGGTGCTTTACAGCCGCCGCGATGGTCGCAACGGCTTGGTGGTCGGGCTCGACAATGGCGCTGCTTTCGTCGAAGTCACTCGCGAGGGTGGCTCCGAGCGCAGCGTGGCGGGTGTACCGGTCCCGGCCAACACTTGGCATCACCTCGCGGTGGTCTCGACCGGATCCCAGATCGGGATCTTCGTTGATGGCCAGTCCTATGGCGGGCTTGCCGCGACGACTCCGGCGCTGGCCTCGATCGCGCTGCTGGGCGGCGATACGGCGCGGCCCGCTCCTGCCGCGGCGGTGCCCGTGTCCGCCCCCGCAGAGGCAGCACCCGACGGTGCCGCTGCTCCGGCCGCATCCGCCGACGCGGCAAACGTGGCAGCAGCTCCGGCCGCGGTCACCGCCGCGCCCGCTCCCATCGCCGCGCCTGTTGCGATGGTTGGCTTTGCCGGCGAGGTCGACGAGCTGCAGATTTCGAAAATTGCCCGGTCGGCCGGTTACGTCCGGGTACAGGCGGTCGGGCAGGGCGCCGAGGTCGGCAAGCTCCTCGCATTCAGCATCGACGAGGAGACCGCGAGCTGGCTCAGCGGCTACTTCGCGATCATCCTGAAGTCGGTGACATTCGATGGCTGGGTCATCATCGGCATCCTGATGGTGATGGCGGTCATCAGTTGGGTGGTGATGATCGACAAGACCTTCTACCTCAGCCGTCAGGCCAAAGCCAATGCGCGCTTCATGGAACGTTTCCGCGAGATGTCGGCGGATCTGACGGCGCTCGATGCGGGCGATGCTGACGAGGAGGCGGCACCCCTCGGCGATCGCATCCCGGAGCGCGACGCCGGGATGATGCGCCACGCCTCGCTCTATCGCCTCTACCATGTCGGCGCCGCCGAGCTGAAGCACCGTTTCAGGGGTGAGGAGAAGCGCCGCCTTAAAGGCGCGGCGATCGCCTCGATCCGTGCGGCGCTCGATGGCAGCTTGGTGCGGGAAACACAGCGCCTCAACCACCTCATGGTGTTGCTGACCATCGCCATTTCGGGCGGGCCGTTTCTTGGCCTGCTTGGCACCGTGGTCGGCGTTATGATCACGTTTGCGGCGATCGCCGCCTCCGGCGACGTCAACGTCAATGCCATCGCGCCGGGCATTGCCGCCGCTCTTGTGGCGACCGTCGCGGGTCTTGCCGTCGCGATCCCCGCGCTGTTTGGCTACAATTATCTCACCGTCAAGATCCGCAACCTCACCGCCGATATGCAGGTTTTCGTCGACGAGTTCGTCACGAAAACGGCTGAGGTCTATCGCGTCGACGGCTCGGATCACGCCTCTAAGCAGATCGCTGCGGAGTGAGTGATGAAGCTCCAGGATGAAGCTAAACCCTACGACGAGATCAACATCACGCCGATGTTGGACCTCGCCTACGTGCTGCTCGTGATCTTTATCATCATGACGACCGCGACCGTGCAGGGCATGAAGGTCAACCTGCCCAAAGCCTCCGCCGCGCCGAGCCTGGCGCAGCAGACCACCAAGGCGATCACGGTCACCAATGAGGGGCGGATCTTCCTCGACACTATCCCGGTGACGCTTGCCGAGCTCGAACAGCGGCTGAACCAGCAAAAGGCGTTGACCCCGGAGTTTCCGGTGGTGCTGCGCGGCGACAGCCAGACCCAATACCAGAACGTGATCGACGTTCTGGATCTGCTCGGCCGGATCGGCATCACCCAGGTCGGGATGGCCACCAAGCCCCTCGTGATGTGATCGAAGCCATGGTCAACAAACGTGACTCACGGGATTCGAGACGACGCTCCGTCGTCTTCGGCGCGGGTGCGGTGGTCGTGCTCGGCCTGATCGGCGGCAGCGTGCTGCTGCTGACCGGTGGTGAACAGGAGCCGCCGCGGCGTGTCCAGGAGTTCATGGTCGTCACCATTCCGCCACCGCCACCTCCGCCGGAAGTTCAGCCTCCGCCTGAAGCACAGATGGTGGAGCAGCCCAAGGTCACGGAGCAGGAGTTCAAGGAAGACAAGGTCGTCGAGCAGCCAAAGGACGAGGTGCCAAACGACGATACCAAGGCCGACGAGCCGCCGGGTCCGCCGGCGCTCGATGCTGACGCCAAGGGGCCGGGCGACATGGCGGCCAAAGTCGGCGGTCGTCCGATGACCGGCGGCGGTGGCGGCGGCAGCCGCTGGGGGCGATACGCCAGCATGGTGCAAGGCCAGCTTGAAGCTGCGCTGCGCTCAAATCCGAAAACCCGCAACGCGGTGATGCAGGTCCAGGTGCGGGTGTGGGCCGACAGCTCGGGGCGTATCAGCCGCATCGTGCTGGCGTCGTCGAGCGGCAACCCCGAGATCGACAACGCGATCCGCAACGAGGTGCTGGCCGGCATCGTGCTGCGCGAGCCGCCGCCGCCAGACATGCCGATGCCGATGGTCACGCGTATCACCGCACGCCGGCCGGCCTAACTGACGAATTCAAAGTCACCAACCGACGAGCACGTCAAGACACGCATTTTGTGAAGGGCTGGAGAGCGATGTTCCGGATTACACGAAACGAAGGGCGGCAGATGTCTGTGCTCGCGGTCGCCATCGGCGCCTTGGTCGCAGCAGCCCCCGCCGTTGCCCAGGACGGAAGCGCCGCTCCGAAGCGCCCCGAGGTGTCGAACGCGAGGCCGACGAGCCCGAGCGTGACCGTCAATCTGGTGAATGCGCTGGTCAAACAGGGCGTGCTGACCGAGGAGCAGGCCCAGGCGCTGATCAAGCAGGCCGAGGACGAGGCCTATGTCGCGCGCCAAGCCGCGAAAGACGCCAACACCAAGGCCGACGAGGCGGCGAAGACCGCGACCGCAGCCGCCGCGGCGGCCTCGCCCCCGGGCACCAAGCGCGTCACCTATGTTCCCGAAGTGGTGAAGAAACAGCTCCGTGAGGATCTGCGGCGCGAGGTGATGCAGCAGGCCAGGGCGGAGGGTTGGGCCTCGCCTGGCAAATATCCCGAATGGGCCTCGCGCATTCGGTTCTATGGCGATTTGCGCACGCGCTACGAGGGGCAGTTTTTTCCCGACGGCGGTTACAATGGCTACGACTTCAACGCGGTCAACATCGGCAGCGCCTATGACATCTTCAGCGTCGGAAATCCTTGGATTTCGACCTACAACGGGACAGAGGACCGCGAGCGGTTCCGGCTTAGGGCCCGGCTGGGTCTCGATGCTGATCTGAACGAGGATTTCTCCGCCGGAATGCGGATTGCGACCGGAGACAGCAACTCGCCGGTCTCCACCAATCAGACGCTTGGCGGCTCAGGCGGCAACTTCAGCAAGTATTCACTCTGGCTCGATCGTGCGTATTTGCGCTACCAGCCGGTTCAGGAGATCGCCGTTAGCGCGGGACGGTTTGACAATCCGTTCTGGACCGCAGGCGACATGGTCTGGAACAAAGATCTCGGCTTTGACGGTGCGGCGCTCAAGGCAAAGGGTGAAATCGCGCCCGGCCTGGCCGCGTTCCTCAGCGCCGGCGTGTTCCCGATCTTCAACACCTCGCTCAATGCCGGCCTCGATTATGAGTCGAACGCGACCGGCACGGACAGCGTCAAGGTCAAGAGCAACGACAAATGGCTTCAGGGTGGGCAGATCGGTCTGTCGACCATACTGGCCGATCACTGGTCCTTCACACTCGCGGGCGCGTTCTACAATTTCAGCGGCGTGCAGGGAAAGCTGTCGAGCCCGTGCGACACCTCGAACGCCAAGATGACCTGCGACACCGACCTTTACCGACCGTCCTTCGCGCAAAAGGGCAACACCTACATGGCTCTGCGCGATCCGGATCCGTCGCTGATCTCGCCGGCGAGCCAGTATCAGTATTTCGGACTCGCCAGCGAGTTCCGCCCGGTGGTGGTGTCGGCGCGGCTCGACCTGTCGCACTTCGATCCCGTTCACGTCCTATTCGACGGCGAATTCGTCAAGAACACTGCCTTCGACAGGGCGGCGGTGGCAGGCGTCGCGGTCAACAACTTTGGCCCGGACGTATACAACTCGTCGGGAACGAAGATCGCCGATGGCGGATATGAGGGCGGCGATACCGGCTGGTTCGGGCGTGTCACCGTCGGCCATCCCGAGATCAAGCAGTTGTGGGACTGGAGCGTCCATGCCGGCTACAAGTACGTCGAATCCGACGCGACCGTCGACGCCTTCACCGACTCGGACTTCGGTCTCGGCGGCACCAACCTCAAAGGCTATTTCATCGGCGCCAGTCTTGGGCTTGCGGACAACATTTCCGCTTCGATGCGGTGGCTGAGCGCAAATTCGATTGCCGATTATCCCTACGCCGTCGACGTTCTCCAGATCGATCTCAACGCGAAGTTTTGATCATGCGCCGATTGATCATGCTCCCGTTCGTCGTCCTGCTGGCATTCGCCAGCCCGGCGCACGCACAATCTGAAACCGATCGTCTGCGGGAGGCGCTTCGCAGCGCGACCGCGCAAACGCGTTCGCTGGAGGATCAGCGCACCCAATTGCAGGCCAAGGTCGCCGAAGCTGACCGCCTGCGCCAATCGATGCAGCAGCAGATCGACGCGCTGCGCACACAGCTCAAGGACGTCGAGACTGCGCATCGCACCGCGGTCGAAACTTTCAACCAACGCCTGGAAGAGCGCAACGAGACACTGGAGCGCTGGAAGGCGGCGTATGCGGAAGCTGCCGACGTCGCCCGCAGCAAGGATGGCGAGCGCGCCAAATTCGAAAGTGAATCAAAGGCGTTCAGAGCCAGCACCAAAGCCTGCGAGGCCAGGAATGAAGCGCTGGCCAAGCTCGGTCGGGAACTGCTCCAGGCCTACGACGATGTCCATTTTGGCGATGTGATTGCTGCACGCGAGCCGGTACTCGGACTCCGTCGCGTGGATGTCCAAAACATGTTGCAGGATTACAGGTCCAAGATCCGTGAACAGAAGATCAAACCATGATGTCCATGTTTCAGTGTATTTTTCTACCCAGCGCGGCGCTGCTGGTGATGGCCGGCCCTGCACTTGCTCAGACCACACCGAAACCGGCACCAGTGCCGAAACCGCTGTCGGGTCAAGCCGCCGCAGCGCCGACGCCGCTCGCACCTGCGGGCGACGTGGTCGCCCGCATCGGCGGCATCGACGTCAAGGCGAGCGAAATCCGGGCGCTGTTTACTGGCCTCGGTCCACGCGAGCAAGCCGCACTGGCGAGCGATCCGACCCTTGCCAGCCAGACCGTGCGCCTGATGCTGGCGAACCAACTCGCCCTGAAGGAAGCGCTTGCGAAGAAATGGGACCAGAAGCCGGAGGTCGTGGACCAGCTCCGACAGGTTCGTGAGGCGGCGATCGTCGAGACTTATCTGGCCTCGGTGGCGAAAGTGCCAGCCGAGTTTCCGAGTGAGCCGGACATCCGCTCGGTCTACGAGGCCAACAAGACGGCGCTGGTGGTACCGCGCGCCTTCGAGGTCTCGCAGATCTTCGTCGCCGCGGCCCGCGACAGCGACAAGGCGGTGCTGGAAACCGCCCGCAAGAAGGTGACAGAAATCCAGGCCAAGTTGAAACAGCCCGGCACTGATTTCGCCGCTGTGGCGGAGAGCGACAGCGACGTGAGGACCGCCGAGGGCGGCGGGGCGCTAGGCTGGATCACCGAGACTCAAGTCCGGCCAGAACTGCGCACCATTCTGCTCGGCTTGTCGAAAGGCGTCGTCGCCGATCCGGTGCAGCTCGACGATGGCTGGCATATCCTCAAGCTGACCGACACACGACCGGCGGCACCGGTGCCGTTCGAGGACGTTCGCGATCAGCTCGAAAAGCGAATGCGCGATGAACGCTCTGTGCAGTTGCGGCGAGCGTACTTGGGCGAGCTGCTCAAGAAGTCGCCGCCAGCGATCAATGAACTGGAACTCAACAAGGTTCTTGGTGAAGTCCTGCCAAAACCCGCCAAGCCCTGAGCCGGCACCTTACAGGAAAGTGATCCGACCATGAACGCCATATCGAACGACGGCGAAGTGATCCGTTCGGTCACGCTGTCTAGCTTGACCGAATTGCTGCAGAGCCGCGGCTATCGCGTCGAACGTGCGACCGACGCCGCTGGTGTTGAGCTGCTGCGTTCGGCAACTGGCGGTCTGGCGTTCGAGATTCGAGTGGGCTCGCTGGCGCTGGCTCCGAGCGATGCGGTGCTCGATTTCAGTTGTCACGCGGCACTGAAGGTGGAAGGCACGCTCGATGCGGCCGTGCCGAACGCCTGGAACAACAGCCGCCGCTACGCCCGGCTTCACCTGCACGGCGGTTTTCTCGTCCTGACCCAGGACGTTTCGGTCGCGGGCGGTGTCCTGCCGGGCTACGTCCTCACGCAAATGGAGATCTGGGAGCGGCTGCTGCAGGATCTGCCGGGCTTCCTGCGGACCGAAATCGCCCAGGTGAACGCCGCAGGTCCGTCAGCGATGATCGCCTCATCCACGCGAGAAGACGACGTCGCCGCGGCGTGACCATGTCCAGTGCGAGCTGGCAGGCGAGGGGCAGACCATGGTGGTCCACAAGAGCTTGAGCTGGCTGGCAAGTGCCATCGCGCGCGCGCGGATGGTGCTCGCGGGCATCTGTAGCGCCGCCGTTGCGGGCAGTTCGGCGGCGGCCGCGGCGCCCCTGCCTCAGACCCCGCCGCCGCCCGCTGGGCAATCGCGCGCGGCGCAGCCTGTGCCGCAGGCTTGGCGCATCTTCGCCGAACGGGTGCAGTCGACGTTCCAGATCGCGCTGGCCGGCGAGGGGAGCATCCAGCAGCGTATCCATGCGGTGTTCGACGATGCAGAACACAAGCCGCCGGAGGTGATCGCACGGGTGTGGATCACGCCGATCGGCACCGTGGAGCGTCTGGATCTCGAAGGTGTCGAGGGCGAATTGGCGGTCGACATCCGCTCGGTTTTGATGACGAGCGACTTCGCCGGCGGTCCGCCGCTCGACATGCCCCAGCCGCTGCGGCTTCGTCTGGCGGCAGGGCGGCAGCCGCCGAGCAGGTGAGGTCATGCGCTGTCCGATCAGGGGCCGTCAGCTTGGCGTCGTCGCGGTTGCGACGCTTTTCGTGGTGGCGGGCGCACAAGCCCAATCTCCAGCCAATGAGGAATTCACGCCGTCCGGCCACAAAACCACGCAGCGCTGCATCGAAGTTCAGATCGGCAGCGAGAAGACGCTCGACTGCTTCAACCAATTGCTCAAAGAGCAGGTCGACCGCGTCAACCCTGTCCTCAACAAGCCACCGATCGAGGCCGGCTCCCAGGATATCCGTACGGGTGTTGCGAACATTCCCGCGGTACGTCAGCAATACGGTCCCAATTTCGGGCGGTCTTTGGTGCCATATCGACCGACCAACACCTATGCATCGCCGCTTCGTTGAGGTTATGCTCGCCGAACCCCGCTCATCGATCTCTCCGCGCAGCCGCGACACTTGGCTTTTGGCGATGCCGCTCAGAGCCTGACTCAAAAGCCTGCTTGCGGGCGAGGTGAACCGCCCCGGGTTTGCCGGAGGCTCCAACTCCTGAGAAGGTGGAGCCATGAGCAAGCAGACGAGCAGCAAGTTTTCTCCTGAGGTTCGATCGCGGGCGGTGCGGATGGTGCTGGATCACGAGCGTGAGCACCCCTCGCGCTGGGCGGCGGTGGTGTCGGTCGCCACCAAGATCGGCTGCACGCCGCAGACCCTGAACGAGTGGATCCGGAAGACCGAGGTCGACGCCGGAAAGCGGGTGGGCGTGCCCAGCGACGTCGCCGAGAAGCTCAAGGCCCTGGAGCGGGAGAACCGGGAGCTGCGGCAGGCCAACGAGATCCTGCGCAAGGCGTCGGCGTATTTTGCGATGGCGGAGCTCGACCGCCGGTCCAAGACATGATCGCGTTCATCGACGATCACCGCGAGGTCCACGGGGTCGAGCCGATCTGCAAGGTGCTGCCGATCGCCCCCTCGACCTACCATGACCATGTCGCCAAGCGGGCCGATCCGGCGAAGCTCTCGGCGCGGGCAAAGCGCGACCAGGCCTTGCGTCCTGAGATTGCCCGCGTCTTCGCCGAGAACTTCGAGGTCTATGGCGCGCGCAAGGTCTGGCGGCAGATGGTGCGCGAGGGCTTCGACGTCGCGCGCTGCACCGTCGAGCGCCTGATGCAGGACATGGGATTGCGCGGCGTCATTCGCGGCAAGCCGGTGCGGACGACGGTGCCAGACAAGGCGGCGCCGTGCCCGCTCGACCACGTCAACCGGGTGTTCCATGCTCCGGCGCCAAACATGCTCTGGCTCTCCGACTTCACTTACGTCAGCACGTGGTCGGGCTTCGTCTACGTCGCCTTCGTGATCGACGCCTACGCCCGCCGCATCGTCGGCTGGCGCGTCTGCCGCACGGCGCACGCCAGCTTCGTGCTGGATGCGCTGGAGCAGGCGCTTCATGACCGGCGGCCCGCCCGCAAGGCCGGCCTGGTGCACCATTCGGATCGCGGATCGCAATACGTCAGCATCCGCTACACCGAGCGCCTGGCCGAGGCGGGCATCGAGCCCTCGGTCGGCAGCGTCGGCGACTCCTATGACAACGCGCTCGCCGAGACCATCAATGGCCTCTACAAGGCCGAGGTCATCCATCGAAAGGGCCCGTGGCGGTCGTTCGAGGCCGTCGAGTTCGCCACGCTGGAATGGGTCGACTGGTTCAACAACCGCCGCCTGCTGGCGCCGATCGGCAATATCCCGCCGGCCGAAGCCGAGGCGCGCTACTATGCCATGCTGGAAGAGACAGCGATGGCCGCGTAACTCAAGCCAAAACGCCTCCGGCAAACCCGGGGCGGTTCAGTGCGCACCAAGGGCGCGCTGTCGCCGACGACGGCGAAGACGATGGTGTTCAAGCTGGTGCAGGCGGCCTCGAAAACCTGGCGCCGCCTGAAAGGCCCAGGGCACCGAATCCGGGTTAACGCGTCCTGTGTCCGAGGACTTGAGCACAGTATTCGGGGTCCCAACCGGCGCGCTTTCGCCTGAGCCTGAGGCTTTTCTTGTCGGTGACGGCGCGTAGGAGATTGAAGGCGAAGTGGCGGACGACAGCCATGTTCCTGGCGCCGTGTCCCTTGCGCAGGCGGGACTGGTCGTCGCCGAAGGTGACGTCGAGGACCCAGTGCAGGCTGTTCTCGATCGCCCAGTGGCTTCGCACGGCCTCGGCGGCAGCGGTTGCCGAGAGCGCGGCCGAGGAGACGTAGTATCGGGTCTCGAAACGGCAGCGGTCGGCGAGCTCGGCGCGCGATGCGACGCGCACGATGGTGGCGACGTCGGGCAGCCGCAATTCGCCGGGAAAACGCCGGTCCCCCTTCAGCCAATCGACCTCGCGGGCAACCGTGACGGTGCGGCTCTCGATGCGGCCATGGCCCTTGTCGAGGTCGGTGACGCTCTCGGTCTCGGCCGCGGGCGTCTCGGCGAAGAAGCTCTCGATCTCGGCCCGCAGGGTCGGCTGGTTGGCCTTCACGGCGAGCAGATAGTCGGCCTTGGCGCCTCGGATGGCGGTGGCGATGGTCGGATTGGTGGCGATGGCGTCGATCGAGATCAGGGTGCCGTCGAGGCCGCCGGCGGCGGCGAGCCGCTCGATCAGGAGGGGGATCGCCGTGGTCTCGCTGCTCTTGTCGGCGACCGCCTCCTGGCCGAGCACCAGGCGGCGGGTGGTGGCGAACGCCGAGACGAGATGGAGCGGCGCCTTGCCGGCCCCGCGGTCGTGGCTGCGCCGCGAGGTCTTGCCGTCGATCGCCACCAGGTCCGGGCGATCCGGCCAGCTCTCCCGAACCCACGCCGTGAACGCTGCCGCGAACAGGTCCGGGTCGATGCGGTTCATCAGCAGGGTCAGCCAACGCGCCCCCGGAACCCCGTGGTGGTAGGGCAGGAAGCGGCGCAGAAACGACAGATGCGTCTCGCCCCACTCGGCGATTCCCTCGTAGTCGTCGCAGTCCGCCAAGGTGCCGCACACCACCAGTAGCAGCACCTCCGGCAGCGGGTGAGCCACCCGCCACGCCTCGCGTGGGTCCTCGATCACCGACAGGTGGTCGAGCAGCACCTTCAGGCGCGACTTCTCAGGGACAAGCAGGGCATCAAGGCTCAGGCCATCAAGGCTCATGGCGGGGCTCCGAATCGAGGCCCCTCATCGAATCAGACCTTCCGCAACCCCGAAACCGCCGTTAACCCGAGTTCGGCGCCCTGCTGAAAGGCCAGAATCAGTTGCCCAAGCTGGTCGAGGGTGTCAGATTCGCCGACGGGTACGAGGTCACCGACACGTCGTCCACAAACGCCGCCTGATCGCCCGTCACCCAGTTTCCAGCAGAGCTCCTTGTCGATCGTGCAGGATTTCCATCACTATGCCGTGCCGCATGGTGCTCGAAAGTTAGTGATGTTCAACGTTCGCTCGCAGACCAGCTTTGGTCGATCCTTTGGTTGAACTGTCGTTGACAATAGGCGGCGCTAGGATTTGCAGATCAGATCTTGCAACAGCGAGTCTGCCAAGAATTCCTCGGGGATTGCGACCCGATATTGTTGCATGGCCGTCGTCAATGCTCCATCCCAATGTGCTGTGACCGGCTTACCCTGCAGCGGCTGTCCAAAGCGTGAGATCTTTGCGGCCGCGGCGGCGTAGTCAGCGGCGCTGAAGCGCCACGGTTCGGCCCTGTGCTCACGCATGAGTTGGTTGCCGATGTGCAATCCGGGCCAATCGAAATCGCCATGATAGCGAAGTCGCGCGCCCGCTTCGCTCAGCTGGAGCAACAGGCATCGCTGCGCGGCCGCGGGCATGCCCTCGGTACAGACCAGCGGCGCGCAGTCGGAACCCCAATGATCCGCGGCGATCGCAACCAGATTGGGATTTTCGCAGACATAGACGGTGCGGTTGGCCACGTCCCAGGCGGGCCGCGCGCGCAGCAGCGATCGCAATGATGCGTAGCTCGGCTCGCCCGTTGGCCGGTGATCGTTCTGCGGGCCGCGGGTCGGCAGGTTCAGGAACAGCACCGGCCGCGCCAACTCATTGACCAGGATGCCGGCTCTAGCCCAGATCTCGCGGGCGCGCTCCACGCTGGCGTTGCGTTCGAAACTGCCATTTGCCGCGGCGTCAATTTGCGCGTCGTCATCGCCGTCGCGGGATTGCGGCGCAAGCCGACGCAAAACCGCGAGCACCAGCGCCGCGGTGGCTTGGCCGCTGTCGAGCGCATGGGCATCGCCGAGCACGTCGGCGGCCAATTGCGAACGGGTGAGGCCCTGCGCAGGCAGCCGTTGCAACACCGCCTCGGCGCGGCGACACAGTTCGACAGCCGTCGCAGCATTCTGTCTTGCAAGACGCTTGATCAGTCCGATGCCGGCCGGTGTCTGGAGCAGTTCAACGAGGCCGGGGTGATCGCAGCCAGCGACCACATCCGACCACAGCGTTTGTCGCGCGAGGCGTGCGTTGGCGAGGTGGGTGATCGGGCCGTCGAGCTGTTCCAGCGCATCGCGCAGCGAAGCGGCGATTCCGGCGTTTTGGAACGCGGCATCGAGCACGCGAAGGTCGATCTGCAACGAGCCGGAGTAGCGCTGCGGGCGGCCGAGCAATGCTGCGAGCGCGGCGTGCTCCTGCGCGGTCAGCCTGTCGACGCGGAAGCTTTCGACGGCGGCGTCGAACGCGTGGCGTTCGAAGCGCCGGCGCAACCGCTTGCGTAGCGCGGCGAGATGCTCGCCGCCGAGCAGGCGCTGGAGCCGCGCATCGGCCGCGGATCTCATGTCGGCGCGAACCTGCGGTCGGGATCGTCGTCGCGGAGCTTGGCGCGGCCGTCCCAGTTCCAGCGCGAGACGAACACCGCCTCGATGCCTTCGCGGCGCTGCAACTGGCAGATCGCGACGCCGGGCAGTTCGGCGTAGCAGCCCCATTCGCGTTCGCTTGTGATGACGAAGTCGAGGTCGAATTCCCGGATCAGCCCCATGCAATGCGCGCGGGCGGAATCGTCGATCCCGGCGAAGGCTTCGTCGAGCAGCATCAGCCGCGGCGCCAGCGCCGAGCTGCCCTGGCCGTAGAAGCTGGCGACCGCGGCGAACAGCGGCACGGTAAGGCCGAGCGCGCGTTCGCCGCTGGAGGCCGGGCCGGAGAGCTTGCGCCAATGCCCGTCCTGCCAGCGCTCGACGCGGAAACGGTGCCAGCGCCGATAATCCAGCGCGCGGGCGAGTTGCTCGATCAGGCTGCCGCTGCCGTCCCTGCCGAAGCCCAGATCGGTGCGCTCGCGCTCGGCAGCGATGCGTTGCTGCAACATCGCGCCGACGACGCGGCGATCTTCCGCCGACCAGAGATCCGCGCTGGTGTTCAGCAGCCGCTTGCGCGCGGCGTCGAGCCCGACCGGGGCGCCTTCTTCTTCCGGCAGCGGCTGCCACAGCAGCCGATAGCGCACGCCGGTGGAGGTCGGGCGGCTGTGTAGTTCCTTGTTGATGGCGTCGCGCTGGGCTTCGGCGGCCTGCAGCAGGCGCTGCACCTCGGAGGCGATCTCGGCCTGCAAATGGTTTTCCAGCACGGCGCGTTCGTTGGCGGTGAGCAGTTCGCTGCGTTGCGCGATTTCCTCGGCGAGCCGCACCGCCAGCCGAGCCGGCGGTTCGGGTCGGTTCTGGTAGACGATGTGGACGGTCAGTCCCCAGTCGGTGGTTTCGGCCTGGGCCTGGTGGCCGAGCGCGCTGAGCGCGCGCTGCAATTCGGTGAGGTCGGTGGCCATCTCCCGCTGCACCCGCGCCCAGCTTTCCTCGTCGTCCTTGCGTTCGGACAGCGCCTGTTCGGCCCGGCGCGCCAGCGTCAGCGCGGGATCGATCGTCCATGCGCTGGCCATATCGGGTAGTTCTGCTTGCGGTAGCGCCGCTGACAGCAGCCCGGTGGCGGCAAAATGCTGGAACCTGGCGATCGCTTCGGCGCGCGCGTCGCTGCGTTCGGCGAAAGCCGTCTCCGCAGTCGCGGATTTTTCGCCAGCGACCGCGCTGGCCTTGCCGCAGTTGATCAGGGCTTCGCGCGCCAATTTCAATGCGTCATCGCCCGCTTCGACGGCGGCGACGGCCTCGGCCAATTGGCGTTGCAACTCCTCGACCATCGCGCCGACGGTGTCGCGCAACACGTCGAGCCGGGTCGCGGCCTCTTCCGCCTCGATGCGGGCCGTCGCCAGTTGCTCTTGCTTGGTCGCGAGGTCTTTGCGCGCCTCGTTTTCGCGGTCGCGTTGCCGCTGCAGGTCGGGCAGCGCCAGGCGCAATTCGTGAGCGGCTTGCCCGAGGCGGAGCTGGGCGTCGTGATAATGGTTCAGCGCCGCCTCGATCGCCGGCAAGTCGGCGGGCAACACCGGCAGTCGCAGGTCGGCGGCATCCGCGGCAAGCCGCTGCCTCACCGTCTGCAACGCCTGCTCGGCCTCGCGGCACCGCGCATTGGCCTCGCCCAGTCGTCGCAGGGCGTCTTGCGCCTCGCGCGCGCAGGCTGCGGCGGCGAGATGGGCATGGCGCAACGCCTCGTCGGTGGGCGCCAGGCGCCATTCCTCGGCGGCCCGATCCTGGTCGCGCGTGAGCTGCGCGGCCATCGCCTGCAAGGCCGCGAGTTCTTCGGCGATCAGTGTCAGGCGCTCGGCAATCTTGGTCAGCCGCCGGATGCGGGCTGCGGCGCGGGCGGCATAGCCGATATAGACCGCCGCCGGCTTGTCCCAGGCGCCGGCCAGCGCGCCGAGGCGAAAGCGGCCGTCGGGGGCGATCCAGGCTTCGCTGTCGATCGGATCGGTGTCCGCGCAGGCGATGCCAGACAGAATGCCATCGACGATGGCGGCCGGCACCGTGCCATCCGCCGGCACATCGGCCTGCAGCCAATCGCCGAGCGATTGCGAATACGGCGAACGCGGCAAGATTTGCGTGTCGTGCAACGGCATGCCGCCGTCGCCGGTCTGCAGCTCGCCGTCGGGCGAAATCCACGCGTCGAGCAGGCCGGCGGCTTCGAGCGCGGCTTCGAGGCCGGCGCACTGCGGCGCGGTGACGGTGTCGCGGAAATCCACCAAGTGCCAAAGCGGCGCGCCCGCGCGCGCAATCCGGGTATTGGCATCGCGTGTCGCTGGCTGCTGCGGCGCCGTATCGATGCCGGCTTGCAGCCGGCGATGTTCGTCATCGAGGGTGCTGCGCTCGGTTTCCAAGCTGTCGCGCTGGGCGTCGAGCGTGACGCGGCGCTGCGCAAAATTCACGCTGGCCTGCTGTTGCGCGGCCTGCAATTCTTGCCGCGCCGGATTGTCGCCCTGCAGGGCGACCACCCAGTCGGCGAGCGCCGTCAGCGCCGCGAGGCCGTCGTCGGGGTCGATGCGCAATTGCGTCAGGCCGGCGAAGTGGCGCTCCCAATCCTGGACGAGGTTTTGGCCCTGCCGCTCCACGGCGGCATCGGCCTGCTCGCGTCGGTTCGCCGCGGCTTCGGCGGCGTCCTGTCGCTCGTCGCGTGCCGCTTGTTGTTGCGTATATAGAGTTTCGGCCGCGGCGACCTCCGCCTGGCGCTGCCGCAACACGGCGATCTGGTCGCGTCGTTCGGCGACCAAAGCGCCAAGCTCGGAGCGCGCGGCCTCGAAGGCGTACGGCGTCAACTCGGCGAGTGCCGCGGCCTCGCAGCTTGCCAGCGGATTGCCGCCATGGGCCGCGGCAATGCCCGCGGTTGCGGCATGAGCGGCGCCGTCCCGGCGCAGTTCGGCGACCTGACGTTCGGCCCGCGTCATGCGTTGCGCCGCCTGTTCGGTTTCGCCGACACTACGCGTCAGCCGGCGCGTCGCCTCGTCGGCCGCCGTGGCGCCGGCCTGCGCTGCGCGCTGCCGCGCCGCGGCGTCGCGCGCCGCGGTTTCGAGCCGGTTGGCGTCCTCCATCCCCGGGCCGCTGCGCAGGGTTTCCAGCCGCGCCTGGTCGCGCTTGAGCGCAAGGTCCGCCTCGTCGTGCGCGTTCTGCGCGAGCGCTTCGGTGGCCAGCGCTTGCGCCAGCCGCTCCTGCGCCTCGCCGCGCGCCCGGCTGGCATTGTCGAATTCGGTTTGCGCTTGGCGCAGCGCCCGAGCCTGGCGCCGGGTCTGGGTGCCGGCATAGATCCGGTAGCGCTGCTCGAAACGGTCGATGGCTTTCGCCAGCGTCTGGTATTCCTCGAGTTGGCGGCGATCCTCCTCTAACTGGCCGAGTGCCTCGGCGACATCGCCGAGCAGTTCGGTCGGCAGTGGCGGCAACGCTTCGGTCAGCGCATTCGACAGCGCGGTCTCGTCCGGTTTCTTCGACAATTGCGGCTGGCGCAACTGGATCAGCGTATCCATCAAGGCGTCGTAGCGCCGGACGCCGAGCCGAAACAGCCGCTCGTCGACGGCGCGCCGATAGCTCGAGGCGGTGTCGAACAGCTGGCCGCGGCCCTGCAGCGCGTCGCGCAGCCGCTCCTTGGTCAGCACGTTGCGCTGCTCGCTGATCAGCCAAAGATCCTGGTTGAGCCGCGGCGCGCCGTCGCTATCGTCGAGCACGAAATACCAGCTGTCGACCTGCGGGCGGGCCGCGACCGCGGAAAGCCCGGCGCCGAGCGTGAGATAATGCGGCGTGCCGTCGTCGGCGAGCCGACCGAACTCGATCCAGGCATAGCCGGTGCGCCGGTCGTAGCTGCTCATCAGCAGGTTCCAGGCCATCTTCTTGCTGCTGTCGCCGTCCGGCTCGACCCGCGACGATTTGAGCTGCGCGTCGAGCAGGAAGGGCAGGGTCAGCGACAGCACCTTGGATTTGCCGGTGCCGTTGTTGCCGCGCAGCAGCAGGTGGCCGTCGCGAAACCAGAACTCCTCGCTGTCGTAATGGAATAGCTCCACCAGGCCGAGCCGCAGCGGCTGCCAGCGCGGCCGCGTCGGGATCGGCAGCGCGGGTCTTGCGGTCTCAGCAAGAAACGAAGTCGGGCGGTCGTTCATGGCGATCCGAACCGATGCTTGGCGGCGACGGCTCCGTCGCGCGGTTCACGGGCGTCGCGGATTTCGGCGTCGCCGAGCGCGAAGCGCGCCAGCGCCGGCAGCGGCTGTACCGTGTCGGCATCTCGGACGATGAGGTGGAGTTTTTCCAGCCGTTCGATCGCGATCGCGGCGAGTTCGCGTTCGGCGCCGGGCTCGCGCGCCGATTTGCGCCAGTAGCGGCCGAACTTGGTCTTGGCGTCGCGCAGGAAGGCGATGATGTCGTGCGCCGGGGTGAATGCCGCCGCTGCCGGCGCCGCAGTGGTGGCGTCGGCCAGGCGCGATCTGTAACTGCGGGCCAAATATTCCGCGACCAGCAGCGTGGCGTGGGCGTCGGTGCCTTCGGCGGGCATCGCCACGTCGGTCAGCACGCCGGTTTCGTCGACCAGCGCCAGCCCTTCGGCGCGTTGTTCGGCCACCAGGCCCGCGGCGTCGCACAAGCGCGCTGCCATGGTGCCGCGCTGATTGACGAAATAGCCGCGGGCGTCGGGGTCCAGCGTGTCGAGATAGACCACGGGATCGTCGAGCAGCCGGCGGGCGAGGTGGTGGCGCAGCGCGGTGCGCCGGCCCTCGTCGCTGTCCGCCACGTGCTCGTCGACCAGCGCATGCAGCCGCTGGTCGAGCGTGACCGGCGCGTCTTCCGGTCGAAAGGTCGACGGCCCGCGCACCGCCGCCAGCATGCCGGCGAGCGCGCGGCGCTGCACGTCGTAAAGTGCGTCGGCCTGATCGCCGCCGGCCTGCACGAAGGCCTCTTCGTCGCCGGCGACGCGCGCCAGCACCCCCAGTTCCAGCAGCGTGCGGCAGACCGCCACCAGTTCGCGCCGCTCATGCGGGGCGCCGAGCGTGAAGCGGAAGTCCGACGCCGCCAGCGCCGGGTCGGCGGCCAATTGCAGCAGCCGCTCGCCCAGCAGCCGCAGCGTGATCTGCGGGTCGGCGCGTTCCAGCACCGCGCAGGCGAGACACAGCAGCACATAGCGGCGGCGATCGTAGCCGGGCAGGCCGCGCATCGTGCTGCCGAGGTCGGCCGGCCGCTTGGAAAGGCGGGCGCCCTCATGTTCGATCTGCAGCGGCCAGCCGGTTTCGCGCGCGAACCAGTCGCGTAGCGCGTCGGCCTGGCGGCGGATGGCGGGAAAATCCTCGTGCTCCGGACTCATCAGCGGTGTCATCAGCAACGCGCGCACCGCGCTGCGAAACTCCTCGCGCTGGAAACGCTGCTGTTGTTGACCGATGCTGCGACTGTCCCTGGACCTTTCAGAGCTGGGCTTCATCGGCGTCTCGTGTCGGCGTGATGGTGATCAGATGGTCGCGCCCGGAAAACACGCCGAGCGGCGTGTCGATGCGGGCGCGACTGTCCGGCGCCAGCGGCGTCAGGCTGATATGCAACAGCCCGTCGCCGGTCTGCCGCTCCGCGGTGGCGTCCGGTCCGGCCTGTTCGGTCAACGCTTCGCCGAGCAGTCCGAGGAAAAGCCCGAAGGCGTGACGGTCGAGTTCGCCGAGGTCGGACAGCCGGGTGGGATGGCCGGTGGCAAGGCGCCGGCGCGCCGCCTCGACCTGCTGCGATTCCTCGGCGAGTTCGCGCGCCAGCTGGGCGCGCGCGTCGGCGCGGTCGCGCACCCGGGCCAACGGGCCGCGCGGCGCCGCTTCGCCATATTCGCGCAGCCGCGGGTGAATCCGCAAAGCCGGCGCGTCGGCCCAGCGCGTGCTGGCCGGCAGCTCAGCGTCGGCGTCGGGATTGAGTGAAAAATGCCGCGCCGGATTGAGCGCGAAGGCGGCGCGCGCCAGCCGATGCGTCTCGCCATCGTCGGCGCAGCCGGCGAACCACAGCGAGAGCATGCGAAAATCCGCGGAGCGATCGCTGCGGCCGCTGCGGCGCTCGTTCAGCGCGGCGATCGCGCCGAGCAATTGCGGGATCGCCGACCTGGCGCGCGCCCGCAACAATTCGGCCTGCGACGGCTCATGGCCGGTGCGAAAGAACCAGCCGCGCAGGCCTTTCCAACGTTCGCGCCAGGCATTCCAGGATCGGGTTTGCGAATCGATCCGCTCCTGGGCATCGCCCGGCGCGGCATCGCGGGCCTCGCGCGCGGCCACCTGCTGCAACATCGCGTCGATGCTCGGCTCCAATGCGAGAATGAGCCCGGCGATCATGTCGGAGCGGCGCACCAGATCGCCGATGAAGCGCTCCAGATAGTCGATCAGCCGTCGCTTGTAGTTCGCCACCGCATTTTCTTCGGCCTGCTGCAGTTCGATGCTGCGCGCCACCCCGGCCATGAACGCTTGCGCGTTGTCGGCAAGGCTCTCGAAAACCCGCACCAGATCCCGCAGTGTCGCGTGGATTTTTGCGGCGTCCGGTTCGGTCTCGTCGGCCAGCGCCTTCATCGCCTGCAATCGGCTGGCGATGTCTTCGAGCGCCACGGTTTGCAGCTCGGCGCGGCGTTGCAGGGTTTGCACGAACAGCGCCAGCGCCGATTCCACGGCTTCGCCGCCCTGCGACAGCCGGTAGAGCAGGCGCGCCCGGTAGAAATCGTTCAGGCTGGAAACCCGCGCCGTATCATGATGCGATTCCAGATTACCCCAGGCCGAAAGCTGGCTCAGCGCGGCGTTGACGTCCTCGATGCGCGGCGTTTGTCCGTCCGGCCATCGGGCTTCGGCCAAGACTTCGTCGGGCCGCAGTTGCAGGCGATATTGTCGTTTGGCCGCAGCGAACACGTCCATGATGCAGCGATAGAACGCCGACTTTTCGGCGCTCACATGCCTGAACAGCTCGGCTGAATCGCTGACGGCTGGCATCGGATGTTTCCAGATGGCCCTGGACTGCAGATATCGATCGGCGCGACAGGTTAGCGCATTTGCGCCTTTGTTCCAGCCCTATCGGATTCCGCCGATGGTGTCAGGAATTGCGCAGGGCCGGTCTACCGTCCGCGTGGCTGCGCTCGGTGCGGCCGCGCACGGCCGCGAACAAATCCGACAGCGACAAAAACCGCGTGTCCGCCGGCTGGGAATGCCATCTTGAGGCCTATCGGCCATTCCGCTCGCCGCGGGTCACGGCCACCCGATAGCCGTTCCGTCTCTCACGCGCGGCATCCGTCACCTCCACCTGGGCCATGGCTCGTCTCGATGACGGGCGCCGGAAGCGTTTCTCCCGACCTCAGCACGTCACGGAAAACGGGTCGAACTCTGACTCAAATATTGTGGAGGGCGGCGCCCCGCTCAGGAGGATGCAATTTGCCGGTGGCGTTCGACCTCGCGCACGATTGCCGACCGGATCATGAGTCAATGGCCGGCCGGTGTCGAAGCGGCCGAGCGCCTTCGCGCCTTCGCGCTGCCTGCCTCGTACCAATCCTTCGAGCGGTTGACGATCCACACCACCGACAGCATCACCGGCACCTCGATGAGGACGCCGACCACGGTGGCGAGTGCGGCGCCCGACTGGAACCCGAACAGCGAGATCGCGGCCGCCACCGCCAGTTCGAAGAAGTTGGAAGCGCCGATCAGCGCCGAGGGGCCGGCGACGCAGTGCTGCTCGCCGGCGAGTCGGTTGAGCAGATAGGCAAGGCCGGAGTTGAAGTAGACCTGGATCAGGATCGGCACTGCGAGCAGCGCGATGATCAGCGGCTGGGCGAGAATCTGCTCGCCCTGGAAGCCGAACAGCAGCACCAGCGTGGCCAGCAAGGCGACCAGCGACAGCGGCTGCAGGCGGCCGAGCATGCGCTGCTGCGCCGGCTCGCCACCCTGCGCCAGAAGCCGCCGGCGCAGCACTTGCGCGGCGATCACCGGCACCACGATGTAGAGCACCACCGACAGCACCAGCGTGTCCCACGGCACGGTGATGGCGGAGAGCCCGAGCAGCAGGCCGACGATCGGCGCAAACGCGAACACCATGATGGTGTCGTTGAGCGCGACCTGGCTCAGCGTGAAGTGCGGCTCGCCGCGGGTGAGGTTCGACCACACGAACACCATGGCGGTGCAGGGTGCTGCCGCGAGGATGATCAGGCCGGCGATGTAGCTGTCGATCTGCTCGGCCGGCAGATAGGGGCGGAACAGATAGCCGATGAACAGCCAGCCGAGCGCGGCCATCGAGAACGGCTTGACCGCCCAGTTGATGAACAGCGTGACGCTGATGCCGCGCCAGTGCTCCTTCACCCGGCCGAGTGCGGCGAAGTCGATCTTGATCAGCATCGGGATGATCATCAGCCAGATCAGCGCCGCCACCGGCAGATTGACCTTGGCGATCTCGGCTGTGCCGATCGCCTGGAACACGCCCGGCATCACGTGGCCGAGGGCGATGCCCACGACGATGCACAGGCCGACCCAGACGGTGAGATAGCGTTCGAACGTGGACATCGCAAAATCCTTCAAGCTGTCGCGACGCGGCGCCCCGCGGCGTCGACCACCAGTTCGCCGTCCTCCTTGCGGAACGCGCCGCGCTGCGGCGGCAGCAGGTCGAGCACCGCTTCCGACGGGCGGCACAGGCGCACCCCCTTCGGGGTCACCACCAGCGGCCGGTTGATCAGGATCGGATGCGCCATCATGGCGTCGAGAAGCTGGTCGTCCGTCAAAGCGGGATCGCCGAGGCCGAGTTCGCGATACGGCGTACCCTTCTCGCGCAGCAGGTCACGCACCGAGAGCCCCGCCCGGGCGATCATCTGCACCAGCAGCGCGCGCGTTGGCGGGCACGTCAGGTACTCGATCACGTGCGGCTCGACACCGGCATTGCGGATCAGCCCGAGCACGTTGCGTGAGGTGCCGCAGGCGGGATTGTGGTAGATGATCACGTCCATCAGGCGAGCTCCGCCTTGCGGCCCGTCGCCCCTTCGAGGCGGCCGATCTCGCGCAGCCTCGATCCGAGCGCCAGCCGGTCGAGGCTGGCGAACGGCAGGGCGGTGAACACCGAGATGCGGTTCTTGAGGTAGCGCAGCGCGGTGACGAACGCGCGCTCGACCATGACATCATTGCCGCTCGCCGCCGCCGGATCCTCGATGCCCCAATGCGCGGTCATCGGCTGGCCCGGCCACACCGGGCAGGCCTCGCCGGCGGCGTTGTCGCAGACGGTGAATACGAAATCCATCACCGGTGCGTCGGCGGCGGCGAACTCAGCCCAGCTTTTCGAGTGCAGACCCTCGGTCGGATAGCCCTCCGCCGCCAGCACCTTGAGCGCGAACGGGTTGACGGTGCCCTTGGGCTGGCTGCCGGCGGAGAAGGCGCGGAAGCGGCCGCCGCCGTCCTTCGTCAGGATGCTCTCGGCCAGGATCGACCGGGCGGTGTTGCCGGTGCAGAGGAACAGCACGTTGAAGATGCGATCGGGCATGGGCTTTCCTTCGCGGAGTGGACCAGCGGCAGGTCGGCGGAGCGGCGGAGCGGACGTCGGCGTGCAGAGCTCGGCGTGGCCGCCGCAGCAATCCTCGACCAGGAAGCCGACAAGCGCATGAATGCTGTCGGGCCGGGCGCGATAGACGATCGAGCGGCTGCGGCGCGAGGCCGTCACCAGTCCGGCGCGGGCGAGGATGGCAAGGTGGGCCGACAGGGTGTTGGCCGGCACGGCAAGACAGCGCGACACCTCGCCGGCCGCCAGCCCGTTCGGCTCATGCGCCATCAGCAGGCGGAACACCTCGAGCCGCGTGGCCTGGGCAAGCGCCGACAACGCGAGCAGGGCATCGTCTGATTCCATATTTCGACGATACACGAAATATGGAAACATTGGCAAGCCGGATGTGCCGGCCCTCCCAGCGACACCCAACTCGATGACAAGTGCTCATTTCGAGAGCCCCAACTCTGGCGCCCAAATCTCTCGTCCGAGCCTCATGGGCATGGCGCTGCTGTTTCCGCTTGACCGGACTGCGGCTTGGGCACAGATATATGCGCAATGCCGCATAACCGGAATAGCAAATGATTACGCCGGTCGAGCTGATGTCCGCCCTTGCCGATGCCACCCGGCTTGCTGCCCTGCGCATGGTGTGGGACGGGCAGGAGCATTGCGTCTGCGAACTGATGAAGGCGCTCGGCGCCACCCAGTCGCGCATGTCGCGCCACATGGCGGTGCTGAAGGTCGCCGGCCTCGTCGTCGACCGGCGCGACGCCCAGTGGGTGCGCTATCGCCGCAATCCGCGCCTCGATTCCCGCGTCGTTGCGGTGATCGAGGCCGTGCTGGCGCTTCCAGCCAACCAGCGGAGGGATGCGGCATGACCGAGTGCTGCTCGAAGACCGCCGTCGACTCCATCCCTGCCGAACCCAATCCCACCGCATCGCCGAGCACCTTCGCATGGCTGGCCGGCACGCTGGCCGCGCTCACCGCCTGGGGTCTCGCCTACGCCTTTCTGCAGCCGGCGGCGGACTGGGCCACCGCCCTCCTGCCGCTGGAGCCAGGCAGCCACCTCGCCGAGGCGGTGGCGTTCTTTCTCTACGACACGCCCAAGGTGCTGATGCTGCTGGTGCTGGTGGTGTTCGCGATGGGCGTGGTGCGCAGCTTCTTCTCGGCCGAGCGCACCCGCGCGCTGCTCGCGGGCCGGCACGAGGGGCGTGGCAACGTCGCGGCGGCCTGTCTCGGCATCGTCACCCCGTTCTGCTCGTGCTCGGCGGTGCCGCTGTTCATCGGCTTCGTCTCGGCCGGGGTGCCGCTCGGCGTCACCTTCTCGTTCCTGATCGCCGCGCCGATGGTCAATGAGATCGCGCTCGGCCTGCTGTGGGCGCTGCTCGGCTGGCAGGTGGCGCTGGCCTATCTCGGCTTCGGCCTCCTCATCGCCATCGTCGCCGGCTGGGTGATCGGCCGGCTGCATCTGGAGGGCTGGCTGCAGGACTGGGTGCGCAATGTGCGGGCCGGCGCGGTCGAGCTTCCCGGCCAGCGCCTCACCATCGTCGACCGCCTCAAAGCCGGGCTCGACGCGGTGGCCGACATCGTTGGCAAGGTGTGGACGTGGGTGATCGCCGGCATCGCCGCCGGCGCGCTGATCCACGGCTACGTGCCGGCCGAGCTGCTCGCCGCGATCATGGGCCGCGAGGCGTGGTGGTCGGTGCCGGCCGCGGTGGTGGTGGGCATTCCCATGTATTCCAACGCCGCCGGCATCATTCCGGTGGTCGAGGCGCTGCTCGGCAAGGGCGCCGCGCTCGGCACCGTGCTGGCCTTCATGATGAGCGTGATCGCACTCTCGGCGCCCGAGCTGATCATCCTGCACAAGGTGCTGAAAGGCCGGCTCATCGCGGTGTTCGTCGCCGTGGTCGGGCTCGGCATCCTGGCGGTCGGCTTCCTGTTCAACGCGCTGTTTGCCTGACAAAGGAGAAAACCATGAAGGACATCAAGGTGCTCGGCCCCGGCTGCAAGCGCTGCCAGACCACCGCCGAGATGGTGCAGACCGAGGCCGACCGGCTCGGCGTGGCGGTCGCGATCGAGAAGGTCACCGATTACGCCGCCATTGCCTCCTTTGGCATCGCCTCGACGCCCGGCATCGTCATCGACGGCAAGGTGGTCCATGCCGGCGGCCTGCCCAAGGCCGAGGACATCGCGCAGTGGCTGGCGTGATGCGATTTTCCGGCCTGATCGCGTAGACCTTGCATCAGTCATCGCCGGCTGCGGCCGTTCCGTGCCGCCCGCCGCGCCGGGGCCGATCCGGTCGGGCAGGCGAGGGCGGCGACGCCGGTCTCGGCCGCCGCGCCGGGCTGTCGTGCTCGTGGTGCCGGCACAGCCGGTGGTCGGCGATCACCTCGATCACCCGGCAGTCGCAAACGTGGCCATGGCCGCAGTCCTCCACCATGCGCTGGAGTTCGGCGCGCAACGCGGTGAGGCGGACGATGCGCTCCTCGACCTCGGCGAGATGGTGGCGGGCGATGCGGTCGGCCTCGGCGCACGAGGCTTGTGGCGCGTCGCTGAGGCGCAGCAAGGCGCGGATCGCGTCGACCTCGAAGCCCAGTTCGCGGGCGTGGCGGATGAAGCGTAGCCGCCGCACGGCGTCGACGTCGAAGACGCGCCGGTTGCTCGCAGTGCGCAACGGCGACGGCAGAAGCCCGATTTCCTCATAGAACCGAATGGTCGGCACTTTCACGCCAGCCTGGCGGGACAGTTCGCCGATCGACAGCGATGTCATGGACAAGGCCCTTGATCCTCCAGCGACTGGAGAATGTAGCGTCACCTGACGACATGCGAAAGGAACGCTCAACGATGTGTGATGCTTGCCAAGACACCCGCGCCCCGGCCGAGCAGGCCGAAGTGGCGGCGAAGGGCGCGACCGCGGCCTGCGGCTGCCACGGCAACCCGGTGTTCGACGGGGTGGACCCGCGCTACAAGCGCGCGTTGTGGACGGTGATCGCGATCAACGGCGTCATGTTCGTCGTTGAGATGGCGGCGGGTCAGGCCGCCGGCTCCCAGGCGCTGCAGGCCGACGCGCTGGACTTTCTGGGTGACACCCTGACCTACGGCATGAGCCTCGCCGTAATCGGCATGTCGCTGAAGGTCCGGGCGACGGCGGCGCTCGTCAAGGGTGCCAGCCTGTCGCTGATGGGGCTGTGGGTGCTGGGCTCGACCGCCTATCAGCTTGTCGTGCTGGGGGTGCCGCGGGCGGAGGTGATGGGGGTGGTCGGCCTCATGGCGCTGATCGCCAATCTCGCCAGCGTGCTGCTCTTGATGCGCTACAAGGACGGCGACGCCAACGTGCGTTCGGTGTGGCTGTGCTCGCGCAACGACGCCATCGGCAATGTCGCGGTAATGGTGGCGGCGGCGAGCGTGTGGGGCACCACCACGGCGTGGCCGGACCTGGTGGTCGCGGCGGCGATGGCCGGCCTGTTCCTCAGTTCCTCGCTACAGATCCTGCGCCAGGCGTGGCGGGAATACCGCACCGGACAGGACCTCGGCGCGCTTTCCAGCCACGGCCATGTGCATGACGATGGGCATGGACATCGGCACGGGCACAACCACGCGCACCTCCACTGACTGCGGCCGGCGCCGGGGCGATCGATCGTCCCCGGCGCTGGCGTGCCTTTTCCCGCCCGTCACATCGAGCCGCGCCAGCGCGGCAGGAGCCGACCGGTGCGGCGGGCGTAGTCGTCCCAGGCCGGGCCGAACAGATCGCGCATCATCGCCTCTTCGCGGTTGATGCGCGTGACATAGACCGCGCCGAAGCCGACGAGGCCGGACAGCGCGCCGGCCCAGTGCGGCAGCAGCAGCGCCTGCGCGATCGCCATCAGCCACATCGCGGCGTACATCGGGTGGCGGATCCAGCGATAGACGCCGCGCGTGATCAGCGCGTGGTCCTGCTTGATTTCGAGGGTCGGCGACCATTGCCGGCCGAGATCGGCGTGCGAGCGCCAGAACAGGAGATCGGCGATCAGGTAAATGATGGCGCCGGCGATGATCGCGGCAGGGCTGGCGGGCACCACCCATTCGGCCGGCCACGGCCAGAAGATCGTCGCGAACGGCAGCACCATGACGCCGAGGGCGGCGGCAACGAGCACGAGCCTTTCGGTGACGTCCATGCGGGTCTCGACGAGCGGGCCGTTGCGGGTGTGGACGTAGAGATTGCGCAAGACCCACATCGTCAGGCTGCCGGCGACGAACGCCCGCGTGCCCCAGTCGCCGCTATCGGCGAACAGAACATAGGAGGTGAGCAGGGCGAGGGGAACGACGATGCCGATGAGGGTGCGTGGCTGCATGGACAGAGGCTCCTAACGTATGCGGATGGAGACGTTGCCGGCGAAGCTTCCGCCGGGCGGCGGGGGAAACGAGATGCTGGCGAGCACGGCGCGAATGGCGCGGTCGATGGCGAAGTTGCCGGACGCGCGCACCAGCCGGTGCGAGACGAGTTTTCCGCCCGGCCCGACGGTGAACGCCACAGCGACGACGCCGGACACCTCCAGGCCGAGGCTGTCGACTCGCGCCTGGAGAATGGCCCGCACCCGCGTGGCGTAGCCGGGGTCGCGGCCGGGCCGCGCGGTGGGGGAGGGTTCGCCCGGCTGCGCAACCGGCCGCGCGCTGGGGCGCTTGGGCTCAGTGCGGCGCGGCACCGGTTCGGCCTCCGGTTTCGGGTGCGAGGGAGCCGGGCGCGGCTCGGGGGCGATGGTCGGCTCCGGCTCGGGCGTGACGATCTGGTCCGGCGGTGGCTCGGGGATGGGCTCCGGCTCGGGTTCCGGTTGGGGCTCCGGCGGCAGCGGATCGGGGACGGCATCGGCGGGCTCGGTGGCGGGCGATTCGACGACGAACGTGATCTCGACTTCCCCGGGCGGGGCCTGCGCGGGCTCAGGACTGGGCAGGACGATCAAGGCCGATGCGTGCACAGCCGTGACCAGGGCGATGAGGCCCGCCCGCCGTCCGCGGCTCAGCGGGGGATAGGCTGCGGCAGCGCTGGCGGCGACGCTCATGATGCGGCGATCACGGCGCGGCGGCGCTCGCCGCCGGGGCGGGCGCCTCGACCACGCCGCCGCTCCGCGCGTCCTGGCCGGGGCGTTGTGCGGCCTTCGGGTCGGTGACCAGCGCGATACGGCGGATGCCGGCAGCCACCAGAACATCGACGATGCCGACGACCTCGCCATAGGCGAGTTCGCGGTCGCCGCGCACCCGCACGGTGCGCTCGCCGTCGGCAATTTTCGCCAGCACCGCTGCCGCCAGTTCCTCGCGCGCGACCGCGCCCTGGTCGACGGCGATGCGGCCGTCGCGATCGACCGACACCACCACCGGATCCTTCGGATCAAGCGGCTTTGCCGTGGAGGCGCGCGGCAGATCGAGCTTCAGGCCCGCCGCCAGCAGCGGCGCGGTGATCATGAACACCACCAGCAGCACCAGCATGACGTCGACCAGCGGCGTCACGTTGATCTCGGCCGACGGCCGGTGCCCGCCGGGCCGCGACCCTCCGAATCCACCGAGGCTCATCGCGTCTCTCCGTCAATGGGAGGAACGGCATTGATGCCGAACTGCACGGCGCGGTGTTCGACGTGATGGCGGAGCCGCTGCCCGGCGTGGCCGAGCACGGCGGCGAGGCGGTTGTAGCCGAGCGAGGCGGGGATGGCCGCGGCGAGACCAATGGCGGTCGCCGCCAACGCCTCGGCAATGCCCGGCGCCACCACGGCGAGGCTGGTGTCCTGCGCCGCGGCGATGCCCATGAAGCTCGACATGATGCCCCACACCGTGCCGAACAGGCCGATGAACGGCGCGGCGGAGGCGATCATCGCCAGAGCGGGCAGGCCGCGTTCGAGCCGCATCATCACGATGTCCGCCTCGCGCCCCATCGCCTCGCCGATGCGGGTGCGCCGCTCGGCGACGCTCTCGGCGGCGATGTGAAGGCGCGCGGCCTCGACGCCGGCACGCTCGACGCCGGTGAGGAGCGCGGGCACCTCGCCGCGCGCGGCCGCTTTGAGCGCGCTCTTGAGGCTGCGATGGCCGAGCCAGACCTCGACCATCGCCACCCAGCACCAGATCGAGGCTGCGGTCAGCGCCAGGATCACGCTGCGGCCGACCCAGCCGGCCGACAGGAACAGCCCCAGCGGCGTCATGTCCACCGTGTGCATGTCACGCCCTCGCAACCATGGACGCGGTCACAGCCGCACCTTGGCGCCGAGCCCGAAGGTGCGGCCGCGGACGTAGCTCACGCCGGAAATCTGCTCGCCGGTGGCGGCGGACAGGCCGTAGGCCTGACCGAATGAGATCGTCTCGTCGTTCAGCAGATTGCTGCCGAACAGATAGAATTCCCGCTTCTCCCACTCCAGGCCGGCCCGCGCCGCCAATAGGTGGGAGGCTTCGAGCAGAAACAGATTGCCGGCCTCCGCGAAGCGCTCGCCGATGAAGCTGTAATCCAGCCGCCAGTAGGCCTGGGCGTCGCCGAGCTGGGCGTCGAGCCCGAGCTTCTCGACGTGGGTGCGGTGGGCGAGCGAGGCCTTGAAGGTCCACTCCGGCACGCCGGGGATCTTGTTGCCGTCCACAAGTCCAGGCACGAGAGCGGCGAGGACCGACGTCACGTTGAGCAGTTCACCCTGGGTGTAGGCGGCGCCGAAGCCGACGTCCCAGCCCTCGGCGAGGCGATAGCTGCCCTCAAGCTCGCCGCCCCAGTTCTGGACGTCGACATTGAGCGCCATCGATTCAAGCGTCAGGGTGTTGAAGGCGGTGATCTGCTCCTGCGAGACGTCGTTGTAGAACAGGGCGCCTGACAGGTTCAGGCGATTGTCCAGGAACGAGCCGCGGCTGCCGATCTCGTAGGCGATCATCGAGGTCGGATCGTACGGGTCGCGGGCGACGCCGAATGGTGCGGCTCGGTTAAAGACGCCGTAGCCGCCGCCCTTGTAGCCGCGCGCCACGCTGGCCCAGCTCGACAGGTTCGGCGACCACTCATAGGCGAGCGAGGTGCGACCGGTCCAGAAGCCGTAGGACATCGTGCCTTGTTCGGCGAATGACGGGATCGCCATCGTGGTGCCGTCGGAGGTGTAGAGGTTGTCGAAGTCCTTGCTTTCGTGGGTCAGGCGACCGCCCACCGTCCATTTCAGCTTGTCCCACACCGGGAGCGTAACCTCGCCGAACACCGCAGCGCCGGTGGTGGTCTGGTTGTAGTCGTCGGTGCCGGCCATGAGCGGGCCGTAGAGCCACAAGCTGACGCTTTGGATCAGGTTCGCGGTGTCCTGGTAGCCGACCGCGCCGGCGATCCAGGAGAGGCTGGAGCCGGGATTGGAGGTGAGGCGGAACTCCTGGGTGGCGCGGCTCTCGTGCCGGGTCCAGTAGATGTGATTGGTGTCCGGATCGGCGAACATCGAGGTCGGCAGGCCCGACATCGCGCTGGCGAGATAGGTGTCGAGCGCGTTGTAGCGCGAGACGGTATCGGCCTTGTGGTAGGAGGTCTGGGCGGTGAAGGTGAAGGCGTCGAAGGCGTATTCGAACTTTGAGTTCAGATTGACGAATTCGAGGGTCTCATCGGCCACCGAATAGCCGGCGAGTTTCTCCATGCCATCGCCCTGCAGCGTGTAGTAGATCGGCGAGAGGTCCGTCTTCTCGCCGCTGGCGCTGATCAGCCAGCGGGTGCGCTCGTTGGGGGTGAACAGCAGCGAGCCGCGCCCGACATAGGAGGTTTCGTCGCCCAGTTCGGGGCCTTCGGTGTTGGAGAGGAAGCCGTCGATACCGCGGGCGCGGAAGGCGACGCGGCCGGCCACCTTTTCCGGCACGATGGCGCCGGCCAACGCGCCCTCGATGAGGCGGTGATTGTCGGTGCCGTACTCGACCCCGACATAGCCTTCGGGCGTCTCGCTCGGCAGGATCGGAATCAGATTGATGGCGCCGCCCGAGGTGTTGCGGCCGAACAGCGTCGATTGCGGTCCTTTCAGCACCTCGACCCGCTGCAGGTCGAAATAGGCTGAGTTCGAGGCGGCGATCGAGGTCGGCGCGCCATCAATGAAGGTCAGCACCGAACTGTCGTCGGGGCTCAAGGGAAACAGCACGGCGCCGACGCCGCGCATGATGATGAAGTCGTTCGAGCGGTCGCCGAAGGAGGGCTTCACCGCGCCGGCGATGTCGCGCAGCGCCGTGGTGCCGTCGACGATCCGCTTCTCTTCAAGCTCGGTGCGGCTGATGGTTTCGACCGAGAACGGAATGTCACGCAGCTTCTCGGTCCGCTTGCGGGCAGTGACGGTGATCTCCTCGATCGTCTCGGTCTCGATGCCGTTCTCGCTCTGGGTCTCCGGCTCGGCATAGGCCGGCGTCAGTGCAGTTGAGCAGAGCAGAGACGATGCCAGCAGTATCGTGGATCGGCGCAAAGGGATCCCCATCATTGCGGTTGTTCCAGGGAAGGGTGGCGAAGGAGGGCGCGGACCTCGGGTCCGGCCGAGATGACCACGGCGATCACCGTGCCGATCGAGACGAGGGCGGCGACGACAGCGAACAACCCGTTGAGGCCGAGCGCGGCGATCGCCGCGCCCGACGCAGTGGCCGCCACGATCGAGATCAGCGAGTCGGCGCAGGCGAGGGCGGCCGCCTGGGTGGCGGCGCGCTCGCCTTGGCACACGATGAGGGTGAGGGCGCGATAGACGACGAAGAAGGCGTAGGACGTGCCCATCACCAGGAAGGTGAGGGCGATGACGGCGCTCCAATCGAAGATCGCCGAGCCCGCTACGGCTGCGGTCCCGAAGCCGACGAGGGAGGCGACGCAGAGCGCGGCGAGTGCTCGCCAGGCTCCGAAGCGGACCATGCCGGCGCCGACCAGCAGCGACGCCGCAAGGCCGACGATATTGGCGCCGACCGCCGATAGAAGGCCGATCTCGCCAACGCTGAGGCCGGCATCGACCTGCAGGATCGGCAGTGCGCCGGAGGCGAGACCGAAGGCGCCGTGCACGAACACCGAGATCGCCAGCCGCCGCCGCACCACCGGGCTATTGAAGAACGTCCACAGGCCCGCCCGCTGTGGCCCTGCCGTCGCCGTGAGCCTCTCCCCCAGCCGGTCCGGCAGCATCAGGGCGGGGAGCGCGACCACGAAGGATAGTGTCGCCACGGCGACGACGATCCCGCGCCAGCCGTGATCGCCGAGCACGAGCATGGCGACACCGAGAGCGGTGCCGCCGGCCGCCGCGGCGATGCCCTGCTGGACCGCCGAACGCTGCCGGTCGGCGGCGCCCACCATGGCGACCAGATAGGCGTCGCTCGCCGTCATGGCGGTGACGAGCAGCGTCACCACCAGCGTGCTGAGGCCGAGCAGCGGCCACACCGAGGTGGCCGGATCCACCGCCAGCAGCGCCAGCATCGCCAGAACAGCGGCGATGAGGAACAGCCGCAGCGCCGCGCGGTGGCGCGAGGCTTGCCCGGCCGCCCAGCGCTCGACCAGCGGCGCCCATGCCACCCGCAGCGCGTAGGGCAGATAGGCAAGGAAGACCATGCCGACCACCTCGGGCGGGTGGCCGGCTTGGCGCAGCGTCGCCGGCAGGATGGTGTAGATGAAGAACATCGCGACCATCGCGGCGGCGTAGGTCGAGGCGGCGACCGCTTGAACGGTGGCCCGGCCGGCGGAGCGGGGCTCCGCGGTTGCGGCGAGAGGCGGGCTGCTCATCGCAGCCTCCAGCCGCTGGCGCGCTGCTGCGCTGCCCACAGCCCGGCATAGACGCCGCCCTGGGCCGCAAGGCCGTCGTGGTGGCCGCGCTCAATGATGCGGCCGCGGTCCATCACCAGAATCTGGTCGGCTTTCGCGATGGTGTGGAGCCGATGCGCCACCACGATCACCGTGCGGCCGCTCTCGAGCGCGGCGACGGCGTCCTGGATCGCCTTTTCGGACAATGGGTCCATCGCCGAGGTCGCCTCGTCGAGCACGACGATCGGGGCGTTCTTCAGCAAGGCGCGGGCGACGGCGACACGCTGGCGCTCGCCACCCGACAGGGTGCGGCCGCCATCGCCGAGGCGGGTGTTAAGACCGTGCGGCAGCGCCGCCACCAGCTCGTCGAGGCGGGCCGCGGACACCACGGCTTTGAGGCGGGCCGCATTGGCGCTGGGGTCGCCGAGCAAGATGTTGGCGCGCAGCGTGTCGCGGAACAAATGGACGTTCTGGTCCACCACCGAGATCAGCGCCTGCAGCCGGGCCGGGTCGGCTTCGGCGATGTCGACGCCGCCGATGCGGATGGTGCCGCTGGCCGAATCGTAGAACCGCGCCAACAGCGCGAGCACCGTCGACTTGCCGGCGCCGCTCGGCCCGACGATCGCGGTGATGGTGCCGCGCTCGGCGGTGAAGCTGACGTCCTCGACCGCGGCCCGGCCGTCCTTGCCGTAGGCGAACGAGACCTTGTCGGCGGCGACGTCGAGGGCGGCGTTGAAGTCGCTCCGGCTGCCAGTCAGCACCGGCTCGGCGAAGAACGCGACCATGCCGCAGCGGGCCTGCTCGCCGAGGCGGTAGATCAGGGATTGCTTGATCACCGCGCTGGTCCAGGCGGTCTGGGCGGCGATGGCGAGGAACAGCGCCACCATGGTTTCGGGGGCCGAGGCCATGGCGCCGCTCGCCGCGGCCGCGACCAAGGCGAGCGGGACGCCGAGCGACAACAAGAGGCTGTTGGCTTCCTGCATTGCGACGAGGCGCGGCGTGTTGCGCCGCATAAGCTGAAAGGCGCCTTCGACGACCTCCTGGAATTGCGCCAGCGCCTCGCCCTTGCGCAGGAACATGCGGAACACCGCGATGCCCTCGCCATATTCGCCGATGCGGTGGTTGAGATCGGCGATGAAGCGCGAGCGCGTCGCCAGCACCCGAGCGAGGATGCGGGCGATCGGCTGATGTACCGCGAGCGCTGCAAGGAGGGTGCCGATCACCACCGCGGCCACCAGCGGCGAGAACAGCGCCGCCAGGGCGAACAACACGAGCCCGGTGGCCGATCCGGCGATGATGCGGTGCAGCGTGAAGGTCGAGCACTCGTTGATCCAGCGGCCGTCCTCGCCGACCAGGGTGGCAAGGCGGGCCGGCGTCCAGCGCGTCAGCGCGCCCAGCGGGATCGCGCGCATGTGCTGAACCAGCCGTCGGCGCACGGTCTCGGTGGCAGTATTGCCGGCCCGGAAGCCGGCACCCCACGCCACCCGCAGCGCCAGTACCCGCACCCCGAAGGCGGCGACCACCGCGGCGGCGTAGGGCGCCAGGTCGAGCGGGGTGGCGTTGCCTTGGGCGAGGCGGACCAAGCCGAGCCCGACAGCTGCCGCCGGCACCGCGGCCGCAACGCCTTCCAGCAGCGTGGCGAACAGGCTGAAGACGAACTGGCCGCGCGCTGCGCCAAGGTGCGCCCAGATGAACAGAAACAGCTTCATGATCAGGCCCCCCGGCTGACGTGGCGATAGCTGCGCACCGCCTGCTGGGCCGCCCACATGCGGGCGTAGAGCCCGCCGGCGGCGACGAGGTCGTCGTGGCGGCCGCGCTCGGCAACCCGCCCCTGGTCGAGCACCAGGATCTCGTCGACGTGGGTGATGGTGTGCAGGCGGTGGGCGATGACGATCATGGTGCGCTCGCGGGCGAGCTCCGCGATCGCGGTCTGGATCTCCGCCTCGTTCTCGGGGTCGGCGAAGGCGGTGGCCTCGTCCAGGATCAGGACCGGCGCGTTCTTGAGGACGGCACGGGCGATCGAGATGCGCTGGCGCTCGCCGCCGGACAGGCCGTGGCCGCGCTCCCCGACCAGCGTGTCGTAGCCGTTCGGCAAAGCGCAGATGAAGTCGTGGGCGCGGGCGGCCTTGGCGGCGGCGGCGATGTCGGCATCGCTGGCGTCGGCGCGGCCGAGTCGGATGTTGTCGGCGATGGTGCCGGCGAACAGGAACACGTCCTGGAACACCACGGCGAGGCGGGCGTGAAGGTCCTCCGCGCTCATGTCGCGGACGTCGACACCGCCGATGCGCACCGCGCCGCTGCGCACGTCGAGGAAGCGGGCGACCAGCCGCACCAGCGTCGACTTGCCCGACCCGCTCGGGCCGACCAGTGCCAGGCTGCGGCCGGGCTCGACCCGGACCGAGATGCCGTCGATGACCGCGCGCGCGCCATAGGCGAAGCCGACCTGATCGAGATCGATCGCCGCCGGGCCGATGGTGCCCTTGGTCTCGGCCTCCGGCATTTCGGGCAAGGCGAAAATCGTCTCGATATTGTCGAGATGCTGGAACTGCCGCATCACCCGGTGGCTGATGCCCTGGATGGCGCCGAAAATGTCGCCGAGGCCGAGCGCGAGCGCGAGGAACACCGCCAGCGTCGTGACGCTGATCTGGCCGGCCGCCGCCATCAGCAGCCCCGCCGGCGCCACCACCAGCAGATGGCTCGACAGCAGGATCTGCGCGAGGCCGCCGGGCACCACGGCGCCGCGCATCCAATCGTTGGAGAACCGCGTCATCAGCGCGAACATGCCAAAGGCGCGCTGCGTCGCTTGCTCGGCCTGATCGAACATGCGCACCGTCGGCAGGCCGTCGGCGATCTCGGCGGTGGTCTCGGCGAGCTTGGCCTGGATTTCGATATAGTCGCGGGTCGGCCCTTCGCCCGATTTCAACAGGCGGCCGAGCAGCCACATGCCGACCACCATCGGCACCAGCGTCAGCACCGTCAGCCGCCAGTCGACCACGACGAGGGCGACCAGCACCAGCGCCGGCGCGAGCAGCGCGGCGCTGGTCTCGGGGATGAGGTGGGCGATGCCGTCCTCGGTGGCCTCGACGTCGTCGAGCAGGATCGAGCGGACGCGGCCCTTCGCAGTGTCGTCGAACCAGCCGAGCGGCACCCACGACAGCTTGGCCGCGAGGCGCAGTCGCAGCTCCTTCTGCACCCGGAAGGCGATGAGATGGGACAGCGCGGTCGACAGGCCGAAGAACGCATGACGCGCGGCAACGCCGGCGACGGCGGCAAGGCCGATCAGCAGCAGGCGGTCGCTGTCCGGGTTCGGCGCCGTCAGCTCGGCGAAGGCCAGCGCGGCGGCGAGGTAGGGCGACAGCGCGAGCAGCGCCGCCAGGGTTCCCGCCAGGGCCGATCCAGCGAGGAGACCGCGACCGCTCGTCATCAGGGCCAGAATCTTGCCGGCAACCATTTGAATCGAAATCGGCGAACGCGACCCGACGCTCGTTTCAAACCCGGCCGGAGATTTAGTATTGCTTTCGTCTAGATCGTTCGTTTTATCGACGATACATGTTTCTTTATTTATTCCAATGTAGCTCGACACGGCTTGCACTCTCAATGTGAGCGAAGCCGCGATATAATACTATGTGTGATGTGAGAAAATCGTCACCATCTTTGCGTGCCGCAATAAAATCTTTGCGTAAACGCCACATGGCGAGCCTCACACCCGCCGCAACTCCGCACGCGGCGGATGGCCGAACCGGCGGCGGTAGGCGGTGGCGAAGTTGGCGGGGCTGGCGAAGCCGACGCGATAGGCGATCTGCGCCACAGACAGGCGGTCCTCGCGCAGTAGCACGCGCGCGACGTCCAGGCGGCGGTCACGCAGATAGTCGATAATGGTGACGCCGAACACCTGCTTGAAGCTGCGGCGCAGCGTGGTCTCGTTGACGCCGATGTCACGGGCGATCTGGCCGACCGTCGGCGGGTTGGCGAGCGCGGCCTCCAGCATCGCCTGGGCCCGTTCGGCCTGCTCGCGACGGAGCGCGGACAGGATCGGACAATCGGCCGCGGTCGCGCCTTCGAGATGAAGTGCAATTTCGAACAGGGCGGCGAGGATGCGCGCTTCGGCGTAGAGGCGGGCCAGCCGCCCGGTGTAGGGATTGGCGGCAAGATCGAGCAGGGTGGCGCGCAAGCGTTCGGCGCGCTCGAACTGCCGGAATTGGAGGCCGCATCGGCAGCCAGGGAACGCCGTGACCTGCAGGTCGTCGAGCAGCGGCTCAAGGCCCGCCGCCTCGACGAAAAATCCGCTCATGTCGCAGGTCATGCCGGCGCGATAATGGGTGGTGAAGCGCATCGGCTCGCCGAGCGCAACCAGGGTCGGAACGCCGATGCGATCGGTGGCGATCGAGCGGCCCTCGACATCGGCGGCGTGGCTCCCCGCCGTCAGAATGCCGACGAACATGCTGGCGTTGTAGACGCCAGAGACCGGGATGTCGTTGAGGTAGCGAAACCGGCACCCGCTGGCGAAGACGGACGGGCGAATGGCGTTGAACCAGAACTGGCCGTAGGCGAAGGCGGTGGTCTCGTCGACGGTGATGTCGTCGGTGCCATACAGAATTCTTTCGATGTTCGGGCAGGTGCCGACCATGTCGGCCACCGACAGCGTCCGGTCGGTGTCGGGCGGCGGAACCGCTTGGCCCCTTGCGACATTATTCCTATTGCTCATCGGCGGCTACCCAGCGCGCGGGACGACGGAATGCACAGGGTATGCAAATGAAATTCATTTGCATACCCGTCGCAACGTTATCCGGCCTGTGCGCGATGCGGTTATGGTTCGGCTGCGGCTACTGCGGACAAGGTCTTTTCCGCCGACCTCGATTGGACATCCGGGAGATCGCGTTGCGATCCCGAACGCCGCCGCTCCGAAAAAATACGTGTTCAGAACCGGGATAATCGGCGAGCGTCATACGTCTCAACGGCGTGAGTGGCCGGAAACCGTATGGATTGTCGCATCTTGTCTCCGCAACCCGGGTTCCGCCGCTGCGGAGCATGCTCCGGGATCCAGCCTCGCTAAAGCCGGCTGCGGGCGGCGTGGAGCGCGTCCGTTAACGCAAAAGCGCGCGGCCCGCCGGTCTAACACCAGTTGCGGTACCGACGTCGTCGAACCTGAACGGATGGCAGTATAACCGTTTCAGGCGCGCGTGGCTGGTGTTCCAGGTGGCGTGGGGTCGGCAGGGCAAAGGCAGAGCCGGCGCGGTTCCGCGGTCAAGGCGTGCCCTGCGCCCGACACATCTATTTCGACGATGCTCGGGTAACGGTTTTCTTTTTGGGCTTGGCAACTTTCGGCGTCGCCTTCGGCAAAGTCGCTTCCTTTGCCAAACGCAACTCTTTCAAGCGCGCGGTCTTCTCAAGGATGGCAGTCTGGCCGGCTTGGTACTCGGCCCATGCCGCCGCTCCAGCTTTCTCGTGCATTTCCTTGCGAAAATGCCGATCGGCCTTTTGGGCTGCAGCAGTTTGAGGCTGGTTGTCATTCATTTGCGGGGTCCGCGTGGCATTTGCATGAAAAAGCCCCGCAGTCCGGCGAACCGGACGCGAGGCTTAACCTGGGGCTTTGCCAGTACATCCGTGGTCAAAGCGCCTATCGCGCTATGCTCAAGCGGCCTTCAGGTTGTCAGCCGAAGACTTTCCAGTCCGACGGTCTGCGACCACGTCGAAAGACACGCGCTGTCCTTCGTTGAGGCTGTACATCCCCGCGCGCTCAACGGCGCTGATGTGAACGAACACATCGCGGCTCCCGTCATCCGGCTGGATGAAACCGAAGCCCTTTTGGCCGTTGAACCACTTCACGGTTCCCTGCGTCATGTATCGTATCCCAAGATAATAAGCTCAGCAGCGCGTCGGCGCAGCCGTTCAGAGGTCGAGATTTTGGAAGAAACCCGTTAGTCAAGCACGCTTTTCGCGGCGAGGCCAAGTCGTTCGGCCGAAACTCGATGCTTCTTCATAAACGAGCAAGTGCGGTCAGGCAAGGAAAATTTGCGGGGTCACCAAAATTTTCACACTACCGCGGGCGCCCGACTCGCGGAAAAACCGTGTGACGAACACGGGTCGGGAGCGGCCGGCAGGCGCTCCAGCATCGCGGTGTGGGGAAGGCACTCGCGCGCCATCCGCCGCCTTCCCGCGCGTTCAATGCGCTGCGCTGAGCGGCCGTGCTCATCGACATGAGGCGCCGGGCTGGACTGGCGCTTCGGCCACGGTGCAGCATTGCGCGACGCGCGGCGCGGGAAAATCCGCCGATCCGAGAGATCGATCGCATGCCCGGATCGGGCTGTGCCTGCGTTTCCAAACCGTCCTTGAGGACTTCGGCGAACGGATGCATTGAGGGTTTGAAGTATCTTCGCAAATCCGGATTGCGCGATTTCAAATGCGCTTAAGGAGCCTCGCCATGGAGTGCCCGTGCTGTTCCGGCCGGCCGTTTGATCAGTGTTGCGGGCCGGTGCTGGAAGGAACGGATCAAGCCCGCTCCCCCGAGGCACTGATGCGCTCGCGCTATACTGCGTACGCCCGGAAGGCGTTCGATTACATCCTTGCCACCACCGACCCGCAGCGCCGCTACGATTTCGATCACGATGCCGCGAAGGAGTGGATGCGCACCAGCACGTTCACCGGGTTGCAGGTGTTGGCGAGTTCGGAAGACGGCAACAAGGGTGTCGTCGAGTTCATCGCCTGCTTCCGCCGCAATGGCGGTCGCGAAGAAAAGCACCGCGAACTGTCGCAGTTTCGCAAGCAGGCGGGGCGGTGGTATTTCCGGCCGGAGCGCGGGCGCGCGTGATCGGGCTCCCGCCGGACCGTGATCCGGAGCACGGTTGCGCGTCGCTGGCACGCCGTGTCCACAGGGTGGCTTGCCGCCCTCGATGCAGGTGCGTACCCTCGCCGGCCGTTCGGATTGCTGCGAGCGCGGCGGAAGGACATTAGCACTGGCATGCGACACGACGGTTCGACGCCGCGAAGCGAGACCGATCCGGTCAAGATTCGCCACCGCGAGCTTGAGCGCATCGCCCACGCGGCGCTGCAGGTCGGCAGCGTTCTGACCCAGAGCGGAGCTCCAGTGCGTGTTGCGCACGAGGGTGCGCGGCTGATCGCGGTTGGCTTGGGCGCTGGCGTGCTGGGAATGCGGTCGGGATATGCGTCGTTCGAAATCACCGTCGGCACGGGCACCAACACCATCACGCGGATGATGCAGGTCGGCCCGCATGGCGTGAATCATCGGTTCGATTTCGCCGTCCGTGACTTGGCTGTCCGCGCCTCGAAAGGCGGCATGACGCCGGACCAGATCGAGGCGGAAGTCGACCGTTTGCGGGCCGAGACGCCGCGCCATCGGCCATGGGTGGTTGCTATCGCAACCGGGGCGGCGTGCGCGGCGTTCGGCCGGTTGCTGGGTGCCGATTGGGCCGCGTTCCTTCCCGTGCTCGCTGCGGGCAGCATCGGGCAGGCGATCCGGCACCTGCTGCTCGCCCGCCGCATCAACGTGTTCGTCATCACCACGATCGTCGGGTTCGTCGCGGCGACGCTGGGTGGTCTCGGCGCGCGGTTTGCGGGCTCGGGCGCCGTTGAGCTCGCGATGATGGCCTCGATCCTGCTCTTGGTGCCTGGCGTTCCCTCGACCAACGCCCAGACCGACATCATGGACGGCTATCCGACCATGGGCAGTGCGCGGGCGGTGTGGGTGGTGATGATCATGGTGTTCGCGGTGACGGGCGTGTGGCTTGCGGAAATCGCGCTGGGGCTGCACCGATGACCGGCGAGATTTCGGCAGCGCTGCTGCATCTCGGCCATCAGGCCTTGTTCGGCGCGGTTGCGGCGGCGGGGTTCGGGGTGTTGTTCAATTTCGGCGGGCGCGCACTGCTGTGGTGCGCCGCGGCCGGAGCCCTGGCGCTTGGCGTGCGAACCCTCGGCCAGGAGAGCGGCAACAGTCTGGAGGCCGCGACGTTCACCGCCGCCGCCGTCACCTCCTGCGTCGCGATCCTGGTGAAGCGCTGGCTCGGCGTTGCCTGTCACGCCGTCGCGCTTGCGGGGTGTATTCCGATGGTGCCGGGCGCATTTCTCGCCCAGGCGCTGCTCGGCTTTTTCGCGGTGGCCGCCGCCGCGCCCGGCCAGCCCGATGCCACGGTTGTGGTGGCGCTGCAGGCGTTCATTCGCGTCGTCACGACGCTCGGCGCAATCGGCGCGGGGCTGGCGATTCCGGCCTATCTGTTGCGCAGCCGCGAGTTTTGAGCGCTGCGCTCCCTCGCCGTCGTCATGACACGGTGTCCGGTTGATCGTTTGAACCCGGAAACCCTCTCGCCGGACAATCGCTGATCGCGGGCGCGAGCTGGCGCATCGGCCGGCGGCGCACGGCATTCTTTACGCAGACTTTATGGTGACGCCGCGGAATCGATATCGCGGCTTTACGCCGGATTTGGCGAGGATCTCAGCGTCCCCCAATTCCGGAGGTTTGTCGTGCCGCCCGATCTTCTGTTTCTCGCTCTGGGTCTTGCCATGTTCGGCCTCGCCGCGTTCGCGGTGGCGGCGGCAGAGCATCTGTGAGGCCGCCATGTCGCTCGACCTCATTCTCGGTCTCGCCACGGCGAGTGTGATTTTCGTCTTCCTCCTGGCGGCGTTGCTGCGTCCTGAGCGGTTTTGAGACACGCCATGGTCAATGATCTTCTGCAATTCTCGTTGTTTCTCGCGATCCTGACGGCGCTCGCCGTTCCGCTCGGCCTCTATCTGGCGCGAGTGTTCCGCGGCCAATGGACGCCGCTGACGCCGGTGCTGGCACCGGTCGAACGCGGGCTCTATGCCATGGCGGGCGTTCGTCCCGACCAGGGCCAGCATTGGTCGCGCTATGCGCTATCGCTGATCGCGTTCAACGCCGCGGGCTTCCTGCTGCTCTACGCCATCTTGCGGCTGCAGCACCTGTTGCCGCTCAACCCGATGGAGTTCGGCGCGATGGCGCCGGATCTGGCGTTCAACACCGCGGTGTCGTTCGTCACCAACACCAACTGGCAGGCCTATGGCGGCGAGACCACGCTGTCGCCGTTGTCGCAGATGCTGGGCCTGACGACGCAGAACTTCGTGTCGGCCGCAACCGGCATGGCGGTGGCGGTGGCGGTGACGCGCGCGGTGGCGACGCGCTCAGGCCGGACCATCGGCAATTTCTGGGTCGATCTGGTCCGCGCCAATCTTTACGTCCTGCTGCCGATCTGCCTGGTCTCGGCCGTGTTCCTGGTCAACCAGGGCATGCCGCAGACGCTCGATGCGTCGGTTGCGGTGACGACGCTGGACGGCAACGACCAGACCATCGCGCTTGGGCCGGTGGCCTCGCAGGTCGCGATCAAGATGCTCGGCACCAATGGTGGCGGCTTCTTCAACGTCAATGCATCGCATCCGTTCGAGAACCCGACCGCGCTGTCCAACTTCGTGCAGATTCTGTTGATCCTCGCCATTCCCGCGGCCTTTCCGTTCTTCTTCGGCCGCATGGTGGGCGACATGCGCCAGGGCGTCGCGATCTGGGCGGCGATGACCGTGCTGTTCGTCATCGTGTTGCTGGCGGCGTGGGGAGCCGAGCGGTTCGGCAATCCGCTGCTGGCCGATCTCGTCGAGCCCGCCGCGCTCAGCATGGAGGGCAAGGAGGTACGCTTCGGCCTTGCCCAATCGGTGCTGTTCGCGGTGGCCACCACGGTTGCCTCGTGCGGGGCGGTCAACACCATGCACGATTCGCTGACGCCGCTGGGCGGCCTGGTGCCGCTGTTCAACATGCTGGTCGGCGAGGTGATCTATGGCGGCGTCGGCGCTGGCTTCTACGGCGCGGTGCTGATGGTGGTGCTCACGGTGTTCCTCGCCGGGCTGATGGTCGGCCGCACGCCCGAATGGCTCGGCAAAAAGGTGGAGGCCCGCGAGGTCAAGCTCGCGGCGTTGACGTTGTTGGTGATGCCGATCGGCGTGCTGGCGCTGGTGGCGCTCGCGATCGTCACCGGCAATGCCCAGACCTCGGCGCAGGACGCCGGGCCGCACGGACTCAGCGAGGTGATCTACGCCTACACCTCCGGCACCGCCAACAACGGCTCGGCGTTCGCCGGCTTCTCGGCCAACACCGTGTGGCACAACACCATGATTGGCCTTGCCATGCTGATCGGCCGGTTCGGCTACATCGTGCCGGTGCTGGCCATCGCCGGGTTGCTGGCGGCCAAGAAGACCACGCCGGCGTCCGCCGGCACCTTCCCGACCCATGGGCCGGTGTTCGTCGTGCTGCTGATCTCGGTCATCGTCGTGGTCGGCGCGCTCACCTTTTTGCCAGCGCTGGCGCTGGGTCCGATCGCCGAGCACGTCTCGATGATCGCCGGCATCACGTTCTGAAGGCTGCCACCATGTCCAAGCATCCTCCCAAGGAAATCGCCCTGTTTGCGCCGGCGGTGGTCGGGCCCGCGCTCGGCCAATCGTTTGCGAAGCTGAACCCGCTGCGGCTGGCCCGCAATCCGGTGATCTTCGTCACCGCGCTGGTGGCGGTGCTCACCACTGTGCTGGCGATCCGCGACGGTGTCATCGCCGCGCCGAACTTTGTGGTTGGCGCCCAGGTGGCGGCGTGGCTGTGGGCCACCGTGCTGTTCGCCAATTTTGCCGAAGCGGTGGCGGAGGGCCGCGGCAAGGCCCGCGCCGACGCCTTCCGCGCCACCCGCGCCGCGGCGAAAGCCAAGGTGCTGCTCGGCGTCGGCGAACTATTCGAGTTCAAGGACGCCGAGTTGCTGGAGCCCGGCGACGTCATCATCGTCGAGTCCGGCGAGACCATCCCGACCGACGGCGAGGTGATCGAGGGCATCGCGTCGGTCGACGAAAGCGCGATCACCGGCGAGTCGGCGCCGGTCATCCGCGAGTCGGGCGGCGACCGCTCGGCGGTCACCGGCGGCACCCGCGTGGTGTCGGACTGGATCAAGGTGAAGGTCACATCCAGGCCTGGCGAAACCTTCCTCGACCGTATGATCGCGCTGGTGGAAGGCGCCAAGCGCCAGAAGACGCCGAACGAGATCGCGCTCGACATCCTGCTCGCCGGGCTCACCTTGGTGTTCCTGTTCGTGGTGGTCACGCTGCCGGCGTTCGCCTCGTGGTCGGGCACCGAGGTGCCGGTGGTTTATCTCGCCGCGCTGTTCGTGACGCTGATCCCCACCACCATCGGCGGGCTGTTGTCCGCCATCGGCATCGCGGGCATGGACCGGCTGGTGAAGGCCAACGTCATCGCCAAATCGGGCCGCGCGGTCGAGGCGGCCGGCGACGTCGACTCGCTGCTGATCGACAAGACCGGCACCATCACCTTCGGCAACCGCATGGCGGACGCCTTCGAGCCGCTGCCCGGCGTCGCCGAGCGCGAGTTGGCGGAGGCGGCCTTTCTCGCCTCGCTGGCCGACGATACCCCGGAGGGCAAGTCGATCGTCGAGCTGGCGCAGAAGCGGTTCGGCTTCAGCCCGGACAGCACCGAGGCGGTGACCTTCATCCCGTTTTCCGCCCACACCCGAATGTCGGGCGTCGATCTGGCCGGCGGCGGCGTGGTGCGCAAGGGTGCCTCCGACGCCATGCTGCGCCTTGCCGGCGGCGTGGCGCCGGTTGAGCTCGACGCCATCATCCGCCGTATCGCCGCGACCGGTGGCACGCCACTGGTGGTGGTGCGCGACCGGACGTTGCTCGGCGTCGTCCACTTGAAGGACATCGTCAAGCCCGGCATCCGCGAGCGCTTCGCCGAGCTGCGCCGCATGGGCATCCGTACCATCATGATCACCGGCGACAACCCGCTCACCGCCGCGGCCATTGCCGCGGAGGCCGGCGTCGACGACTTCCTGGCCGAGGCGACGCCAGAGAAGAAGCTCGAGCTGATCCGGCGCGAGCAGGCCGAGGGCAAGCTGGTGGCAATGTGCGGCGACGGCTCCAACGATGCGCCGGCGCTGGCGCAGGCCGACATCGGCGTCGCCATGAACTCCGGCACGCCGGCTGCCAAGGAGGCCGGCAATCTGATCGACCTCGATTCCGATCCGACCAAGCTGATCGAGGTGGTGCTGGTCGGCAAGCAGCTGCTGATCTCGCGCGGCGCGCTCACCACCTTCTCGGTCGCCAACGACGTCGCCAAATACTTCGCGATCCTGCCGGCGCTGTTCGTCACCGCCTATCCGGGGCTTGGCGTGCTCGACGTGATGGACCTCGGCACGCCGCAGTCGGCCATCTTGTCGGCGATCATCTTCAACGCGCTGATCATCGTTCTGCTGATCCCGCTGGCGCTGAAGGGGGTGCGCTACGCCCCGGCCTCGGCCTCTCAGCTGCTCAAGCGCAATCTGCTGATCTATGGCTTGGGTGGCCTGATCGTCCCCTTCGTTGGCATCAAGGCGGTCGACATCGTCGTCGACCTGCTGCACCTCGCGTGAGGAACGTCATGTTCGCTATTCTCCGTCCTGCTGTTGTGCTGACCGTGCTGCTCAGCGCGTTGCTCGGCTTGTTGTATCCACTGACCGTCACCGGTCTTGCGCAGGCGCTGTTTCCGGCGGCGGCCAATGGCTCGCTGGTGCTGCGGGATGACCAGGTGGTGGGGTCGAGCCTGATCGGCCAGGCCTTCGCGGCGGACCGCTACTTCCATTCGCGGCCGTCGGCGACCTCCGGCGCCGATCCGGCCGACCCGGCCAAGACGGTGGAGGCGCCGTACAATGCGGCGAACTCGTCGGGCTCCAATCTCGGCCCGACCTCGTCCAGCCTGATCGAGGCAATCAAGGCGCGCGCCGCGGCGTTCGAGGATGGCCGGGCTCCGGCCGATCTCGTCACCGCCTCGGCCAGTGGGCTCGACCCGCACATCTCGCCGGCCGCGGCATGGGTCCAGGTGCCCCGCGTCGCCTCCGCCCGCGGCATTCCGGAACAGGAGATTGCGGCGGTGGTGAGCCGCTCGATCGAGGGCAGGACTTTGGGTATCATCGGCGAGCCGCGCGTCAACGTCCTGAAGCTCAACCTCGCGCTTGACGGGCAATACTGAGAACGATGGCATCACACGACACCCGCCCGGAGCCGGAAGCCCTGTTGGCGGAAGCCAACAAGGGCCACCGGGGTGAACTGAAGATCTACCTCGGCGCGGCGCCGGGCGTCGGCAAGACCTACGCCATGCTGGAGGAGGCGAAGAGCCGCCAGCGCGACGGCGTCGATGTCGTCGTCGCCATCGTCGAAACCCACGGCCGGGTGGAGACGGCGGCGCTGCTCGCCACCCTCGAGCAGCTGCCGCGCAAGGTGATGAGCTATCGCGGCCGCGACCTCGCCGAGATGGATATCGACGCGGTGCTGGAACGCCGGCCGCAGCTCGCGATCGTCGACGAGCTTGCCCACACCAACGTGCCCGGCAGCCGCCACCCCAAGCGCTGGCAGGATGTCGAGGAGGTACTGAATGCCGGTATCGACGTTATCACCACCCTCAACATCCAGCACATCGAGAGCTTGAACGATGTCGTCGCCCGCATCACCGGCGTGCGGGTGCAGGAGACGGTACCCGACGAGATCCTCAAGACCGCGGACGAGATCGAGCTGATCGATTTGCCGCCGGAGGAGCTGATCGAGCGGCTGCGCCAGGGCAAGGTCTACGTGCCCCAGCAGATCACGCGGGCGCTGAGCCACTTCTTTTCCAAGGGCAATCTCACGGCGCTGCGCGAGCTGGCGATGCGCACCGCGGCCCAGCGCGTCGATGCCGAGATGGTCGCCTACATGCGCGCCCACGCCGTGGTCGGCCCATGGCCGACCCAGGAGCGCCTGCTGGTCTGCATCAACGAATCGGAGGTCGCCAAGGAACTGGTGCGCTCGGGCAAGCGCAAGGCTGACCGCATCAAGATTCCATGGATTGTCGCCACCGTGCTCACCCCCTCGCACGAGGCGATGGGCGTCGGCGCGCGCGCCGCCATCGCCGAAGCGTTGCGGCTCGCCGAGAGCCTTGGCGCCGAGATCGCCACCTTGCGCACCGACCGCGATGTCGCAGGCGAAATCCTGCGCTTTGCGCGGTCGCGCAACGCCTCGCGCATCCTGATCGGGCGGGCGCGCCGCCGCTGGCCCTACGGCATGTTCCGCGAGCCGGTCGCCGAACGCCTGATCAAGCTTGGCACCGATTTCGAGGTCACGGTGGTGCCGAGCGGCCGGCCGCTCGGGCGCCTTGCGCTGGCGCCGCTGTGGAATGCGGTGCCGAACGTCACGGGATTTCTCGAGGCGCTGCTCGGTGTCGCGGTCGCTTCGCTGGTGGCCTGGCCGCTGTGGTCCTACCTTCCGGTCGCCTCGCTGTCGGTGATCTATCTTGTCGCGGTGCTGGGCGCCGGCGTGCGCCACGGCCTGTGGGTGGCGCTGTTTGCCAGCGTCAGCGGCTTTCTGGCCTACAATTTCCTGTTCACCGAGCCCTATTACTCGTTCGAGGTGGCGCAGCACGAGTCGATCGTCGCGCTTCTGGTGTTCCTGATCAGCGCGCTGTTCACCGGCACGCTGGCGAGCCGGCTGCGCATGCAGGTCGAGAACATGCGCGCCACCCAACGGCGCACCGAAACGCTGTACGAGTTCTCGCGCAAGATCGCCCAGGTCTCCAAGCTCGACGACGTGCTGTGGGCGGCGGTTCACCACTTGGCGGCGACGCTGGAGGTGCAGTCGCTGGTGCTGATGCCGGGGGAGGGGGGCGAGCTGGAGATGGTGCAGGGCTATCCCACCATCGACGATCTCGACCCCAAGGATTGGGGCGCGGCGCAATGGGCGTGGGAGAAGGCCGAGTTGGCCGGGCGCGACACCGCGACGCTGCCGACCGCGGACTGGCTGTTCCTGCCGATGGCGACCGCGAGCGCGGTGCTCGGCGTCATCGGCGTTCGCTTCAAGGACCCCGCGCGCGCCGGCGATCCCGAGACCAGGCGGCTTCTCCTCGCCGTTGAGGATCAGATCGCGGTGGCGATCGAGCGCACGCGCCTTGCTGCGGACCTGGAGGATTCGCGGGTGACGGCGGAGAGCGAGAAGCTGCGGGCGGCGCTGCTCAACTCGGTGTCGCACGATCTCAGGACGCCGCTGGTGTCGATCATCGGCGCCGCCACCGAGCTGGCGTCGGCGCGCGCGCTGTCGCCGGCCGACCGCGACGCGCTCACCTCGACCGTGCTGGAGGAGGCGCAGCGGCTCGACCGCTATGTTCAGAACCTGCTGGACATGACGCGCCTCGGCTATGGCGCGCTCAACCTGCGTCGCGGCGCGGTCGATCTGCGCGAGATCGTCGGGCGTGTGCGCAGCGATCTGGCCCGCGTGCTCGGCACCCGTGAGGTGGTGGTCGACATGCCGCGCGACCTGCCGCCGGTCGATGTCGATCCGGTGCTGATCGGCCAGGTTTTCGTCAATGTGCTGGAGAATGCGGCCAAGCACGCGCCCGGGCGCACGGCGATCGCGATCCGCGCCCGCCCGGAGGCGTCCTCGATCCGCGTCAGCGTCATCGACGAGGGACCCGGCATCCCACCGGCGGATCGCGACAAGGTGTTCGACCTGTTCTATCGTGTCCGCGCCGGCGACGGCCAGTCCACCGGTACCGGGCTCGGGCTCGCCATCGCCCGCGGCCTGGTGGTGGCCCACGGCGGCAACATCCGCGCCGACGCCGGGCCGAACGGCAACGGCACCTCGATCGACATCACCCTGCCGGTTGCCAAGGTGCCCGATGCCGCGGAGGACACGGTGTGATCCGCATCCTGCTGATCGAGGACGAGGCGCCGATCCGTCGCTTTCTGCGCATCGCCCTGCAGAACGAGGGCTACGAGGTCATCGAGGCCCAGCGGGGCCGGGGCGGCATCGAGGCGGCGGTGGCCGGCGCGCCGGCGTTGGTGATCCTCGATCTCGGCCTGCCGGACATGGACGGCAAGGACGTCATCGCCAGCCTGCGCGAATGGTCCAGCGTGCCGATCCTGGTGCTGACGGTTCGCGATGCAGAGACCGAGAAGATCCGCGCGCTCGATCTGGGGGCGGACGACTACGTCACCAAGCCGTTCGCCACGGGAGAGCTGCTGGCGCGCCTGCGCGTGCTGCTGCGCGGGCGCGAGGAGCGCGAGCCGGTGGCGGTCGACGTCGGGCCGTTGCGCGTCGATTTCGCCCGAAGGTGCGTCACCGTCGACGGCTCCGAGGCCAAGCTCACCCGCAAGGAGTTCGACGTGCTGGCGCTGCTCGTCCGCCAGGCCGGCCGGCTGGTGACACACCGCCAGATCCTGAGCACGGTGTGGGGGCCGGCGCACCAGAGCGATACCCACTATCTGCGCATCGTCATCGGCCATTTACGCGACAAGCTCGGCGACGACGCCGCCAGCCCGCGCTTCATCCTCACCGACCCCGGCGTCGGCTATCGCCTCGCCGAGCCCGCCGGTGGCGAGGACCGCTGACAGGCCGCCTTCGGCCAGGCGCTTCTTTTCCCGCGGGGGAGGGCGTCCGAGCGGATGCTCTGTCGGGTGGGGGCATTCGACCTGTGCAACCCCCGTCAAATTCCTTGCGATGCGCGGCGATCACCCGAAATTCGTATGATTCGGCGTCGTCAAGCCCGATTTCGTGCGATCGGGCGGGCCGTGCCGGCTCACAGGTGGGGATGAACCGGCCGGACGCCTTGCCGATGGCGAGCGGTCGGAGGCAAATTCCCGGCCTCCGCGGATGACGGGTCCGCGGACGATGGGAGTGGGTCGTTGGAAATTGTCCTGGGGACGACGACGGGAGGCGCGGCGGCAACGATCAACCTGGAGGAGTTGTTGGCCACCCGCCTTCTTGTGCAAGGCAATTCCGGGTCCGGCAAATCTCATCTGCTGCGGCGAATCCTGGAGCAGAGCGCGCCGCACGTCCAGCAGATCGTGATCGATCCCGAGGGCGATTTCGTCTCCCTTGCCGACGCTTTTCAGCACGTCGTGGTCGACGCCAATCGCAGCGAGGCGGACCTCGATTGCATCGCCTCGCGCGTTCGCGAGCGCCGGGTGTCGGTCGTGCTCAACCTGGAGCATCTGGAGCAGAGCCTGCAGCTCCGGGCGGCGGCGATCTTTCTCGACGGGCTGTTCGAGGCGCCGCGCGCCCACTGGTACCCCGCTTTGGTCGTCGTCGACGAGGCCCAGCTGTTCGCGCCGATGGCGGCCGGCGACGTGTCGGACGAGGCGCGGCGCGTCTCCCTGACGGCAATGGTTAATCTGATGTGCCGCGGGCGCAAGCGCGGCCTGGCCGGGATCATCGCCACCCAGCGGCTGGCAAAGCTGGCGAAGAACGTCGCCGCCGAGGCGTCGAACTTTCTGATGGGGCGCACCATGCTCGACATCGACATGGCGCGCGCGGCCGACCTGCTCGGCATGGAGCGGCGCCAGGCCGAGATGTTTCGCGATCTGACGCGAGGCTGCTTCGTCGGGCTCGGCCCCGCCATCGCCCGCCGCGCGGTGCAGATCAAGGTGGGCAGCGTCGAGACCGCCTCGCGCGGCGTGACGCCGGGGTTGCTGCCACCGCCCGACATGTCCGAGGCGGACAGCGAGGCGATCTTGGCACCGGCGCCGGTTTCGGCGCCCAGAACCATCGAACGCAGGCCGCTGCCGCCGGCACCCTCCACCACCGACATCTTCGCCGAAATCGCGCGGCTTGAGGAGGCCGCGGTCGACGAGCCCGAGGCGCCGACCATGACGGCACAGGAACGTGACCGGCACTGCCGGCAAATCGTCCACGACATGGTTGCGGAGGAGAGCGGCGCCCGCCCCGAAGCCGCGCTCTTTCAGGATTTTCAGATCCGCTGGCGCATCCAGCGCCTGCCGGGGCCGCTGCCGGCGCTGGCCGAGTTCCGGTGCTGGCTCGAGGATGCCTGGGCCGGGGTGACGCCGGAGGAGGCCGCCACCGAGGCGTGGCGGCGCGTCACCGAAGTGGCCGGCTCGGTGCCCTCGGATCTGCGCGGGCTGTTCGTGCTGTTTGCCTTCGCCGCGATGCGCAACCAGCCGTGCCCGTCCGATCTGGAGGTGGCGCGCATGTGTGGAACCCAGTCGGTCGGGCGGGCCCGCAACCGCGTCCAGCAGCTCGACCGCAACGGCGCCATCGTGCTGCGGAAAACCATGAAGGGCGGCCGGATCGCCGTTCTTCCCGATCTCGGCTGGGAAACCGAGGTCGGCGATCCGATGGCGCCCGCCCGCGAGGGGCTGCAGCACCGTCTCGCCGCTGAGTGACAGCCCAAGGCCGTTGAGGTCCGACGTGCGTGCGGCCGTTGCCGCCTACCGCCGCCGGCCAGGCGTCGCGCTATTCCGAATGGCGACCGCTGCCAACTGAACCTTTACTGCAGTGACCGCGACCATGCCGAGTGCTCAAGGTCGCATGTTTATCGCGTTTCCAGCAAAGCCGGTGCCTGCCGACCTGAGGCGCCGGGCGAAAGAGGTCTTCGTGATGTTGCAAGTTGCTGCGCCGGTTTCCGCCAGCCCGTCGAGCCCGCGCCTTTCAGCGATCGCCCGGCGCCGGCGCGAGCGGGAAGCCGCCAAGGCGGCGATGGTCGTCACCCTGGGCGCGGTCACCGTCACCGGCTTGATGCTGCTTGGCCACCATCGCAGCCACAAATCGGCGATCAAGTCGGCCCACATCGTGACCGGGGCGGCGGTGCTCGGCGCGTCGTGGTGGCATTATTCGCTGTACGGCCGCCGCGCGCGGTGATCGGCGCGCGCCGGCGCCGCTGCCGTGCCGTAGGCGGCGAGGAAGGTGTCGACCGCCCGCTCGACCACCTGGCGGATCTGCTCGGCGGTGATGCTGGTGTCGAAACCGAGGTGCAGCCGCCAGCGCACCTCGGCATCGAACAGGCTGCGAAGCTGAAACGCTGCGACAACGGGATCGGGCACGTTGAGACGGCCGGCCTTCGTCGCGGCGCCGAGGTATTCGGCGCAGGCGTCGATGCCCTTTCGTGGTCCGAGGTCGAAAAACGTCCGGCCCAGATTGCTGACGCCGCCTTGCGCGAAGGCGAAGCGAAGCGTGGCCAACGCCTCCGGACGCGTTGTCGCCGCCATCAACCGGTTGCCAAGCTCGAGAAGGACGTCGCGCGGGTCGTTGCCGGCGCGCTCGCGCAGGCCGGCCAGTACCGGGGAGACCTGCTTGCTCACCAGGCGAAAACCGACCTGGACGAACAGTTCGTCCTTGGAGGGAAAATAGCCGTACAGCGTCGCCTTCGAGCCGCCGAGCCGCTTGGCGATCTCCGCCATGGACGCGCCGTCGAGGCCGCGCTCCTGGACCACCGCGGTCGCGACCTCCAGGATTTCCTCCCGCTTGGCCTCAGTTCGCACCCTCACACGACGTCTCCACTCCAGCGACGGTCGGCCGCCGGACGAGGCCGAGCCGTCCGGCCGGGACCGATGGCGGCGGCGACCCGGCGCCTAAGCGCTCGGCGTCGTCACCCGATCGAATCCTGCCTTCTAGCATAGGCGACGGGGATCGGCCCGATTCCGTATCACCGGATGGCGGGCTTTGGTTCCGGCAGGAAGAATCCGTGCTGCGTCTCGCGGCGCCGTCTTGCTGCCGGCGTTGCGGACAAGGCGCTAGGCGATGCCGCCGAAGCACATGCTCTTGATTTCGAGATAGTCGTCGCAGCCGTATTTCGAACCTTCCCGGCCGAGGCCGGACTGCTTGACGCCGCCAAACGGCGCGACCTCGGTCGAGATCAGGCCGGTGTTGATGCCGACCATGCCGGTTTCCATCCGCTCGGCCACCCGCCAGACCCGCGCGACGTCGCGCGAATAGAGGTAGCCGGCGAGGCCGAATTCGCTGGCGTTGCACATCGCCACCGCTTCGTCCTCGGTTTCGAACCGCACCAGCGGCGCCAGCGGGCCGAAGGTCTCCTCGCGCGCCACCAGCATGTCCTGCGTCACCTCGGTGAGCAGGGTCGGCTCGAAATAGCTGCGGCCGAGACTGGACCGGCGGCCGCCGGTCAGGATCTCGGCGCCCTTTTCCACCGCCTCGCGCAGGTGGCGCTCGACCTTGGCCACCGCCGCCTCGTTGATCAACGGTCCGGTGGTGACGCCGGGTTCGAAGCCGTTGCCGAGCCGGAGCGTGGCCACCTTCGCGCGCAGCTTTTCGGCGAAGGCATGGTAGATGCCGGCCTGCACGTAGATGCGGTTGGCGCAGATGCAGGTCTGGCCGGCGTTGCGGAACTTGGCGATCAGCGCGCCGTCCGCCGCCGCGTCGAGGTCGGCGTCGTCGAACACCACGAACGGCGCGTTGCCACCGAGTTCGAGCGACACCTTCTTCACGGTGTCGGCGCACTGGCGCATCAATATCTTGCCGACGCGGGTCGAGCCGGTGAAGGTGATTTTCGCCACCTTGGGATTGGCGCACAATTCCGCGCCGACTCCGGCGGCATCCAGGCTCGGCACCACGTTGAACACGCCGGCCGGCACCCCGGCGCGCTCGGCCAGCACCGCCAGCGCCAGCGCCGACAGCGGCGTCAGCTCCGAGGGCCGCGCCACGAACGTGCAGCCCACCGCCAGCGCCGGCGCCAGCTTGCGCGCGATCATGGCATTGGGAAAGTTCCACGGCGTGATCGAGCCGACCACGCCGACCGGCTGCTTGATCACGACGATGCGCTTGTCGCGCTGGTGGCCGGGTATGACGTCGCCATAGACGCGCTTGGCTTCCTCGCCGAACCACTCGATGAAGGCGGCGCCGTAGAGGATCTCGCCCTTGGCCTCGGGCAGCGGCTTGCCCATCTCGGCGGTAAGGATGGCGGCGAGGTCGTCGGCATTGGCGACCATCAGGTCGTGGAGACGCCGCAGCACCGCGGCGCGCTCCTTGCCGCTCCGGGCGCTCCAGCCCGGCTTGGCGGCATGGGCGGCGTCGATCGCCGCCCGCGTGCCATCGATGCCGGCGTCGACCACGGTGGCGATCACCTCGCCGGTCGCCGGGTTGTTGACAGGGAATGCTTGCCCGGTCTCGATCCAGCTTCCGTTGACGTGAGCCTGCGTGCGCAGCAGCGACGGATCTTTCAGTATCAGCATGTTCGCGACCTCCGTGCAGCGTTCACCGCGTCCTCGACGATGTCCATGGCCCCGCCGGGCGAAGGACCGCGGCGAATGTGCCCGGCTGCCCGGCTGGCGGCAAGCGAGCACGCGTCCTCTTGAGCGTTGCGGTTTTGCGTTGCGGTTTTCGTGGCGCCGCAGCGACCGGCTGGAGCCCCAAACGCCGGCTCGACCGCGGCCGCTGTCATCAGCCCTTCACGCAAAATCACGAGGTTGCGCTACCTCCAGCATAGCTTGCCGAAGAGCCCGATCATGACGAAGCCAGAGAGCCTGTCCGTCCGAGCCGTCGACGCGCGCGAGAGCATCGGCGTCAACCCGGCCCGGTGTGAGACCTTCGAAACGCTGATGGCCTCGCGCAGCGCGGTCGAGAGCGACGCCTGCGAGAATCGCGGCGTCAATCCGTCGCGCGCGCCGTCGATCGCCGAGCTGGTGACCGCCCGGCTGTGCCGCCGCGACGCGCTCAAGGGCCTGTCGGCCGCGACTCTGGCTGTCATCGCCGCGCCCGCGGGCTCGGTGCTGCGGCCGGAGCCGGTCCACGCCGCCGCGCCGGCCGCGGCCGCGCATGCGGGCTCGTCGCTGACCTTCCCCGAATTGGCGCATGGCTACGACGAGGACCACCATGTCGCCGACGGCTACGACGCTCAGGTGCTGATCCGCTGGGGCGACAAGGTCTTGGCCGACGCGCCGGCGTTCGACCCGGCCAATCTCACAGCCGCGGCGCAGTCGGCGCAGTTCGGCTACAACAATGACTTCGTCGGCTATTTTCCGCTGCCGCGCGGTTCGAAGAATTCCGATCACGGCCTCCTGACGGTGAACCACGAATACACCGACCGCCAGTTGATGTTTCCCGGCATCGGCCCGGAGGACTTCGACAAAGAGACCCCGGAGATGCTGAACGTCGAACTCGCCGCCCACGGCCACAGCGTGGTCGAGATCAAGCGCGAGGACGGCCGTTGGCGGGTGGTCGAGGACAGCCCGTACAATCGCCGTCTCACGGCGCTTTCGAGCGAATTCGTCGTCACCGGCCCGGCCGCCGGCCACGACCGGCTGAAGACCGCGGCCGACCCCGCCGGCACCAAGGTGATTGGCACGCTCAACAACTGTGCCGGCGGCGAGACGCCGTGGGGCACGGTGCTGGTCGCCGAGGAGAACGTCCACCAGTATTTCCGCGGCGCCACCGGCGACCACCCCGAAGCGGCCAACTACAAGCGCATGGGCATCACCCCGCGGCCGGCCTATGACTGGGCGCGCATTCACGACCGCTTCGATGTCGCCAAGGAGCCGAACGAGCCCAACCGCTTCGGCTGGATGGTGGAGTTCGACCCCTACGATCCGAACTCGGTGCCGAAGAAGCGCACCGCGCTCGGCCGCTTCAAGCACGAGGCCGCAACCACCATCCTCAATGGCGACGGCCGGCTGGTGATCTATTCCGGCGACGACGAGGCGTTCGAGTACGTCTACAAGTTCGTCACCAAGGACAAGGTCGACCTCGCCAACCCGGCGGCCAATGCCGACCTGCTCGACGAGGGCACGCTTTATGTCGGCAAGTTCGACGCCGAGGGCGGCCTGACTTGGCTGCCGCTGGTGTTCGGGCAACAGCCGCTGACCGCCGCCAACGGCTTCAACAGCCAGGCCGACGTGCTGATCGAGGTGCGCCGCGCCGCCGACATGGTCGGTGCCACGCCGATGGACCGGCCGGAGGACGTCGAGCCCAACCCGGTGACCGGCACCGTGTTCATGAACCTCACCAACAACACCAAGCGCAAGGACGGCCGGCTCGACCCCGCCAATCCGCGCGCCGGCAACGCCCACGGCCATATCATCGAAATGATCCCGCCCGGCGAGCGCGGCAAACGCGACCATGCCGCCACCGCCTACAGCTGGAGCATCTTCCTGCTCGCCGGCAACCCGGCCAACCCCAAGGACGGCGCCCGCTACGGCGGCGAGGTCGGCGCCAATGGCTGGCTGTCGTGCCCGGACAACATGACGTTCGACCGCGAGGGCCGGATCTGGATCTCGACCGACGGTGCGCCGAAGTTCGGCATCGCCGACGGCATCTGGGCGGCAGACACCGAGGGGCCGGGGCGGGCGGTGACCCGCCATTTCTACCGCACCCCGCGCGGGGCGGAGATGTGTGGCCCGTGCCTCACGCCGGACAACACCACCCTGTTCGTGGCGGTGCAGCACCCCGGCGACGAGGCCAAGGCCACCTTTGAGGCTCCCGCCACGCGCTGGCCCGACTTCAAGGACAATCTGCCGCCGCGCCCGGCGGTGGTCGCCATCACCAAGAAGGGCGGCGGGCCGATCGGCGGCTAACCAAGCGACGGCCGCTCGCAAGGCGTACCGCGGTGCGGTGGCTACCGCGCTACGCGCGCCGAACGCCCTTCATTCGGTTTCCGGACGATCACGCCGCGATCCCGGAAACCACCTCACAAGAGTCCCTGATCGGACGGGATGTTTCGGCGACCGCGATGCGAAACGCCGGCCTGATCGGCCGGATTTCGTTTCGATGGCCATCGCAAACCCGACCCGCCGCAATGAAAGCGCTACGCCACCGCGAACTGGTGGGGTGGTTGCGAAAACACGTGCTGCTCCGGCAGGGTTTTCGGCGCAATCGTCTCCGCCGCGCGCCGCGGTCGCAGGGCGGCCGGCTCACAGCCGGGTGGGGCGGAAGAAGCTCTTGGGCGAGCCGCAATCGGGGCAGCGCCAGTCGTCCGGCAGGTCGTCGAAGGCGATCCCGGGCGGCAGCGGGTGATCCGGGTCGGCCAGATTGACCCCGTCGCCCACCGCCGGGTCATAGATGTAGGGATGGCAGTCGGGGTTGGTGCACACCCAGCGCTGCGTCGCCGCACTGGCGCCGCCCAACCCCAGCCAGCCGGCCAACGCCGCGGCGCCGAGCGCGACCGCCCGGCTCAGCAGGTCGCGGCGGCATGGCGTCGGCGGCGGGCGGATCATCGGGGCAAGACGGTTGGGTTGGTGACGGCAGCCGATCCTAGCAGGGGCCTCGTGACAGCACGGTGTCACCGGCCCCACCGCCGCGGCCGGCTGAACCGGGTGCGGGCGAAAGCCATGCCTGCACCGGAAGGCGACGTTGTTCTCCCAAGGCGCGACGGCGGACCAAATCCGTTCTGCCGCGGGCGCTGAATTTGAAAATCGCTTTCGTTGACGCCGCGCGGCGGGCACGGGATCATGCCTCATCGGCCCTGTGCCGGTCGCGGGATTTGACGGAGCAGCTTGCGCCGCGACACCAAACGCTAAAGCGCCACGATGGATTTCGTGGGTCTCCGCAGACGAACAGGAGAAGCCACATGCGCTCGCCTTCCATCACCTGTCGACGCTGAACCGCCGGCGCCTCTGGCGTTGTGCCGCCGACAGACCGGACGCCGCGCGTCCGAGCATCGCGGTCACCCCCTTTTTCGGCATCGTCTTTTCCCGCCGTGGCCGCGCGCCCGGCGCATCGGAGCCCATTGTCATGGTCGGACCCATTACCCGCCGCCTCGTCCTCGCGGCTGCCGTCGTCGGACTGGCACCCGTCGCCGCCTTGGCGGAGAGCGCAAACATTAAGGCCGCCTCGGCTCCGCCGGCGGCGGCCGAGGCGGCAAAGCCGCTCAAGGTCGGCGTGTCGGCCGGCCCCTACGGCGACATCCTGCGCGAGGCGGCGCGCCTTGCCGAAAAGGAGGGCCTCAAGGTCGAGGTCATCGAATTCACCGATTGGACCCAGCCCAACGCCGCGCTCAATGCCGGCGACATCGACCTCAACAACTTCCAGCATCGGCCCTACCTCTCCAATCAGGTCAAGGCGCGCGGCTTCCGCATCATTCCGCTCGAGACCTCGATCGTGGTGCCGGCCGGCATCTATTCGTCGAAATTCGCCAAGGCGGCCGACATTCCCACCGGCGCCAGGGTGGCGATCCCGAACGATCCCTCGAATTCGGCGCGGTCGCTGTACCTGTTCCAGCAGGCCGGCCTCATCAAGCTGCGCGAGGGCGCCGGCGTCACCGCCACGGTCGCCGACATCGTCGACAACCCCAAGAACCTGAGCTTCATCGAGCTCGACGCGGCGCAGTTGCCGCGCTCGCTCGACGACGTCGCGGCGGCGTTCGTCTCCAACAACTACGCCCACCTTGCCGGGCTCGACCGCAACAAGGCGCTGGCGTTGGAGGGCATCGATTCGCAGTGGACGCTGGTGTTCGCCGCCCGCGACGACCGCAAGGACGACCCCCGCATCCGCCGCTACATCGACCTCTACCGCTCGGCGGACGTGAAGGCCTTTGTTGACAAGACCTTCGGCGGCTCCATCCTTGCCACCTGGTGAGATCGACGGCGGCCGGGGTCACCTCCGGCCGCCCCCAACGCGGGAGAGAAGGCGCCGCCTCAACCGTTTCGAGCCCTTCGAGCCGTGTGGCAAACCACCGGCACCTTTCGAGCCCGCCACAGCGCCCTCCGGTGCATCCGTCCGCAACACCGAGCCGTGGAGACCGTCATGATCGATCTTGTCCATTCCATCCGCTGGCGCCCGGTCGCCGCCACCGCCGCCGCGTTCGGCTTCGTGCTCGCCACGACCGTGTTCGGCCACGCCCAGGGCACGGGCCCGAGCCACAACACCGCCGCCGCGCCGTCCGACGTCACGCTCACCAACGTGTCGTACGACCCGACCCGCGAGCTCTACAAGGCGATCAACGAGGCGTTCGCCAAGGAGTGGCTGGCGAAAACCGGCCAGAAGGTGACGGTCCGCGCCTCGCACGGCGGCTCGGGCCGGCAGGCGCGCACCGTGATCGACGGCCTGGAGGCCGACGTGGTGACGCTGGCGCTGGCCGGCGACATCGACGCCATCGCCCGCGAGGGCAAGCTGCTGCCGCCTGACTGGCAGAAGCGCCTCGCCAACAATTCCTCGCCCTACACCTCGACCATCGTGTTCCTGGTCCGCAAGGACAATCCGAAGGCCATCAAGGACTGGGACGATCTCGCCAAGCCCGGCACCCAGGTCATCACCCCCAACCCCAAGACCTCGGGCGGGGCGCGCTGGAACTACCTCGCGGCCTGGGCCTATGAACTCGACCGCTCCAACGATCCGGCCAAGGCCAAGGCGTTGGTCGAGGCGATCTACCGCAACGTCCCGGTGCTCGACACCGGCGCCCGCGGCTCGACCACCACCTTCGTCCAGCGCGGGCTGGGCGATGTGTTCATCTCCTGGGAGAACGAGGCCCATCTGGCAATCGCCGAGTTCGGCGCCGACAAGTTCGACATCGTCTACCCCTCGCTCTCGATCCTCGCCGAGCCTCCGGTGGCGCTGGTCGACAAGGTGGTCGACAAGCGCGGCACGCGCGAGGTTGCCCAGGCCTATCTCGATTATCTCTACACCCCCGCCGCACAGCGCATCATCGCCGCCAATTACTACCGGCCGTCGAAGCCGGAGGCGGCCGACGCCGAGGACCTCAAGCGGTTCCCGAACATCAAGCTGGTGTCGATCGACCAGGTGTTCGGCGGCTGGAGCAAGGCTCAGGTCGAGCATTTCGCCGACGGCGGTGTGTTCGACCAGATCTACAAGCCGGGCGGGTCGGCGGCGCGATGAGTATCGCCACCTTGCTGCGATCGCCGCCGCTCCGGTTCCGGCAGCCCAGTGCGCTGCCGGGATTCGGACTCACCTTCGGTTTTTCTGTCACGTATCTTTCGCTGATCGTGCTGATCCCGCTCACCGTGCTGGTGGTGCGGGCTTCCGGCCTCGGACTTGACGGCTTGTGGCAGACGGCGACGTCGCCGCGGGTCGCCGCCGCGCTCAAGCTCTCGTTCGGCGTCTCGTTTGCGGCGGCAGCGCTCAACGCCGTGTTCGGCCTGCTGGTCGCCTGGGTGCTGACGCGCTATGCCTTTCCCGGCCGGCGGCTGCTCGATGCCATCGTCGATCTGCCGTTTGCGTTGCCAACCGCGGTGGCGGGCATCGCGCTGACCGCGATCTATGCCCCGAACGGCTGGATCGGCGCGCTGCTGGTGCCGTTCGGCATCAGCGTTGCCTATACGCCGCTCGGCATCTTCGTCGCGCTGGTGTTCATCGGCTTGCCGTTCGCGGTGCGGACGGTGCAGCCGGTTCTGGCTGACCTCGACCGCGAGATCGAGGAGGCGTCCGCCACGCTCGGCGCCTCGCGTGCCCAGACCGTGGTGCGGGTGATCCTGCCGAGCCTGTTGCCGGCCGTGCTCACCGGATTTGCGCTCGCATTCGGGCGCGCGGTCGGCGAATACGGCTCGGTGATCTTCATCGCCGGCAACATGCCGTTCGTATCGGAGATCGCGCCGCTGCTGATCGTGATCCAGCTTGAGGAATTCAACTACACCGGTGCGACCGCGATCGCGACCATCATGCTGGCAATCTCGTTTGCCTCGTTGCTCGCGATCAATCTGATCCAGGCCTGGAGCCGGCGGAGGTTCGGTCATGTCTGACAGCGCGATGTTCGGACCCGTGCCGTCGCGGTCGCAGATCGCGCCGGTGACCGGCGAGAGGCCGCTGACGCGCTGGCTGCTGATCGCCGCCGCGGTCGGCTTCCTGGCGTTGTTCCTGGTGCTGCCGTTGGTGGCGGTGTTCGCCGAGGCGCTGCGCCGCGGCGCTGCCGCCTATTTCGCCTCGTTTGCCGATCCCGACACCCAGGCTGCGATCCGGCTGACGCTGTTGGTGGCGGTGATCGCGGTGCCGATGAACGTGGTGTTCGGCATCGCCGCGGCGTGGGCGATCGCCAAGTTCGAGTTCGTCGGCAAGAGCATCCTCGTCACCTTCATCGACCTGCCGTTTTCGGTGTCGCCGGTGGTGTCGGGCCTGGTGTTCGTGCTGCTGTTCGGCGCCCACGGCGTGTTCGGCGCCTTCCTCCAGACCCACGACATCAAGATCATCTTCGCCGTGCCCGGCTTGGTGCTGGCGACGATCTTCGTCACCTTCCCATTCGTCGCCCGTGAGCTGATCCCGCTGATGCAGGAGCAGGGGACCGCCGAGGAGGAAGCGGCACTGACGCTCGGCGCCTCCGGCTTTCGCATGTTTCTCACCGTCACGCTGCCCAACGTGAAGTGGGCGCTGCTCTACGGCGTGCTGCTCGCCAATGCCCGCGCGATGGGCGAGTTCGGCGCGGTGTCGGTGGTGTCGGGCCATATCCGCGGCCTCACCAACACCATGCCGCTGCAGGTGGAGATTCTCTACAACGAGTACGCCTTCGTCGGCGCCTTCGCGGTCGCATCGCTGTTGGCCGGGCTCGCGCTCGTCACCCTCGTCGTCAAGTCGCTGCTGGAATGGCGATTCAGCGACGCCCTTGCGCGGACCCACCGCCACGGCTGATCAAGCCTCTGATATGGCTTCCGGCTGATCAGGCCGGAGAACCGTATTCCGTTCGCCGGAAAACCCCTTCTTTGTGAAGGGGTTTTCGGCGAACTTGTTTCCGGGACCCCGAAGGGATCTCCCGGAAACGGAATGACGGATCACGTCCTCGCCGTATGACGCTCGCCGGAATTCCGTGCTCGCACGCGGCGTTTCGGCGAGCGCGCTTCCGGGCATGACGTGATCAACCGGAAGCCAAGCGGCCTGATTGACCCGGCCGCATCGGCATCCGCACGCCATCGCAGTTTGGCGCCGATTCCGGTTGCGGTCGTCCGCTCGCGCACGGTCGCAGGCGCCGGCGCGGTGCTGCGCTGTTCCATCCTGGAACGAAGGAATGAACCGTTTTCGGTGCGACGGCGGTCGAGAATGAAACGCTGCAAGATAGCTCTAGATTGAATTTCGCTTCTCTTGCGGGTGGGTCCGATTTCCTGGAAAAATTCCGTCATGTTGACACCGACCGAAACCACCGCATTGACCGCCGCCGTGATCGACCTCGCGGCCTACCGCGCCCAGCGCCAGACCAAGCGCGATGATAGCGCCGTGACCGCGGCGCCGGCGCCGACCAACGTGATGTGGGTGCCGATGATGATGATGGTGCTGATGCCGGTTTCGGTTCCGGTCGCAGGGTCGGACCGCGTCCATGCGGGATGAGTTCATGTCATCGGATGCGGAAGCGGCGCCGCCGCCGACGGCTTCCGCGAGCCTGGCCGCCAACGGCCATAGACCGGTGCACACCCCGTCGGAGGACGAGTTCGACGGTCTTGCGGTGATCGTCGGCGCCAACCTGCGCCGCATCCGCACCCGCCGCGGCCTGTCGCTTGAACGGCTCGCGCATCTGTCCGGCGTCAGCCGCGCGATGCTGGGTCAGATCGAGACCGGCAAGAGCGTGCCGACCATCAAGATCCTGTGGAAGGTCGCCAACGCGCTGGCGATGCCGTTCGCGGCGCTGACGGCGGCGCAGGGTCCGGCCCCGGTGGTGGTGATGCGCCGGGACGACTCCAAGATCCTGTCTTCGAGTGAGGGCCGCTTCACCTCGCGCGCGCTGTTTCCGTTCGACGCCGAGCGGCGGTTCGAGTTCTACGAGCTGCGGCTGGCGCCGCGCCACGTCGAGCACGCCGAGGCGCACGTTGCCGGCACGCGGGAGAACCTGGTGGTGTTGCAGGGCACGGTCGAGATCGTGTCCGGCCGCGAGCCGCCGGTGGTGCTGAGCGAGGGCGACGCCGTGCTGTTCGAGGCCGACGTGCCGCACCGCTACAAGAACCTCGCCTCGGCCGAGGCGGTGCTCTACCTCGTCATGACCTATGTCGAGGATTTCCGGTAGCGCGGCCTGTCCGGGCGCTTTTTATCAGTGCGCCAGGTGCAGCAGCATGTCGATGTCGAGATGGGCGGCGAGGTGGTCGGCCAACGCATCGAGCGTGGCATCGACGGTGGCGTCGTAGTCCAGTCCGCTCGGCGGGGCGTCGAGCCGGGCGAGCCAGGCGGCACGCTGGCGATTGTCGGCGAACAGGCCGTGGACGTAGCAGCCGGCGATGCGGCCGTCCGGGGAGGTGGCGCCGTCGACGCGGCCGTCCTTCAGCCGCACCATCGGTCGCGTCGTTGCCGGGCCGGCCGAGCGGCCCATGTGCATCTCGTAGCCGGCGAACGGCACGCCGTCGGCGATCGTTTCGCCCGCCGCCGCCGCCAGCGTCTTGTCGGAGGTCAGCACGGTGTCGATGTCGAGCAGGCCGAGCCCCGGCACGTTGGCGCGCACGCCCTCGACGCCATCGGGGTCGGATACGGTGTGGCCCAGCATCTGGTAGCCGCCGCACAGGCCGAGGATGCGCCCGCCGCGGCGGGCGTAGGCGATGAGGTCGGCGTCCCAGCCGGCTGCCCGCAGGACGGCGAGGTCGGCGATGGTCGCCTTCGAGCCGGGCAACACCACGAAATCGGCGTCGACCGGTAGCGGCGCACCGTCGTGCAGCAGGATCAACTCGACCGCCGGTTCGAGCTTCAGCGGGTCGAGGTCGTCGAAGTTGGCGATGTTCGGCAGCACCGGCGCCACCACCCGCAGTCGCCGGCCCAGGGCGGCCGCCGCGCCGGCCAGGCCGGCGGACGGGTCGGCGGAAAGGCCCGCCGGTGTCAGCGGCCCAGCGGTGACCCAGGCGGCACGGGTGCGGCCGGGCTCGGCCGAGCCGAGCAGGCTCATGGCGTCCTCGGCCGGCAGCTTGTGGGCGGCATCGAAGAACGGCACCAGCCCGACCGGCGCCCAGCCGGTATGGGCGGCGACAAACGCCATGCCGTCGGCGAACAAGCCGGGGTCGCCGCGCATCTTGTTGACGATGAAACCGGCGATGAGGCGGGCGTCGTCCCGCGTCAGCACGGCGCGGGTGCCGACCAGGCTGGCGATGACGCCGCCGCGGTCGATGTCGCCCACCAGCACCACCGGGACTTGGGCCGCCTGGGCGAACCCCATATTGGCGATGTCGTTGGCGCGCAGGTTGATTTCGCCGGCGGCGCCGGCGCCCTCGACCAGCACGAGGTCGGCTTCCGCCTTCAACCTGTCGAAGCTGTCCAGCACGTAGGGCATCAGCGTCTTCTTGGCCGCCTGATAGTCGCGGGGCGAGGCTTCGCCCCACACCTTGCCCTGCACCACGATCTGCGCGCCGTTCCCGCCCTGCGGCTTGAGCAGCACCGGGTTCATGTGCACCGAGGTCAGCGCCAACGCCGCCCGTGCCTGCAGCGCCTGCGAGCGGCCGATCTCGCCGCCGTCAGCGGTCACCGCGGCGTTGTTGGACATGTTCTGCGGCTTGAACGGCCGGACCGTGACGCCGCGGCGGGCGAACAGGCGGGCGAGCCCAGCCACTAGCAGCGATTTGCCGACGTCGGAGCCAGTGCCCTGGAACATGAGAACCCGCGCAGCCATCGACCTCGCTCCCCCAACCATCGCCTTGCCGCCGGCCGACCCGCTGTCGGCCGTGGCGGCTTCTTATACGCGGAGCTTAACTGTGCAGCGACCGGACACCATGCGGAATTCGAATTGGCACAATTCGAATTGGCGCGATTGGCCTGACGCGAATTGTCGCTGCGGCGATTCCGGCGCCGAATTCGGTCATTCAAATTCCGTGGGTCAAGCGCCGCGGGCGCCTCGATCGCGGTTGACGCCGGCGTGGCGGTCCTATCGAAGTGCCCCGATGACATACGCCTATGAGAAAGACGGCGCGGCGATCTATGCGAGGTCGTTCGCCATCATCCGCGCCGAAGCGCGGCTCGACCGTTTCGATGCCGGCGAGGAGAAGGTGGCGGTGCGGGTCATCCATGCCTGCGGCATGGTGGAGGTTGCCGACGACATCGTGTTCGTCCGGGGTTTTGCGGCCGCGGCCGCGGCGGCGTTGAAGGCCGGCGCGCCGATCCTCTGCGACGCCCGCATGGTGGCCGACGGCGTCACCCGCGCCCGGTTGCCGGCGGCGAACGAGGTGATTTGCACGCTCGGCGATGCTCGGGTGGCCCGGCTTGCCGAGGACCTCCGCACCACCCGCAGTGCCGCCGCGCTGGAGTTGTGGCGTCCGCATCTCGCCGGTGCGGTGGTGGCGATCGGCAACGCGCCGACCGCGCTGTTCCGCCTACTGGAGATGCTGGCACAGCCGGGAATCGTGCCGCCGGCGGCGGTGATCGGCATGCCGGTCGGCTTCGTCGGCGCCGCCGAATCGAAGGAAGCGCTGCTGGCCGACGGCCGGGTGCCGGCGGCGGTGGTGCGCGGGCGACGCGGCGGCAGCGCCATGACCGCGGCCGCGGTCAACGCCCTGGCCAGCGAGCGGGAATAGCCGGGGCGTCTGTTCGCAGAACGCCGTCGAACATCGCGGGCGGGCCGCGCACTGCCCGCAACCGGCCGGCGCGTTCGGCGCCACAGCAAGGGGGCAGGGCCTATGAGCGGAACCATCTACGGCGTCGGGCTTGGCCCCGGCGATCCCGATCTGATCAGCCTCAAGGCGGCGCGGCTGGTCACGCAGGCCGACGTGGTCGCCTTCTTCCGCAAGCCGGATCGGCCGGGCCACGCCCGCACCATCGTCGAGGGCATGCTCAAGCCGGGCGCCACCGAGATGGCGCTTGAATACCCTGTTACCACCGAGATTGCGGCGGACGACCCGGCCTATGGCGAGGCGCTGCGGCCGTTCTACCAGGCCAGCGCCGACCGGCTGGCGGCACTGGCGGCCGAGGGCCGCGACGTCGTGGTGCTGTGCGAGGGCGATCCGTTCCTCTACGGCTCGTTCATGCATCTGCACAGCCGGCTCAAGGACCGCGCCAAGGTCGAGGTGGTGCCCGGCATTTCCGGCATGGCCGGCTGCTGGACCGCGGCCGACCAGCCGATGACCTATGGCGACGACGTGCTGGTGGTGGTGCCGGCGACGCTGGACGAGGGCAGCATGATCGCCCAGATCGAGACCGCCGACGCGCTGGTGGTGATGAAGATCGGCCGCAACCTTGCCAAGGTGCGCCGGGCGCTGTCGATCGCCGGCTTCCTCGACCGCGCGATCTATGTTGAGCGCGGCACCATGGCGGACCAGGTGGTGATGCCGCTGACCGACAAGGACGACGACGAGGCGCCCTATTTCGCCATGGTGCTGGTGCCGGGCGAGGGGCGGCGGCCGTGACCGGCCGTATCGTCGTGGTCGGGCTCGGCCCCGGCGCGGCGCGGCTGGTGACGCCGGAGGCGACGGCCGTGCTCGCCGACGCCACCGACCTCGTCGGCTACGGCCCCTATCTTGCGCGGGTGTCGGGACGGCCCGGGCAGGTGTGCCACGGCTCCGACAATCGCGAGGAGCTCGACCGCGCCCGCCACGCCCTGGCGCTGGCGGCGGCCGGCCGGCGCGTTGCGGTGGTGTCGTCGGGCGACCCCGGCGTGTTCGCCATGGCGGCGGCGCTGTTCGAGGCGATCGAGGGCGGCGAGCCGGCCTGGCGCGAGATCGACGTCGAGGTGGTGCCCGGCATCACCGCCATGCTGGCGGCGGCAGCGCGGGTCGGCGCTCCGCTCGGTCACGATTTCTGCGCCATCAACCTGTCCGACAACCTCAAGCCGTGGGAACTGGTGACCCGACGCCTGCTGCTGGCGGCGGAGGCCGATTTCGCCATCGCGCTCTACAACCCGCTGTCGCGGGCACGGCCCTGGCAGCTCCATCAGGCGTTCGAGCTGCTGCGCGGCGTTCGCCCGGCCGCGACGCCGGTGGTGTTCGCCCACGCGGTGAGCGAGCCGGACGAGCGCATCGACATTGTGCCACTCAGCGATGCCGAGGCCGAGCGCGCCGACATGCGCACGGTGGTGCTGGTCGGCTCGTCCCAGACCCGGCTGGTGGCAAGGCCGGGCGGGCGGCCGTTCGTCTACACCCCGCGCCGCGTAGGGGGACGATAGGGTTCCGACAGGTTATGCAGGAGTCTCGGAAGCCAGGCGCGAAAGCCAGCCCAAAGCGTCGGCGACCGTCGCCACCACCTGCCGTTCCGGCACCGCCGGGCGGCGCACCATGACCACCGGCAGCCCGAGCGCACGGGCGGCGACCAGCTTGGCGTCGGCAGCCGTGCCACCGGAGTTCTTTGTCACCACCATCTCGGCGCCAAACCGCTCCAGCATGGCGCGGTCGGCGGCGTCGTGGAACGGGCCGCGCGCCACCACCACCTCGACGTCGGGCAGCGGCAACGCCTCGCGCGGCGGGTCGACCAGCCGCACCAGATAGGCGTGCTGCGGCGCCCGCGCGAACAGATGGAGGTTCAGCCGGCCGATGCCGAGAAAGACCCGCCGCCGCTTGTCGCCGAGGGCATCGACCGCGGCGTCCATGCGATCGACCTCGGTCCAGCGGTCGCCGGGTCCGGCGGTCCAGGCCGGCCGCTCGAGCCCGAGCAGCGGCACGCCGGCCAGCTTGGCGGCGGTGACGGCGTGGGCCTTCATCTGCGCGGCGAACGGGTGGGTGGCGTCGATCAGGCCGTCGATGCGCTCGGACATGAGATATTGCACGAGGCCGTCGATTCCGCCGAAGCCGCCGACGCGATATGGCACTGGCGGCGGCACGATGGCCTCGGTGCGACCGGCGAACGACACGGTGGCGGCATAGGCGGCATCCTGGGCGAGCGCGGCGGCGAGCCGGGTCGCCTCGGTCGAGCCGCCGAGGATGAGAAGGCGTAGAGGTTGGGTCATGAGCGCGAGCGATGGCACGCCGGGACCGTGGTTGTCCATCATCGGCGTCAATGAGGATGGTTTGGACGGGCTGACGCCGGCGGCGCGCGCGCTGCTCGACGCGGCCGAGCTGGTGGCCGGCGGCCGCCGTCACCTCGACCTCGTCAAGTCGCTCGGCAAGCCGGAGCTCGAGTGGGAGGTACCGTTCGCGGCCTCGATCCCCAAGCTGGTCGCCCGCCGCGGCGAGCGGGTGGCGGTGCTGGCCTCGGGCGATCCGTTCTGGTTTGGCGCCGGCGCGGCGCTGGCCCGCGCGGTGGCGGCGGAGGAAATGGTGGTGGTGCCGGCGCCCTCGACCTTTGCCCTCGCGGCGGCACGGCTGCGCTGGCGGCTAGAGGAAACCGCGACACTCGGCCTCCACGCCCGGCCGATGGAGACGCTCAGGCCGCACCTTGCGCCGGGCGCTCGGCTGATCGTGCTGTTGCGGGACGGTGCGGCCCCGGCGCTGCTTGCGGCCTACCTCGCCGACCTCGGCTTTGGCCCCTCGCGGCTCACCGTGCTGGAGGCGGTCGGCGGCCCACGCGAGCGGACCCGGACGACGACGGCGTCAGGCTTCGATGTAACCGAAATTAACGCTCCGGTAGCGGTAGCAATCGAGGCGGAGGCCGCGGCGGGCGCCACCATCATGCCGGCGGTTGCCGGCCTGCCGGACGAGTTGTTCGAGAGCGATGGTCAGCTCACCAAGCGGGAGGTGCGGGCATTGACGCTGTCCAGCCTCGCCCCGCGCCCCGGCGAGTTGCTGTGGGATGTCGGCGCTGGCGCCGGCTCGATCGGCATCGAGTGGCTGCTGGCCCACCCGGCAACCCACGCCATCGGCATCGAGGCCAGCGCCGGCCGTCTGGCCCGCGCCCAGCGCAACGCGCTGGCGCTGGGGGTGCCGCGGTTCGACCTCAAGCTCGGCACGGCGCCGGCGGCACTGGCCGGGCTGCCGGCGCCCGACGCGGTGTTCATCGGCGGCGGCGCCGGGGAGGCGGGGGTGATCGAGGCGGCGTGGGCAGCGCTCAAGCCTGGCGGCCGGCTGGTGGTCAATGCCGTGACGCTGGAAACCGAGGCCATAGTGTTGGCTTGGCAGGGAAAAGTCGGTGGCAGCCTGATCCGGATCGCCATCGAGCGCGCTGGCCCGGTCGGCGGCCTCACCGCCTGGCGCCCGGCGCTGCCGGTGGTGCAGTGGATCGCGCGGAAGTGAGGCGCGAACCAACCTGGCGCGCGTGCCGCCACGCCCAGATTGCCGGCCGATCACGTCGTGACATCCGAAACGATCGCGCCGAAAAACCCGTGATCTGGAAGTCTGTTTCGGCCATTCGAAAACAACACTGAGTCCACAGCAGCGCGGATTCGTGTCAGGTCGCCCGGACGGTGCGGATGACCGCAATATAGTGGATCACCGCAGCGCCAAGCACAAAGGTGTGCCAGATCGCGTTGTTGAACGGGATCTTTTCCACGACGTGGAAAATGACGCCGACCGAATAGATCACCCCGCCCACCGCGAGCAGGGTCAATGTCGTCTGGCCCAGCGTCTCCGTCAGCGGCCAGAACGCGATGATGCCCATCCAGCCCAGCGCCAGATAGAACGAGATCGAGACCGCCTCGTTGACATTGGGCAGCGCCATCTTGAGCAGGATGCCGATGCCGGCCAGCACCCACATCGAGCCGGTCAGCCCCACCACCCATGCGTCCTTGAGGGTGGTGAGAAATGGGGTGTAGCTGCCGGCGATCATCACATAGATGGCGGAATGGTCGAGCCCGCGCAGGATGCCGCGTCGCGGGTGGTCGCGCAGCAGGTTATAGGCGGCGGAGCACGACAGCATCGCCAGGAGCCCGAACGCATAGACCGCGGCAGCGATGACATGCCGTGCCTCGCCGTACGCCGTCGCGACGATCAACAACACCAGGGTGCCGACCATGCCCGCCGTGAGGCCCACCCCATGCACCACGCCGTCCGCGATCAGTTCGGCCTTGGTTGGCGGCTTTCGGTTGGGAACCCTCATGGCGCCTCTCCAAAGGTTGAGTCGATCATCGAGCGTCGATCACCGTCACGGCGGGAAAGTACAGGCCGCGCTTGCGTTCGGCGCTGCAAGCCTAGTCCGGCGGCTGTGTCGTAAATGAGACAGCGCCTAGCGGGTTCCCGGTGGTGTTCGCCGTTATGCCAGCGGGAAACAGCGATGCAACACGGCGCGCTGTCGGGATTCTTCGCGTGGGCCGCAACATTGTCTTCGAAGGCCGACGAGGCCAACGCGATCATGGCTTCTGGCAAATAGGCGCGGCAGTGCCGGAAACGGCAGTCGTCGCACGACCGGGCTCGCGCAGCGGCGCGGGGGTCAGTGCAGTACGACGGACCGGGTGCGGTAGCCGCCGTCGTCGTCGGTCTCGAAGATCTCGGCAACCTGCGGGTGGCGGATCGGCTCGCCCGAGGTATCAGCCTCCAGATTCTGTTCGGAGACGTAGGCGATGTACTCGGTCTCGGCGTTTTCCGCGAACAGGTGGTAGAATGGCTGGTTCTTGTCCGGCCGGGACTCTTCGGGAATGGCGAGCCACCAGTCTTCAGTGTTGCTGAAGGTCGGGTCGACGTCGAACACCACCCCGCGGAAGGGGTAGAGGCGGTGGCGAACCACTTCGCCGATGCGAAACTTGGCGACCCTCGGTTTCATGGCAGAGCAGTCCCCGGACGGGGGTGACCTATGTGACCGCCTCCAGGGTGTCAAGGCACCGTAATATAGCCCAGCCCGCAGCCGCGGATGCGTGGCCGGGGGCAGGCCCCAGCGGATCAAGTTTTTTCCACTTGAAAACAAACATTTAACGCCGATTGCGGACTCAAGATATGACCTGCCGCCGTGTCGAAATGCGCCCGCCGCAAGCGGCAGAAGATCTCGACCGGGATCGAGACCTTCGTTGTTTCGCAACGGCTTAAAACGAGACGCGGATTCGCGTTCGCAGCGGTGCCGTCAAAGCCCGTATTCGGCCGCGAGCGCTGGATCCTTGGCGGCGACGATGCGGGCGAGGTCGACGATCACCTTGGCCTGCTTCCAGGTGGCGTCATCCTGCATCTTGCCATCGATCATCACCGCGCCGGAGCCGTCCGGCATGGCGTCGAGGATTTTCTTGGCGAACCGCACCTCGTCGGGGTCGGGCGAGAACACCGTCTTGGCGATATCGATCTGGCTGGGGTGCAGCGACCACGCCCCGGCGCAGCCCATCAGGAAGGCGTTGCGGAACTGCGCCTCGCAGGCTCCCGCGTCGGAGAAATCGCCGAACGGGCCATAGAACGGCTTGATGCCGTTCGCCGCACAGGCGTCGACCATCTTGGCGACGGTATAATGCCACAAGTCCTGTTGGGCGCTGGCACGCGATGCGCCGGCCTCGGCGACATCGGCCAGCACGCGATAGTCGGGGTGGCCGCCGCCGACCCGCGTCGTCTTCATTGCCCGCGAGGCGGCAAGGTCCGCCGGGCCGAGGCTCATGCCGTGCATGCGCGGCGAGGCGCTGGCGATGGCCTCGACGTTTTTCACGCCCTCGGCGGTCTCCAAAATGGCGTGGATCAGGATCGGCTTTTGCACATGGTGACGGGCTTCGAGCTGGGCGAGCAGTTGGTCGAGGTAATGGATGTCCCACGGCCCCTCGACCTTGGGCAGCATGACGACGTCGAGCTTGCCGCCAACCTCGCGCACGATCTCGACGAGGTCGTCGAGCACCCACGGCGAGTTGAGCGCGTTGATGCGCGTCCACAGCCCGGTCGAGCCGAAGTCGCTCGCCTTCGCCATTTCGATGAAGCCGCGCCGCGCCGCCTCCTTGGCCTCGATCGGGATGGCATCCTCCAGGTTGCCGAGCACGACGTCGACTTTGGCGATCAGCTCCGGCACCTTGGCCCGAACCTTCTCCATGTGCGGCGGCACGAAATGGATCATACGTTCCAGGCGCACCGGCAGCTCACGCAGCGGGGCAGGGGCGCCGATGGCGAGCGGCTTGTAAAAATTGCGCGGTAGTTTCATTGGCATGGTCCTCCCGGACAAATCGCTAGCGGATCGCGAAAAGCGGCGGAAGTCCTGCTTTGGTCGCGCCGGTGCGGCTTGACCATGCGGTATCCAGTGTAAAACCATCTGCAACCAATTTCGAGTCCAGTGTCCAAGTGAGGCCCGCTGATGTCGTTTTCGCTGCCACTGTCGGGCCTCGTCGTGCTCGATTTCACCACCCTGTTGCCCGGCCCGCTGGCCAGCCTGATGCTGGCGGAGGCGGGGGCCGAGGTCATCAAGATCGAACGCCCGGAGGGGGAGTCGATGCGGGGCTTCTCGCCCCGGATCGAAGGCGCCTCGCTGCCGTTCGCATTGCTCAATCGCGGCAAGCGCGGCGTCACGGTCGATTTCAAGGACCCCGCCCAGCTCGCGGGGCTGCGGCCGCTGATCGAACGCGCTGACATCCTGATCGAGCAGTTTCGGCCGGGGGTGATGGCCCGCAACGGCCTCGGCTACGACGCCGTCAAGGCGATCAACCCGCGGCTGATCTATTGCTCGATCTCAGGCTACGGCCAGGAGGGACCACGCGCCCAGCACGCCGGCCACGATCTCAACTTTGTCGCCGCCACTGGTCTGCTTGCCGGCGCCCCGGTCGAGAACCCGACGCTGCCGCCGGTTCATGCTGCCGACATCGGTGGCGGCACCATGCCGGCGCTGATCAACATCCTGCTGGCGTTGCTGCAACGTGACAAGACCGGCGTCGGCAGCCGCATCGACATCGGCATGACCGACGCCATGTTCACCTTCGGCTGGCTCAACCTCGCGCACCACTGGGGCAAGGGCGCCAACGCCGCCGCATCCCATGCCGAGCCGACCGCGGACTCGCCGCGCTACCGGCTCTATCCAACCGCCGACGGTCGGCTGGTGGCGTGCGCTGCGTTGGAGCAGAAGTTCTGGGAGGGGTTTTGCGACGCGCTCGACCTCGATGCCGCGCTGCGCGATGACTCCAACGACCCGGCGGCAACCGCGGCCCATGTTGCAGACATTGTGGGCGGCAGGCCCGCCGCACACTGGCGGCCGATCCTGGAAGCCGCCGATTGCTGCGCCACGGTGGCGGCAACGCTGGAGGAGGCGTTGGCCGACCCCCATTTCGTCGGCCGCGGCCTGTTCACCCGCCGTGTTGCACTGGCCGAGGGCGTCGAAATCCCGGCACTGCCACTACCGATCGCGGAGGGCTTCCGCCGGCCCGACACCGTGCTGCCGGCGCCTCGGTTGGAGGCAAAATCAGACGCGACCTTGTCCTGATGAGCGGCATTCAGGCCGCGTCGTGATGGATGATGCCGTGAGCGCGCAAGAGAAGCCCTCACAGCATCTCGCCGCGCATCAGCCTGGGTTCGCCGAGGCGGGGCCCAAGGCCCTCGCGCATCACCAGCCTGCGCAGGAACGGCAGGCGGTCGACCAGCCACAGTGCCGCGCTCCGTGCGGCGTGGAGGGGCAGGAAGGGCGACATCAGCGAGCGGTTGAGGGTGTCGATGGCGAAGGTGCGGCTCATGATGTCGATTCGGCGCGCATCGCCGTAGCGGCGGAGCAGCGCGTCGCTGCCGACGTCGTCGCCCTCCCGCCGAGCCTCGGCCACCAACTCGGCCAGCATGGCGCCGTCGCGCAGGCCAAGGTTCAGGCCCTGTGCCCCGATCGGCGGCACCACGTGCGCCGCCTCGCCGACCAAAGCGACGCGGCGGGCGCCGAGCCGGCTCGGTGTTTCCGCCGCCAGCGGCCACGCCGCCCGGCCGCCGTCGATCTTGAACCGGCCGAGCACGAAATGAGCGCGCCGCTCCAGTTCGCGGGCCAGCGCGGTGTCGTCCTGCGCCATCAGCACGTCCGCGTCCTCCGGCGAGGTGACGCAGACCAGGCTGGAGCGATCGCCCGGCAACGGCACCAGTGTGAACGGACCGCGGCGCGTGTGGAACTCGGTCGAGACATCGTGGTGGTGGGCGCTGTGCAGCAGATTGAGCGTCACCGCCGTTTGCGGGTATCGGTGGTGCGTCACCGTGATGCCGGCGGCGGTGCGGGCGAGCGAATTCCGGCCGTCGGCGGCGACCACCAGCCTGGCGCGGATGGTGTCCCCGGCAGCCGGACGGAGAAAGACGTGGCTATCGGTGATTTCGACCGCCTCGACCTTCGCCTCGCGCACCGTCAATCGGGGATGGGCGGCGAGCCGTGCCCGCTGCGCCGCCACCAGGTCGCGGTTGGCCACGTTCCAACCGAATGCATCGAGCCCGAGTTCGGTGGCGCGGAATTCCAACTGCGGTGCGCGGATCAGCCCGCCGGTGTCGTCGATCAACCGCATGCCGCGAAGTGGCGCGGCGCGGCCGGCGAGGGCGGCCCAAACGCCGAGTGTTTCCAGTGCGGTGACCGAGCCGCCGAGCAGTGCGGTGGTGCGGTTGTCCTCGGCGGGCGGCGGCAGCCCGACCAGCGCCACCTCCGCGCCGGTCAGGGCCAATGCGAGCGCCGCGGCGAGCCCGGCCGGGCCGGCACCCACCACGGCGATTTCGACATCTTCAACCGCTTCGCTGTCTGTCATCTCGGCTCCCGGCAACCACATAGATCGTGTTGCGCTACTATGCGCCAGCGAACCAGACTAGGCCATGCGGCCTTGCAGGTGTGAAGCGTTTGCAGAATGTTGGTGAAATCATGTGCGGTGGAAGCCAGTGTCACAGAGGGGTGTGCGAACACCGGTGGCGGAAAAGCGGTCTGTGATAGGTGAATTTGAGACGGGCTGGGTCCGGGTTCGCGGTAGTACCTTTCGGAACCTGGAGTGCGGCGAGGTTTTGTCTGTGAGGCAGACGCTTTGACCGAGAGTATTCGTCGTGATCGGTTCGATGCGCTGCCGCCCGCCGCGGCTCGGCTCGGCCGGGTGTTCGCCCGTCCGCGCAGGCTGGCGGTTGCGGCCATCGTTGTCCTGGCCGTGCTCGGCTGGGCCTATATGCTGATCATGGTTGCCGGGATGGCGGAGAGCGGTGAGGCGACGACGCTCGGTCCCGGCATGGCGCTGTTCGACCGCCTGCTCAACCCGGCAACGCGTGACGAACTCGGCCGGGCGCTGCTGGCGTCGCTGTGTCAGCCCGGCATGTCGCACTTTGGCATGCCCGGTGCGGCGGTATGGGGGCTCGGCGATTTCGCATTGGTGGTGCTGATGTGGGGCGCCATGGTATTTGCGATGATGCTGCCGACCGCGGCGCCGATGATCCTCACTTATGCCGAGATCGCGGATACCGCCGCAGCAAAAGGGCAGCCGGTGGTATCGCCCCTGGTCATCGCCGCCGGCTATCTTGCCGTCTGGATGCTCGCGGCGCTGACGCTCGGTCTCGCACAGTGGGGGCTCACCGCGGCCGCGCTGCTCGATCCGGCGATGGCGTCGGTGTCCGGCCTGTTCTCCGGCGCGGTGTTCCTCCTTGCCGGCGCCTACCAGTTCACCAGCCTGAAATACGCTTGCGTCACTGCCTGCCAACGGCCGTTCCCGTTCTTCCTCGCCCGCTGGACCACCACGCGCGGCGGCGTCTTTCGTCTTGGCGTCCGCCAGGGCCTGTTATGCCTTGGCTGCTGCTGGGCGCTGATGGCGGTGATGTTTGCGGTGGGCGTGATGAATCTGGTCTGGATGGCCGGGCTCGGCGTGGTCATGCTGATTGAGAAGGTTGTCGAGACGACTCGGTTCAGCCGGGCAATCGGCGCGGTGTTGATCGCGGCCGGCGTGGCGATCGTCGGCACCGAAGTGTGGAGCCATTGGCCGCGGGCGGCCTGAGGGGGTAGGCGTGTCCAAGAGCGTAAACAAGAGCTTAGCCAAGAGCGCGAAAGCGGAATCCTGGAAGCTGACTGGAGAACTGACGTTATCTTGCAACTGCACGGTATTCTGCCCGTGCGTGCTGTCGCTCGGCCAGCACCCGCCGACCGAGGGCTATTGCATGACCTGGGCCGGCGTCCGCATCGACCGGGGCTATTTCGACGACGTCGACCTGTCGGGGATCAATGCGGGTCTGATGCTCGAAATTCCCGGTCTGATGTCGCGCGGCAACTGGACCGCCGCGGCCTTCATCGACGAGCGGGCGTCGCCGCCGGCGGTCGAGGCGCTGACCCGGATCTTCACCGGCCAGGCCGGCGGAACCACGGCGCTGCTGTCGATCTTGGTCGGTCGCTTCCTCGGGGTGCAGCAGGTGCCGATCCGTTACGAGGTGAAGGACGATGTCCGCCACTTCGAGATCCCCAAGCTGATCGAAGGAGTGGTGTCGCCGATCCCCGGCAACAAGGCCGGCGAGCACACCACCATCGAGAACTCGCAATACTGGATCTCGTCGAAGGTGATGGTTTGCAAGGCTGAGCGCAGCAAGCTCAGGGTGTTCGGCCGCAACTGGAACTTCGCCGGGCGCTCGGCCGAAGTCTGCCCGCTCGACTGGGGCAACGGATGATGGCGGCCGGCGGCGCGGAGGGGGGCTGGAGCGGGGATGACGAGCCGCCTTCGGCGCGCCGACGTAGCCGCCGGGCCGCGGCGTTCCTGGTCCATATATTCACCGCCTCGGGCGCGGTTCTCGGTGTCCTGGCGTTGCAGGCGGCGGTGGCCGGCGATTACGCCGCCATGTTCGCCTGGCTGGCAGCGGCGCTGGCGGTCGACGGCATCGACGGTACCATCGCCCGCCGCTTGCAGGTCGCCGACGTTCTGCCGCGTTGGTCGGGCGACGCGCTCGACCTTGTGGTCGACTTTCTCACCTATGTGGTGGTCCCGGCCTACGCTATCGTCGCCGCCGGGCTGGTACCGAAGGCGGCCGAACTGCCGTGTCTCGCCGCCATTTTGGTGTCCTCGGCGCTCTACTTCGCCGACCGTCGAATGAAGACTGCCGACAATTACTTCCGCGGCTTTCCCGCGGTTTGGAATGCGGTGGCATTCTACCTGTTTTTGCTGCGACCGGAGCCCTGGGTGGCGGTCGTTGCCGTGGCGGCGTTCGCCGCCTTCACCTTCGTGCCGGTGGTGTTCGTCCACCCACTCCGGGTCCGGCGGCTGCGTCGCACCAATATCGGGCTGCTTTCGGCGTGGGGTGTGCTTGCGATCCTGGCACTCGCCACCGATATGCGGCCGGGGCCGGCCGTGACGGCGGGCCTGAGCGCGCTTGCGCTCTATTTTCTGTTTGCGGGGCTATTTCGCCCGCGCGTTGTGGAGCGTTAAGTCCCGATGTTCGAATGGATTGCCGATCCTGCCGCCTGGGCTGCCCTGATCACGCTGACCGCGATGGAAATCGTGCTTGGCATCGACAATGTCGTGTTCATCGCTGTGCTGGTGTCGCGGCTGCCGGCCGCCCAGCGCGAGCGCGCCCGCAGGATCGGCCTGTCGCTGGCGCTGATTTTCCGCATCGCGCTTTTGACGATCCTGGCCTGGCTGATCGGCCTGACCGAGCCGGTCATCACCATCCTTGGCAAGGCCTTGTCGTGGCGGGACATCATCCTGGCCGCCGGCGGTTTGTTCTTGATCTATAAGGCCGTCCACGAGATCCATGACGAGATCGAGCAGAACGGCACCTCGGGCGGCTCCGAGGGGCTGGTTGGAGCGTCGTTTTCGTTCATTATTTTCCAGATCATTATCATCGATCTGGTGTTTTCGATCGACTCGATCGTCACCGCCATCGGTATGGCCGAGGACATCGAGATCATGGTGCTGGCGGTGATCATCGCGGTTGCCATCATGTATGCCGCCTCCGGACCGGTGTCCCGCTTCATCGCCGACCACCCCACCACCAAGATGCTGGCGCTGGCGTTCCTGCTGCTGATCGGCGTGGCGCTGGTGGCGGACGGAGCCGGCTTCCACATTCCGCGCGGCTACATCTACTTCGCCATGGCGTTCGCCGCCGGCGTCGAGATGATCAACGTGGTGGTGCACAACAAGCGTCGTCGCCGGGCGGCATTGCAGGAGAACGGCTTGCCGGATCGCCCGGCGTGATTACGCTTATCGACGCGATCGGGAGGCTATGAAATGACCAGGGTGGTACGCGTCCACCGGTTCGGCGGACCGGAGGTGCTGACAATCGAGGGGGTCGAGGTTGGCGATCCGGGTGCCGGCGAGGCGCGCGTCCGCCACACCGCCATCGGCCTCAACTTCGTCGACACCTATTACCGCTCTGGCCTTTACCAGCCCGCCGGCGGCCTGCCGTTTGTGGTTGGCGGCGAGGGTGCCGGTGTGGTCGAGGCGGTCGGACCCGGAGTGACCGAGGTCAAACCGGGCGACCGCGTCGGCTATGTCGTCAATTCCGGCGCCTATTCGGAGGCGCGGCTGGTGCCGGCTGAGCGGCTGATCAAGCTGCCGGACGACATCGACGACCGCACCGCTGCCGCCGCCCTCTTGAAGGGCATGACTGCGGCGTTCCTGCTCAAGCGCACCTTCAAGGTCGGACCGGGCCACACCATCCTGTTCCACGCTGCCGCCGGCGGCGTCGGCCTGATCGCCTGCAACTGGGCAGCTCATCTTGGCGCCACCGTGATCGGCACGGTGGGCTCCAGGGACAAGGCCGAGCTGGCCAAGGCCCATGGCTGCCATCACGTCATCCTCTACCGCGAGGAGGATTTCGTGGCGCGCGTTGCCGAGATCACCTCGGGCGCCAATTGTGACGTGGTCTATGACAGCGTCGGCAAGGCGACCTTCCCCGGCTCGCTGGACTGCATCAAGCCGTTCGGCCTGTTCGTGTCGTTCGGTAATGCCTCCGGACCGGTCGATGCGTTCAATCTGGTGATGCTGTCGCAACGCGGCTCGCTCTATGCGACGCGGCCATCGCTGTTCGCCCACATCGCCAAGCGGGCGGACCTGGAGGCCGTCTCGGCCGATTTGTTCGACGCCATCCGAACCGGCGTGGTGACCATCGAGGTCAATCAGACCTTCCCTCTGGCCGAAGCCCGCCGCGCCCACGAGGCGCTGGAAGGCCGCGAGACCACCGGCGCCACGCTGCTGATTCCGTAATATTCTGCGACGCCAATGAAATCCCCTTCGCCAACGGAGGTCGGCGCAGGCGCAGGACGAATTTCGTCAAAGACGCGGTATGCCGCCCGTCCCGGCGGTACCTCGCCGCTCGGTGTAAGGTCCGCCTTCAGGTGCCTCGGCGGGACAAACTCGCGAAGGCGTCCCTCAATACCCCGCCACCGTGCCGTGGAGATCGTAGGCGTCCGCCCGGTCGATCCGGGCGGTGACGATCTCGCCGACCTTGAGCGGACGGCGCGAGGAAATGTGGACAGTGCCGTCGATCTCCGGCGCGTCGGCGCTTGAGCGCCCGACCGCTCCGGTCGCGGTGAGGGCGTCGACGATTACCTTCTGCCGGCTGCCGACCTTGCGCTTGAGCAGCTTGGCGGAGATCGCCTGCTGGGTTTCCATCAGTCGCTTGTAGCGCTGCGCCTTGACCTCGTCGGGCACGGCGCCGGGCAGGGCATTGGCGGGCGCCCCGGAAACCGGCTCGAACTTGAAGCAGCCGACGCGGTCGAGTTCGGCCGCCTTCAGCCAGTCGAGCAAAAAAGCGAAATCGTCTTCGGTCTCGCCGGGGAAGCCGACGATGAAGCTGGAGCGGATGGCAAGGCTCGGGCAGGTTTCGCGCCAGCGCTTGACCCGCTCCAGCGTCTTCTCCTGCGCCGCCGGGCGCTTCATTGCCGTCAGCACCGACGGCGCGGCGTGCTGCAGCGGGATGTCGAGGTAGGGCAGCAGCCCGCCCGCCGCCATCAGCTCGATTACCTCGTCGACGTGGGGGTAGGGGTAGACGTAGTGCATCCGCACCCACACTCCGAGCGAACTCAGCTCGCGGGCGAGGTCGAGGAAGCGCGCCCGCACCTCGCGGTCCTGAAAGGTCGAGGGGGCATATTTGAGGTCGAGGCCATAGGCCGAGGTGTCCTGGCTGATCACCAGCAGTTCCTTGACCCCGGCCTTCACCAGTGTCTCTGCCTCGCGCAGCACCTCGGCGGCGGGGCGCGAGACGAGGTCGCCGCGCAGCTGCGGAATGATGCAGAAGCTGCAACGGTTACTGCAACCCTCTGAAATCTTGAGGTAGGCGTAGTGGCGCGGCGTCAGCCGGATGCCCTGTGGCGGCACCAGGTCGAGGAAGGGGTCGTGGGCCGGCGCCACCGCCCGATGCACCGCCGCCACCACCTGCTCGTACTGCTGCGGGCCGGTGACCGCGAGCACGTTGGGGAACCTGGCGAGGATGGCGCCCGGCTCAGCCCCCATGCAGCCGGTGACGATCACCTTGCCGTTTGCGGCCATCGCCTCACCGATGGCGGCAAGCGACTCCGCCTTGGCGGAATCGAGAAAGCCGCAGGTGTTGACGATGACGACGTTGGCGCCCTGGTAGGCCCGCGAAAACTCGTAACCTTCCGCCCGAAGCCGCGACAGAATGCGTTCTGAATCGACCAGCGCCTTCGGGCAGCCGAGGGAGACGAGCCCGACACGCGGCGCGGGGTGGCTGGCGGTATCATTCTGCATCGAGGGCTCCCGGTGGATGACGGCTATCCGCGGCACGTCGCAGCGCCGGAGGAATTCCATCCACAGCATCAAAGGCTTGCGGCCAAGCTCCACCTTGCGTCGGCGGGTGCGGACGTCCGGCTTGGGCCGTATCCTGGGCTAGCTAGCCGAGAACGCCGCGCTCGCCAAGCTCGCCGCTGCCGCACCCGGCCGGTGGCGGCGCCGTTCGTGGTGGCAACGCTGGCGTTTCGTGGCTTGACAGTAACCGCGAAACGGCGGGATGGGTCTTTGCGAAATTCTCGCGACACCCTCGGAGACGATATGCCGGAGCCGGCCCTTACGCTCGCCGATCTGCCAAAAGGGCGGACGGCGTTGATCCGCGGGATCTCCCCCTGCGTCCAGGATTGCGACTGCGAGCGGCGGCTGCTCGAAATCGGCTTCGAGGAAGGCAAGACCGTGACAGTGCTGCACCGCGGCCTGCTGGGCGATCCGCTTGGCGTGCGGGTCGACCGCCAGATGATCGCCATTCGCCGCCGCGAGGCCGGGCTCGTCGTCGTTCAGCCGCTCGAAGCCTGACCCTTCGCATGCCCCACCTTCCGCGTATCGCGCTCGCCGGCGTCCCCAATTGCGGCAAGAGCGCCCTGTTCAACGGCCTCACCGGCAGTCGCCAAAAGGTCGCGAACTATGCCGGTGCGACCGTCGAGCGGCGCTGGGGCCGGGTGGTGCTGGAGGACGGCACCCGCTTTCATATTGTCGATCTGCCGGGCACCTACAGCCTGGACGCCGCCAGCCGCGACCAGGAGATCACCCGCGAGGTGCTGCTCGGCCGGCGCGCCGACGAGGCCCCGCCCAACGCGCTGATCTGCGTGATGGACGCCACCAATCTGCGGCTCCACCTGAGATTGGTGCTGGACGTCAAGCGTCTCGGCATCCCGTTCGTCGTTGCCCTCAACATGGTTGACCTGGCCGAGCGCAACGGCACCCGTATCGACGTGGCGCGGCTGTCGCAGGAGCTCGGCGCGCCGGTGATCCCGACCGTGGCGGTGCGACGCGCCGGCCTCGAGGAGCTGCGCCGACGCCTGCCGGAGCTTTTGGCCGGCATGGCGCCGCGCGCTGCGGCGGCCGACGACTACACGCCGCTCGACACCGCCGGGCTGCGTGCGCTGCAAAAGCGCGCCCGCGAAATTGCCGCTGCGGTGATGATCGCCGAGGGCGCGGCCAGCCGCATCAGTCGCTCGCTTGACGCCGTGCTGCTCCACCGCGTGCTGGGGCCGCTCGCACTGCTGGCGCTGGTGTTCGTGGTGTTCCAGGCGGTGTTCGCCTGGGCAGAGACGCCGATGGGCTGGATCGATTCCGGCGTGTCGTGGCTCGCCGTCTGGGTGAAGGGGCTGCTGCCAGAGGGTTGGCTGACCAGCCTGCTCGCCGACGGCGTCATCGCCGGTGTCGGCAGCGTCATCGTGTTCCTGCCGCAGATCCTGATTCTGTTCTTCTTCATCCTGTTGATGGAGCAGTCGGGCTACATGGCGCGCGCGGCCTTCATTATGGACCGGCTGATGCGCTCGGTCGGTCTCAACGGCCGCGCTTTCCTGCCGCTCCTGTCCAGCGTCGCCTGTGCCATTCCCGGCATCATGGCAACGCGGGTGATCGACGATCCGCGCGACCGCCTCACCACCATCCTGGTGGCGCCCTTGATGACATGCTCGGCGCGGCTGCCGATTTACACCTTGATCATCGCCGCGGTGATCCCCAACGACGACATCGGCGCGGGCCTCGGTCTGCAGGGGCTGGTGCTGTTCGGGCTCTATGTCGCCGGCATCGTCAACGCGCTGGTGATTGCCGCCATCCTGCGGCTGACGGTGACGCGGGGTGGGGCGCAGTCGTTCCTGATGGAGCTGCCGAAATACCAGTTGCCGGCATTGCGCGACCTCGCGCTCGGTCTGTTGTCGCGGGCCAAATCGTTCCTGACGCGCGCCGGCACCACCATCCTATTGGCGTCCGTGGCGCTGTGGCTGCTGGCGAGCTTTCCAGAGCCGCCGGACGGCGCCACCGAGCCGGCGATTTACTACAGTTTCGCCGCCATGATCGGCCGGGCGCTGTCTTATGTGTTTGCACCGGTCGGCTTCACCTGGGAGATGTGTATCGCCTTGGTTCCCGGCATGGCGGCACGCGAGGTGGCGGTCGGGGCGCTCGGCACCGTTTATGCGTTGGCGGGGACCGGAGAGTCGCTGACCGCCAGCCTGGTCGAGACGTTGCGCAATGCGTGGTCGCTGCCGACCGCGCTGGCGTTCCTGGCTTGGTATGTCTACGCGCCGATGTGCTTTTCGACCCTGGCGGTGTCGCGGCGCGAAACCAATTCGCGCGGCTGGACGGTGTTTCAGTTCGGGTATTTGATGGTGCTGGCCTATGTCGCCGCTGGCGCGACCTACTGGATCGCCCGCGCCTTGGCATAGGCGACTACACCGCTGGGCGTCCGTCATGACATACCGCAAGGTCGATCTGCCGGTGCATGAGATCCGGCGCTTTCTCGAGCCTGGCCCCATCGTGCTGGTGTCCTCCGCCTCTCGCGGCGAGACCAACATCATGACCATGGGCTGGCAAACGGTGATGGAGTTCACGCCATCGCTGGTCGGCTGCATCATCGCCGGCAGCAACCACAGTTTCCAGTTGGTCCGGCGCAGCAAGGAGTGTGTCATCAACCTGCCGACCGCCGACATGGTCGACACCGTCGTCGGCATCGGCAACACCTCCGGCCGCGACGTCGACAAGTTCCGGCACTTCGGCTTGACCGCGGAGATGGCTGACCAGGTCAAGGCACCCCTGATTCGCGAGTGCTACGCCAATTTCGAGTGCAAGCTCGCTGATGCCTGCCTGATCGACAAGTACAATTTCTTCATTTGGGAGGTGGTGAAGGCACACGTTGCCGCAGCGCCCAAGCATCCCGAGACGCTGCATTATCTCGGCCACGGCGAATTCATGGTATCTGGCAAGACCATAAGCCGACGCTCGCTGTTCCGGCCGGATATGCTGTAATTTCTCTATTCCGCCTGATGCCAGATCTGCTTGCTTGGCAACCGGCAGCTATCATGCGCAAGGGCGGGCGGCCGCGAGTTCGATCATCCCTGCGAGGCCGGCGAGGTGGACAATTCGTCCGTGGCGTTTGGTTCCGTCAGATTGGCGGATGCTCGATCCGCTCCGTCCGTCCGGATTCAGTTTGTACGAACCCAGGCGCAGTGCATTGACCCAAATGAGTTTTTGAGGGTGGACGGCGGAGGGTCAGCGTAGGGCGGCGCGCTGCTTTCCCAGTGTGACCGGGTGGTCGATCCCACAGCGGAACCCAGGTACCAGCTGCACTGCAAGACGCTGCGCCTCGGCGTTGAGGTCGCGGTCCTTTTCCTCCGCGATGACGGCGGCGATGCAGGACGTGCTGTCTGCTGCGAGCTTGTAAACCGCCACAGCCTGGGCGGTGCCGAGGTGGCCCTCGAAGCTGTAGAACAGCGAGACGGCTACCGGTTGCCCATTACGCAAGTGCCAATGGATGGTCTGGCCCGGCTCGATTGTGCGGGTTGGAATCAACTGCTCGACCGGCGTCGCGCCGTGGGCCGGCGTGCCCAGCAGAACGTTGGTCACCCCGCCGGTCGACACCATCTCCACCCGCCAACTGTTGAGACCAGGGCAGCGGTATCGCTTGGCGTCGGTGTCGACCGCAGGCACCAGGCTCCAGCACACCTCGTTCTTGGCGTTGGTAACGTCGTCGAGCCGGGTGATGACCTGGGTGTCGTCGGCCGTGGCCGGGAGCGACGCGATGACCAAAACGGAAATGATCGAAAAGAGCTGAGCTGACCGGGGCATGGAAATCCTCCGGCTTGCTGTTACCCTGACGGAATTAACGTCGTCTCCGGCAAATCGCTAAAATTGCATAGAATGCATAGGCTTGAGCGCGCGCCGGTAACGGCGCGCGCAACGGCCAAAGGCCCAGGACCCAACGGCGGCTGCGGCCGGCGCGATTGGGTGACAGCTAACCGCCGCCGGCACGGCGGGCATTCGTTTCGGCGCATCGCGTTGGTTCCTGGGCAAACAGCCTCGCTGCGGAACCGCGTTTGAGGGCGGGGGCTTTCGGCACCCGGCCGAGGCAACGCTGGCCCGGCGCTCGAGTTCGCGTCAACCGTTCACTGTGGGCCGGGTGGATCGATTTCGGGCGCCGGCAACGGTGGCGGCAGCTCGGGCTCGCCGATGCCGGGCGAAATCGGCTCGTCTATTCTCGGCGCCTCCGGATCGGTTGGCGGCGGAATATCAGGGCCATGTCCGGGCAGCGGACCCGGATCGCGGTACGGCGGCGGTACTCCCGGTGGTACCTTGGGATGGTCCGGCTCGAACGGCGGCACCGGTTCGGTCGGCGTCATGACGTTCCTCTTGCCTGCTTGGCTTTGCGGGTGGTGGCGGCCTTTTTGGCTGCGGCGGACCGGGCGCTGTCCGGACGGGTTGCGGCGGCGCGGCCGCCAAGCTCCGCACCACGGCGGGCCGCCGGGTGGTCGGTGCGCCGGCCGCGACCGGATCCACCGGGGTGTTTGCCACCGCCATCGTCCTTGTTCACGGTGGCCCAGGCCCGCCGCTCGGCTTCGTCCTCCGGCACGCCGCGGCTTTGATAGCCTTCGGCGATATGGTCGGCCTTGCGGTGCTGCTTATCGGTATATTTCGACTTGTCGCCGCGGGGCATCGGTGCCTCCATCCGCCCGTTGTCTCAGGCTAACGGTGACGGCTGCAGCGGGTTCCTCCGCGCGGACGAAGGCGACCCGCGCGGGCTGTGTTGAGGGTATCGCCGGCGATCGCATCGCCGAGCGCGCGCGAGATCATCGTCTCTGGTCTGGGACTCGGCTGCATTTCGGGGCGATATAACGCAGCGCCTGCACATCAGCTCGCCGCCGTAATCGAAGGCGTTCGGGCGTTCGCGGTACAGGCGGCGTGTAACCGCTATGCTGACAATATAACTGGCACAACGCTGAGAGCAGTCGAACTCCGGTACGCCGATACTGTGCCGCTTCCGAACGAAACGACCCGCTCTGGCTTACGGTTGCTGGCTGTCAGCTCGCCAAATTAACCCGTCGCGACCGCATGAGGGTCAAGCGACAGCAATCTCAAACGATAGCAGGATTTCCGCTCCCGCCAAACGCCGGCAGATTTCGGAAATCCTGCAGTCATCGTGGTTCGGCAAATCCATCACATCGAGCGCAAGGCCCGATCCGCAAGAAGTGCCGCGGCCCCTATCGGACGATAGGGGCCGGACCCGACAATTCTCAACGATAGACCAGCGCGATCCAGATCGTCGGGATGCCGAGGATGCCGAGCGGAACCCACAGGTTCCAATCGGAGATGCTCGGAACGACCGAGCCGTCAGCGGCGAAGTAGGCGGAAGCGAGCGTCGAAGACAGGACGACCGAGAGCGCCCCAAGAACAGCCGAAAGTTTCATCTTTGGTCCTCCAAAAGAGCCCAGGATTGCGCGCATCGTTTCCCCGAAACCCGCGTGTGGGGTTTCGTCATCCGCGTGGCGCCGATCGGGGCAGCGGCGTCATTACGAATGCAGCGGAAAAGTCAGTGCATGTCCGAGCGGGGGCGACAGTAGCGTTTCTGGCCGTGAATGCAATGGCTCGATCACGTCTTCGTGTTACGAGGAAATGCCAACTTGCGGAGCCCAACAACGGCGCTGGCGGGGAGTCGGCCAAGGCCCGTCTGGCGGCGGGCGCCGCCGGCGTGGGCTGGCGCCGAGGCGGCTGCCAAGATCGGCGGCCCTCCGGTCGTTCCGTTCCGGTCCCGCGATCGGCGCGGGGGCGGTGCGTGGCTGGCGGTCTGGCCAGCGGGTGCAGCCGACTGCGAATAAGGTAAACCGGATACGAACGCATTCGGCAATCTGATTGCACCGGCGGTCGCTATAAGTCATTGATTTATAAAAACTTTACGAAGACGACCTTCGCTTTTGCCGAGAGCGTGCGAATCGCAAACCCAGCCGATCAGGACCTCGAATGCGAAGCGTACCGGCTCGCCGCGATCGGCGGTAACTGCAACGGGACATTGGATGGAGGCGCGACTCGCTGCCCCTCGCCGCCGGCAAGGCACGCTCGAAACGACGTGATGTGCCGCGGAAACCCTGCACCACGCCGCACGCCCACGGAGTCCGAGTCGCGACAAACCTGCCGCCAAAACGAAACAGGATTTCCGAACGTCGCGTGAGCGGGTCCGGAAATCCTGCGTTCGCCTCAGGCTTGGCGTCCTTACGTCGAGCCGCACTGCGGCGACCTCGACTCAAGGTTCGCTCAGGCCCCGTTTAAGTAAAACGGGGCCGATCTGTCACGCGCTCAACGGTAGGTCAGCGCGATCCAGATGGTCGGGATGCCGAGGATGCCGAGCGGAACCCACAGGTTCCAATCGGAGATGCTCGGAACGACCGAGCCATCGGCGGCGAAATAAGCAGAAGCGAGCGTCGACGACAGGACGACAGTAAGCGCCCCAATAACAGCTGACAGTTTCATCGTTGGTCCTCTCATGAAGGGGCCCAGAATGAAGACTTCGAATTTCCGCCCCACCTGCCGGCCGTGGTTACCCCTGGCCGTTGGCTCGTCCGCATGGCAGCGATCGGGGCAGCGCTGTCATCGCCGACGATGTTGGAAAAGGATGCCTCACCTCCGAGCCAGGCAAGAGTAACGAGTCCGGCCGCGAATGCAACGGTATGGTTCGATGTCGCAAAGCATGACACGGCAAGTCGGACGCGGCGGTAAGCACGGGCGGAGGAAGCCGCGGCCGATTGCGGTGCAACTGCTGCGGACGTTTAAGCAACCGCGCCGGCGTGACCACGCCGCTACGTACCAGCAACTAAGTACTTGCACGGCAGGCGGTGCACGCAGGAATAGGCGCGGGGCGAACTATTGTCGAAGCAGGCAAGGCCGCGGCGCGATCCTGGGCGGAATCGCCGAAAAGACTCGATCGAGATAGCGGCTCGCCGGTACATGCGCGGGTAGCGGCGTAACCCCAACGGTAACGCCATCGGCCGCACCGTTGCCGCTGGCCGACCCGCGGTTGATGTCACCGCGCGTACGCTCCGTCGACGCTGTCGGCGAGGGGACCCACGTCTGCTGCTGATTTGGGAGAAACCTGGGCGACTCTGGCGCTGGATCCGGATGGCCTGGACCCGCTTTGGCGCCGACATGTCGCGATCCGACCCCACCGCGTTCGCGCGGCGTCCGAATTCTGAGCTGTTGCGATTTGGCAGGTCGTTGTGCGATGTCGCGGTGCAACCGGCGGCGATCAGCTTTTGCCAGCTTACGTACCGGCATCCGATCTCGGGTTACGCTCCGGCATCTGGTCGATGGCGGTGCTGCCGTCCCAGCCGATCACGCAGCATGTTGCGGCTCAACGCCGGCTCCGGCTCACCGCTGTTCCCCGTTTGCCGCGGGCGCGACAGTATGATCGGGAGCGTGGCTAGGCCCCGGCCAGCCGACCGGGGCCTAGCCTGCTGCTATCAACGATAGGTCAGCGCAATCCAGATGGTCGGGATGCCGAGGATGCCGAGCGGAACCCACAGGTTCCAATCGGAGATGCTCGGAACGACCGAGCCATCAGCGGCGAAGTAAGCCGAAGCGATGGTCGAGGTGAGGACGACAGAAAGCGCCCCAAGAATAGCTGAAAGTTTCATCGTTGGTCCTCTCATGACGGGTCTCGAAATGCACACAACTTTCCAGACACCAAAGGCAATTCTTGCGAATTGCTTGCTGTCTATTCTGGCGCCACCGGTAGGGGCTGCGGTGACGTCGAATCTCGCTGGAAAATGGCGTCACATCTCCGAGCCGCTTCAGATTACCGGTTCTGTCCGGGAATGCAATGGCTCGTTCACGGATCCGTGAGCAGCCATGCAGGATCGCCAAGGCATGGTGGCCGGCCGGCGCGTCAGGGCGTCGTCAGGCGAATGGGTATCAACTGCGGCCATGGTACGTTTTGACAGACGCTCCGTTGTCCTGGCTGGGCTGGCCGGCCTCGTCGGCGTTGCCGGCGCCACCGCCGACGAACCCCGCCGCCATGGCCATCGCCGTGGCGACCACGACTGCGCCCGCCGCGCGCTGGCCGAGGGCCGGGCGCGGCCGCTGACCGAGATCCTGCCGATGGTCGAATCGGAGCTGGGCGGCCAGGCCATCGAAATCGAGTTGGAACACTGCTCCGGCCGGATTCAGTACGAGGTCAAGCTGCTGCGGCCGGACGGCCAGCTGGTCGAGGCCAAGGTCGACGCCCTGACCGGCAAGATCGTCGAGGGCGACTGATGCGGGTGCTGGTGGTCGAGGACGAGCCGCGCATCGCGCAGGACATCGCCGCGGCGCTGGCGGCGGCCGGCGCGGTGGTCGATATCGTTGGCGACGGCGAGGAGGCCTGGTTCAAGGGCGACACCGAGGATTACGCCCTGGTGGTGCTCGACCTCGGCCTGCCGCATCTCGACGGGCTGGCGGTGCTGAAGCGTTGGCGCCGCAACGGCCGTCACATGCCGGTGCTGGTGCTGACCGCGCGCGGCACCTGGGCGGAACGGGTCGAGGGCATCGATGCCGGCGCCGACGATTATTTGCCCAAGCCGTTCCAGATGGAGGAGCTGGTCGCGCGCTTCCGCGCCTTGATTCGCCGCTCCGCCGGCATCGGCGCGGCGGTGATCGAGGCCGGCCCGCTCACCGTCGACCCGCGCGAGATGCGCGTCAGCGTCGGCGGCGTGCCGGTGGCGCTGTCGCCGCTGGAATACCGGCTGGTGGCCTATCTGGCGCTGCAGAAGGGCCGGGTGGTGCCGGCCCACGAGCTGATCGGCCAGCTCTATGGCGACGACGACGCCCGCGAGGCCAACGCGCTTGAGGCGCTGGTGATGCGGCTGCGCCGCAAGCTCGGCGCCGACATCATCGAGACCCGCCGCGGCTTCGGCTATCTGGTGGCGGACCCCAAGCCGCCGGACACCAGCCTGCCGGAGGCGGGGTCGTGATCGCCGGGTCGCTGCGGCTGCGGCTGTTCGCGGCCGGGGCGGTGTCGATTCTGCTGGCGCTGGGCTTGGCCGCGCTCGGGCTGTCGGCGCTGTTCGAGCGCCACGTCGAGCGGCGGATGGCGGACGACCTGACCACCCTGGTCGACCGGGTGGTGGCGGAACTCGACCGCGGCGACGATGGCCGGCTGCAGGTGATCGATCCGCCCGACGACCCCCGGTTCGATAAGCCGCTGAGCGGCCTCTACTGGCAGGTTTCCGGCGAACCGGCCGGCGTGATCGACCGCTCGCGCTCGCTGTGGGACGCCGAGCTGGCGCTGCCGGCGGACGAGCTGTCCGAAAGTGTGCGGCACAACCATCGCATCCGCGGGCCGGGCGGGGCCGAGCTGCTGGCGGTGGAACGGCGGGTGATGCTGTCGCAACGGCTCGGCGGCGGCGCGGTGCGGGCGGTGGTGGCGCAGGATGTCAGCGCCCTTGCCGCCGCCACCGCGGCCTTCACCGGCGACCTATTGCCGTTCTTGGGCGTGATCGCGCTGGTGCTGGTGGCAGCCTCGGCGGCGCAGGTCGCGGTCGGGCTGGCGCCGCTCAAGGCGGTGCGGACCCGGCTCGCCGCTATTCGCACCGGCGCCGCCGAGCGGCTCGGCACTGCGTTTCCCGATGAGGTTCGCCCGCTTGCGGCCGAGGTCGACGCGCTGCTCGATCAGCGCGCGCAGCAGATCGAGGCGGCGCGGACGCGCGCCGGCGATCTCGCCCACGGCTTCAAGACGCCGCTGCAGGTGCTGGCCGGCGGTGTCAACCGGCTGCGCGCCAAGGGCGAAACCGCCATCGCCGCCGACCTTGCCGCCATCGGCGAGACCATGCGCCGGCACGTCGAGCGCGAGCTGGCGCGGTCGCGCCAGACCACCAGCACCAACACCGCGCGCGCCAAGTTGGCGGCGGTGGCCGACCAGGTGATCGGGGTGGTGCGCCGCACCCCCCGCGGCAGCCGGCTGGGCTGGTCGAACGACGTGCCGGCCGAGCTGGCCGCCCGCATCCTGCCCGAGGACCTTGCCGAGATCCTCGGCAATCTGGTCGAGAACGCTGCCCGCCACGCCGAGGATGAGGTCTGCGTGCGCGGCGCGGCCGAGGGCGACACAGTGGTGCTGCAGGTGGTCGACGACGGCCCCGGCATCCCCGCAGAGCGGGTGGCCGAGGCGCTGAAGCGCGGCGGCCGGCTCGACCTGACCGGCTCGGGCACCGGGCTCGGCCTCGCCATCGCCGCCGATCTCGCCGAGGCCTGGGGCGGCGCGGTGACGCTTGGGCCGACCGCGCCGGGGGCGATGACGGCGGTGGTGCGGCTGCCGCGCGCGGCTGATCCGGCTTCAGGCTGATCACGTCGGGATGCAACCAGACGACTCGCCGAAAATCGTTGATCGAACAGGGATTTCGGCGACAGGACGTCGAGGCCCCGGCGGGAGCAGCCGCCGTTCGTGTCAGCTGGGCGCCGGAAATCCGACCCGCCGAAATGAAACCATATCATCCGTCGCGCGGCTTCGCCGCTTGGCCGGGACGAGGGCGATTCGCCGTTTGCGAACTCGCATCGGTAACGTGGCAACGTCATCGCCGTGACCGGGACAGCGGCACCGCGCCGCGCTGCGTGGCCTCTTCGGCCTCGGGGCGGGGAAAAGCCACGACGTTTTTTGCGGCTCGACAACCCTGAGCCGGCTTTCAGTGCGGTGCTAGCGGCCTGCGCGCAAAACCAGCGCGCTCGGCATGGCTCGTGATGTGAACCTTCGCTCGAAACGCTTCCGCGCGTCCGACTCCAGCGTTAGAACAAGGCGAGGGGAAAACGGCATGACCATCGAAGACGCCTTCATGCGGGTTTTTGGCGATCTGATCCGCCAGGGGCCGGGCACGACCGCGTCGAGCCTGCGTGCGCTCGAGATCGTTCGTCCGCTGCTGCCGGCGAACGGCGAGGTGCTCGACGTCGGTTGCGGCACCGGCGCCTCGACCCGCGTGCTGGCCCGCCATCTCGACCGGCCGATCCGGGCGTCCGACGTGTTTCAGGCTTCGATCGACATCGCGCGCCGCCGCGCCGATCTGGTCGGGCTCGGCGACCGCGTCACCTTCGACGTCGCCTCGCTGGACGAACCCGGCGTCGCGCCGTTGTCCGCCGCGCTGATCTGGTGCGAGGCGGCGGCCTATTCGGTCGGGGTCGGCCGGGCGCTGGAGGCGTGGCGCGGCCTGCTGGTGCCCGGCGGCATCGCGGTATTCAGCGAACTGGTGTGGCTCGGCGGCGACCGCCCGGCCGAGGCTGAGGCGTTCTGGGCGCGCGAATACCCCGGCATGACCGACTGGGCGACGCTGCGGACGATGGTCATCGACAAGGACTTCGAGCTGATCGCCGATTTCGTGCTGCCGGTCGACGACTGGTGGGAGAGCTATTACCTGCCGCTGGCCGCCCGGATCGAGGCGCTGGGGCCGGTCATTGCCGACCCGGCGCTAGCCGAGGTGGCGGCGCTGACGAGGCGCGAGATCGCGGTGTTTCGCGCCTACGGTAACAGTTACGGTTACATCACAATGGCGCTGCGCAAGCCGGTCGCCGGCTGAGCCGAACCGTCGCAGGTTCGCTTCGCCGCCACCAAAGGGCGCGCGGGCGGCGCACCGACCGCCGGGCGATACCATCAAGGGCGACAGGACCCCCTCGGCCTCCCTCGCTTCGCCGCCGCACCGAAACCGCGGTTCGAAACGGCATTGTCGTCGGCGTGGCGGCGCGCATCCCGCTCCGGGCGCCGGTTACACCAGCGCCTCCAGCGCCGCCTTGATTTCCGGCAGGGCGCGCTCGGTGGCCTCGCGGCCGGCGTCGATGGCCTCGGCGGCGCGGTGGAAGTCGAACATGCCGACCCGCGAGACCTTGGGGCCGATCAGCACGTCGGGCGGATCGCCCGCCATGCGCGAGCGGGCGATGCGGTCCTGCATGACGTTGTAGGCCTCGATCATCACCGTGGGCAGGCCCGGCACCTCGGTCTGGGATTCCAGCAGGCGGCGGCGGGTGAGGTGGTCCTGGCCGAACATGCGGGCGCGGCGGCGCGACGACGACCGCACGATGACCTCGACGCCGCCGGTGCCGTCGTCGCCGAAGCCGGGAATGGTGGCGCCGCGACCGCCGAGATGCTCGGTGTTGAGATTGACGGCGATCACCAGCCGCGCACCCAGTGCGCGGGCGGCGGACACCGGCACTGGATTGACCAGGGCGCCGTCGACCAGCCATCGCCCGCCGACCCGCACCGGCGGGAACACGCCGGGCAGCGCGTAGGAGGCGCGCATCGCCGACAGCAGCCGGCCGCGCGTCAGCCACATCTCATGGCCGGTGCCGAGCTCGGTGGCGATGGCGGCGAAGGCACAGGGCAGCGACTCCATGACGGTGTCGCCGATCTCGTGGTCGAGCAGGCGGGCGATGCGCTCGCCGCTGACCAGGCCGCCGGTGAACGACAGGTCGAGCAGGCCGAAGATGCGGCGGCGGCTGAGCATTCGCGCCCAGCCGTCCAGCGCGGCGAGCTTGCCGCAGGCGTGGCAGCCGCCGACCACCGCGCCGATCGAGGTGCCGGCGATGACGTCGGCCTGGATGCCGGCGGCGCTCAGCACCTCAATCACGCCGATGTGCGCCCAGCCGCGCGCGGCGCCGCCGCCGAGCGCAAGGCCGACGGTCGGCCGCGTGCTCTCGGGCTCGTGGTCGATGTCCTCGGGGTCGGCGGCGCGGCTCTGGCCGCGGCGGATCAAGTCCAGGATCGGCCGTCGCTTGGCCTGCGGTCGTTCGGCGTCCAGCTTCGCGTCCATTTCAGCCTCGGCGGTAAAGCAGCTGGCCGGATCACGACCAGACCTCGCAACAACCAGAGCTAGGACATATGCGCGATAAGGGTCACTTGTTCCGGTAGACCGTGGCCGGATCGAACGTCAGCCCGGCCTCGGTCAGGGTCATTTCCAGCGCGGGCGAGGGGGCGGCGCCGAGCGGGACGCGGCGGTAGAAGCAGCTCCGGCGCCCGGTGTGGCAGGCGGCGCCGCCGATCTGCTCGACGGCGATCCACACCGCGTCCTGGTCGCAGTCGATCCGCAACTCGCTGACGCGCTGCAGGAAGCCGGAGGTCTCGCCCTTCTTCCACAGCGCCTTGCGCGAGCGCGACCAATAGTGCGCGACGCCGGTCTCGATCGTCAGCGCCAGCGCCTCGGCATTCATGTGCGCCACCATCAGCACGGCGCCGTCCTTGACGTCGGTGACGACGGCGGTGACCAGGCCGTCGGCGTCGAACCGGGGGGCGAGGCCAAGGCCTTCCTCGATCTCGACCTCGGTGCCGCGCGGCGAAAAACGTTGGATCGCAGTGGACATCAGTCGCCTCCGGCGCGCGCAATCGTACGGGTTCGTGTGAACAGGTCGGTGGTCGCTCGGCCACCCCTTGGCCAGTCGGCCGCCCGGCGCCTCTTCCGCAACGGCAGCGGGCAGGGCGCGCCGGCGGCCGAGGACCGGACGATCAGCCGCGCCCCTGCCGCAGCAGGGTCATGAACCGGGCCTGCTCGGCGGGATCGTCGCGGAACACCCCGGTGAACTGGGTGGTCATGGTCGAGGCGCCGGCCTTCTGCACGCCGCGCATGGTCATGCACATGTGCTCGGCCTCGATCAGCACCGCGACGCCGCGCGGCTTCAGCACCTCGTCGAGAGTCGAGACGATCTGCGCGGTGAGGTGTTCCTGGGTCTGCAGCCGGCGGGCGAAGGCGTCGACGATGCGGGCGATCTTCGACAGGCCGACCACCCGGTCGATCGGAACGTAGGCGACGTGGGCGCGGCCGAAGAACGGCACCATGTGGTGCTCGCAGTGCGAGTGGAACGAGATGTCGCGCACCAGCACCATGTCGTCATAGCCGCCGGTCTCGGAGAAGGTGCGCTCCAGGAACGCGGCGGCGTCCTCGCGGTAGCCGCCGAACAGCTCCTCATAGGCCCTCACCACCCGCTTGGGGGTGTCGATCAGGCCCTCGCGGCCGGGGTCGTCGCCGGCCCAGGCGATCAGCGTCCGCACCGCGGCTTCGGCGTCCTCGCGGCTGGGCCGCGCCACCGCAGCGGCGGTGGGTTCCTCGACATGGCGGAACAACGGGGCAACGCTGGCATCCATCAAGGGCTCTCCGTTCGACGGCGCGGGAAGGGGGCGCCGGGGTGTCACCGGGGTCGGCTCGTAATTATACGAGGGCGAGCTGAGGCTGGACCACTGACAGAGCGCCGCACCGGATGGAAACGCACGTGGCCCTCGCTTCGTTCGCACGCCGTCTTATATGGTATGCTGACTCTGTCCATACGACGGCGCTTTGCGCATGACAGGCCCTTTGACGCCGGGATCACGATGTTGCGATGCTGAACGAAGTCTATAACCGGCGCATCCTCGAACTCGCCGGGTCGATCCCGCGCATCGGCCGGCTGCCGGATGCGCATGCCAGCGTCACCGCCCACTCGAAACTCTGCGGCTCGACCGTGACGGTCGATCTCAAGATGGCGGGCGGCGTCGTCACCGATTTCGCCCACGAGGTGAAGGCGTGCGCGCTGGGCCAGGCGTCGTCCGCGATCATGGCGCACCATGTGATCGGCTCCAACGCCGAGGAGCTGCGCGCGTTGCGCGACACAGTACGGCGTATGCTGAAGGAGCAAGGCGCCCCTCCGGGCGGCAAGTGGGCCGACATCGCGGTGCTTGAGCCGGTGCGCGACTACAAGGCCCGCCACGCCTCGACGCTTCTGACCTTCGATGCCGTGGTCGATGCCATCGCCCAGATCGAGGCGCGGCAGGCCGCGATCGACCACCAGGACGTGATGTGACGGCGCCCGCCGCCCGCGCCGTGCTCGCCGGGGTCCTCCGCCTGCCGGCAGCTTTGGCGCGCGGCCTCATCCGGTTCTATCAGCTCACCTTTTCGGCGCTGGTCGGCCGCGGCTGCCGCCATCTGCCGACCTGCTCGGCCTATATGGACGAGGCGATCGCCCGTCATGGGCTGTGGGCCGGCGGCTGGGTCGGCCTTGCCCGGCTGTGCCGCTGCCATCCGCTCGGCACCTCGGGGCTCGACTTCGTCTGCGAGCGGGTGCCGGCCAAGGCGCGCTGGTACCTGCCATGGCGCTATGGCCGCTGGCGCGACACCGACCCCGGCCCGGAGCCGCAGGGCTCGTTGTTGGTGGGGATCGACCTCGACCGCCCCGTAGAGCGGTGATTTGTGGCGGTGCTTTGGTAGGGCGCAATAGCGCAGCGTACTGCGTGGGTGGTTTCGCTGGCTATCGTCCCGGGCAAGCGGCAGCGCCGCGCGACCCGGGACCGTTCGCCGGAAAAGGGCTCGTCCTGGGCGCGATCCCGGCTCTCGCTCCGCTCGGCCGGGATGACGAAGGCCCGTAGGGCGCAATAGCGAAGCGTAGTCGCCGCCGCGTCATCTCGGCAACGCCTTGCCGACTCGGATGGTGCCGGCGGCAGGGCTCGCTGCTGGAGGGATCGGCCGGCGTGATTGAACACCCGCCCACGCTGTATTAATCGAAGGTGGGCAGCTTCGCCCTCGCCGACGCCCCAGGAAGTCGGCATGCCGCCGCATCCGGACCCGGCGCCATCCCCTTTGGTCCGATTGGCTTACCTGCGTCGTACGCAGGAGTGAGCAGGAGACACCGATGGTCACCCTGACATTTCCCGATGGCAATCAGCGCGCGTTCGAGCCCGGCGTCACCGGCTTCGACGTCGCATCCGGCATCTCGAAGTCGCTTGCCAAGAAGGCGGTGGCGGTGAAGCTCGACGGCGAACTGATCGACCTCGCCGACCCGATCGAGCGCGACAGCCGGATCGAGATCGTCACCCGCGACACCCCCGACGCCTTGACGCTGATCCGCCACGACGCCGCGCACGTGATGGCGGAAGCGGTGCAGACGCTGTGGCCGGGAACCCAGGTCACCATCGGCCCGGTGATCGAGAACGGCTTCTATTACGATTTCTACCGCACCGAGCCGTTCACGCTCGACGATCTGCCGAAGATCGAAGCCAAGATGCGCGAGATCATCGCCCGCGATACCCCGTTCACCAAGGAGTTCTGGAGCCGCGACGACGCCAAGCAGGTGTTCCGCGATAAGGGCGAATACTTCAAGGTCGAGCTGGTCGACGCCATTCCCGAGGGACAGGACCTCAAGATCTACAAGCAGGGCGAGTGGTTCGACCTCTGCCGCGGCCCGCATCTGCGCTCGACCGGCCAGGTCGGCACTGCCTTCAAGCTGATGAAGGTGGCCGGCGCCTATTGGCGCGGCGATTCCACCAAGCCGATGCTGACCCGCATCTACGGCACCGCCTGGCAGACCCAGGAGCAACTCGACGCCTACGTGCACCAGCTGGAGGAGGCCGAGAAGCGCGACCACCGCCGGCTCGGCCGCGAGATGGACCTGTTCCATTTCCAGGAGGAGGGGCCTGGCGTGGTGTTCTGGCATCCCAAGGGCTGGACGCTGTTCCAGGGCATCACCTCCTACATGCGCCGGCGCCTTAGCGCCGACTACCAGGAGGTCAACGCCCCGCAGGTGCTCGACAAGGAGCTGTGGGAGATCTCCGGCCACTGGGGCTGGTACAAGGAGAACATGTTCAAGGTGCAGTCCGCCGGCGAGGCCACCGGCGACGAGCGGGTGTTCGCGCTGAAGCCGATGAACTGCCCCGGCCACGTCCAGATCTTCAAGCACGGCCTGAAAAGCTACCGCGACCTGCCGATGCGGCTTGCCGAATTCGGCCTGGTGCACCGCTATGAGCCGTCCGGCGCGCTGCATGGCCTGATGCGGGTGCGCGGCTTCACCCAGGACGATGCCCACGTGTTCTGCACCGAGGACCAGCTCGCCGCGGAGTGCCTGAAAATCAACGACTTGATCCTCACCACCTATGCCGACTTCGGCTTTGAGGCGGATCTGGTGGTCAAGCTGTCGACCAGGCCGGACAAGCGCGTCGGCTCGGATGCGTTGTGGGACCACGCCGAGGAGGTGATGACCAAAGTGCTCGATCAGATCGCCGCCCAGTCCGGCGGCAAGATCAAGACCATGGTCAATCCGGGCGAGGGCGCGTTCTACGGGCCGAAGTTCGAGTACGTGCTGCGCGATGCCATCGGCCGCGACTGGCAGTGCGGCACCACCCAGGTCGACTTCAATCTGCCGGAGCGGTTCGGCGCGTTCTACATCGACGCCGACGGCCAGAAGAAGGCGCCGGTGATGGTGCATCGCGCCATCTGCGGCTCGATGGAGCGCTTCACCGGCATCCTGATCGAGAACTTCGCCGGCCACTTCCCGCTGTGGATCGCGCCGCTGCAGATCGTGGTCGCCACCATCACTTCGGACGCCGACGCCTATGCCCAGGAGATCCTGGGCAAGCTGCGCCGGGCGGGCCTCAGGGCCGAGATCGATCTTCGCAACGAGAAGATCAACTACAAAGTCCGCGAGCACTCGCTGGCCAAGGTGCCGGTGCTGATGGTGGTCGGCAAGAAGGAGGCCGAGACCGGCTCGGTGTCGATCCGCCGCCTCGGCAGCCAGCAGCAGACCTCGACCTCGTTCGCCGACGCCCTGGCGGTGCTGGTGGAGGAGGCGACGGCGCCGGACGTCAAGCGGGAGCGGGCGGCGGGGTGATCTGAGCGGTTCCTGACCTCAAGGGGCCGGCGTTCTGATCGACGCCGGCCCTTTTCATCGGCGCCAGCGCAGCGCCTCGACCAGCACCGCGAAGGCCGGAGTCGGCTGGCGCCGGCTCGGATAATAGAGGTGATAGCCGGGAAAGGGCGGGCACCAGTTCTCCAGCGCCCGCACCAGCCGACCGTCCGCGAGTGGCGCGGCCACTATCTGCTCGGGCAGGAAGGCGATGCCGAACCCGGCCACGGCCGCGCCGACGATCATGTGCGTGGTGTTGAACGCTAGCTGTCCCTCGACGCGCACGCGCAGCTCGCGCCCGTCTTTCTCGAACTCCCAGGCATAGAGCCCGCCTGAGGTCGGCAGACGGAGATTGATGCAGGCGTGGAGGGTGAGGTCCTGCGGCGTCAGCGGCGGTGGCCGCGTCGCGAAATAGGCCGGCGCCGCCACCGCGGCCATCCGCAGCTCGGGCCCGATCGGCACCGCGATCATGTCTTTCGCGACCTGCTCGCCGAGCCGCACCCCGGCATCGAAGCGCTCGGCAACGATGTCGGTCAGGCCGGCGTCGACGACGATCTCGACCCGGATGTCGGGATAATGCGGCAGCAGCGCCGCCAGCGCCGGCCACAGGATGGCGTCGGCGGCGTGCTCGCCGGCGGTGATGCGGATATTGCCCGCCGGCTTTTCGCGCAGCGCGCTGAGCGCGGCCAGCTCGGCGCTGATCTCCTCGAATGCAGGGCCGATGGTGCGCAGCAGGCGTTCACCGGCCTCGGTGGGCATGACCTGCCGGGTGGTGCGCGTCAGCAGGCGCACCCCCAGCCGCTCCTCCAGCCGCCGCACCGTGTAGCTGAGCGCCGACTGCGAGGTGCCGAGCTTGGCGGCGGCGCGGGTAAAGCTCAGCTCCTGCGCAACGGTGAGGAACGCCGTGAGGTCGCCGAGGTTGTCCCGCCGCATGGTTGTGCTCCGGGCATTCATGAAACCAGGATATCAGTCCATTCTCATTCAACCCCCTAATCACTGATTGACGCCAAGTCTATCTTTGCACTGGGCTGGTCACCCCGATCATGGGGGGAACGCGGGCTGGCCATCGGCAGTGGCGATGGGGATCGGACCCAGCCAAACTATGCGGGGACAACCATGACACACGGAATCGAAGGCAAGGTCGTCGTCATTACCGGTGCCTCCAGCGGGCTCGGTGAGGCCGCTGCCCGCCGTCTGACGCGGGAGGGAGCGAAAGTGGTGCTCGGCGCGCGCCGGATCGACCGGCTTGAGACGCTGGCGAAAGAGCTGTCGCTGGGCGAGGGCGCGGTGGTGCGGACCGACGTAACCAAGGCCGACGAGGTCAAGCGCCTGGTCGACCAGGCGGTGGCGCTCCACGGCCGCATCGACGTGATGGTCAACAATGCCGGCCTGATGCCGCTGTCGCCGCTGGAGCGCTGCAAGGTCGCCGATTGGGACCGCATGATCGACGTCAACATCAAGGGCGTGCTCTACGGCATCGCCGCCGCGCTGCCGCATATGAAGGCGCAACAGGGCGGTCATATCATCAACGTGTCCTCGGTCGCCGGCCACAAGGTGCGGCCGGGCGGCGCCGTCTATGCCGCGACCAAGCACGCGGTGCGGGTGATCTCGGAGGGTTTGCGCCAGGAGGTGAAGCCCTACAACATCCGCACCACCATCATCTCGCCGGGCGCGGTCCTCTCCGAACTCCCTGACAGCATCACCGAGCCCGACGTCGCGGAGGCCATCGGCAAGGTCTATGCGAGCGCCATAGCCGCCGACGCCTTCGCCAGCATAGTGGCCTTCGCCATCGGCCAGCCCGACGACGTCGACGTCAACGAGATCCTGTTCCGCCCGACCAAGCAGGAATTCTGACGCGGATTCAGAGCCAGCCTCGCCATTCGTTCACAAAAAAGGAACACCCCATGTTCAGCTGCGTCGGCTTCGCCGCCGAAGATCCCACAAAGCCGCTGCTGCCCTACACGTTCGCACGCCGCGATCCCGGCCCCGACGACGTCGCCATCGAGATCCTCTATTGCGGCGTCTGCCACTCCGACCTCCACACCGCGCGCAGCGAGTGGCCCGGCACGCTCTATCCGTGCGTCCCCGGCCACGAGATCGTCGGCCGGGTATTCGCGGTCGGCAGCGGCGTGACCCGCTTCAAGGTCGGCGACCTCGCCGCAGTGGGGTGCCTGGTCGATTCCTGCCGCAGCTGCCCGAGCTGCCGGCAGGGGCTGGAGCAGTATTGCGAGACCGGGTTCGTCGGTACCTACAACGGCCTGGACAAGGTGCTCGGCGGCCACACCTTCGGCGGCTATTCCAGCCACATCGTGGTGACGGAGACCTTCGTGCTGCGGGTGCCGGACAATCTCGATCCGGCCGCCGCGGCGCCGCTGCTGTGCGCCGGCATCACCACCTATTCGCCGCTCAGGCGGTGGAAGGCGGGGCCGGGCATGAAGGTCGGCGTGGTCGGGCTCGGCGGCCTCGGCCACATGGCGGTGAAGCTGGCCCACGCCATGGGCGCCCACGTCACGCTCATCACCACCTCGCCGTCCAAGATCGCCGACGGTGCGCGCCTCGGCGCCGACCACGGCGTGCTGTCGTCCGACCCGGCGGCGATGAAGGCGCAGGCGTCGAGCTTCGACCTGATCGTCGATACCGTCGCCGCGCCGCACGATATCAACCTCTATCTTGGCCTCCTCAAGCGCGACGCCACGCTGGTGCAGGTCGGCGCCCCGGACAAGCCGCTGCCGGTCAACGTGTTCAGCCTGATCATGAGCCGCCGCAACTTTGCCGGTTCGCTGATCGGCGGCATTGCCGAGACCCAGGAGATGCTCGATTTCTGCGGTGCCCACGGCATCACCGCCGACATCGAGCTGATCGCGATCCAGGATATCGAGCAGGCCTATGCGCGGATGCTGAAATCGGACGTCAAATACCGCTTCGTCATCGACATGGCGTCGCTGACGGCGGCGCGGGCGGCATAAAAATACCAACGGCGGCGACGGCCGGCCGTTGGTTCCGGTCCGCCGCCGCCCAGTCTCTCGCCGCGGCCTATCGCTGGCGCCGGCTCGACACCGGCGTCGGCGCGTTGGGGGCGAGGTCCTTGGTGGTGACCTCGATTTCCTGGTCCTTGCCCGGCTCGATGGTGAAGTCGCGCGAGAACGAGCGGCTGTCGTTGCGGGCGATGGCGATGTAGTCGCCCTCCTGCAGCACCATCGACGGGAAGGCGCCGATCGATTCCTTGATGACGTCGCCGGCGGGCGTCACCACCGACCACGCGGTGTTAGCGATGGCGTTGCCGCCGGGGCCTTCCACCAGCTTCAGGGTGATGGCGGCGGCGCGGTGGCGCAGCATCGCCTCCGAGATCCGCCCGGCCGCCACCTTGACGTCGGCGCGCACCACGGCGTTGGCGTCGCCGTAAGCCGACACCGCCTGATAGGTGCCTTCCGGCAGCAGCACCAGGGCGCCGGGCTCGACCTGGCGCATCAGCGGCCGCTCGGGCCCGCCGCCGACCAGGCTGTTGGCGTAGATGTCGAACGACACCTTGGCGGCGGGCAGCGGCTGATCGCCCAGCACCGCCTGCAGCCGAAGGCCGCCGGCCTGCATGGCGAAGGTCTCGCGCACCGGATCGGCCACCAGCTCGACCGCCTTGGCGAAGCCGGCGAGGCCGTAGCCGGCATGGACGACATAGGTGCCGGGGTCGAGCGCGAAGATCGGCGCGGCGTCGCGCGATTCCGCCACCAGCACCTGGTTGCCGCCGCCGTCCGGGGCGGCCGAGAACACTCGCCAGTGCAGGGCTGCGTTGATCAGCGCCCCTTCGGCGCTGAAGCGGGCGGCCAGCGCCAGCGCCACCTTGCCGCGGGGAATCGCCGGAATCGTCGTGTGCGGGCTTTTCAGCTCGGTCGCGCGCGCCGGCTCGTTGCGGGGCGCCGGCGGCGGGTTGGGCTGGGCCGCCTTGGGCAGGGCCGAGAAGCCGGGCGTGCCTGCCGGTGCGAACTGGAACTGCGCCGACGCCGGGGGCGGCGACAGCAATCCCGACGCCGCAACGAGCGCGAAAGCCAAGGAACCGCACCGGGCGAACAGCCGATGCGGGCCGGCCGGAGAGGACCTTTCCATGGCCGCTATTAGGTCGGAAAACGCGGCGGTTTCAAGCCCGCCGCGGTTGGCCGGCGATGCCGGCGGCGCGGATGGGGTTCCGCCCAGCTGGCGGCCGGGCTACAGCTTTCTCCGCAAACGCGGAACGCGGCTTTGCGAAAGAGACTGCGGCAACTCAAAGGCTTGGAGCGGCCGCTTGATTCAGTCCGATCGGCGGATGGGCTCGGTGCGGGCTTCCGCTCGCGAGGTTTGCGATGACCGACCTTCTGCGCCACCTGGAAACCCGCCGCTCGATTCGCGCCACCGCGTTCACCGCGCCAGGGCCGAGCCCGGCCGACCTCGACAGGATGCTGACGCTGGCGGTCCGCACCCCGGACCATGGCAAGCTGGCGCCGTGGCGCTTCATCGTGTTCGAGGGCGAGGCGCGGCAGCGGGCCGGCGCGGTGGTGGCGGCCATCCGCCACGCCGAGACACCCGACATGACCGATGAGCAGCTTGAGATCGAGCGCGGGCGCTTCACCCGCGCCCCGGTGGTGGTGGCGGTGGTGTCGACCGCCGCGCCCCACCCCAAGGTTCCGCAATTCGAGCAGCTGATGTCGGCAGCGGCGGTGACGATGAACCTGATCCACGCTGCCTTCGCGCTCGGATTCAAGGCGACCTGGCTGACCGAATGGCTGGCCTACGACCGCCGTTGCCTCGACGCCTTCGGCGTCAAGGCGGACGAGACCGTGGTCGGCTTCGTGCTGATCGGGTCCGCGCCCGCCGCCGAGGAACGGCAGCGGCCGGCGATCGCCGGCCTCGTCACCCGCTTCGGCGGAGAATAAGGCGTTTGGCCGATTCGTAACGGAAACCGTAACGGCGACCGGGTCGATGCGGCTCAGATATCCAGCACGTCCTCGGTGGCGAAGCGGGCGCGCTCGGAGATGAAGGCAAAGCGCGCCTCGGCCTTGTTTCCCATCAGCTCCTCGACGGTAGCGGCGGTTTCGGCGCGCCGGGCGTCCTCCACCGTCACCCGGAGCAGGGTGCGCCGGCGCGGGTCCATGGTGGTTTCCTTGAGCTGCGCCGGCATCATCTCGCCGAGGCCCTTGAAGCGGCTGATCTCGACCTTGGCGTTGGACTTGAACTCCGACTTGAGCAGGCGGTCCTTGTGGCCGTCGTCGCGGGCATAGACGATCTTGCCGGCGTGCGAGAGCCGGTAGAGCGGCGGCACCGCCAGGAACAGGTGGCCGTTTTCGATCAGTTGCGGCATCTGGCGGTAGAAGAACGTGATCAGCAGCGTGGCGATGTGGGCGCCGTCGACGTCGGCGTCGGTCATTATGACCACCCGCTCATAGCGCAGATCCTGATCGCGATAGGCCGCGCCGGTGCCGCAGCCCAGCGCCTGGATCAGGTCGCCGATCTGCTGGTTCTGCGAGAGCTTGTCGCGGCCGGCGGAGGCGACGTTCAGAATCTTGCCCCGGAGCGGCAGGACGGCCTGGGTCTGGCGGTCGCGCGCCTGCTTGGCGGAGCCGCCGGCCGAGTCGCCCTCGACGATGAAGAGTTCGGAGCCGGCGGCCTGGGCGTTGGAGCAGTCGGCCAGCTTGCCGGGCAGGCGCAGCTTACGCACCGCGCTCTTGCGGGCGACGTCCTTTTCCTGGCGGCGGCGCAGCCGCTCCTCGGCGCGGTCGATCACCCAGTCGAGCAGCTTGGAAGCCTGGTTGGGGTTGCCGGCCAGCCAGTGGTCGAACGCGTCGCGCACCGCGCTATCGACCAGCCGCGTCGCCTCCGAACTCGCCAGCTTGTCCTTGGTCTGGCCCTGGAACTCCGGCTCGCGGATGAACACGCTGAGCATGGCGGCGCAGCCGGCGGTGACGTCCTCGGCGGTGATGGCGCTGGCGCGTTTGGACTGGTTGACGCGCTCGGCATGGTCCTTGAGCCCGCGGGTCAGCGCCGAGCGCAGGCCGGATTCGTGGGTGCCGCCGTCCGGGGTCGGGATGGTGTTGCAGTAGGAGGAGATCGAGCCGTCGTCGTCGGCGATCCACGCCACCGCCCACTCGACCATGCCGCTGGTGCCGCCGTTCTTGATCTTGCCGGCGAAGATCTCGGGATGGACCAAATTGTGGCCGTCGATGGCGGCGGCGAGGAAGTCCTTCAGCCCGCCGGGGAAGCGGAAGGAGTCCTTCTCCGGCACGCCCTCGACGCCGGCCAGCAGCGCCGGGTCGCAGGACCACCGGATCTCGACGCCGCCGAACAGGTAGGCCTTCGAGCGCGCCATCTTGAACACGCGCTGCGGCTTGAACGCCACGCCCTTGCCGAAAATCTGCGGGTCCGGCTTGAAGCGCACGCGGGTGCCGCGGCGGTTGAGCACCCGGCCGATTTCCGCCAGCGGCTCCTGCGGAACGCCGCGGCTGTAGTTCTGGCGGTACAGTATCTGGCCGCGCGCCACCTCGATTTCGAGATGCTCGGACAGCGCGTTGACCACCGAGACGCCGACGCCGTGCAGGCCGCCCGAGGTTTCATAGACCTTGGAGTCGAACTTGCCGCCGGCGTGCAGCGTGCACAAAATCACTTCCAGCGCCGACTTGCCGGGGAATTTGGGGTGGTCCTCGACCGGGATGCCGCGGCCGTTGTCGGTAACGGTCAGGTAGCCGTCGGCGGCGAGTTCGACCTCGATCCAGGAGGCGTGGCCGGCCACCGCCTCGTCCATGGCGTTGTCGATCACCTCGGCAAACAGATGATGCAGCGCCTTCTCGTCGGTGCCGCCGATATACATGCCCGGCCGGCGCCGCACCGGCTCCAGCCCCTCCAGCACCTCGATGTCCTGGGCGCCGTAGCCGGCCTCGGCAGACGCCGCAGCGCGGGCGGCCGAACGGGCGCTGGCGGCCTTGTCCGCAGCCTTGCCGGCAGTCTTATCGGCGGGCGAGGCCTGCGCGGCGGCGCCGAACAGATCCTGTGCCGGCCCGCTCTTTGATTTGGTCATCAGCCCTGGTCCGATCCATCGCGATTCGTTTCGGGCTGGATGATGCCAGATTGGGGCGGGAGCGGGGACGGCGGCTCGCCGGCGGGCGCAGATGGTATCTGGAAACGGTGGGGCTCAGCGGTCGAGCACGTAGTCGATGCGGGTCACCGGGCTGCCGTCCGGCGCGGCGGCGGTTGAGACGATGCGCCGGACCCGCCGCTTGGGCGCGAACGCACGGCCGAGCATCATCAGGAAGGCGGCGCCAACCGCGATGGCGCCGATGGCGAGCGCCGGAGTGGCGATTTCCATGCCGGCGCCGAGCCCGACCGCGCCGAGCGAGGTGACGATTGCGCCCGGTACCGCCAGGGCGGCGTGGCCGCTGGCGGCTTCGCCGATCGCGCGGGTCGGGTTGGCGCGGTACCAGGCGCCGCAGCCGGCCAGCGCCCAGGCGGCGATTGCCGGCATCGCGACCTGGGTTTCGGCGGTATTGGCGCCGAAATGGCGGCTGGCCGCGAGCAGCGCCGCCGCTGCGGCACACAAGCCGGCGGCCCTGAAGAAGCTGAGATGGATGCGCGGCTGGCTCATGGAACAACGCTCAATTGGTCGAGGCCCAGCCGCGCCTGAGGTGACGCCGCCGTAACGGTTCGGATCGAAACGTCGCGGCCGCTATAGAACACGCGCCTTTCCGCAAAGTTTCCGAGCCCCGCGGCGGACGACGACGTCGGGCCGGCGCGGCGCCGCGAACGGATAGGCCGAATCGGACCGATTCCAAACAGCCGAGGTGTCGCACGTTTCGGCGCCGCCCCAAGTTCCCATCAGTACGAAGGGGCATGGCGATGCGGGACGGACGGGCCGTAAACGGTGCCGGCGAGGGCGGGGGCACCACCGGCCGACGCGGGCCGCCGGCGGACGAGCCGCCCAAGCGCTTGAGCCGGCACCTTTTCTGACGCAACGTTGGTCCCACCCGATGCCACAATGCGCTAGAACCATCGCCATGACCGACCGCCGTCCCACCGACAACGCCGCATTCGGCCCGCTCAAGGGCGGCTCGCAGGAGCCGACCTATGGCGGCGTTTTGTCCTTCATGCGCCGGCGCTATTGCCGCGACCTTGCCGGAGTCGACCTCGTGGTGTGGGGCGTGCCGTTCGACGCCGCCACCTCCAACCGGCCGGGGGCGCGGTTCGGGCCGCAGGCGATCCGCCGCGCCTCGGCGATCCTTGACGGCGACCCGCAATATCCGTTCGGCATCGACCTGTTCGAGCGGCTGACGGTGGTGGATTGGGGCGACTGCTCGCTCGACTACGGCCGGCCGGCCGAGGCCACCGCCGAGATCGCCGCCCAGGCGGGCGCCATTGTCGCCTCCGGCGCCCAACTCCTGACGCTGGGCGGCGACCATTCGGTCACGCTCGGACTTTTGTGCGCACATGCTGCGCAGCATGGCCCGCTCGCCTTGGTCCAGTTCGACGCCCACCAGGACACCTGGCACGCCGAGGATGGCGGCCGGATCGACCACGGCAGCGTCACCGCGCGCGCCATTGCGGAAGGGTACGTCGATCCGGCGCGCTCGATCCAGATCGGCGTCCGCACCGTGGCGCCGGACGGCTGCGGCCTCGACGTCGTCGACGCCTATACCGTCGCCGATCTCGGCGTGCGCGGGGTGGTCGAGCGCATCCGCCGCCGGGTCGGCGAGGGGCCGGCCTATCTGTCGTTCGACATCGACGCGCTCGACCCGGCGTTCGCGCCCGGCACCGGCACCCCGGTGGCCGGCGGGCTGTCATCGCGCGAGGCGTTGACGATCCTGCGCGGGCTCGAGCCGATCGATTGGCGCGGCATGGACGTGGTCGAGGTGGCGCCGCCCTACGACCACGCCGACATCACCGCCATCGCCGCCTCGGCCATCGCCATGCATTATGTCGGGCTCATCGCCCGCAAGCGCGGATCATGAGCCTCACCGCGCCGCTGTCCGCTCACGCCCGCGCAAGGCCCGACGCCACCGCGCTGGTGTTCGACGGCGACCGCATCTCCTGGGCTGCGCTCGACCGCGCGGTAAGCCGGCTTGCCGCCTTGGTTGCCGAAAAGGTGCCGAAGGGGCGGGGGCTCGCGCTCAGCCTGCCCAATTCGCCGGCGCTGGTGCTGCTGGTGCTCGCCGCCTGCCGCGCCGGCCGCGAGGCCGAGGTGCTCGACCCGTCGTGGCCGCAGGCGACCTTTGCCGGTGTCGTCGAGCGGCTGAACCCCGGCTGGGTCGTCGCCGGGCTGCCCGATCTTGCCTTCGCCGCGGTGGCGGATGCGCTTGACGCTCCGGCCACGCCGCCGCCGCTGGCGGAGCCGTCGCCGCAACTGCCGTTCTATGTCGGCTTCACCTCCGGCTCGACCGGCCTGCCCAAGGGATTCCGCCGCAGCCAGGCATCGTGGATCGCCAGCATCGAGGGGGAAAGCGCGGTGTTCGGCCTCACCGACGCCGATACCGTGCTGGCGCCCGGCGCGCTGGTCCATTCGCTGTTCCTGTACGCGGTGGTGCGCGGCGTGTTCGCGGGCGCGACGGTGGTGTTCGGGCCACGCTTTTCCGCCCGCGCCGCGCTGGCCGCCATCGCGAGCGAGGGCGTGCGGCTGGTCTATGCCGTGCCCACCCAATTGCTGATGATGCTGGAGGCGGCCGAGCGCGCCGGCCAGCGGCCGCTCGGCGGCGTCCGCCAGGTGCTGTCGTCCGGTGCCAAGTGGCCGGCGACGGAGACGGCGCGGCTGAAGCGACTGTTTCCCGACGCCGCGTTCGCCGAGTTCTACGGCGCGTCCGAGCTGAGCTACGTCGCGGTTGCCGGCGAGGATGCGCCGGCGGCCTCGGTCGGCCGGCCGTTCCCCGGCGTCGAGGTGACCATTCGCGATGCGGCCGGCCGCCGCCTGCCGGCTGGGCGCAGCGGCCGGGTGTTCGTGAACAGCGCGCTGTGCTTCATCGACTATGCCACCGGCGCCCAGCCGGCGCTGACCCGGCTGGGCGCGGCTGTCTCGGTCGGCGACATGGGCTTTCTCGACGCCGCCGGCTTTCTTTACCTGGTCGGCCGCGCCGACCGCATGATCATCTCGTCCGGCCGCAACATCCATCCCGAGGAGATCGAGGCGGCGCTGCGCCGCCACCCCGCTGTGGCGGAAGCGGCGGTGCTCGGCGTCGACGATGCCCTGCGCGGCACCCGCCTTGCGGCGGTGGTCAGGCCGGACGGGCCGTTCGCGCCGTCGGCGGCCGAGTTGATCGCGTTTGCGCGCGCGCATCTGCCGGTGGCAAAAATCCCCCGCCATTACGCGGTGCTGGCCGACTGGCCGTTCACCGCCTCCGGCAAGACCGATTTCGCCGGGGTCAGGCGAGCATGGCAGGCCGGCGCCTGCGCGGCGCTGTCATGAGCGCGTGGATCCTCGCCGCCCGCCGCAGCGCGGTGGCGCCGCGCGGCGGGGCGTTGGCGGGTGTCGAGCCGCATCAGTTGGCCGGCCGGGTGATCGCGCAACTGCTGGCGGACGCCGGCGTCGCACCCGCTGCCGTCGACGACGTCGTGCTCGGCAACGCGCTCTATGGCGGCGGCAACCCGGCCCGGCGCGCCGCGCTCGCCGCCGGAATTCCCGAAGCAGTGCCGGCGATGACGATCGACAGCCAGTGCTGCGCCGGGCTCGACGCCATCCTGCTCGCGGCCGAGCGCATCGAGGCCGGCGCAGCGGAAATCATCGTCGCCGGCGGGGTTGAGAGCTTCAGCCGCGCGCCGATCCGGCTGCGCCGGCCGCGCCAGCCCGGCGAGGCGCCGCTCGCCTATGACCGGCCGCCGTTCACGCCGTGGCCGGAGCGCGATCCCGACATGATCCCGGCCGCGGCGCAATTGGCGGCCGAACTCGGCATAAGCCGCGCGGCGCAGGATGCGTTCGCGGTCGACAGCCACCGCAAGGCTCGGTCCGGCCCGGCGGCGGGCGAGATCGTGGCGGTGGCGGGTCTTGAGCGCGACGCCTTCGCCCGCGCACTGACCCCGGCGCTGGCGGCGCGGTTGAAGCCGCTAGCGGGCGCGGGCAGCCACGCCGTCACCGCCGCCACCGTCGCAGTCGAGGCCGATGCTGCCGCGGCCGTGCTGGTGGTGAGCGGCCGCCGGCTGTCGGGCCTCAGGGCGTTTGGCCGGCCGCTGCGCATCCTGGCCGGGGCGCGGCGCGGCGGCGATCCGGTCCGGCCGGGTCTGGCGCCGATCGATGCCGCCGCCGCCGCGCTGGCCGGCGCCGGCCTCGCCGCGGGCGAGCTTGCCGCGGCCGAGATCATGGAGGCGTTCGCGGTTCAGGCGATGGCGTGCATCGACGGCATCACGCTCGATCCGGCGATCGTCAACCGCGGCGGCGGCGCGCTGTCGCGCGGCCACCCCATCGGCGCGTCCGGCGCCATCCTGGCGGTGCGGCTGTGGCACGAATTGCAGCGCGAGCCGCCCGGCGCCGCCGGGCTTTGCGCCATCGCGGCGGCCGGCGGGCTCGGCAGCGCGCTGGTGGTTCAGTCCAGCCCCATGCAATTGGCGTAATAGGTCACCGTCGCCGGCCAGTCGGAGAACACGCCGATCACGCCGACGTCCTTCGCCAGCACGTCGAGCAGCACGTAGGTGTCGCCACTGCCGCGGATGGCGTCCTTGACGCTCTGGTAATAGTAGCCGCCGCCATCGGTCAGCGTGCCGGAGCGCTCCAGCGTCCAGGTGATCAGCTTGAGACCGGCCGCCTTCGCCGCCTTGGCATAGGCCGACGGCACGATGGCGTTGTCAGCGTCGAGCGTCACCAGCATGTGGGTGGGCGGCGCCAGGGTCGTCACGCCGCGCGCCGCCAGCTCCGCCATGGTGGGCTGCCAGGTTGCGGGGTCGTTGGCGTTGAAGCCCTTCACCGTCTCGTCGCGGTCGTCGAGGTAGACCGCCTGGGTGCCGAACGCCGGCTCCTTGGCGATCCAATACAGGATGTCGCGCAGCTGGAACGACTGCGCCAACACCTCCCTGGGGTCGACGCCGGCCGCTTTGTAGTCGTCGATCATCTGCTGGGCGTAGGCGTCCTGGGTGTAATCGCCGTCGAACGGCATCGCGACGGTGGGTGCCTTGAGCTCGGGGGTGAACTTGACGCCGAGCTGCTTGAACAGCGCGATGCTTTCGGCGTGGGTCATCAGCGTGCCGGTCGAGGCGTAGAGGTCGGTGCGCCAGCCCGGCGTGCCGGCCATATAGGCCGCGACCGTGGTGGCGCTGGGGTTGGCGCCGTCCATCTTGCCGCGCAGTTGCTTGAACTCGGCCAGGGTGATGTCGCTGGTGCAGCACAGCGCTTCGGCCTTGCGCCCGCTCGCCGGGTTGGCCGGCGTGAACGGTTTCGAGCACTTCGCCGCCAGCGCCGGCCGCGCCAGGATGTCGGTCGAGGTGTGCAGGTCGCATTGCGAGTGGCGGCACACCAGCTGGCGGTCCTTGGTGAAGGTGACGTCGCATTCAAGCACGCCGGCGCCCATGCGCGCCCCGGCGAGATAGGATTCGCGGGTGTGCTCGGGAAACTGCAAGGTGGCGCCGCGGTGGCCGATCGAGAACGCCGTGCGGCGGAACGGGCCGGCCTCGCACGATTTCAGCTTGGCCTTGAGCGGCCCCCCGGCCATGGCCTCGACCAGGTAGAACGGCCGCGGCCCGAGTTGCGGCGACGGTGCGGTGTCGGCGAAGGCCGAGCCGCTGATCGGGGCGAACAGGCTGGCCAGCAGCAGCAGACCGGTCGCGCGGGCATGAGCAATGGGCGTCATCTCGTCGTCTCCGAACGCGGGCGGCGCATCGCCCCCGCCAGTCGAGCACGGCCGCAAGACGCCCGGATGTCAGTTGCGCAGCAGCGCCGCCACGTCGGCGGGCAAGAATGCGTCGCCCCGCCCGTGCGGCCGCGAGTAGTCGATGGCGGGCCCCACCGGCACGATGCGGCTCGGGTTGATGGTGGGATGGCTCATGTAATAGTGGCGCTTGATGTGGGCGAGGTTGACCGTCGCCGCCACGCCCGGCCACTGGTAGAGGTCGCGGGTGTAGGCGAACAGGTTCGGATAGTCGGCCAGCCGGCGGACGTTGCACTTGAAATGCCCGACATAAACCGGGTCGAACCGCACCAGGGTGGTGAACAGCCGCCAGTCGGCTTCGGTGGGGGCGTCGCCGGTGAGAAAGCGCCGGTCGGCAAGCCGGTCCTCCAGCCAGTCGAGCGTCGCGAACAGCGGGTCGACCGCCGCCTCGTAGGCGTCCTGGGCAGTGGCGAAACCGGCCTTGTACACCCCGTTGTTGACGGTGTCGTAGATGCGGGCGTTGAGGGCGTCGATTTCGCCGCGCAGCGGGGCTGGGTAGAAGTCGCCCGGCGCGGCGCCGAGGCCGTCGAACGCGCTGTTCAGCATGCGGATGATGTCGGCGGACTCGTTGCTGACGATGGTATGGCGCGCCTTGTCCCACAGCACCGGCACGGTGACGCGGCCGCTATAGGTCGGGTTCGCCCGCGTGTAGATTTGGTGCAGGTAGCTCGCGCCGTTGACGGCGTCCGCGATGACGCCCTCGCCGGGGGCGAAGGTCCAGCCGTGCTCGCCCATCAGCCAATGGGTGACGGAGAGGCCGATCATGCCGTCGAGCCGTTTCAGCGCGCGGTAGATCAGGGTGCGGCTGGCCCACGGGCAGGCCAGCGAGACGTAGAGGTGGTAGCGGCCGGGCTCGGCGGCAAAGCCGCCCTCGCCGGTGGGGCCGGCGGTGCCGTCCGCCGTCACCCAGTTGCGGAATTGGCTCTGCTGGCGCTCGAACCGGCCACCGGTCTTGCCGGTGTCGTACCATTGGTCGTGCCAGACGCCGTCGATCAAGAGTCCCATCGGCCGCTCCGTCAGCTCGCACCGCACGGCCTGCGCCGTCCGCGTGGTTTGTCATCCCCGTGAAATGTCCTGGAGCGCAACGCCTTGACAGCGCATCGGGTTCGGCCGATATGCCGCGCATGATCGAGCTTGCTGCCCAGCTCCGACGCCGAGACCGCGTTTGTTCCGCGGCGGGCGCGCGCGCCTGACGGCGATCATCGCCGGTCGACCGCCCGCGGTCGATTGAAGCCGCGCCGCCCGCGCGGCTTTTTTGTTGCCGCATCCCGTCCGCAAGCAGTTGAACCATCGTCCCCGAGGAGAGCTCCATGGTGAAGAAGGCCCGGATCGGAATTCTCGGTGCGTCCGGCTACACCGGCGCCGAACTGGTGCGGCTCGGCCTGCGCCACCCGCAGTTCGAGCTGGCGGTGCTCACCGCCGACCGCAAGGCCGGCCAGGCGATGGCCGACGTGTTCCCGCAGTTCGCGCCGTTCAGCCTGCCCAAGCTGGTGTCGGTCGACGGGCTGGACTGGCGCGCCCAGGCGCTCGACCTGGTGTTCTGCGCGTTGCCGCACGCCACCACGCAGCTGGTGGTGAGCGATCTGCTCGACGCCGCGCCGGCGACGCGGGTGGTGGATCTGTCAGCCGATTTCCGGCTGTCGGACCCGGCGGCGTACGAGCAATGGTACGGCCACCCCCATCAGGCGCTGGCGTTGCAGAGCGAGGCGGTCTACGGCCTCACCGAGATCTATCGCAAGGAGGTCAAGGCGGCGCGGCTGGTGGCCAATCCCGGCTGCTACACCTCCGCTGCCGAGCTGCCGCTGATCCCGCTGCTCAAGCGCAAGGCGATCGAGCCGGACGCCATCATCATCGACGCCAAGTCGGGCATGACCGGCGCCGGCCGCTCGGCCAAGGAGGCGACGCTGTTCTCGGAGGTGTCGGAGGGCTTCAACGCCTATGGCGTCGCCCACCACCGCCATATGGCCGAGCTCGACCAGGAGTTCTCCAAGGCGGCCGGCCAGGACGTGATCGCCACCTTCACGCCGCACCTGCTGCCGATCAACCGCGGCATCCTCGCCACCATTTATGTCAAGCTGCGCAAGGACAAGACGGCGCGGGATCTCCGCACCATCCTGGCCGAGCAGTATGACGGCGAGCCGTTCGTCCACATGCTGCGCTATGGCGACATGCCGCACACCCGGCACGTCCGCGGCTCGAACATGGTGATGATCGGCGTTGTCGCCGATCGCCGCGACGGCCAGGCGATCATCGTCTCGGTGCTGGACAATCTGGTGAAGGGCGCCTCCGGCCAGGCGATCCAGAACGCCAACCTGATGCTTGGCTTCCCGGAGACCGCCGGCTTGGAGCAGATCGCGCTGTTTCCGTGACGCATCGGCCGGCCGCATCGTCAACGGCCGTTGGCGCGTGAGGGCCGAGCGAGCTGAGCGCTACGCCGGCAGCGGGCAGGCTGGCGCGTCGGGTTCGCCGGGCCCGGCCAGCACGTGGTCGATCATGCCGCGGGCAATCTCGCGCTCGCCCATCACCACCATGTCGGCGCCGAGGCTGATCAGGTGATCGACCTCGGCGTCGCGGTGGGCGCGGGCGATGATCTGCACCTTGGGATTGGCGCTGCGTGCTTGCTGGATCACCTGGCCGGCCTCGAACGCCTCGGGAATGGCGATGATGACGTGGCGCGCCGCGGTGAGATTGGCGGCGGCCAGCACGTCAGCCTGGGCGGCGTTGCCGGCGATCGCCTCGATCTTGGCCTTCTTGAGGTCGGCCAGCAGGTCGTCGGAGGCCTCGATCACCAGGAACGGCCGGCCGACCTCGGCCAGCGCGGCGCCGATGCGGCGGCCGACCCGGCCATAGCCGATCAGGATGGCGTGGTCGGTCAGGGTGGAGACCTTCACCGGCTCGGCATCTTCGGCACTGGCGTCGGCGCCGGCGGCGGGGCTGACGCGGGCCTCGGCCCGCTGGTTGAGGCGGTCGACCGCGGCGAAGATCAGCGGGTTGAGCACGATCGACAGGATGGCGCCGGCCAGGATCAGCCCGAGGCCCTCTTGCGGCAACAGGTCCAGCTTCACCCCCAGCTCGGCCAGGATGAACGAGAATTCGCCGATCTGGGCCAGGCTGGCGGAGATGGTCAGCGCCGTGGTGGTTGGGTGGCCGAACGCCCGCACGATGACGAACGCCGCCACCGACTTGCCGACGATGATGATGAACAGCGTCGCCAGCATCGGCCACGGCTCGTTCACGATGCTGGCCGGGTCGAACAGCATGCCGACCGAAACGAAGAACAGCACGGCAAACGCATCGCGCAGCGGCAGCGTCTCCTGGGCGGCGCGCTGGCTGAGTTCGGATTCGCTGAGCACCATGCCGGCGAAGAAGGCGCCGAGCGCCAGCGACACCCCGAACAGCTTGGTGGCGCCGAACGCCACGCACAGCGCGGTCGCCAGCACGGCGAGACGGAACAGCTCGCGCGAGCCGGAATGGGCGATGACGTGCAACAGCCACGGGATAACCCGCCGCCCGACCACCAGCATGATGCCGACGAACAGCGCCACCTTGACGATGGTGAGCGCCAGCACGCCGGCCAGGCCGAGGTCGAAATGGGCGGCAATCGGATCGGACGACATTGCCTCGGTGTTGCCGCCGAGCAGCGGCGCCAGTGCCGGCAGCAGTACCAGCGCCATCACCATCGCCAGATCCTCGACGATCAGCCAGCCGATCGCGATGCGGCCGCGCTCGGTCTCCATCAGGTGGCGTTCCTGCACCGCCCGCAGCAGCACCACGGTCGAGGCCACCGACAGCGCGAGCCCGAACACTAGCCCGGCGCCGACCGTCCAGCCCATGCCGAGCGCAAGGCCGAGCCCGAACACGGTGGCGACGGCGATCTGCACCACCGCACCCGGCACCGCGATGGCGCGCACCGACAACAGGTCCTTGAGCGAGAAGTGCAGCCCGACGCCGAACATCAGCAAGATGACGCCGATCTCGGCCAGCTCGGTCGCCAGCTTCTGGTCGGCGACGTAGCCGGGCGTGAACGGCCCCACCGCAACCCCGGCGAGCAGATAGCCGACCAGCGGCGGCACCCGCAGCCTTTGCGCCACCGCGCCGAACACAAACGCAAGGCCGAGACCGGCGACGATGGTGGCGATCAGCGGGGTGTCGTGAAGCATGCGGCAGCGTTCCTCCGGTCGGCGCCGCGGGTGGGATTGGCGCGACGCCCTTTGCATATCGCTTGCAGCGTCAAGTGAGGGCAAGACCGAAATGACGGGTGGTGGAGGGATGGGGGCAAAGAGTGCCTATTCGTCGCGCGCTGTCGCCTCACCCTCGTGAGGCCCGCTTTCTCGGGCTCATCAGGATGAGGCGAGGTGGCGTCGGTGGTAGGTCAGGCTCAAAGGCCGCGGGTATCATCGTTTTCAAGGACGAAAATCTGCGAACTTCAACGGCCCCATGCGTTAGCATCCGGGGCCGTTGGTCTCACGCGGCATGATGACGGCCCGAATTTCCGCGGCGCGCCGTCCCGAACGCCAATGACGCTCACGCCTTCATCTTGACGTAGCTGCCGGGGGCGTCCTCGATCGGCGGGTGGGTGCGGCTGCCGACTGCGCGGGCCGCCACGGTGGCGCTGCCCTTCTTCGTGATCCACGCCAGCCAGTACGGCCACCACGAGCCGGGGTGCTCCTTGGCCTTTGTGAGCCAGGTGTCGTAGCTGCCCGCCGGCTTCGGCCCGGTCCAGAACTGATATTTCTGCTTGGCCGGCGGGTTGACCACGCCGGCGATGTGGCCGGAGCCGGCCAGCACGAAATCCACTTTTCCGCCGAAGAACGTCGAGCCGAGGAAGGCCGAGCGTGCCGGGGCGATGTGGTCCTCGCGGGTTGCGAGGTTGAAGATCGGGATGGTGACGTCCTTCAGGTTCAGCTTGTGGCCGAACAGCTCCATCTTGCCCTTGGTGAGGTTGTTGTTGAGATAGCAGTTCCGCAAGTAGAACGAGTGATTCGCCGCCGGCATGCGCGTCGAATCGGAGTTCCAATACAGAAGATCGAACGGGAACGGCACCTTTCCCTTAAGATAATTGTTGACGACGTAGGGCCAGATCAGATCGTTCGAGCGCAACAGATTGAACGCCATCGCCATCTCGGAACCGGAGAGGTAGCCGTGCTCGGCCATCTTGCGCTCGATGCCGGCGACCTGCTCCTCGTCGACGAAGATCTTGAGCTCGCCGGCGTGGGTGAAATCGACCTGGGTGGTGAACAGCGTCGCGCTCTTGATGCGCTGGTGGCCGAGGCGGGCCATGTGCGCCAGCGTCACCGAGAGCAGGGTGCCACCGACGCAATAGCCGATCGAATGCACCTCGTCCTCGCCGGTCACCTCCTTGATGACGTCGAGCGCCGTCAGCGGTCCCTGGGCGACGTAGTCGTCGAACCCCTTCTGGGCGAGGTGGCCGTCCGGATTGACCCAGGAGATCACGAACACCGTGAGGCCGTTCTCGACGCACCAGCGGATGAACGATTTCTCCGGGTTGAGATCGAGGATGTAATACTTGTTGATCCACGGCGGCACGATGAGAAGCGGCGTCTTCAGCACCCGCGAGGTCGCCGGCGTGTACTGGATCAGCTGCATCAGCTCGTTCTGGTAGATCACCTTGCCGGGCGTGACGGCGAGGTTCTTGCCGACCTCGAACCGGGTGGGGTCGGACTGGCGGATTTTCAGCGAGCCGTGGCCGGCCTGGATATCCTCCGCCAGCATCTTCATGCCGCGCACCAGATTCTCGCCGTTGGAGGTCAGCGTCTCGCGCAGCACCTCCGGGTTGGTCAGCACGAAATTGGAGGGAGACAGCGCCGCGGTGAGCTGGCGCATGTAGAAATCGGCCTTCTTGAGGGTGCCCTCGTCGATGCCGCGGGCGTCCTTGACCAGACCGTCGGCCCAGCCGGCGGCGATCAGATAGCCCTGCTTGAGGAAGTCGAAGAACTGGTTCGAGGACCATTCCGGGTCTTTGAAGCGCTGGTCCTTGGGGTCCGGCTTGGCCGCGGGCTCGGCCGGCTCGCCGGCCAGCCGCTTCAGCGAGGAGGTCCACAACTCCATGTAGCCGGACACCAGCCGGCTCTGGGCCTCCACCGTGCGCTGGGGGTCGGCCAGCCAATATTCGGCGAGATGGCTCAGCGTCTTCACCATGTCGGCCATCTCGTCCGACATCTGGGTGGCGATCTGCCCGTCCTCGCGTGGCTTGAGGTAGGATGCGACCACGTGACCGCTTTCCTCGAACAGCCGACCGAGATTGCGGGCGAACTCCTCGGCGTCGAAGCCGGGGGCGGCCTCGCCGGTGGGGTCATGGGCCGGGTCGGGCGTCTTGTCGGGCCCGGCGGCGACCGCACTGAGCTTGGCCGCGGCGGCGGCGACTTCCGCGGCGGCGGGAACGGCTTCGGCCGCAGCGGGGTCGAACGGCGAAGCCTGTGGCGGGCGGGAACGCTTCGCCCGCTTTGGCCGCGCCGGGCCGGCCTTCGCCGGGTCGAGCTTGGTCACCTGGTCCATGGTCGTTCCCCTGTATCGGCCATATTTTAACTGTCGGCCGTGGTCTTGTTCCTGCCATGATAACCGGCGACGGCCGCAACGCCGAGAGGGCATCGTCGCCGACTGACTGGGGATTGCAGCGTGCGGATTCGGGTAGACCGTCTAATTTCAATGGTGGCAGCCGCGCTGGCCGGGCTGGCGCTGGCCGGCTGCGCCGCCTCCGACTTTTTTCACAATGTTCCGGCGGAGACGGCCCCGCAGCCGGAATATCCTAATATCGGCGAGATTCCGCCGAATCGGCCGACCCCGCCGCTGAGCGCGGAGGAGCAGGCCCGCGCCCAGGCCGAACTCAAGGCCCTGGCCGCCTCACGCCAAAAGGACGTTGCGCGGAAACTTGAGACAGATCGATGACAGCCATTTAGGCTTTTCGCCTGAATTCGGTCGCGATCAATGCTAAAACCCCAGTCCGTTCCCAACAGGTCGATTCACAGCCGTCGAGCAGTCCCGTGACCATGGACGAATTTTACCGCATCCGCCGCCTTCCCCCATACGTTTTCGAGCAGGTGAACCGTGTGAAGGCGGCGGCTCGGAACTCGGGTGTCGACATCATCGATCTCGGCATGGGCAATCCGGACCTGCCGGCGCCGGCTCACGTGGTCGACAAGCTGAAGGAAACGGTCGGCAAGCCGCGCACCGACCGCTATTCCGCCTCCAAGGGCATTGCCGGGTTGCGCCGAGCGCAGGCCGGCTATTATGGCCGCCGCTTCGGCGTCAAGCTCGACCCCGACCGCCAGGTGGTGGCGACGCTGGGCTCCAAGGAAGGCTTCGCCAACATGGCGCAGGCCATCACCGCGCCGGGCGACGTCGTGCTGGTGCCGAACCCGAGCTACCCGATCCACGCCTTCGGCTTTCTGATGGCCGGCGGCGTCATCCGCTCGGTACCGTGCGATCCGACCCCGGAGTTTTTCCACGCGCTGGAGCGGGCGGTGATCCATTCGATCCCGAAGCCGATCGCGGTGGTGGTGTGCTACCCCTCCAACCCGACCGCGCACGTCGCTTCGCTCGATTTCTACAAGGACCTCGTCGCCTTCGCCAAGAAGCACGACATCTTCGTGCTGTCGGACGTCGCCTATGCCGAGGTCTATTTCGACGACAACCCGCCGCCGTCGGTGCTGCAGGTGCCCGGTGCCATGGACGTCACCGTCGAGTTCACCTCGATGTCGAAGACGTTCTCGATGGCCGGCTGGCGCATCGGCTTCGCCGTCGGCAACGAGCGGCTGATCGCCGCGCTGGCGCGGGTGAAGTCCTATCTCGACTACGGCGCCTTTACCCCGGTGCAGGTGGCGGCCACCGCCGCGCTCAACGGGCCGGAGGAGTGCATCCGCGAGATGCGCGACACCTACAAGAAGCGCCGCGAGGCGCTGGTCGACAGCTTCGCGCGGGCAGGGTGGGACATTCCGCCGCCGGCGGCCTCGATGTTCGCCTGGGTGCCGATTCCGGAGCGATTCCGCGAGCTTGGCTCGATCGAGTTCTCGAAGCTCCTGATCGAGAAGGCCGAGGTTGCGGTGGCGCCGGGCCTCGGCTTCGGCGAGCACGGCGACGGTTATGTCCGCATCGCCATGGTGGAAAACGAGCAGCGTATCCGCCAGGCTGCCCGTAATATCCGACGTTTCCTTGAAACTGCCGACAAGACGTTGCACAACGTCGTGCCGATTGCCGCCCGCGCTTGATCGAACGCTATTTTTTCGGACGTTTACATGGTCGATAAACTCAAGGTTGGCCTCGCCGGGCTCGGAACGGTGGGGTCAGCCGTCGTTCGCATTCTGCAGGACAAGGCGTCCCAGCTGGCTGCGACCGTCGGCCGCCCGGTCGAACTGGTGGCGTTCTGCGCCAAGGACATTCGCGACGGCAGCCTTGACCTGTCGGCGGTGCGGCGGGTGGCCGATCCGGTGGCGCTGGCCGCCGACCCCGGCATCGACGTCCTGGTCGAGCTGATGGGCGGGGAGGGCGACCCGGCCAAGTCCACGGTCGAGACCGCGCTCAAGTCTGGAAAGGCGGTGGTCACCGCCAACAAGGCGCTGATCGCCGCGCATGGCGCCGCGCTGGCCCGGCTCGCCGAGGATAACGGCGTCGCCTTCAATTTCGAGGCGGCGGTCGCCGGCGGCATTCCGGTGATCAAGACCATGCGCGAGGGGCTGCTCGCCAACCGCATCGACCGGGTGTGGGGCATCCTCAACGGCACCTGCAACTACATCCTCACCCGGATGTTCGACGAGAAGCTGGCGTTCGCGGACTGCCTGAAGGAGGCCCAGCGGCTCGGCTATGCCGAGGCCGACCCCACCTTCGACATCGACGGCTTCGACACCGCCCACAAGCTGGCGATCCTGGCCTCGCTCGCGTTTGGCACCGAGGTCGACAAGGACGCCATCTATGTCGAGGGCATCCGCCAGATCTCGCTCGCCGACCTCGAAATGGCCGACGAACTCGGCTACCGGGTCAAGCTGCTTGGCGTCGCGGTGCGTACCGAGGCCGGCATCGAGCAGCGCGTTCATCCCACCATGGTGCCGAAGGACGCGCCGCTCGCCCAGGTCGGCAGCGTCACCAACGCCGTCAAGATCGACGGTGACAAGGTGTCGCTGACCCTGATCGGCCCCGGCGCCGGCGGCCCGGCCACGGCCTCGGCGGTGGTGGCCGACCTCTGCGACATCGCCCGCGGCAACCGGGTCGCGCCGTTTGGCCGGCCGATCGCGCTGATGGCCAAGCCGCAGCGCGCGCCGATGCAGCAGCATGCCGGCGGCTACTACATAAGGCTCGCCGCCGTCGACAAGCCCGGCACCGCCGCGACCATCGCACGGCGGATGGCCGACGAGCAGATCTCGCTCGAATCGATCGTGCAGCGCCGGCGCGGCCACCGCGCCGAGCCGCAGGAACCCTGCTCAGTGCCGGCTCCTGTGGTATTGATTACGTATGCAACCAGCGAGGACGCGGTCCGGCGCGCGCTTGCTGCCATCGAGAGCGACGGCGTCATCGTCGGCGCGCCGCAAGTCATCCGGATCGAGCAAAATTGACGCCAAGCGAGGGGTTCATCGCTATGACTGCGACGGCGACGGCGACGGCAACTGCGACACCATCGGCGAGCGCGCCTGCAGGCGCGCCAGCACTTTTGCAGCCCGTGAAGACGAGCCAAGTCCTTGAGCGCATCCTGACCCTTGAGCTGGTGCGTGTCACCGAGCGCGCCGCGGTGTCGGCCGCGCGCTGGCGCGGTCGCGGCAACGAGAAGGCCGCCGACCAGGCCGCGGTGGACGCCATGCGCCGCGAGCTCAACCGCCTCACCATCCGCGGCACCGTGCGCATCGGCGAGGGCGAGCGCGACGAGGCGCCGATGCTGTTCATCGGCGAGACCGTCGGCACCGGCCACGGCCCGCGCGTCGACATCGCGGTGGATCCGCTGGAAGGCACCACGCTGTGCGCCAAGAACATGCCGGGCGCGATCGCGGTGGTGGCGATGGCTGAAGGCGGCACGCTGCTCAACGCCCCCGACGTCTACATGGAAAAGGTCGCCATCGGCCCCGGCTTCCCGCTCGGCACCGTCGATCTCGACATGACGCCGGAAGAGAACGTCTACAGCCTCGCCAGGGCCAAGGGCGTGGCGACCAGCGAGATCACCACGCTGATCCTCGACCGCCCGCGCCACGCCGACCTGATCAACGCGGTGCGCCGCACCGGCGCCTCGGTCCATCTCATCACCGACGGCGACGTCGCCGGCGTGGTGGCGACCGCCAAGCCCGATTCCGGCGTCGATCTCTATATCGGCACCGGCGGCGCGCCGGAGGGCGTGATCGCCGCGGCAGCGCTGCGCTGCATCGGCGGCCAGATGCAGGGCCGTCTCATCCTCGACACCGAGGCCAAGCGCGAGCGTGCCGAGCGCATGGGCGTCACCGACCCGCGCAAGAAGTACGACTCCTCGGACCTCGTGCGCGGCGACTGCCTGGTGGCGGCCACCGGCGTCACCGATGGCCCGGTGCTGCGCGGCGTCAAGTTCCGCGGCAACCTGATCGAGACCGAGACGGTGGTGTATCGCTCGGCCACCGGCACCACCCGCTTCATCTATGCCGAGCACCGCCAGCTCGATAAGTTCCACCTCGACTGATCGCGGGCGCGGCGACTCTCTGCCTGTCATTGTCCCGGCCAAGCGGCACCAGCCGCGCGCCGGGACTGGCAGTTTGCCGTCGTCCCGGACAAGCGCCGAAGGCGCGCGATCCGGGATCGTTTGCAGAAGATGCGTCTTTTCCGGCTGACGGTCCCGGGTCTCGGCCGGATGCTGCGCATCCCGCCTCGCCCGGGACGACAAAACGTGCCGGAGCCACAACCTGTCGTCCCCGGCGAGCGCGGCTTAAGCCGCGCGAGGAAAAGGGGACCCATGGGGTTCCCGGTTCGGACACCCATGTCTGTGCAACGCGCCCCTGCCGGCATTCAGGCCGGATGTGGCGTTGTCGGCTCGTGGTTTCTGGGTTCCCCCTCGCCGCTGACACGGCTCGGCCGGGAACGACCCGTTTCCGGACGCCCGAACGGCTTTCCCGGAAACTGCATGGAACACCGGGCACACCCATGCTTGACCTGTCACGCCGCGCCTTTCTGAACGTCACGCGGTCGGCCGCCGGCCGGCCGTGGCAGGCGCGGCTCGACGGTGCCGGCGAGACCGCCGCCATGGCCATCGCCCAGCGCCACGGCGTGCCCGAACTGCTGGCGCGGGTGCTGGCCGGGCGCGGCGTCGGCCTCGACGAGGTGCCGGCCCACCTCGACCCGTCGATCAGCCGGCTGATGCCTGACCCCGACACCGTCACCGACATGGCGACCGCGGCGGCGCGCATCGCCGCGGCCTGCCGGCGCGGCGAACAGGTGGCGGTGTTCGGCGACTACGACGTCGACGGCGCCGCCAGCGCGGCGGTGATGACGCTGTTCCTCGCCGCTGCCGGGCTCGACCCCATCGTCTATATCCCGGACCGGCTGTTCGACGGCTACGGGCCGAATGTCGGCGCCATTCGCCAGCTCGCCGAGCGCGGCGCCAAACTGCTGGTCACCGTCGACTGCGGCACCACCAGCTTCGAGCCGCTGGAGGAGGCCAGCCGGCTCGGGCTCGACGTGGTGGTGATCGACCACCATCAGGCCACGGGCGCGCTGCCGCCGGCGGTCGCGGTCGTCAACCCCAACCGCGACGACGATCTGTCGGGGCTCGGCTACCTCGCGGCGGTCGGGCTGGTGTTCATGGCGACGATTGCGACGTCGCGGGTGCTGCGCCAGCACGGCTTCTGGACTGCGGCGCGGCCCGAGCCCGACCTGATCGACCTCGTCGACCTCGTCGCGCTCGGCACGGTGGCCGACGTGGTGCCGCTGAAAGGGCTCAACCGCGCCTATGTCGCCAAGGGCCTCCTCGCCATGCGGCGGCGCACCCGGCCGGGGCTGGTGGCGCTGATGGACGTGGCGCGGCTGGAGGGGCCGCCGAAGCCCTGGCACCTCGGCTTCCTGCTCGGGCCGCGCATCAATGCCGGCGGCCGCATCGGCGATGCCGCGCTCGGCGCCCGGCTGCTCGCCACCGCCGATGACGTCGAGGCGCGGCGCATCGCCGCCGAACTCGATCGGCTCAACGGCGAGCGCCAGGCCATCGAGCTGGCCACCGTCGCCGAGGCGGAAGCCGAAGCGCTGGCGGCGAGCGGGCTCGGCGAGGGGCCGCCGGTGGCGGTAGTGGCCGGCGAACGCTGGCACCCCGGCGTGATGGGGCTGGTGGCCTCGCGCCTCAAGGAGAAGCTCGGCCGCCCGGCCATCGCCATCGCCTGGGGGGCGGGCGGGCAGGGCACCGGCTCGGGCCGTTCGATCGCCGGCGTCGACCTCGGCCGCGCGGTTCGACAGGCGGTCGAGGCCGGCATCGCCGTCAAGGGCGGCGGCCACGCCATGGCGGCGGGCCTGACGATTGCGCGCGACAAGCTCGGCGCGCTGCGCGCCTTTTTGGAGGAGAAGCTGGCGAACGAGGTAGCGGCGGCGCGCACCCGCGACGCCCTCTACATCGACGGCGCGCTCACCGCCGGCGGTGCCGACGCCAGCCTGATCGCGGCGATCGAGCGCGGCGGCCCGTTCGGCGCCGGCAATCCCGAGCCGGTGTTCGCGCTGCCTTCGCACACCGTCGCCCATGCCGAGCCGTTCGGCGCCCAGCACATCCGGGTGCGGCTCCGCGCCCAGGACGGCCGGATGATCGATGCGGTGGCGTTCCGGGTGGCGGGCGAGCCGGTCGGCCAGACCATTCTCAAGGCGCGCGGGACCAGCCTCCACGTCGCCGGCACCTTGTCGGTCGACCGCTGGCAGGCCCGCGAGCGGGTGCAGCTCCGCATCCAGGACGTCGCCGAGCCGGCGCGGTGAGGATTTGCCGCGCCGCCGTCGTTCCGGACAAGCGGCTTTAGCCGCGCGATCCGGAACCCATGATCCGCGACATTTCAGGATTTGCACAGGTTTCGGCGTTGCGGCGATCTGTCAGTGTCGCGGATCATGGATCCTCGGGTCTCGGCAGGATGCTCGCATCCCGCCTCGCCCGAGGATGACGGCGTCACAGATATTCCCCCGGCATCGCCGTTTTCCATTCTCGCCGCGGGCCGGCTATATAGGCGCAACCTTAGTCACCGAAGAACCCGACCATGACCCAATCCCGCGCATCCGACCCCAAATCCTTCATCAAAGGCGCTACCGGCGACTGGGAGGTGGTGGTGGGCATGGAGATCCACGCCCAGGTCAATTCCGAGGCCAAGCTGTTCTCCGGCGCCTCGACCGCGTTCGGGGCCAAGCCCAACAGCCACGTCTCGCTGGTCGACGCCGCCATGCCCGGCATGCTGCCGGTGATCAATGCCGAATGCGTGCGGCAGGCGGTGCGCACCGGCCTCGGCCTCAATGCGAAGATCAACCAGTGCAGCGTGTTCGACCGCAAGAACTATTTCTACCCCGACCTGCCGCAGGGCTACCAGATCAGCCAGTACAAAAGCCCGATCGTCGGCGAGGGCGAGGTGGTGGTCGACCTCGACGGCGGCCGCCAGATCACGGTCGGCATCGAGCGGCTGCATTTGGAGCAGGACGCCGGCAAGTCGTTGCACGACCAGCACCCCACCATGAGCCACGTCGACCTCAACCGCGCCGGCGTCGCCCTGATGGAGATCGTCTCCAAGCCGGATATCCGTTCTGCCGACGAAGCAAAGGCTTACGTCTCGAAGCTGAGAACGATCCTGAGATATCTCGGCACCTGCGACGGCGACATGGAGAAGGGCAATCTCCGCGCCGACGTCAACGTCTCGGTGCGCCGGCCCGGTGAGGAACTGGGCACCCGCTGCGAGATCAAGAACGTCAATTCGATCCGCTTCATCGGGCAGGCGGTCGACACCGAGGCGCGTCGCCAGATCGCCATCCTGGAGGATGGCGGCTCGATCGACCAGCAGACCCGGCTGTTCGACCCCGGCCGCGGCGAGACGCGGGCGATGCGCTCCAAGGAAGAAGCGCACGACTACCGCTATTTTCCCGATCCCGACCTGTTGCCGCTGGAGCTGAAGGCGGCGGACATCGAAGCGCTGAAGCGCGAGCTGCCCGAGCTGCCCGACGCCAAGAAAGCGCGCTTCGTCGCCGACTACGGCCTCACCGTCTATGACGCCGACGTGCTGGTGGCCGAGAAGGAGAGCGCCGACTTCTTCGAGGCGGTGGCGAACGGCCGCGACGCCAAGGCGGCGGCCAATTGGGTGATCAACGAGCTGTACGGCCGCCTCAACAAGGAAGGCCGCGACATCGCCGCCTCGCCGGTGTCGGCGGCCCAGCTCGGCGGCATCCTCGATCTGATCGCGGCCGGCACCATTTCCGGCAAGATCGCCAAGGACGTGTTCGAAATAGCTTGGACAGAGGGCGGCGATCCCGCCGCCATCGTGGAGGCGAAGGGCCTGAAGCAGGTCACCGACACCTCCGCCATCGCCGCCGCGGTGGATGAGGTGATCAAAGCCAACCCCGACAAGGTCGAGCAGGCCAAGGCCAAGCCGACCATGATCGGCTGGTTCGTCGGCCAGGTGATGAAGAAGACCGGCGGCAAGGCCAACCCGCAAGCGGTCAACGACCTCTTGAAGGACAAGCTGGGACTCTAGAGCATCCGACCTGACTTCATCAGGTCGGATGCTCTAGGTCTTTGTTATTTCGCATTTTCTTTCGCACAACCGGATCCCACTTGTGCGGAAAATGCGCTAGTGGAGCGAATTTGACATTTGAGTCCCGGCTGCGCCACGTGCGTTCTCAAATGTCAAATTCAAAAGCTCCACTCGATTCAGCAACTTGCTAGTGGTCCTTTGATTCCGACATTTGCATCCCGCTTGGGGCAACTCGCGAGCAAATGTCGGAATCGGACCACTAGCCGGGGCCGCGACGCCCTGCGGCTGCGGCGCCCGCGACGGAGCGTTCGACCATGCGCCGGGATGTGAGCTGCGACGTGCTGGTGGCCGGCGGCGGCATCGCCGGTTTGACGGCGGCCATCGCCGCCCGCCGGGCCGGCGCCGCGGTGCTGGTGGTGGACGCAGCGCCGCCGGCGCTGCGCGGCGGCAACGCTCGCCACGGCCGCAACCTCCGCCTGATGCACGCCGGCCCGACCGAGCTGATGCCGGGGGCCTATGACGAGGCGGCGTTTCTGGCCGACCTCGACCGCGTCACCGAAGGCGCGCACGATGCCGGCGTCGCCAGCCGGCTGATCCGGGCCAGCGCCGACATCCCAGCATGGCTGGCCGGCTGCGGCGTCGCGTTCCAGCGGCCGGGCGGCTCGCTGCCGCCCTCGCGCAAGACCGCCTACTTCCTCGGCGGCGGCAAGGCGGTGGTCAACGCGCTCTACGCCGAGGCGGCGCGCTGCGGCGTTGCGGTGTGGCACGAGGCCGAGGTGACGGGCCTTGCGGCCGAGCACGGTCTCGCCATCGAGGTTCGGCGAGACGGCCAGACCCACGCGGTTCGGCCCGCCGCGGCGGTGGCGGCGGCCGGCGGCCATCAATCCGATCTCGCCTGGCTCGCGCGCGACTTCGGCCCGGCGGCGGCGCGCTTTGCCATCCGCGGTACGCCGTTCGACACCGGCCGCGTGCTGCGTGTTCTGCTGGATTTGGGCGCGCGACCGGCCGGGGCGGCGGGACGCGGCCACCTCGTCGCGGTCGACGCCCGCGGCCCGAAGTTCGACGGCGGCATCGTCACGCGGGTCGAGGCCATCCCGTTCGGGCTGGTGGTCGACCGCGCCGGCCGCCGGCTCGATGACGAATCGGCCGATCCCGCCCGCACCCATTTCGCCAAATGGGGGCGGCTGCTGGCCGAGCGCGGCGATGCGGTGCTGATTCTCGACGCCGACGGCGAGCGGCAGGCGCCGGTGGCGGCGCTGGCGCCAATCCGCGCCGCGACGCTGGCGGAGCTCGCCGGTTGCGTCGGCATCGAGCCGTCGGCGCTTGTCGCGGCGGCGGCGGCGTTCAATGCCCGCGCTGACCGGCCGGCTGGGCTGATCGTGCCGCCCTTCGCAGCCATCCCGATGTGTCCGGGGCTGACCTTTACCCATTTCGGGGTGGCGGTGGACCAAACCATGCAAGTGACGATGACCAGCGGCGCGGCGCTGCCCGGTGTCTTCGCGGCCGGCGCCATCATGGCGGCGGCGATGCTCGGCCGCGGCTATCTCGCCGGGCTCGGCCTCACCATCGCGGTCGCGTCCGGGCGGATTGCCGGCGAGGCGGCGGCGCGATTGGCGTCAAACGGGGCGCGGAGCCAGCATGTCGGACCCTGACGACGAGGCCCGCCGCATCCTGCGCATCTGCCAGGCCTGCATGTATTGCGAAGGCTTCTGCGCCACCTTCCCGGCGCTCGGCCGGCTGCGCGAGCTGCCGGACGGCGACCTCGACTATCTGGCAAACCTCTGCCACGGCTGCCGCGACTGCTACTTCGCCTGCCAGTACGCGCCGCCGCACGTCTTCGACGTCAACGTGCCGCGCACCCTGGCGCGGGTGCGCCAGCAAAGCTATGCCCGCCACGCTTGGCCGCGCCGGCTCGGCGCCGCGTTTGCCGCCAATGGCAGGCGGGTGGCGCTGGCGGTCGCCGCGGTCGTGGCGCTGGCGCTGGCGGCCACAGTGCTGTCGGTGCCGGGCGAGGCGCTGTTCGCGGCGCACCGCGGGGAGGGGGCGTTCTACCGCGTGATCCCGTGGGCGGTGATGGCCGGTGCCGCCGCCGCGGCGCTGGCGTGGGCGGTGGTGGCGCTTTGTCTCGCCACGCTGGCGTTCTGGCGGGCGATTCGCATCCCGGCGTCAGTGCCGGCGACGGTGGCGGCGCTGCCGCGGGCGCTGTCCGACATCGTCACGCTGCGCAATCTCGGCGGTGCCGGCTGCGCCGTGGCCGAGGGCGCCGCCCCGCAGCGCCGGCGGCTGTTGCACCAGATCATGGTGCTCGGGCTCGGGCTGTGCGTGGTCGCCACCTTGGCTGCTGGGTTCTACGGCCACGTGCTCGGCCGGGAGGCGCCATACCCGCTGCTCAGCCTGCCGGTGCTGGCCGGGCTTTGCGGCGGCGTGCTGCTCACCGTCGGCGCCGGCGGCCTGTTGGCGGTGAAGCGGCAGGCCGATTCGGCACCGCTGGCGCCGGAAACCTCTGGCGGCGAGGTCGTTGCGCTGGCGCTGCTCGCGGCGGTCGGCGTGAGCGGGCTTGTCGTTCTCGCGCTGCGTGACACCGCTGCAATGGCGCTGGTGCTGGCGTTCCACCTCGGACTCGTGGTCGGCCTGTTCGCGGCGCTGCCGTTTTCGAAACTTATCCACGCACCATTTCGCGCCGCGGCGCTGCTGCGGGCGGCGATCGAACAGCGCGCGGCGGATGCTGCCGCCCGGCCGCAACGCGAACGCTGATCGCGGTTCTCGCGCCGGCGCGAGCCAACGTCCACCGTCGACGATCCTCGATCCATGGCCCAAAGTCGCAAGACTTATTGCGAACTGACGGCTGCTTGCACCCTGACTAGTTTCGCTTGCAATCGGCAGCATGGCGGCGTCACGTTGGGGCGGACACCGGCAGGGTTGTCGTTGGCGGGCAAGAAACGTCGACGCCAGATCGACGCGCCTTTCCGCGGGAACCACGAGAGGAAACCACCCATGGACACGGACATCGTCGGCCGAATTTCGGCCAATCCACATTTCAAGGAGCTGGTCGCCCGCCGAACCAGCTTCGCCTGGCTCCTGACCGGGGCAATGCTGGTGATCTATTTCGGCTTCATCTTGCTGGTTGCGTTTGCGAAGGGGTTCCTCGCCATCCGCATTGGCACCAGCGTTACCACCATCGGCATTCCGATCGGCCTCGGCGTCATCGTTGCCGCTTTCGTCCTCACCGGGATTTATGTCCGGCGCGCCAATTCGCAGTTCGACGCTCTGACCCGCAAGATCGTCGAGGAGACCAAGTGATGAGCCGGCTTACGACACTTCTACTGGTCTCGGCCGCGATCCTCGCACCCGAGCTGGCGAGCGCCGCCGGCGTGCAGGGCGACGTCACCAAGCAGGCCACCAACTGGTCGGCCATCGGCATGTTTCTCGGCTTCGTCACGCTGACGCTGGCGATCACCTGGTGGGCGGCCAAGCGCACCAAGTCGGCGGCCGCGTTCTATTCCGCTGGCGGCGGCATCACCGCCGGGCAGAACGGCCTTGCCATCGCCGGCGACTACATGTCGGCTGCCTCGTTCCTCGGCATCTCCGGCCTTGTTTACACCTCCGGCTATGACGGGCTGGTCTATTCGGTCGGCTGGCTGGTCGGCTGGCCGATCGTGACCTTCCTGATCGCCGAACAGCTGCGCAACCTCGGAAAATACACCTTCGCCGACGTCGCCTCGTTCCGGCTCGGCCAGACCCAGATCCGCGTGCTGGCGGCGTGCGGCTCGCTGGTCACGGTGGCATTCTACCTGATCGCCCAGATGGTCGGTGCCGGCAAGCTGATCCAGATCCTGTTCGGAATGGACTATCTCTACGCCGTGCTGATGGTCGGTGCCCTCATGGTCACCTACGTCACCTTCGGCGGCATGGTGGCCACCACCTGGGTGCAGATCATCAAGGCCTGCCTGCTGCTCGGCGGCGCGACCTTCATGGCGCTGGCGGTGCTGTTCACCTTCGGCTTCAACCCCGAGGCGCTGTTCGCCAGGGCGGTGGAGGTTCACCCACTCGGCCAGAAGATCATGTCGCCGGGTTCGCTGATCAGCGATCCGATCTCGGCGATTTCGCTCGGCGTGGCGCTGATGTTCGGCACCGCCGGCCTGCCCCACATCCTGATGCGCTTCTTCACCGTCGCCGACGCCAAGGCCGCCCGCAAATCGGTGTTCTACGCCACCGGCTTCATCGGCTATTTCTACATCCTCACCTTCATCATCGGCTTCGGCGCCATCACCCTGGTTTCGACCAACCCGCAGTTCCTCGATCCCACGATCCTTGCCACCAAGGGCCCGATCGCGGCGATCCTGGGCGGCTCCAACATGGCGGCGGTGCATCTGGCCAACGCGGTCGGCGGCAACATCTTCCTCGGCTTCATCGCCGCGGTTGCCTTCGCCACCATCCTGGCGGTGGTGTCGGGACTCGCTCTGGCCGGCGCCTCGGCGATCTCGCACGACATCTATGCGTCGGTGATCAAGAAGGGCCGCGCCAACGAGCAGGATGAGATCCGCGTCTCGAAGATCGCCACCGTGTTCCTTGGCATCCTGGCCGTGCTGCTCGGCATCGTGTTCGAACAGCAGAACGTCGCCTACATGGTGGGGCTTGCCTTCGCCATCGCCTGCTCGTGCAACTTCCCGGTGCTGGTGATGTCGATCTTCTGGAAGAACCTCACCACCATGGGCGCGCTGGTTGGCGGGTTCGCCGGCCTGATCTCCTCGGTGACGCTGGTGGTGGTCGGCCCGACGGTGTGGGTCGGCGTGCTCGGCAATCCCAAGGGGTCGGCGCCATTCCCGTACGAAAACCCGGCGCTGTTCTCGATGTCGCTGGCCTTCTTCACCATCTGGCTGGTGTCGACCCTCGACCGCTCCAAGCGCGCGGCCGAGGACCGGGCTGGGTTCCCCGCCCAGTACGTCCGCTGCCAGACCGGCATCGGCGCGTCGAAATCCGCCGCGCACTGAGCCATCTCCGTCGGCCGGGGCGGTCCGCCGCCCCGGCCTTTTCCTTCCCGCTCGGGAGGGGCCGATGCCCAAGGTGTTCGACCGCCACGCGCCGCCGTTCGACCGGCTCACAGGTCCTGAGATCGAGGACGTGAGGGCGGCGCTCGATATCGGCTATTTTCGTCCCGGCGACGTGCTGTTGCACCGCGGCGCGCCGGCCGAGGCGCTCTACGTCGTGGTCAAGGGTGCGGTCGAGGAGCGCGACTCCAGCGAGGTCATCGACCTGCTCGGCCCCAAGCGCATGTTCGACAGCCGTGCCATCGTGCAGGGCGCCTGCGCCCACGATTTCATCGCCGCCGAGGAAACGCTGGCCTACGTGCTGCCGCGCGACAAGGCGCTCGATCTGATGCGCCGTAATCCGGCATTTGCCGCCCATTTCTATCGCGAAACCTCCGACAAGCTGGAGGCGTTTGCCAGCCGCTCCGAGCTGCGCGAGGTCGGCGCCTTGATGCGCGCGCACGTCGCCGAGCTGACGCTGTCGCCGGCGGTGGAGATCGACGGCGACCGCAGCCTCGCCGAGGCCGGCCACCTGATGAACGACTGCCACGTCGACGCGCTGATCGTCCACGAGGGCGGCCGCACCGGCATCGCCACCGGCATGACGCTGGCGAAGGCCGTGGTGCTGGAGGGCAGGCCGCTCACCGCCCGCATCGGCGACGTCGCCCGCTACGGCCTCGTCACCGTCAGCCCGCAGGATTTCGTCGCCACCGCGCTGGTGGCGATGACCCGGCACAACAAGCGGCGCCTGGTGGTGCGCGAGGGCGACACGTTTCTCGGCTTCCTGGAGGACATCCACTTGCTGGGATTCATCGCCGGATCGAGCCCTGTGGTGACGGGGCGCATCGAACGCGCGTCCACGGTGGCCGATCTGGCGCCGGCCGCGCGCGAAATTGCCGGCCAGGTCGAGCGGCTGCACCGCCAGGGCCTGAAAGTGCAGGCCATCGCCGAGATCACCTCCGACCTCAACCGCCGCCTGCTGCGCCGGCTGTTCGAGATCACCGCGCCCGAGGAGATCAGGCGCAAGGGCTGCCTGATCGTGATGGGGTCGGAAGGCCGCGGCGAGCAGACCATGCGCACCGACCAGGACAACGGCCTGCTGCTGGCCGAGCCGGTCGATGCGGCCGAACTCGACGCCTTCCGCCGCCGCTTCTCCGATGCGCTGATCGGCTTCGGCTTTCCGCCCTGCCCGGGCAATGTGATGGTGTCGAATCCGAAATGGTCGCGCACCGTCGAGGAGTTCGAATCCGAATTTCGCCGCTGGGCGGTGGTGCCGGAGGAGCACGCCTTCCTCGACACCGCGATCTTCTTCGATGCCCAGGCGGTGGCGGGCGAGGCCCGCCTGCTCGACCACGCCAAGCTTGCCCTGATCGAGACTCTGAAGGGTGAGAAGGTGTGGCTCGGCCACTTCGCCCGCGCTATCGAGCAGTTCACCGTGCCGGTCGGCTTCTTCCGCTCCTTCATCACCGCCGAGGGCCGGAAGGGCGATGCGCTCGACGTCAAGAAGGGCGGCATCTTTCCCATCGTCCACGGCATCCGGGCGATGGCGCTCGAACTCGGCCTCACCGAGACCTCGACCAGCCGCCGCATCGAGCTGGTGTCGGCGTGGGGGGTGTTCGGGGCGGATTTCGCCCACGAGCTCAACCAGGCCTTTTTGTTCCTGTCGGAGCTGAAGCTCGACGCCCAGCTCAAAGCCCTGCGCGGCATCGGCGACGGCCTGGTGCGGCCGACCGAGATGTCGGCGATCGAGCGCGACCTGCTGCGCGACGCGCTCTTCGCGGTAAAGCAGTTCCGCGATATCGTGCGCCGCCACTTCAATCTCTCGGTGTTTTGAGCCGTGCCGTTCCGCCCGCTGGTCCGCCTGATCGATCGTCTGGCGATGACCGACCGCCGCTACGCCTTCCTGTTCGAGAAGGACGTCAGCGGCGAGGCGGTGTCGATCGATTGCGAAACCACCGGGCTCGACCCCTGGCAGGACGAGATCGTCGCGGTGGCGGCGATCCCGATCCGGGATGGCCGCATCCTCACCAGCGGGCGCTACGAGGCATTGGTGCGCCCGACCGGGCCGGTGGGAGCGACCTCGATCAAGATCCACCAGCTGCGCGAGATCGACCTCGCGAAGGCGCGGCCGATGGCGGAAATTTTGCCCGAGCTGATGGCGTTCATCGGGCCGCGGCCGCTGGTCGGCTACTATCTCGAATTCGACGTGGCGATGCTGAACCGCTACCTGCTCAGCGCCGCCAACATCCATGTCCCCAACCGGCTGGTCGAGATCTCGCGGCTCTACTACGAGCGCAAATACGGCGACGCCCCGCCCGGCACCGAGATCGACCTCCGTTTTTCCGCGATCGCCCAGGACCTCGGCGTGCCGGAGCGGCCGGTGCACGACGCGTTCAACGACGCGCTGATGGCGGCGATGATGTACGTCAAGCTGATCGACTATATCGCCCGCGGCATCCGCATCCCGCGCACGCGGAACTGGGATCCCTGACGCCTGTTTCGCAGCAGCGAGCCCCCGGCTTGCAAACGAAAATGCTGCGGGTCGAACAGCTGGTCGGGCGATTTCGGCTCAATCCGCCCATTCCGGATCGGTGGTAAAAACGATCGTCAGCCAGCGGTCGGGGCTCTCGCCGCCGACCAGCTCGCCGATCTCGTCGCGGATGCGGTCCCACTCCTCCAGCCTTTTGGCCGGCCAGCCGATGGGGACGATGAAATAAAGCTCGATCTGCCGGCCGCGGCCGACCGTTGCGACATAGGCGCGATAGGACACGAAGCCGTATCGCTGCACGACGTCCTGCGCCAGGGTGTCGACGTGCTGCTTGAGGTCCGCGGGCGTCACCAGCAGGACCTCGGCCAACGCCTGCCGGATCGTGGCGATCGGCATCGGGATCACCACCAGACAGACCAGCGCCAGCACGGCCGGGTCGATATAGGGCGACACCCACTCGAGGCCGGTGCCGCGGATCAGATAGCCGAACACGAATGCGACGAGCAGCGCCGCGGTCAACGCCGCCGACATCAGCCACGCCCGCGCGTCCAGCGCCAGGAAATTCGAGCGGATCGCGCGGTTGGCCCGGATGTCGAAGATCGCCATGCCGGTGGCGATGACGACGGTCAGCGCCGCATAGACGATGGCCTGATCGAACGCGAGCTGGCGCCCGCCGGCCATCAGGCTTTCGATGGCGGTGATCAGCGCATAGATCGCGGCGCCGGTCAGCAAGGTGCCGTTCAGGCCGAGAACCATGGGCTCGAGGTGCCAGAACCCCATGGTGAAGCGTTCGACCAGCTTGCTCTTGGCCGGGGCGGTGGCGGTCGAGGCGCTGATGAGGTTCGACACCAGCAGCGCCACCACGGTCATGGTGGCGTCGGTCAGCGAATAGACGCCGTCGAACACGATCGAGGATGAGCCTGACAGGATGCCGAACAGGATGCCGAGGCCGGCCAGGATCACCGTCACCACGATCGAAATGCGAAGGACGCCCTGTTCGGTCTTCAATTCGGCCCCCTTGAATCGTTTGGGATGGCTTCATGCGAAATCCGGCCGATCGGCCGGCATTTCGTGGTCCAGATCAGCGAAATTGCGTCCGCCGATCACGACGACATCATCCGGAAACCGTATCACGGCGCAACTGAGCAGCGGCGCTGGACATTGGCGAGCGCGGGCGGTGTGCGCGGCGCCGTCGCGGGACAGCCAGATCGCGGTGGCATCTGAGCCAAGCCATCGATGTTGGGCAGCGCGGCGTTCAGCGGGCAGGGCGGGTGAGCCGCAGTGCCGGTGTCGAAGGTCGCCAGCTCCGGCCGGGCCGGCGGCCGGGCTTTCTGACCTGAAATTTTATGCTAGACATATCAGAAGATTAGCCGGATTTCATCCCATTCTATTGAAGATGAATCCTTGCCCGTGCCACCCATAGCTGACGTACGGCGTCAGCTCGGCCATGGGGGACGCGGGATCGTTGTTGATTTGGTCGATCCAGTCGGACAGCGCCCGACGTTCGCCGCGGTCGTTGCTGGCATTGAACGCATTGAAGTCGTCGAACAGCAGGATCGTGCCGCTTTCCAGCCGTGGGCCGATGAAGTTCAGGACCTGAAGCGCCGAACTGTAAAGGTCGCAGTCGATGTGGACGATGGCGGCGCGAATGGCGGGATCGATCTCGATTGTATCGAGCGCCGAGAACCATGTCTTATAGAAGTGGATCGGAGCCAGGGCGTGAACATCATGCTGGCGCAGGAACTCTTTGACCTGATCGACGCCAAACGAGAATTGGCCTTGCTGAAACTGCCTTGAGTCTGCGTCGAGGCCTTCGAGCGGTGGCAAGCCCTCGAAGCTGTCGAACAGGTGGAATTCTATGTTCAGATTGTGCTTTGCCGCGGCTCTGAGCGCCGATACCGCGGAACGGCCGGCTCCGACGCCAAACTCGAAATAATGGCCCGGAACCTTGCTTTCCCGCGCCCAAAAAGCCGCGAGAGAATGAACGTCCACCCGCCCGGTCGCAGACCGCAGCGACGGCCATTCGTCACCATAAAGCAGCGGATCGAGCTGATCGGTTCTGGGCATGCCGATGCCGGGGTTCGCGTGCGCGTCGCGACGGCGATCATAGCCGATTTCGCCGGCTTTGCCCGCATGGCGCGCCTGTTTCCGTCCTGACAGCTACCGGACGGTTCGGCCGTGCACCCTGATCACCGAGCCTCGCCGAGAGAGCCTTGATCGGAACGGGATTTTTCGGCGACCGGACGACGAAACGTCGCCCTGATCGGCCCGCCACCGCCCGATGCGGCGGAACCGGTTATCGCCGCCAGTCGCCAGCGCGAAGACCGCCGGCGACAGCGGAAATATCGCCAGCCGGTGCTGGAGAACAGCGCCGAGCGCACCGCAATCCTTGACGCTTCCGCGGAAATTTGAAATCTACGTCTGGCGATGCATCGTGAGACGGCCGCATGGCCGCTCCCGGCGCGGGTGTAGCTCAATGGTAGAGCAACAGCCTTCCAAGCTGATGACGAGGGTTCGATTCCCTTCACCCGCTCCAATGTTTTCAATGGGTTGCCTCATGTGGGGCGCCTCATTCTGACAAGTGATCTGCTGCTCATTCTGACAAATCGTCCGTTTTCGTTCTCGTCGCCCTCCTCTTTTTCGCCCCAGCCGCCACCTGCTTCATTGTTCGTTTGGCGTAGCGCGGGAGAACCCGCGCGGACTTCTGGCGGCTTACTGCCCTGATTTCGGAGTCGGTCATGTCGGCGTCGGCTGACTCCGTGAAACCGCCGTGCCGGAACGAGGTGAAGGTCAGGCTGTCACGCAGCCTAGCGGCCCGGATGATCCGCTTCACGATCCGGGACATATGCGTAAGGTCGATGGATTCCCCGGTCGGCCACGGCCTGCGGTCGCCCCAATCCCGGCGGATCATCAGCCCCCCGATCCGCTCGCGCTTGAGGGCGTCAAGCTCGGCCATCAGCTCGGGATAGAGCGGCACGCCGGCATCGTCGAACAGCGGAATCCATGCTTCCTCGCCGTTCTTGGGATGCAGCACGCGGACGGTGTTGGGTCGTTCCTTTGGGCGATAGTGCGCCACGTCGAACGCGCCGAAGACGTGCTTCTCACGCTGCAGCCACTCCCAGGCGATCAGCGCGGCCGTCGCGAGCGACGGGTGCCCCAACTCGACCGCCTTGCCGCGGAATGCCTGGAGGTCATCGAAGGCCGCGGTAGGCGTCTCGCGGGTCGAAGACTTGAGCCCCATCTGGGCGAAGGGATTCGCTTGCGGGACGGTGCCCGGATTCCGCCGGCCGGCGACGTTCCACGCCCGCCGGCAGGTTTTCATTGCGTGATTGACCGTGGTGCGCCGCTCGCGCTCGACGACGGCGCCATCCGGCCGAGTCTCGGTGACGATTAACAGCTTCTCATAAAGCGTGTCGACGACGGCGCTGGTGATGGCCAGGGCGATCGGGTGAAGAAAGGGGTGACAAAGGCCTGAAGTGCTGAATCTGTCGGTTCCTCCGATTCGGATGCGGAGGATGGGCGATGGAGCCAGCGGAACCGGACTTTGCCGCGCTTGGGGAAGCTCTTGTTTTCCTGGACTATTTCAAGGACATGCCCGACCCGCGCCAGCGCGGCAAGGTGATGTACTCGCTGGAGGAGGTGCTGCTGCTGTGCCTGCTGGCGGTGCTGGCCGGCGCCGAGACCTTCGTCGACATCGCAAGGTTCGGCGAGACGAAGCTCGACCTGCTGCGCCGGTTCCGCACGTTTCTCCATGGCACCCCCTCGCACGACCACCTCGGCGACATCCTCGCCACCCTCGATGCTGCGCAGTTCCAGCGTTGCTTCGTCGCCTGGGTGGCGGCGGTGACCGGGGCGCCCGCAGACGTGATCGCCATCGACGGCAAGACGCTGCGCCGCTCGGCTAAGAGGGACGCCAAGGCGGCGGTCCACATGGTGTCCGCCTTCGCGGCGCGCCAGCGCCTGGTGCTCGGCCAGGTCAAGGTGGCCGACAAGTCGAACGAGATCGTCGCCATCCCCCAACTGCTCTCCCTGCTGTCGATCGAGGGCGCCATCGTCACCATCGACGCCATGGGCTGCCAGCGCGCCATCGCCGCGCAAATCCTCGCCCAGAAGGCCGACTATGTGCTGGCCCTGAAAGGCAACCAGGGCAGCTTGCGAGAGGACGTCGAGCTGTTCGCCGCCGAGCAGAAAGCCAATGGTTTCAAGGACACAGCGATCAGCCGCCATCACAGCGTCGATGGCGATCACGGCCGCATCGAGACCCGCACCACCACGGTGATGCACGACGTGGCTTGGCTCCGAGACCGTCACGATTGGCCCGGCCTGACCAGTGTCGTCATGGTCGAAAGCATGCGCGAGATCGGCGCCAAGTGCGAGCAGGAGACCCGCTTCTACATCGCCTCGCTGGCGTCCCCGGCCGACCAGCTCGGACCCGTCATCCGCAGCCATTGGGCGGTGGAGAACAGCCTGCATTGGATCATGGACATGGTGTTCCGCGATGACGACTGCCGCGTCCGCACCGATCACGCCCCCGCCAATTTCACCACCCTCAAGCACATGGCCCTCAATCTCATCCGCAAGGCCCCGGGCAAGGATTCTCTCCGCCTCAAGCGAAAAGTCGCCGCCTGGGACGACGACTTCCTCGCAAGTCTCCTGGCAGCGTGATTTTTCACCCGATTGCCCTGTGGTGATGGCCGACAGCCGCACTTGGCCGAGCCGGCGCCCGTCTTTCATCACGTATCCGCCGACGAGGCGCATTCCGCTCTCGTGGTTTCGCTTCGTCCGCATGTCGAGCTTCGTGTAGCGGCGATCGGCGCGGAACTCGGCGAACACCCAATCGAGCGTCCCGTGAGCGGCAACGTCGACCGCAACGGCATCGCTCGCGCCACCGGTCCGCCAGGAGTCGAACGCTGGCAGAAGGACCGTCTCGGCCCGGCGGACCGCGGCCTCGTAGTCGGGGCCGAGGGATTCGTTCTTGACCGGGCAACCGGCTCGACGAGCCCAAGTCGGCACGTTGAAGAAGTGCCCCCAGCCACCGCCCCTAAGCGGCTTGCGCAAGGTGTAGCGCGGCAATGGCAGCGCTGTCCGCGGCGGTTTCAAATCAGCGCCCTGACGTTATCCGAGGTGTCGTCGGTCACGATCTCTGCCGCCGATGGCGTCTTCCCGATGTCGATTTCGATGTCTCCGCCCTTTCGGACTGTCACCCGGAAAGAGGCGACACCAGCGTCGACCGTGGCCTTGATGGCGCGGGTCAGGGCTTGCTTGGCGAAGGGGATGGGGCTGCGGGCCATCAGGCGTCTCCGCGTCGCAACGCCTTCGCGAAGCGCTGCAACAGCTCAAAATTGATCTTCATCGAACGCTCCACCAATCCCGTAAAGTCATTGTCTTGCTCGTTGAAATTCAACCAAAACGCAATCTTGGAGCCATCTTTCCTATATATCGGCGTGTATTCCCAGCTAAGCATCTGTTCATACGTGCACGCCAACAAAACGAACTCAGCGAAGTTTCGATCCGGATCGTAAGCGATAGTCGAGCATGCTACCTCACCATATACTTCCGGATATTCTGCCAGGACATCGATGACGATTTCGATTACGTCAACGAGATTAAATTCTCGCGCTTTTTTTGTATCGCGCGCAGCAATCACGATCTTGTGGAACGGAGCGCGCTTATTGATGGGGTCGAGCGGTCTATGCTTAGACCACTCGCTATCATTGAAATAGCGCGTGAAATCATCGCCGATATTTACGGGGTCATCAAAAAAGAGCTTCTGAAGAGCGTTTCCGCTGATCCGGCACCGCTCAACGCGCTTTAGCGCATCCGGCGCTGTACGGCTGGAGGCGCCTGTCATCAGGGCGGCTACGAGGTTGGCGAGGTGGCGCGCGGTCGCCTTTGGCCGATTACGGATCGACCTCGTCTGGCGCACATATTGGTCGTTCTCGCGAAGACGACGGATGACCTCCGCAGCGTGCGAATCGGGGATCCCGAACGCCTGTCCGGCGATCATGGCAACGTCAGCGGTCCTGTCCGTTTCAGAGCACATGACGCTTTATGGGCAATTGCCTGGAAATATGCAACGACTATCCGGGCAACTGCCCAACAAACTTGACGGTCGCCCGGCCGAAGCCGGGGCCTGGAATCAGTGCGGCCGGGGCCACTGGTAGGCGTAGACGCCCCGCGGCTCGGGCAGCGTGGCCCGGCCGAGCGCGAAGCCGGCCAGGACAGAGACGGCGCAGCAGAACAGCGCCACGGGCAGCAGGGGCTCAATCATGATACGCCTCCATCGACGCCCTGGAGGCGGTCCCTGACCGGCTTAAGGTCGCGAAGGACGGACTCGATGGTGGCGGCCACTGCATCCAGCGCCTCTTCGTCGAGCCAGCCGCGATTGTCCGACTGCAGCGCGAGCCAGCAGGTGCGCAGTTTGTCCAAGCCGCGATCCATGAGGTCGCCGGCAGGGATCGACTCGGCAGGCAGCGTAATGGCGTCAGGCGCTCTCATGCCCGGCCCTCCCGCTTGCGCTCCTGCAGTTCTTCGAGGAGCGCCTCGACCTCGTCGAGCTTGCCCTTGAGGGCGTTGACGCCGGCGATGATGGCGTTGCTGATGGCGGGATCGACGCCCCGCAAAGCCTCGCCGGCCAGATAGAGCAGTTCTGTGAGGTGCTGCGCCGTGTTCAGCTCGTCCATCGCGTCGATCAGCGACGCCGGCTTGGGCGCATCGGGCTCGGAATTTTGGCAAGCGGGTTCGTTCGCGCTATCAGCGCGGGCAGCCTGGGTCATAGGTCACCTCTGTGGTTCAGGTTAGGCCCGGTGCGGGAGCTTCCACCTTCCCGCCGGGCCGTTTTTGTGGTACCACAGCGATCATGAAAAAGCAAACCGTGGAACCAAAGAAGCGGCGCGGACCGCCGCCGACAGGCAAAGGCGAGTCGGTGCATCTTAGATTGCAGCCCGAGATCATGGCTGCGCTCGATGCGTGGCGTCATGGTCAGCCTGACGCGCCGACTCGCCCGGAGGCCGTCCGCAGGCTGGTCGAGCGTGAATTGACCGCGTCAGTCGGCCAAATGGCCACCGATGGCAAAAGCCATGAGACGTCGCCCGCGGCCGTCACGTTTCTTGCCGCCCTCTATGCGATCCGAAACAGCGCCCAGATAGGGGCCATCGCGGAAGCTTTGGAGCAAGGCGACGTTGAGGGCGCGATCCGCGCCGTTGGGTTCGAGCCCGCCATGTTCCGAGCCATGCAAAGTGCGGCAAAAGAAACCGCCGAAGCCCCGGATAGAGAATTGGCACTGGAAGCCGACGCCGAGCTGAAGCGGTAATCTCACAAACGCGATGACACCCAAAGCGAAAGATCGGCGAAGGGTCGGGCTAGAGGCTGAGAAAGGAAGGATGAAATGTCGGACGGCAAGATTACGGCCACCTGCACAAAGTGCAATGTCGAGTTGAGTGTCGCAAATATCGACGACGACAACTCGCTCGTCGTTTGCCCCCAGTGCGGTACCGAATTTGGCAAATGGGGTGAAGTCAAAACAAAGCTAAAGGCCATGCTGGCAGATAAGTTCAAGGATACACCTTGGATCAAGGGCCGCTAAGGCCATCGCCCGCCGCAAGGCGATCTACGAGGCGCTGCACCCGGAGACGGCGCACGGGGCGCCTACGGTAAGTCGCCAAATTGGCGAGACACGCGGGCGCTCGGAAACGCCCCGCTTCACCGCCGCCACCGCGGCGGCCACCGGCATGTCGGAGAGGTCGGCATATTCAAATGCTCATCGGTCCATTTTTGCCTGGACCTGGAAGTTTTGGGTATGGTCTCGGGATAAAAATACCGAGAATGCAATCAAGATTGCGAACGGAAATTTGAACATGACTGCGGCTTTTGAATCCGCACCCCGGATAAATCTGCTCTCCTTCGGTAAACATGCCTCTTACTGTATCAAAAGGCTCTATTTGCAGATCTTCAGCAGACTGATTATCAAGTATGCTGTGCAGATGCTTGATTACCGCACAATCAAGGAATCTTAAAATACGATCCGCATTGGGTTGTCCAGGAGCACTTTTGTTTTCCGGCAAAGGAAGGCCGGCCTTCTCCTGTATTTCTACAAATGATGAATGAGCTTTTCTAATAAGCTCTAAGTTTTCTCTCGCAACGAGGTCGAGGCAGTTTCTAAGGTCAATAGCAGCACCTATTACGAATGGTTCTGTGTAATCTCCCCGACCCTTCTTCCACTCTGCCCATTCCAGAGCACGAAGTGGATCAGATTCCCAAAAATATGCACCAGGTCCCAGCCAATCAAAATCGCGGTTGCTGGGAAGTAGCTCTGTACCATCGTTGAGCGCCGTCAATCCGACTCTTTTATCGCACCCGTGATAACCAAGAACAAATGATGTTGCTAGCCGCGTCAAGCTGCCGACTTCTTCTTCTTTTTCTCTATACCACCAAATTCAACGCGGAGCTGGCCGCTCGTTGTGTAAATACCCTCCGCGATCAGCGAATCCCTTGCGGTTTTGCTGTCGACGACATTTTTTGACGTGTGCTTGTCAATGAGGCGCCGGATGGCTTCTCTGCGCTGCGCGTCCGTCATGATGCCTCCAAACCTGTGCGTGAAACGCACAGGACAAATTATCGACTTCACCCGTTAACTCTACGTTCCGACGCCACGCCCAAACCGCGGGTGATGACGTCAAACGCACTTACCAATCGTACAGATGGTGCCTGATCACACCAGATGGCATCTGATCGCATCTGCGCCCCTGATCGCCCCTGATCGCCCCTGATCGCCCCAAAGACACTAATGCTCACTGTTGGGGCGTCAAGGCAGCTTTACGCCTATGTTGAATTACAAATGCAATTGGGACCGCTGAGCCTTCGAACATGCCCTTTGGTCTGCGGTTGAGGATCTTCGGCACCTTCGACGAACCAGGGTTTCCGCCACCGCGGCGGAAACCTCACTCCGCCGCGACCATCTCGCAGGCGAAGCCGCCGGACAGCGGGCGCATCAGGAAGTCGAACACGGGCGGGCTGATCTTCTTGACGCGGCCGGACTTCACCCGGAAGGCAAACCTGACGCATGCGTCGCTGCAATAGGCCGCATCTTTGCGGTTCGCGACGAACCCCTCTCCGCACCAATCGCAGGCCCGTTCGACCTCGTTGAGCTTCTTCCCCTGATCGGCGCAGGCCCGCGAGCAGAAGAGCTGCCCGGCGTTCGTCGGATGAAACACCCCGCCGCATGCCTTGCATGCTCGATCCGGCAACGTGCGCTTCGCGGCGTCGGCGCAGGCCTTGCCGCAGAACTTGGCGTCCAGATTGGCGCTTGTCGGCTGGAACATCGTTCCGCAATGCTCGCACGCCCGCTCCGGAATATCGATGCGCCGGCTTTCCCTTGCGCAGCGTAGCGAGCAGAACCGCGTGTCGGCATTCTCGCGGATCGGCCTGAAGGTCTTTCCGCAACACTCGCACACGCGCGGCTGGTTCTGCTCCCGCAGCACGAGCCTATACGCCGACCACGCCACCTTGTCGCGATGCCAAGCGTCCTCGAACTCGCGATGCTGCAAGGCCGACTTGGCGCACACCGGCGAGCAGAACAGGCGATTTCGGGCGATGTCCTCCTCGTCCAGCGGGCGGGCGCAGTACCGGCAGTTCTCCCGCGGCACCGTGTATTCGCGCTGTCCCTGGTTCCACGTTGGCCGCTCGGCGCCAATCCGGCGCAGTGCCTCGGCGACTATTCCAGCCGCCTCGATGTCAGCCAGCGGCCAACGGTGGCCATCCAGGCATAGGCCGCTGCGCAGGCTTTGCACGCACGCCGCCTCATGCTCGAACGGCGTGAGCTTGAAGGTCTTCAACAACACCGCGACGCTGGCGACGACGTGCTCGCGCTTGTCGCCACGAATGATCCGCTTCGGCTTTTGCCCCGCCAATGTGATTGGCCGCTTGCTCTCGCCGTGGCGATACTCGTTCCAGCCGCTGCATCCGCCGTGCTTCCGTGCCATCGCATCGCCTCAAAACAGAGCGTCGAAGATTGCCGGCGTCATCGGCTGGGATGACTGGCGACGTTTTTCGTCGGGAGTGCCGCCATCGTCGCGAACATGCTTGAGCCACGCATCATCGATGGCGCAGATCAGCGCGACATGGTGCGGCTGGAGCGGCAGGCGGTGCAGCCGGGCATAGGCTTCGATCTCGGCCATGCTGATCGGGTTCGGGCCGCTCATATGGTAGGAGCGCCGAGCGGCGAGGTCGAGGAACGCGCGCCAGACGATGACGCCGGCCTCGGGCACGGTCGGGCGCGCGCCGGTCACGGTGTCGATGAGCTGTTGTTCCAGGCGCTTGAGCGGGGTCATAGGTCGAACACTTCTCGGAAGATGGCGGTCATCTCACCGATGATGCCTAAGGCGACGTTGTGCGGCGAAACGGTCCACGTCCCGCACGTCCATTTGCGGGCCGCGGTGTCGCCCGGAGCCGTCCACCAAAACGGCGTGACGCCCTTTTTCGAGGTCAAGAATGCATCGATCGTTTGCGCCTGTCCGATCGTCATCGGTGGCCAGCGCACGTTGATCGAGGTTGCGACCGAGTTCAGCCCCGACGGCGCACGTTGCGAATACCCGTCGCCGAACGATGCTGTTGTCACGCGCGCTGTGCGCTCGCGAGGTGCCCCGTCGACAGCGGGCGCGACCGGTGGATTGAAGGTATCGAGTGCCATGGATCACCTCGTCAGGATGCCGCCGGGACGCATCTGCTTCGCGAGCGCCTGGTTCACCGCGGTCTCGACCGAGCGCTGGACCTGTTTCGCCATGCTCGCCTGATCGGCTTGGCTTGACGGAATCTGAGATTGGAAATTGATCGTCGGCGCCACGGTGATGACGGGCGCAGCGCTGGCCGCTTGGCCGCTGGCCACCGGCGCCGGCCCCACATAGCCGCCGGCCGCAAAGCCCTTCGCGGTGCGGTGCATCGCGTCCAGATTGCCGGCACCGATCGCCGACACCGCCCGCGCCGAGAACACATACTCGCCATTGCTGAGCCGGGCCGGGATACTGTCGCTGGTGCCCGTGCCCGGCCCGCGGATATAGCCGCCAGTAGCGTGGCCTGGCAGTCCAGTTACGTTGTATCCAGAAAAATCCGAACCGCCACCGAACAGCCCGCCAATCGCCTTGCCGACGCCCGAGAGAAGCCCCGAGCCCGAGCCGAACGGGCCGGAGCCGAACAGCGCGGCCTGCAAGGCCAGATCGGCAAACCGCTCCGCAAGGCGCGACAGGGTATCGTTCAAGCTGTCGCCGCCCTTGATCAGGGAGGAAAACAGTTCGGTGGTTGCCGACTCGAACTCGCGTTGGAACTCCGCTGCGCGCTGCGTCTTCTCCGTCATTTGGTGCGCGGCGTCTGCCGCCTGGGCGTAGGCGTCGGCGGCCCGGGCAATGGCGGCCCGCTGATCGTCGGTGATCGTCTTGCCGTCGGCGGTGGCGGCATTGAGAAGTTGCTGCGTGGCCTCATACCGCGCCGCCTCGGCCTCCGTCATACCGAACTGGCCGGCCTGAATCTGAAGTGCTTGGGTGTGCCGCTGGAGCGACGCGATTTCCTGCTCGAGCTCCGAGGCCCGGGCCTTCGATGACGAGGACTTCTCCTTGCCAGCCGCCGGGTACTGCGCGAGCGACACCTGCGACTTGCCCCCGGAGAAGCCGGTTCCGAGGACCGGCGCGGCGCCGGCGATCGTGCCGTTCACCGCCGAGGTGGTGGTGGTCCGGGTGACGCCGCCAGAGGGCGTCGGCGCGAACACGCCGGTGTCGGTGGCATACTGCGTCAGGAGGCCGGTAGGCGAATATTTGCCGATGAGGTTGAGCGCGTCGACCAACGGCTTGATTTTCTGATAGACCGCTTCGGCCCTGTCGCCGACCGATCCGATGCCGGCGGCGATCCGCTCCAGTCCCGACGAAACCGACGTCGAGGCGCCGGTGACCTTGTCGAACTCTCCGACCGCGACCGTGAAAGCGTTGGCAACGCGCGTCATGCCCTGCTCGACGCTCGGCAGCGCCTTGTCGGCCTTCTCCTGCAACGATCCAGCGCCAGCGAGGAACGCACGGAAGAACGCCTCGCTCGACACCTTGCCGTCGTTCACGAGTTGTCGCAGCGTGGCGACCGATCCGCCGGCCTCCTTGAGCCCCGCGGCCACCGCATCAAGGATCGGCCGGGCTCCCTCGTTGACGGAGTTGAACTCCTCGGCCCTCACCGTGCCGCCGCCGAGCGCTTGGGCGAGCTGTGTCAGGGCGCCGCTCGCCGCCGTCGCGTCGGTGCCGGCGACCTTGAGCGCCAGGCTCACGCCCTCGGTAAACCGCGTCAGATCGGCCGATGAAGCGTGAAGCTCGGTCTGCGACTGCGAGAGCCGGGCAAAGAGCGACACCAGCGGCTCGAGCGCACTGCCGTTCCGCTGCGCGATGGCGAATAGCTGGCCGAACGTGCCGTTGAGCTGTTCGCCCTCCAGGCCCGCGATGCGCAGCGCGTTCGCCATGCCTTGATATGCCGCCGCGGCCCTCGCGATCTTGTCGATGGTGATGGCGCCAGCCGCCGCCGCGGCCATGGCCTTCGCGACAGTGCCGATGCGATCCGACGTCGTCGCAACGGCTTGGTTGATGCGAGCGCTGGCGCGGTTCATGTCCGCTTCGATCTGCATCGTGGCGCTGCGAGAATTGCGCCGCACCGCGCCAAAGTTCGTCGCCGAGACGGCGGACGCCTTGCGCATGTTGCGCTCGAAGTCGGTCAACCGCGCTTCGAGCAGCACGACCAGCCGTTCCGTGTCGCCTTCACCCGCCATGTCTCAAGTCCTTGATTTCATTCGGTCCAAATCTGGACCATCACGCGAAAGCCCATTCCTCGAAGTCGTCGCCCGCGCCGTCGTAACTGGAGCGGTTGGTGTCGCCGGCCGCGCACCGCGCCACCGCCATCGCGCACGCCACCGCGCCGTCGATGCGATCCTTGCTCTTGCCCTTGTGAAAGGCGCGGTTGCCGGCCTTGTCGGTTTCAACGGCGATGTTGTCGAAGTGCCAGCGCAGGATCGGATTGCCGCCGTGCCGGAACCGGCCGCCGATGATGGCGCGCTCCAGCTCCTTGATGGCCGGCGCCATCGTCACCCAGCCCTGCCGCATCTCGACCGCGGGCAGACCGTCCTCGAGCAGGTTGTTCAAGGTGTTGCGGGCGAGGTGCGGGTCGAACGCGATCTCGCGGACGTTGAAGCGCGCGCACAGCTCGCGAATGTTGTCCTCGACCGCGCGGAAATCGACGACGTTGCCGGGCGTCGGGCAGATAAGCCCATCCTCCGCCCACGTCGGATAGGGCACGCCATCGCGGTCGGCGCGGCGCCGAAGGTTATCCTCCGGGCAGAAGAACCACGGCCACACCTGATAGCCGTCCTCGCCGTCACGCCAGCACGCCACCACGCACGTCAGATCGGAATTGCTCGACAGATCGACGCCGAGCCAGCACGGCGCCTGCGTCGCCTCCATGTCGCCGAGGTCTACCTCGCCGCGGCCCTGATCGTAGACGATCATATCGACGAACGGCGAGGCCGAATGATCGAGCCAGACGTCGAGATTGTACTGCAGGAAGCTGTCACGATCTGACGGTGAGTTGATCGCCTTCCGCGCCTTGTCGCGGTAGCTCTCAAGGTCGGGGTAGCCGTGGCGCATGCCGGGGTTGACGGCGTGCCACACCGCCTCGTCGCGCCAATCGTCTTCCTTCTCGGCGGCGAAGATCACCGGCAGCGTCGCCGGGTCGTCGATCTCGCCTTTCTGGACCTTGATCGCGTACTCAACGGTCTTCCACGCAAGGTTCTCCTGGCCGCGCCCTGACGTGGTGGCGACGATCAGCAGCGTTCCCGGCACCTTCACCATCGCGGAGTCGAGCGCTTCCCATTGGCGCTGACCGGCCCGGCCCTCCCAGGCGTGCAGCTCGTCGGCGATGACGACGTTCGGCGTCTTGCCGTGCTGCACCTTGCCGTCCGAGGCCACGGCGATATACCGGCTGCGATCCTTCGGAAACGCGATCGTCGAGGTGTACTCGCGGATGGTGAGATGCTTCGCCATACGCGGGTCGTGCTGGACGATCATCGCCGCTTCGTTGAACAGCTCCATCGCCTGCTCGTGCGCCGATGCCGCCGACACGGTTAGTCCACCCGGAAGGCGCTCCGGCCCCATCAGATGCAAGAGCGTGATGGCGGCGCACAGCGAGGTCTTGCGGTTGCCGCGCGGCAGCACCAGCGTCATGCGGCGCACGATGCGCGATCCGTCCGGATGCCGCGGCCCGTACAGCTTGCGGATGATGCGCTCCTGCCACGGATCGAGCTGGAACGGGTGACCGGGCGCCGGGTTCTTGGGATGCTTCAGCTTGCGCAGCCACTGCACAGCGCGCTCGCCATAGCCCAGCGGGTCCGGGATTTCCGAGCCGTCGTTAATCCAGGAGGGTATCAGCATCGTCGTCCTCCCGGATTGCTGGCCGCGAGCGGCTGACCGGCGTCAGGCCAAGCTCCGCCGCGCACAGCCGCGCCGTGGTCTGGGCGGCATTCATGATGCCGAAAGCCGGGTGTCTCTTGCCTTCGATCACGAGGCCTTCCTCGTTGAGGATGCGCTGCGCGTCCCGCATGGCGCCAATCGAGGTGCAGTAGGATTCGAGCGAGCCGAGGTCGGCGGTCGTCAGAATGCGGCGCTCGATCAGGATCGGCATCACCCGCCGCCATTCCTTCTTCGCCTCCGGCGACAACCAGGCCGGCGGCGCCGGAGCGCGCGTCACGGCGTCGTTGTTCACGACGAGGTGCGGCTTCACGCCTCTCACGTTCGGACCTCCTCGCAGCGGAGCTCCAGGCCCTTGCGCCGGCCGATCTCCTTCATCTCGCGGATGTTCAAGCTCTTGCCGGCGTAGACCACGCGGTGCTCGGTGGTCACGCCATCGAGCCACCGGACGCGGAAGATGATAGCGGTCTTGTCGGTCTCGCCGAACGCCGCCAGGAACTCGTCAGTGCTGGCCTGCACGATCTGCGCCCGCACCGTGGCGACGTCCGACCACTGCTCGATCGGGGTGCCGTAGTCGTCGACGCCAGAGGCGAAGGACTGAATCGTGATGGTCCTGTCCAGGTTGCCAGCGCGCATCACACCACCTCCGACACCAGCGCCTCGACCGTCACCACCGCGTGGCTGGTCTCGCCGTCCTGGTCCCGCAGGAACCGCATGTGCGACACCCGGCAGTCGCCACAATGGAAGCCGGCGTCGAGCGCCAGCCGACCGCTGTGCAAGGCGGTCCGCACCGCCCCGGCGATGGCCTTCACCCCGGCAAGGCTGGGCTCCTTCTTCCAGACGTGCAGGTCCAGAACCACGCGCTGCTGCAGCCGGGCGAGGTCGTCGCCCTCCAGCGTCTGCCCCTCGCCGAGGATGATGGACGGGTCCGGCGCCGGCCGGGCGTGGCGGTCGAGGATGGAGGCAGCGGGCACCAACCCGACGATTTCCGTCGAGTTGGTCAGCCGGGCCCTGATGGCCTTCTGCAAGGCGAGGTCGGCGCTCATGAGCCCTTGCCCCAATTCTTTCGGACAGCCCGACCCACGGCGCGCTTGATGGCCTGCTTCGCTTGCCCGCCGTGAAGCCTGACGGACGGCCAGAAGAACGGGTGCGCGTGCGCCTTGGCTGTGCCGTACTCGACCAGATGGCCATACCGAACATCGGTGTTGCCGACGGTGATGGCGGCGGCGTTCGCCGGCACCACCATCGAGCCGCCGGGCTGGCTGTAGGCCGGCGTCGACTCCCCGCCCGGCGTGACCGCGATCGAGTCCGCCAGCGCCCCGGTCTCCCGCGGCACCAGCGTCTTCATCGTGCGCGCCATGGCCTCGGCCTGCTTCTCGAGCGCCGGCTGCACCGCCTCCTTGACGTCCTGCGGGATCGCCGCAAGGCGCTGCTGGAGCCGGGAGAGTCCGCTGTCATCCGCCATGGCCCATCACCCGAACGTGTAGCGCCGGTGCTCGGCGAGGATGTCGGCCACACCGAACGGTAGCGGCTGCGTCGTGAGGCCCACCAGCGCCGTCTCCCGGTTCTCGAACCAGTGCGCCGCCAGCAGATACACCGCCTGCTCCAGGTCCGCCGGGGCGCCTTCCGGCAGCTCGTCGGTGTCATCGAGGGGGAAGCCGAGAACGCGCTCGACGTGCTTCGTTGCCGCCGCCAGAAGCCGCGCCAGCACCGCGTCGTCGGCATCGCCGGTGATGTTCGCGTGGGCTTTGAGGTCGTCCAGCGAAAGCGCCATGGGCTGAAAATCCTATTTCGACCAAATATCGCAGAGACTTCCCCCCGCCGGTCCCCGATATTCCCGGCAAGTTGTCCTATACCCCCCCGGCCTCAGCCTCCGCTGGCCGCCGCCGCGACGCGCACGATGTTGGAGTCGATCTCCAGCGTGACGTTGAGCTTCGCGATGTTGTTCGCCTCGTTGAGTTCTTCGCTGGCGCCCATCACGAGGGCGACGAAGTAGCGAATGCTCGGCGTGCCGCCAGCGGGCGCGTCGTTGAACTGAAGCTTGAAGGCGTAACTGTCCTCGGTCTTCTCCGCTGCGATCAATGCGAGCTGGCCGGGATCGTCGTAGCTGACGTCGCAGACGATGGTCGCGCTGCCGGCGTTGCGCGTGCCCTTCATCTTCCGCACGCGGGCGTCGCTGATCTGTGTCGAGGTGATCAGCTCTGCAGTGTCGCCGGTGGCGCCGAGGTTGGTGGTTCCGCCGATCTCCGTCCATGTGGTGCTGGTGAAGTCGGAGGCGGTGAAGTCGGTGCCGGTGAAGGCCTTGGCCGGGCCGATGAAGAGCTTGCTGCCGGCTGTCGCGAAGAGGCGCGCAGACATGGGTTACTTCCTTTCTCGGGCCTGCTTCCATCGGGAATGACAGGGCACGCAGAGGCTTTGAAAGTTGGTCGGGTCGAGGCGACGGTGTGGGGCCTGCCGAACCGGGATGATGTGGTCCACCAGGACAGCCCGTGTGCCGCAGCGCTGGCAGAAGGGATGAGCCGCGAGGTGCTTGGCCCGCGCCTCTTGCCATCCGGCGTCGTAGCCGCGAGCCCGAGCACCAGGCCGCTTGAGGTCGAACCGCGCCTTGCGCTCCCGGTCCTGCACGGCCGCGCGCGGACAGCGCTCACCAGATCGGTGAACGCCGCCGCAGAGGCCACAGACGCGGGGAGCGCGGACGGGCATCACGCCACCGGAGCAAGGGCCGGATGGCCGAGGATGGCGACGGCGCTCAACGCGATGCTGGTGCCGCTGGCCTTGGTGACCGACACGCGGATGTGCTTCTTCGAGCCGCGGTATCCGACGCGGTAGGCGGTGTTCTCCGCCAGCACCGTCGGCAACGTGCCGATCTGATCAGCGGCCGCAACGTCGGTGAAGTCGCCGGACGTCGTGGTGTCGCTTTCCTGCAGCTTGGCGGAGAACGCGCCAGCTCCGACGATGGCACCGGCGTTGATGACCACCAACGCGCTGTCGAAGCCCTTGAGCGCGACGGCCGAACCGTCACCCGATGCGGAGACGACGGCGGGGGCGAGCGCCTGCACCGCCTTGTGATCGTGGTACGTGTCCTTCATGGCGATGCCTCCTTAGCTCGCGGAGCACTTGAGGAACTTGATGGCGTTGAAGTCGCCGGCACCGCCGCCGACACGCTTGTAGACGTCGAAAATGATCCGGCCCTTCTGGGTGAGCTCGTCGCGATTGATGCGGATGCCATGGCGGTCGACGACCACATAGCCCTGCTTGTAGTCGCCGAACGCGATCGGCAGACTTCCGCTGCCGATGTCCGGCATGTTGTCGTCGATCTCGACGCTGTAGCCGAGCAACGGATGGTCGACGCCCTCGATCAGGTTGCCGGTCGGCGCCCACAGGAAACGATTGTTCTGGTCGACGATCTGTCGCAACCGGATCGCCGTGGCGCCGTTCATCAAGAAGCGGGCGTTGGCCTTGTAGGGGCGGCGAAGCGTCGACACCAACTTGATCAGCGCGGCGGCAAACTGGGCATCGGTCGGGGCGGTGGCACCGGCCGGCACGAACTGGAACTTGCCCCACGCGCGGGTGAAGTCCTTCGCGCTGTCGGTGTCATAGTCGAGCAGGCCGCGCGGCGTGTTGTTGGCGCCGGTGCCGGTCATGAACGCTTCGCCCTCGGTCTCGGCGAAGTCGTGCGTGGCGTTGTTCACCAGCCAGGACGCCACGTCGATCGCGGCATCGTCGAGCAGCGTTCGCGTGGTTGCCGGCGCGGCGTACATCTCTGCCACGCCAAAGCTGGCTTTGATCAGCTCGGGTCTGGCGGTGTCCTGCGGGCGGTCGTCACGCTCGACGACCCACTGCGCACCGCGCTTGCCGAGCGAATAAAATCGTTCGTATTTGTCGGTGGAGATGGTCACCACCTCGGCCAGCCCGCGCATCGGCGACAGGTCGGTGACGAGGGTGCGAATGCTGGTGTCGATCGTCGGCAGCACCATCCAGCCGCCATCGGTAGCGCTGTCGGTGGCCGCGGCCTTCACCTCGACGTCGGAGCCGGTGCGGAGAAAATGAGACAGCGCCTTGCGCTCGATCTCCTTGCGCTCATCGGCATTGCCGCTGCCGGCGCCGGGGCGGTTGGCCTTCTTCTCGAGGTCGGCGAGGCGCTCCTGAAGCGCCTTCAGTTCCTTGTCGTCGGCGGCCTTGGCGTCCTTCTCCTCGACCTTCTTCAACCGCTCGTCGACCGCCTTCTGAAGCTCTTCGAGCGACTTGGTGACGACGGCAAGCGGATCGTCCGCTTCGCCCTTCAGGGTGAGCGCCACGCTTCCGCGCAGCGCGTCCATGCTGGTTTGCAGCATCTCAGCTCCTTCCGATTTGCGCGGTTGCGCGGTTGATGGCGGCGGCGATGTTGAGCGCCAGCACCGCCGATTTTGCCGAGGTGACCTTCGCGCCGGGGTGCATCCCCAGGGTGACGAGGCTCACTTCGATCAGCTCAAGCGATTTGATGAGCCGGCCGCCGCCCTGGCGGGGCTCGGCCTTGCCGGTGATGAAGCCGATGGAGAGGCCCTTGATGGCGCCGGCCCGAACCAAGGCGCGCACCTCGCGGGCACGGGCGACCTCGTCGACCAGGAGGTGCCCCTTGACGTGCCAGGCGCCGCCCTTGTCCGTGGCGCTGTCCCACGTCCCGATTGGGTCGCCCATGTCGTGGAACGCGAGCATGGGCAACGGGAACGCGGCCTTGGCGAGCGCGCCAGGCGCGATCATGTCGCCGATGCGGTCGGGCTGATCGTACTTCCAGCCGATTCCGGAAATGGCGCCGGAGTCGTCGGAGAGCAGCTTGGTTTCGATGAACAGCCGTTCCATCACGCCACCCGATGTGCGCTGCGGTCAGCGGCGAAGGCGTCGATCTGCTGCTGCACCCATTGCACCTTCAGCAGCCGCAGCACGTTGGCGTGCGAGAACGGCACCGGCCGGCCGTCCTCAATGATGTCCCAGCGCAGGACGTGCCGGGCCAGACAGTTCAAGCGTGCGCGCTCGCGGTGCTCGGCCGACACCCGGCCGTCGCGGTCGGCCATTTCCGCCAGTTCATCGGCGAGCGCGAGGTGTGCCCGGTGCGACGTCTCCGAGTCCGGCCCGGCGATCGTCAACTTGATGCCGGTCGGCGTGCCCGACACCGGGTCGTGCAGCTCGAATTCACGGCCGCGATCTTGGTTGATCGCGTCGTTGGTGATGTCGTCGAGGGTCACTGCTGGTCCTCGTCCTGGTTGGCGTCGCGCGCCGGCGGCGTGGTGGTGCCGGGCTGCGATGAGCCCGTGTTCGGATTCGCGTAGGCTTCCCCGCCGTCGTACGGCTGGAGGTCGAGCCACCCGCGCGCGTCGTTCGGCGACAGCACGCGGCTGCTGATCAGGCTGTTGATGCTGGTCGCCAGCACCTGCAGGTCGACCTTGCTGAAATCGTCTCTCTCGAAGCGGACAGCGAAGCGCTTGCGGTCTTCGGGCAGGAACAGCGCCCGGCGCAGCGCACCCTCAAGGGCGAGCAGCCAGGGTTCGAGGCAGAGCATGAGGAACAGCTTCTGCATCTCGGCCGAGTTCGACCAGGTCGCGCGGCTCATCTCGCCGAGCAGCACCGCCGGGATGTTGAAGGCGCGGGCGATCTCTTGAAGCTGAAAAATTCTCAATTCTGTGAATTGCGCATCGACACTACTTAGAGCCGTCTGCGTCCACGTTGCGGAGTCCCACAGGATCGCAGTTCGCCCGGCATTGTCGGCCCCCTCATGCGCGGCGCGCCATCCCGCAAGCATCTTTGCGACGCCGGCATCGCCGATGCTCTTCGGCGTGCTGAGGATGCCGCCGGGCCGGGCCCCCTTGCCGAACAGCCGGGCGCAGTGCCGCTCCATGGCGACGGCGACGCCGATCGCCTCGCGCGCCAGCGACACCGGCGCCTTGTCGAATGTCGAGCGGAGGTGGATGACTTCCTGCGCCGGCGTCGGCACGCCGTTGATGCGGTAGCTCGGCCGGCCGGAACCGTCGGCGTCGAACTCTGCCGCGATGATCCCCGGCCTATAGCGCACGATCTCCACCGGCTCATCGCGCAGCCAGTTCACCCAGGCGAGCCCGCCGGCATCGCGCGTCAAGGCGTCAACCGTGATCTGCCTGATCAGCTCGAAGGCGCTGGTCCAGTCGTTGGCCGCGTCTCGGATCAGGGCGGCCGCGGGATGCTGCCGGACCACGGTTTCGGTGCCATCGGCGGCGATCTCGACAACGTGCCGCTCCAGGCTGGCGCAGGCTTCCGAGATTGTGCGCACCGCCGCCATGACGGCCGGCACCCGCAACGCCTGCTCTGTCGAGATGGTGATGCCGCTCGACGTCGCGGCGCCCCCGCCGATCAGGTCGAGCAACTGCTCGTCGGTGAGAGCTTTCTTCTCGGCACGGCCGCGGCGTTTTCCCATGCGCCGAAGATGCCACGCGCGCGTGCGATCCGGCGACTAGGCGGATGCTAGGAAAACGTTGGTAATCATGGGTTTCGGCGGAACGGCCGACGCGTTGAAGCCCCTCTATTCATGGCAGAAATTCCGCTACCTCCAAGGGAGGCTTGCAGAGGATCGCCGCGAGCCGCCGCGTTCCCGCAACGCTGCTGAAACGTTTCATGAGCGCGAGCACGAAACGTTTCATGCGTACACGAGCGCGGAGCTATGCCATTGGAATTGCATCACCATCGTCTCGCAGAACAGGGCGTAGAGAGCCTCTTAAGAGAGCCTCTTATCAGCCGATAAGAGGCTCGCGAGCGGTCGTTGAGTGCGCGACGTCGCGCGACGGCTTCGAGCGCAGCCACGCCTCAAGCTCGGCGCGGTGGGCAAAATAGGTGCCGGCGCCGGCCGGCCTGTAGATCGGCACCTCGGGGTGGAGCGCCAGCGCCCGCACCTTGTCCACCCCACAGCCCAGCGCCTTGGCGATCGCCGGCAAGCCCCACAGCTTGCTCGGCCGAGCCGTCATCTGATCGAAGGCGCCCGGCGTAATGGCTTCCGTATTCATCATCTCGCGTCGCTTAAGCCGACCATTAACCGGTCGAATTATAGTAGATCCGAGATAAAATTGCCATAACAATCATCGGCTTAGACGGTAACCGCGTTGAGGACATGGCGCGTTATGGCATAACGCTTTCGTAACGCCGCGTTATGCTGTGCGGTATTCTTCGTTACGGTGTTCGTTACGCTTTTCGTTACGAGCCGTTGCGCAGCGTCACCGTTCTTGCTGCGCTGCGCTCCGTGAACCTTGGTGAGAGGTGGTGAGGGCATAGCTTCGCCTGCGAGGGCGAAACCATGTCCGTGAACCTCGGAGCCGAGCGGAGCCGGACATAGGCGGATCGAGGCAACCTCAATCGAGGGAGGCCGGGGTCATGCTGTCGGCCTTTACACCCGCTTGTTGACGCGGAACCGCCGCGCTGCCGATCCACCAGCAACGCGGCTGTCTGAGGGGCGGCGCAAGCCGGAGCCCTCTCCTGGGCGACGAATCGCCCTTCAGTGCCGGTGCCCTCCGGCGGGTTCCACGCCGGTCATGTTCCCGGCGATCGGCTCTATGGGCGAGCTGGCTATGACGTCAGCCCGCGATCATCTGTTCGGGGGTCGGGCGGGGGTCGCCTGCGGCGTCCGGTGTCCGACGCGCGAGCCGACGATCGCGGGGTCGTGCGATCATTCGGCCGCGTAGAGGGGCGCATCCTCCTTGCTGTGGGTGAACAGGTTAGCCGCGAGTGGAGCGCCGCTGCGGCGGTTGTTGCGGTAGCGGCGCTGGCGCTCGGCGTTGGTGAGCGGCCGCGTCTCCGGCTCGGCCGGGGCGAGCGCCTGCACAAGGTCTTCGCGGCCCGCGGCCTTCAGCACTGCGGCGATGAAGGCGTCAATGTTGGTCTTGGTGATGAAGATGCAGGTGTCGTCTTCCTCATCCCAGGACCGTTCCTGCAAGATCACCAAGCCGCCCACGGTATTCTCGTAAACAGCGATGGCGCGCTGCTCCTGCAGCGCGACGTCAGGGCTGTGCAGCCAATCGAATTCGGGGGTGCTGGTCATTTGTCGGCCCTCCCGATCCGCTTCAGGATTTCGCGCCGCACGCTGGTGGGCTTCCGGTCCTTTTCGCGCGGCTCAAAGCCGATCCGGAATTCGCGGACGGTGAAGCCCTTGGCCTTCAGCGCGGCGATTTCGGCGTTGATGTCCTCGTGGCTCCACTCGTGCTTGAACTGCTTGCTGTTTTCTATCCGGACGATGTGCCACCAGCCATCAGGGTCGTAGTCGACTTTCTGGTGCCAGTACTCGTAATGGATTCTGACCGGGACCGGCCTGAACGGCCGATCGCCGACCCGGCGGCGCGCCAGCCGCTCAGCATTGTCGGCGCCGAGGAGCTTCGCGGCGATTCGCTGATCTTCCTCTGAGAGCCCTGGTGCCGCCGGCCGGGCACCGCCGAACAGCTTCGCGCGCATCCGGCGCTCAAGCTCGGCGTCGTCATCGCCGAGGCGGTCAACGACGGGCGTCGGGGAACTCACACCATTGTGTCGGCGGAGCAATTGCGATGCCGTTTCGCATCCGATATGGTTTAGCCCGCTTACAGCATCAACATCCCTATCGAGCTTCGCGCCGCAGAGGTCCCCAGCCTCGGCGGCGCTTTCGTTTGTGGGGTCGGGCGGCTTGACCGACCCCACCGATGCCATCGGGCTATGCGTTCTGACCGGCGAAGATTCCGCTTTAGATTCAAAGGCCGGTTTCTGGGGCGATTTGTCAGAAAGCGCTTTGTGGTAACAGTCTACGCACGCGCCTTCCAAGCTGATGACGAGGGTTCGATTCCCTTCACCCGCTCCAGTCTATTTGCGCTCCGTTGGGGTTTCGATCTTTCCTGGCCGAACGCCCGCGATAGCGGGCGGATCGGCGGCGCGGCCAATGCTGCGCCCTGCCTGGGTCTCGGCCGCTCTTCGTTTCCGCGATCACGCATGACCAGCCGGAAACCGCATCAGGCTTTGGGCACCCGCCACACCACGTTCTTGCCCCACAGCGCCTCGACCGCGACCTGGATGAAGCCGCGCACCCGGCGCGACTGGAACGCCGAGGTCGGCGTGTGCACCTTCGACCACACGTCGCGGAACGGCTCGGCGTTGTATTTCCGCCGCAGGCTGCCGTACCAGGCTTGGTCGTACTTCCGCCAGAACGCCGCTTGCTCGTAGAAAGTCTGGGCGTAGAGCATCTTGCGGTTCGGGGTGTCGAGGAAGAGGTTTTCAAGCGCGATGGTGTCGCCCACCGCATTGCCGCCCTCAGGCATGCCGTAGATGCCGACATTGAGCAGCATCTGCTCTTGCTCGCGATAATGCGACGACAGCTTCTGCGGGGTGGTCGTCGCCTTGATCGGGCACAGCCACACCGGGAATATTTTCGGACCGCGAACATCGAAGTCGATAATCTTCGATGCATCCGTCCAGTCCATATAGAAATCCTGGACGATGTATTCGTGCTGCACGTTCATGGCGTGCAGCCCGTCATAGAGCTTGCGGGTGCGCGAGATCGGGGCGAGGAAGAACCGCGTCACCGGGTTCGACTTGACGCCGAACAGCGGGAACAGGTGCTCGCCCATCCAGAACGCGCCCTTGTCGTAGCGGAACAGATAGTCGACCAGCGGCACGCTGATGGCGGTGACGCCGGTCTCGGCGGCACGGCGCATGAAGCGGTGGTACCAGGGGTCGATGTTGCGCCAGAACCGCCGCACCGGGGCGGTGGCGGTGTCCGACAGCGTGCCGGTGATCACCGCGCCGGCGGTTTCTGAGAACAGCAGCCCCTCGATGAAATCGGCCGTGCCGGCGCCGGTGTGCCGGCGAAGCGTCTCAAGGCAGGCCGCCGGCGAGGGGCAGGGCTCGATCGCCAGGGTCACGAAGCGGGCGGCGGCGGTCAGCCTCAGCCGGATGCGGGTGACCACGGCCAAGGTGCCGTGCGAGGTGGCGAGGCCGTAATAGAGGTCGGAATAGGCGTTGTCGGCGGTCGCGACGATCAGCGTGCCGTCGGTGAGCAGCAGCTCGTATTCCAGCACGGTGTCGTTGAGCTGGCCGTATCGGTAGGACGAGCTCTCCAGTGCGCCGCCCTGGACGGCGCCGCCGACGGTGATGCCGGGAAACTCGGGCACCACCAAGGGTATTAGGTTCGCCTTGAGCGTCGCCATCACTAGGGCGTCCATCGGCACGCCCGGCTCGACGTCGATGTAGTTTTCCGCAGCGTTGAGGCCGACGATGTCGTTCAGCGTGGTCAGGTCGAGTTCGACCGCGCCGTTGATCGCGCGCCGCGCCCGCGTGCTGTTGGTCGAGGTTCGCTTGAAGTGGACGGTCTTGTTGTCCTTCGCGCTCTCGGCGAGCTGCTTCTGGATGACCGCAACCTTGGTCTGATGAGACTTGTCCATATCAACGCACCCCATGCCGCGCGCGCACGTCCTGCCTGTCGACGTCGATCGGGGGAAACCGACGGCACCCATCGGCCCGAGGGCCGGCTGAGTGTTAGAGCATGGCAGGCCGAGGCGCCAGCACGGGTTGTCCCGTGGCGGCGACCGGCTATGCGGGAGAGGGCTTGCCGGTTGAAACGAAAGCGGCCGGGCGTTGGCCCGGCCGCGTCCGCATTCTTGTCGCGATGGCGTTAGTGGCCGAGCCCCTTGACGATCTGCTCGGTCACCTTCTTGGCGTCGCCGAACAGCATCATGGTGTTGTCGCGGAAGAACAGCTCGTTTTCGACGCCGGCATAGCCGGACGCCATCGAGCGCTTCACGAACAGCACGGTCTGGGCCTTCTCGACGTCGAGGATCGGCATGCCATAGATCGGCGAGGTCTTGTCGGTCTTGGCAGCCGGGTTGGTGACGTCGTTGGCGCCGATGACGTAGGCGACGTCCGCGGTCGAGAAGTCGTTGTTGATGTCCTCGAGCTCGAACACCTCGTCATAGGGCACGTTGGCCTCGGCCAGCAGCACGTTCATGTGGCCGGGCATACGACCGGCGACCGGGTGGATGGCGTACTTCACCTCCACGCCCTCCTTCTTGAGGAGGTCGGCCATTTCGCGCACGGCGTGCTGGGCCTGGGCGACGGCCATGCCGTAGCCCGGGACGATGATGACCTTCGACGCGTTCTTCATGACGAAGGCGGCGTCTTCGGCCGAGCCCTGCTTCACCGGGCGCTGCTCGCTCTTGCCGCTGGCCGTCGCCACCTCGCCGCCGAAGCCGCCGAGGATGACCGAGATGAAGCTGCGGTTCATGCCCTTGCACATGATGTAGGACAGGATCGCGCCCGACGAGCCGACCAGCGCGCCGGTGATGATCAGCGCGGTGTTGCCGAGCGTGAAGCCGATGCCGGCCGCCGCCCACCCCGAATAGGAGTTGAGCATCGACACCACCACCGGCATGTCGGCACCGCCGATCGGGATGATGATGGTCACGCCCAGGATGAACGACACCGCCACGATCAGCCAGAACACCAGAGTGCTTTCGCTGATGATGAAGATCAGGACCAGCAGCGCCAGCAGCGCGCCGAGCCCGATGTTGAGCGCATGGCGGTTCGGCAGCATGATCGGCGCGCCGCTCATGCGGCCGTCGAGCTTCAGGAACGCGATCACCGACCCGGTGAAGGTGACGGCGCCGATGGCGACGCCGAGCGCCATCTCAACCAGGCTGGCGGCGTGGATGTGCCCCGGAGCACCGATGCCGAAGGCGGTCGGCGAATAGAGCGCACCGGCGGCCACCAGCACCGCGGCCATGCCGACCAGCGAGTGGAACGCCGCCACCAGCTGCGGCATTGCCGTCATGGCGACGCGCTTGGCAATGGTGGCGCCGATGGCACCGCCGATCCCGACGCCGAGCACGGTGAGGAAGAAGCCCGAGAAGCCGGACGGCGGGCTCAGGATCAGCGTGGTCAGCACGGCGATGCCCATGCCGATCATGCCGAAGAGATTGCCCTGGCGCGAGGACGCCGGGCTCGACAGCCCGCGCAGCGACAGGATGAATAGAACGGCCGCAACCAGGTAGAGCAGGGCGGCGAAACTGGCACTCATGACCGGCCCCTCACTTCTTCTTCTGGTACATGCCCAGCATGCGCTGGGTCACCAGGAAGCCGCCGAAAATGTTGATGGAGGCGAACACCAGCGCCACGAACCCGAAGATCCGCGACCAGCCGGAGACGTCGTGGCTGGTGAGGTCGACGCCGACCGCCAGCAGCGCGCCGACCACGATCACCGACGAAATGGCGTTGGTGACCGACATCAGCGGGGTGTGCAGCGCCGGGGTGACCGACCACACCACGTAGTAGCCAACGAAGATCGCCAGCACGAAGATCGAGAGACGGAACACGAACGGATCGATGAACCCGCCGGAGGCGACGCCGATCGCGGCGCCGGCAGCGTCGGCATAGGCCTGCGCCGATTCTGCGGCTTGGCGAGCCGCTTCGGCCGCCTGTCGCAATTGCTCGGCGGCCTGGTCTGCATTTACTGTGGCCATGAGGTGGTTTTCCGCTTGCAAGAATGAAGGTCGTTATTCAGCCGCATGCTTGGGAGCGAACGAGGGATGGACGACGGCGCCGTCCTTGGTGAGGCAGGTCGCCTTCACCAGCTCGTCGTCCCACTTGACGGCGACCGACTTGGAATTCTTGTCGACCAGCGTCTCGACGAACGCGAAGAGGTTCTTGGCATAAAGGCTCGATGCCGTGGCGGCGAGACGCCCAGGCACGTTGTTGTGGCCGACGATCTTGACGCCGTTGTGGACGACGACCTCGCCCGGCTTGGCCAGTTCGCAGTTGCCGCCGCGCTCCACCGCGAGGTCGACCACCACCGAGCCCTGCTTCATGCTCTCCACCATCTCCTTGGACACCAGCTTGGGTGCCGGGCGACCGGGGATCAGCGCCGTGGTGACGACGATGTCCTGCTTGGCGATGTGGGAGGCGACGAGTTCAGCCTGCTTGGCCTGATACTCCTTCGACATCTCCTTGGCGTAGCCGCCGGCGGTCTCGGCCTGCTTGAACTCTTCGTCCTGGACGGCGACGAACTTGGCGCCAAGGCTTTCGACCTGCTCCTTCGCCGCCGGGCGGACGTCGGTGGCAGTCACCACCGCACCCAGGCGACGAGCGGTGGCGATGGCCTGGAGGCCGGCGACGCCGGCGCCCATCACGAACACCTTGGCGGCGGGCACGGTGCCGGCTGCGGTCATCATCATCGGTAGCGCGCGGCCATATTCGGCGGCACCGTCGATCACGGCGCGGTAGCCGGCGAGGTTGGCCTGGCTCGACAGCACGTCCATCACCTGCGCACGGGTGATGCGCGGCATCAGTTCCATGGCAAACGCGGTGACGCCGGCCTCGGCCATCGCCTTCAGCGCCGCGTCGTTGCCGTAGGGGTCCATGATCGCGATGACCAGCGCGCCCTTCTTATAGGTCGCGAGTTCCTCCGCGGTGGGGCGGCGCACCTTGAGCACGATGTCGGCGTCGGCGACCGCGTCCGTCGCGGCGGAGGCCAGCTTGGCGCCGGCTTCAGCGTATTCGTTGTCACGGATGCCGGAGGTGAGACCGGCACCCTGTTGGATCACAATGTCGGCGCCAAGGCCGATCAGCCGTTTGACCGTGTCAGGCGTCGCCGCGACCCGCGGCTCGGCCTCATCGGTCTCGACGGGAATGGCAATCTTCATCGTTTCGCCTCTCCAGAGAAACTGCCCTTAACCGCGGCGGGTCTGTCCGCCGGGGCTCCTTATACGGACTGTTTGGTACATTTCGCTAGCTCGTCCCGCCCCGCTTCTTTCGGCCTACGGGATTTTCCCAGGGAATGCTGCAGACGGCTTTTCTCTTGGCGACAAGCAGCCGATAAACGGCGACGGCAAGGCCGGCGACGCGGGCCCGCCGATTTGTGTTGTGGACAACCTCGCCGCCGGTGCAAACCGCGGCCCCGAGGCAGTTTGCGCATGAGCCGAGGTGAGGAGAGGGGCATCGTGACCATCGAGGGCGCCGAAGACGACCTGCCGTCGCCGCCGAGCCTAGGCGGCTGGCTGATGAACCTCGTCGATGCCGCCACGGCCAGCCATCGCCGCGCGATCGCGCTGCTGGTGGCGCTGGCTGTGCTGTGCTTCGCGCCTGGCTTCTTCAGCCTACCGCCGGTGGACCGCGACGAAGCCCGCTTCGCCCAGGCCACCAAGCAGATGCTGGAGGGGGGCGATTACGTCGATATCCGGTTCCAGACTGAGGCCCGCCATAAAAAGCCGGTCGGCATCTACTGGCTGCAGGCCGGCGTGGTGAGCGTGGCCGAGGCGGTCGGCATTCCGGAGGCGCGGACCCAAATCTGGCTCTACCGCATCCCCTCGCTGATCGGCGCCATCGGCGGCGTGCTGCTGACCTATTGGACCGCGCTCGCCTTCGTGTCGCGACGCTGGGCGGTGGTGGCTGCCGCGATGCTGGCGAGCTGCGTCCTGCTCGGCGTCGAGGCACGGCTAGCCAAGACCGACGCCATGCTGTTCCTGACGATCATGGCGGCGCAGGGGGCGCTGGCGCACGCCTTTTGCCGGCGGGTGGCCTGGAGCGGGCGCGAACGCTGGTTGATTCCGGCGACGTTCTGGACCGCGCTCGCCGCCGGCGTTCTGCTGAAGGGGCCGATCATCCTGATGGTGGTCGGGCTCACCGTGCTCGGCACCGGCCTCATCACCAAATCCTGGCGCTGGCTCGGCGCGCTGAGGCCGGCGTTCGGCCTGCCTTGGGCCCTGCTTTTGATCCTGCCGTGGTTCGTCGCCATTACGCTGAAGACCCAGGGCGCGTTCTTCGGCGAGGCGGTCGGCCACGACATGCTCGGCAAGATCGCCGCCGGCCAGGAGAAGCATTGGGGGCCGCCCGGCTTCTATCTGGTGGCGTTCTGGGTGACGTTCTGGCCGGCGGCGCCGATGGTGCTGTTCGCGGCGCCGGCGACGTGGCGCGATCGCTTCGATCCCAAGGTGATGTTCCTGCTGGCCTGGGTGGTGCCGGCATGGCTGATCTTCGAGATGGTGCCGACCAAGCTGCCGCACTACGTGCTGCCGCTGTTCCCGGCGCTGGCCATCCTGGCGGTGCGGGCGCTGGAGCGCGGCGCGGTCGAGCCGGCGGCGCGATGGTGGACCCGCGGCGCCGAGTGGTGGTGGGCCGCGATCGGCTTGCTGCTGCCGGCGCTGGCGCTAATCGGCCTGTTGCTGTTCCATCGCGGCGCCGGCTTCCTGGCGTGGCCGTTCATGTTCGCTGCCGGCTTCCTCGGCTTCAAGGCGGTGGAGACGCTGCGGGTGGAGGGACCGGAGCGCGGCTTCATGGTGTCGATCCTGGCGGCGGTCGCGGTCTATGTCGCGGTGCTGCAGGTGCTGATCCCGGCGACGCGGACCTACTTTCCCGCCGCGGCGCTGGTTGCGGCGGCCAACGGCGCCGGCTGTCCCGACCCGAAGATCGCGTCCGCTAGCTATCGCGAGCCGAGCCTGGTGTTCCTGGGCGGCACTGACGTCGAGTTGACCGACGCCAGCGGCGCGGCGCGGTTCCTGCGCGAAGGCGATTGCCGGGTAGCGTTCGTCGACCGCCGCCACGAGCGCGCGTTCGCGCTGGAGGCGGAGGCGCTCGGCCTGCGCTACCGCCTGCTGACGGTGGTGAAGGCGGCCAACTACAATGGCGGGCGGCGGCTGAACCTGGCGGTGTTCGTCAACACGCCGTAATACAATGGCCCCGGATGCTGACGCATGGGGTCGTCGAAACTCGCAGATTTTCGTCCTTGAAATCAATGATTTCACGAAAATCTGCAATCGGAGCCAACGGCCGGCTGCCGCCGCCGTTGGTATAGCGCGACGCCGATGAAATCCCCTTCGCCAACTGAAGTCGGCGCAGGCGCGCAGGAGGGATTCCTTCGGAGTCGCGGTATACAATCACTCGCGCGAGCTCACGGCCTATCTGGCCAGGCCGGGCTGCCGCCTGAAGCTGGTTTATCTGCCGTCCTACGCGCCCAACCTCAACCTGATCGAGCGGTTCTGGCACGTCATGAAGCGCAAGGTGCTGTTCAACAAGGCCTATGGCAAATTCGCCCTGTTCAAACAGGCCTTCGACGACTTCTTCCACAACCTGCAGACCTACGCCGCTGACCTCGCCAGCCTGATCACCGATCGCTTCCACCTCATCGGCAACCCAAACTCGGGGATTCCATCAGCGTAGGGGTATATCAGGCCGGAATTTCGTCGACCGGTCGCCAAACGAAAAACCCCGGCGGTGAGGCCGGGGTTTTGTCGGTTTGGTGCCCGCAGCCGCTCTCAGTCGGCGCTGACCTTCGGCGGAACGCCGACGTCCGCCGTCCGCCGCGGCAGCGCGGCGTGGATGCGCTCGACGAGGCGGCGCCACAGCGCGAAGTCGTTGAGCGGGGTCCGCTCCAGCGCTGCCATACCGGCGGCGGCGAGGAACGGCAGGCTCTGCACCACCAGCACCCACTTGAAGATGTTGATCTCGTTGACCTGGTGGTAATTGGTCATGTGCAGCACGGCGGCGCCGAGCAGCAGGAGGCCGGCGATCACCGTCTCCCAGAACGCGGCGAAATCGCTGCCCTTCTTGGCCTTGCCGCCGCCCTTGGCGGTGACGTTGAAGGGCAGGTTGTCTTTCACCACGCCGTCGGCAACCGCCTTGGCGACGGTGAACTGCATGCCCATCGCCGCAATGGCCGCGCCGATCGAGCGCACCGGGCCGATGCCGACGCGCTGGCGGTACAGCCACATGAAGTGGACGAGGTAGATCACGAAGGTGGCGACGATCGGCAATGTGAGGATGCGCTCCGGCACGGCGATGCCGCCGAACGCCACCACCGGCACCCACAGGATGTTGAGGATGGCCATCAGCACGCCGACGCTCTCGGCGCCGAGCCAGTTGAACCAGCCCATCAGGAACTCGCGACGCTGATCGCCGGTGAGGCGGGTGGCCTCAGGCTGCCACATCTGCCGCCAGTGCTTCTTGACGATCTGCACGCCGCCATAGGCCCAGCGGTGTCGCTGCTTGCGGAACGCCTCATAGGTGTCGGGCAGCATGCCCCAGCCGTAGCGGCGCGAGGTGTAGTGGACCGACCAGCCCTGCTCGAGCAGGCAGAGGCCGAGGTCGGTGTCCTCGCAGATGGTGTCGCTCGACCAGTCGCCGCCGGCCTTGAGCGCGGTGCGCCGGATCAGCACCATGGTGCCGTGGACAACGATGGCGTCGTGCTCGTTGCGCTGCACCATGCCGATGTCGAAGAAGCCGGCATATTCGGCGTTCATCATCTCGTGCATGACGGAGCGCTTGCCGTCGCGGTGGTCCTGCGGCGCCTGGACGATGCCGACACGCGGGTCCTCGAACGCCGGGACCAAATCCTTCAGCCAGTCGGGGTGGACGACGTAGTCGGCGTCGATCACGCCGATCACCTCGGCCTCCGGGTCGGTGTGGGCAAGGGCGATGCGCAGCGCGCCGGCCTTGAAGCCCTGCACCTTCGGCTCGTTGAGGAACTTGAAACGCTCGCCCAGCAACTTGCAGTGCGCCTCGATCGGCTGCCAGCAGGCCGGATCGGGGGTGTTGTTGATGATCACCACGCACTCGAAGTTCGGGTAGTCGAGGCGGGCGACCGCATCGAGCGTCGCCTTCAACATCTCCGGCTGCTCGCGATAGGCCGGGATGTGGATCGACACCTTCGGCGCGCGGACCGGATCGTGAGCCGGCTTGGCAAGCAGGCGGCGCGGCGCCCGGCCGAACACGATGGCGGCCAGTTCGTCGATGCGCGCCATCGCCACGAACACCAGCGGGATCAGCAGGATGAAGCCGAGCGCCATCGAGAACATCGCGCCGGTGACGAAATAATGGGTGACCCAGTAGTCGAACACCACCGCGAGCCAGGCGCCCACCGCATTGGCGGCGGCGACGCGCATCGCGACGTGGCCGAAGGTCGGCCGCACCATCTTCAGCGCGGTCAGCGACAGCAGGGCGCCGATCACCAGGGCAATGATGGTGTTGGTATTGGCGCGGGTGTTGGTGATGTCGCCAGCGAGGTTGAACTTAAGATTGCGGTCGCCGTCGAACAGGCCCCAATAGCAACCGACCGAACCTTCGTTGGTCTTCCAGGGCTGATCGAACGCCTCGACGATGTTGTAGTCGATGCCGTAGGCCTCGGCGCGGGCGACGAAGTCGCGAATCACCTGCGCCTGGATCATCGGGCCGGGCTGGGCGCGGTGCAGGTTATAGCCGCCGGACGGCCAGCCGAACTCGGCGATGACGATGCGCTTGCCCGGATAGGCGGCGCGCAACTTGTTATAGATGATGATCGCCTGGTCGACCGCCGAGGTTTCGGGGTGGCCTTCCCAGTAGGGCAGGATGTGGACGGCGATAAAGTCGACCGCCGAGACCAGCTCGGGGTGCTCCAGCCAGATGTTCCAGATTTCACCGGTGGTAACCGGGATGCCGCTGGTCTCGCGCTTGACGCGCTGGATCTTCTTGATCAGTTCGTCGACCGTCTGTTCGGCACGAAGAATGGTTTCGTTGCCGACGACGATGGCGTTGATGTTGCTGTTCTTGCGGGCGAGGTCGACGACGGCGCGCAACTCGCGTTCGTTGCGGTCGTCGCTCTTGTCCACCCACGCGCCCATCGACACCTTGATGCCGTGCTCGGCGGCGACCGAGGGCACGTACTCAAGGCCGCCGGTCGAGGAATAGGTGCGGATCGCGCGGGTGTAGGGCGCGACCACCTTCATATCGGAGCGGATCTGGGCTTCGTTGGTGACGCCGCCGCTTTCCGGGTCCGACTTCGGGTCGTAGGGCGCGAACGACAGGCTCGGGAACTTGTTGATGGCGGCCGGCGCCGACATCGTTTCCTGCGCCCACATCCATAGGGCGCCATGCACAGTCGCCACCATCGCCATCACGGCGAGGACAAGGGCGAAGGTCGATTTCGAAAACCGGCGGCGGTTCTCGTTGTCCGCGAGGCCTTTGTATTCCGCCTTCACGCTGCTTGGCAGCATCGAACTCCCCGATCCATCCCATCCGGACAAGACGATTCTCTCCGGGGTTCATGTAGGAATTAAGCAAGTCCTGCGCCACTTGGCGCAGGTCGATCGCGCCGATTTATTGCGCCGCCTGCGGCGCCACCGGCGCCTCTGGCTGCAGCCAGCAAGCATGGACACGCTGCGGCAGGCTCTCCGGCGACTTCTGGTCGATGTTGCCCTGACGAACCACACAGCGGAACGTCAAACGCAAATGATCGGACGGGCAAGAGAACCGGTCGTAAATGTCCATGTGACGCCGGGCAGTGTCGACGTCGTCGCGAAACAGTAGGCTTGCAATTCGGCGGCCCAGCCAGACGCATTCGGCCTTGCCGGCTGCACCCGGAAGCTTGGTCGCCTCGATAAACTCTTCAACCGCTCGCTTGTTCGCCTCCGCAACCGGATCGCCCGCTTGCTGCGGCTGGCCGTTGTTGCCCTGCGGCGGAGCCGACTGCGCGGCAGCGGGAGACGGCGCACTAAGACAGAGGACGCCGACCGAAAGGACGGCGAACAGAACGCTCTTGGCGGTGTACATCGCGGGAAAATCTTGTCGAGGGGGGACCGGCGGTCCCTGTAAGCTACTCTCTAACACCATTCGATTATGACAGGATGACGGCGATGTGAACTGGGAATGCGGGTTCTCCGAATTTTTTCGTCAGCTTGGCAGTGACGGCCGGAGCCGCTATGTCGGCCGCTCCTCGGATGGGGATCGCCATGCTTCGCGCTGCTCTCGCTTTCGGCCTCGCCGCCATCGTTGTCGCCCTGTCGTGGGTCTGGCTGGGAACGCCGGTCAACATGCCGCCGTCGCCGCTCGCGGCCGGCGAAAAGCTCTACTGCGTCTCCTACGCGCCGTTCCGCGGCACCCAGACCCCGCTCGACCGTACGCTGCTGATTCCACGCGAGCAGATCGAGCAGGACCTCGCCCGCCTCGCCAAGGTTACCGATTGCGTGCGCACCTACGCCACCGAACTCGGCCTGGCGGCGGTGCCGGAGGTCGCGGCCAAGCTCGGGCTGAAGGTGTTGCAGGGCCTGTGGCTCGGCAGCGATCCGGTGCGCAACGCCGCCGAGATCGAAACGGTGGTGAAGCTCGCCAACGAGCACCGCGATACCATTCGCGGCGTGGTGGTCGGCAACGAGGTCCTGCTGCGCGGCGAGATGTCGGACGTCGACCTCGCCGCCACCATCAGGACCGTTAAAGCCCAGGTGCCGGTGCCGGTGACCTATGCCGACGTTTGGGAGTTCTGGCTGCGCTATCGTGGCCTCGCGAGCGCGGTCGACTTCATCACCATCCACATCCTGCCGTACTGGGAGGACGTCCCGGTGTCGGTCGACGACGCCGGCCGCCATATCAACGAGATCGAATCGAAGGTCGCAGCGACCTTCCCCGGCCGGGAGATCCTGATCGGCGAGGCGGGCTGGCCCAGCGCCGGGCGCATGCGCGAGGGCGCGCTGCCCTCGCCCGCCAACCAGGCCCGCCTCATCCACGACTTGCTGGCGCTGGCCAAGCGCGACGGTTACCGGGTCAACGTCATCGAGGCGTTCGACCAGCCCTGGAAGCGCCAGCTCGAAGGCACTGTCGGCGGCCATTGGGGCCTGTTCGACGCCACCAGCCGCGAGGCCAAATTCGCGCTGGGCGAGCCGGTCTCCAACCGCCCGTTCTGGCTGTGGCAGGCGATCGCCGGCGTCGTGCTGGTGCTCTGGGTCGGCGGCATCGCCCACCTCGTCGCCCATCGCCACGGCAAAGTGGTCAAGGTCGGCTGGCCGGCCTGGGCGGGATTGAGCCTGATCGCGGTTTCGGCCGGCGTGTTCGTGCCGATGGCGATGGAAGCGGCGATGCTGGAGAGCCTCGGCTGGGACGGCTGGCTGCGCAACGGTGCGCTGGTGCTGGCCGCTGCGCTCGCCGCGCCGGTGGCGGCGGCGGTGCTGGTCGAGCACCGCCCGCTGGAAGGATTCGGCGTGGTGCTCGATCCGGCCCAGCGCATGGTGACCGACCCCTGGATCAAGGCGCCGGCGCTGCTGCTGATCGTGGTGACGGTGCTCGCCATCCAAGGCGTGCTCGGGCTGGTGTTCGACCCGCGCTACAAGGATTTCCCGTTCGCGGCGCTCACCGCGGCGGTGGTGCCGCTCGCGGTGCTGGCGTTCTACGGCCCGCGTGGGCCGCAACTGGCCGGCAGGGCCGAATTCGCCGCCGCCGCCGTTCTTGCCTTTGCCGCGGTCTACCTGCCGCTCAACGAGACCATCGCCAACTGGCAGGCGCTGTGGACCGCCGGCCTATGGCTGCTGCTCGCCGTCACGCTTTGGCGGGTGCGGGGCGTGCGAAGCTGATGATCAGAAGCGCCCAGGCAAGGCCGGACAGCGCGTTGTTGTAGAGCACGACGCCGATGCCGCCGGCCACCAGGGCGAGGCCGAACACCAGGACGTGGGGCCGCAGCACCTGCAGCACTGCTGCCGCCAGCGCGAGCACGCCGAACACGTTGTAGGTGAACAGCTGGATGACGATTTTGCGCATCAGGCACAGCGTGGTCGGCAGCCCGGCCTCGCACGCCAGCCCGACCGCCGAGGTCTCGATCACCAGGTAGCGCACGTACATTGCCCAGCCGACGGCAAGGAAGCCGGCGGCGATGAGCAGCGAAGTGGCGCGCGGCGACGGCAGAAACGGCAGGCGGGTCACGGCAGCTCTCCTTGTTCGCAAGGGCCGAAGGGGTGGACCGCGGCGTCGCCGCCGTCAAGCGGGCGGGGCGGGGGCGGCCGGCCGGGGGAGGCCGGTGCGCCTGCCTTGCCAAGCCGGTACGGCTGACGCATTTTCAGCGCCGCCGCGGGCCGGGACCATAAGCGTTCGCTTCGTCGCGGCTTCCGGACTGCCGGCGCGGTGAACCTGTGCGGCAATGCCGGCATCCCTGCAGCCCGCCGCCGTCTGGCGCCGACCGAACCGCCCGCGGCCTGGAGACCTGCCATGACCGTTCATTTCATCGGCGCCGGGCCGGGGGCGCCCGACCTCATCACCGTGCGCGGCCGCGACCTCATCGCGCGCTGCCCGGTCTGCCTCTATGCCGGCTCGCTGGTGCCGAAGGCACTGATCGCGCTGTGTCCGCCCGGCGCCCGCGTGGTCGACACCGCGTCGCTCGACCTCGACGCCATCGAGGCCGAGTTCGTCGCCGCCGACCGGGCTGGTCTCGACGTCGCCCGGCTGCATTCCGGCGACCTGTCGGTGTGGAGTGCGATGGGCGAGCAGATTCGCCGGTTGCAGACGCATGGCATTGCCTACACCGTCACCCCCGGCGTGCCGGCGTTCGCCGCCGCCGCCGCCGCGCTCGGCCGCGAGCTGACGCTGCCAGAGGTGGCGCAGAGCGTGGTGCTGACCCGCACCTCGGGCCGCGCCTCTGCGATGCCGGAGTCGGAGCGGCTGGAGGCGTTCGCCGCGACGGGGGCGACGCTCGCGATTCATCTTTCCATCCACGTGCTGGCGGAGGTTCTGGCGCGGCTGAGGCCATTCTACGGGCCGCATTGCCCGGCGGCGGTGGTCTACCGCGCCAGTTGGCCGGATGAGCGGGTGATCGTCGGCACCCTCACCACGCTGCCGGAACTGGTGGCGGCGCAACCGATCGAGCGGACCGCGCTGATTGTGGTCGGGCCGGCGCTCGCGGCGGAAGAGTTTCGCGACAGCGCGCTGTACGATCCCGGCTACGACCGCCGCTTCCGCCGCGCGGCGGAAGAGGACTGATCGGGGCGTCCGATGGACAGCATTCCCGCCGGGCCGGCCGGGCTGGTGATCGCCGCGCCGCGCTCGAACTCCGGCAAGACCACGGTGACGCTCGGGCTGATCGCGGCGTTGCGTCGCCGCGGCCGCGCGGTACAGCCTTATAAAAGCGGGCCCGATTACATCGACCCCGCCTTCCACGCCGCCGCCGCCGGCCGGCCGGCGTTCAACCTCGATTCCTGGGCGATGCGACCCGGCCGGCTCGATGCGTTGCTGGCGGCCGGGCAGGGCGCCGACCTCGCCATCGCCGAGGGCGCAATGGGGCTGTTCGACGGCACCACCGCCGGCGCCGCTGGCGACGGCTCCACCGCCGACATCGCCGCTTTGACCGGCTGGCCGGTGGTGCTGGTGCTCGACGTCTCCGGCCAGACCGCCACCGCCGCCGCGGTGGCGCTGGGCTGCGACCACTTTCGCCGCGGGGTGCGGGTGGCCGGCGCGATCCTCAACAAGGTCTCCAGCGATCGCCACCAAGCCCTTGTCGAGGCGGGATTCGATCGTATCGGCATCCCGGTGCTGGGCGCATTGCGCACCCGGCCGGCCATCGCGCTGCCGGAGCGCCATCTCGGCCTGGTCCAGGCCGAGGAGGACGCCGACCTTGCCGGCCGCATCGCCGCACTGGCCGATCTGGTCGAGCGCGAGATCGACGTCGCCGCGGTCGAGGCGACGGCGCGCCCGCGGATCGCGTCGGCGTCGACGCCGGCGGACGCCGGCCTCACCCCGCCCGGCCAGCGCATCGCGCTCGCCCGCGACGCTGCATTCTCGTTCGTCTATCCCCACCTGCTGGCGGCGTGGCGGGCGGCCGGGGCCGAGATCGTGCCGTTCTCGCCGCTGGCGGACCAGGGACCCGACCCCACCTGCGACGTCGTTTGGCTGCCGGGCGGCTATCCCGAGTTGCACGCCGGGCAGCTCGCGGCGGCGGCGCGGTTCAAGGCCGGGCTTGCCGCATTCGCAGCGTCAAAGCCGGTTCACGGCGAGTGCGGCGGCTACATGGTGCTGGGAACGGGGCTGGTCGACGCTGGCGGCATCCGCCACGCCATGACCGGTCTTCTGGGACTGGAGACATCGTTCGCCGCGCGCCGGCTCCACCTCGGTTACCGGCTGGCGCGGCTTTTCCACCCGGTCGCGGGGCTGGCGGGGGTGTTGCGCGGCCACGAGTTCCATTATGCCAGCATCCTCGTCCAGCCGGATCCGCCGCTGGCCGAGGTGGCCGACGCATCGGGCCGGGCCGTCGCCGAAACCGGTGCGCGCCGCGGCCACGTCACCGGGACGTTTTTTCACATGATCGACGCCGCTTAGGGCATGAGCCAGATGTCTTCCCATGGGCGCGGCCACATCGCGCTGGTCGGTGCCGGACCGGGCGATCCGGACCTTCTGACGCTGCGGGCGCTGGCCCGCATTCGCGCAGCGGACGTGATTCTCTACGATGACCTCGCCAGCGGGCCGGTGCTGGAGGCGGCGCGGCCGGACGCCGAGCTGATCGCGGTCGGCAAGCGCGCCGGCCGGCCCTCGCATAGCCAAGCCGAGGTGACGCGGCAGATGATCGACCATGCCAGCGCCGGCAAGCGGGTGGTGCGGCTGAAGTCGGGCGACCCCACCCTGTTCGGCCGCGCCGACGAGGAGATCGCGGCCGCGCGCGCCGCCGGAATTGAGCTGGAGATCGTGCCGGGGGTGACCACCGCCACCGCGGCGGCGGCGCACGTTCAGGTGTCGCTGTCGAAGCGCGTGGTGGCGCGGCGGGTGCAGATGATCACCGGCCACGACGTCGATGCCCGCCTGCCGGACCTCGACATTGCCGCCTTGGCCGACCCCGAGGCGACCACCTGCGTGTTCATGGGCAAGGGCACCTTCGCCGAACTGGTCGAGAAGCTCATCGCCCACGGCATGGCGGCGGACACGCCGGCTGCGGTGATCGAGAGCCTGGGTACCCCCGCCACCACAGTGATGCGCGGCACCATCGCCGAGCTGGCGGCGCGGCTGGCGGCGGAACGGCCGTCCGGGCCGTGCATGATCCTCTACGGCCGGGCGCTGGCCGAGCCGGCGAGCTGATCGATCGTGAACGCGTCGCCACCACGGCCGGTCCGAAGCCCTGCCGTGGCGGCGTTTTGATCGGAGCTCGATCGCCGGTGAGATGGCACCGAGCCCGGCCGATTCGGTGCGTTAGCTGACGGCGCGGAGGTTGATCTTGCTTTCCGCCGCGGCGGTGAGCTTGCGGTCGGTCGCCTTCTCCTCGTCGAGGGTTTGCTGCAGCACGGCAGCGCAGTCGCCGCGGCCGAGCTGCTTGGCCCACGCAACCAGCGAGCCGTAGCGGGTGATCTCGTAGTGCTCGACCGCCTGGGCGGCGGCGATCAGGGCGGCGTCCATCACATCGGTGTCGCCGATGTCGCTGGAAATCTCGTCGCCCTCCTCGAGGATGCCGTCGATCGCCGGGCAGTCGATCTGGCTCGGCGTGACGCCGTGCATCTGGAATACCTTCTCCAGCCGCTCGACGTGGCCCTCGGTTTCGCGCAGGTGGGTCTCGAAGCCCCGCTTCAGCTCGGGATCGGACGCCTTGGAGATCATTTTCGGCAGCGCTTGGGTAATCTGCTTTTCGGCATAATAGATGTCGCGCAGGCCGTGGACGAACAGGTCGTCGAGGCTCTTGATGTCCTTGGAGAACAGACCCATGGCTTGGTCCTTTCGGTCGTCGGTGTGGGAATGCGCCGCGATCCCACAGCAGCTTTGGCCACGCGCGATGTGCGGAGGAGGCCATTGTCATCGGGACTGCGGGCACGCGGCCGTTGGCCTGCTCTGAAACGTGCGGCCGAGCCAAGCGTTCCCGCGGCCGGGCAGTTTTCTCATGGCTTTCCAATGGCTCAGCTTACGGTAACCGGGGCTCGCGTAGCCTCAAGGCCGGGCTTTTGCGGCCGTCATTTCGCCGTTGGGTCCGGCGGTTATGCGGTGTCTGCGCTGGCACAGGTGCGAGTCGCCCCGCGCCGGCGCCGCGCCGCGTGGCGGCCCGCTCGGGCGGTCGGCGAGAGTTTGGGAGGCTTAATGTGACGGTCGATGTGAGGACGCAAGCCGAGGCGCTGGTGATCGAGCCGGCCCGGCGGGAGGATTTGCCGGCCATCGTCGCCATGTTCGCCGCCGATCCGCTTGGCGGCCACGGTGACACCGTCGATCCGGCCGCGCTTGACGCCTACAAGGCCGGGTTCGACGCCATCACGGCGTCGTCCGCGACCGAACTTTTCGTCGCGCGCCTGGACGGCCGGGTGGTCGCCACCTTCCAGCTCATCGTCGTCGGCGGCATCGCCGGCCGCGGCGCCTGCCGCGCCATCGTCGAGGGGGTGCAGGTGGCGCCCGATCTGCGCGGGCGTGGCATCGGCGCCGCCGTGGTCGCGCACGCCGAAGCCGAGGCGCGGGCGCGCGGTGCCGCGACTGTCGCGCTGACCTCGAACGCGGCGCGCACCGACGCCCACCGCTTCTACGCGCGACTCGGATTTGCCAGGACGCACGTCGGTTTCAAGAAACCGCTTTGAGAGCATGGCGTTGCTTTCTGCAGCCGACCTCTGCGGCGCGAGACGTTGCAGCGCAGGCCCACTGATCCTAGGGTCCCGCAACGCCGTGTTCGCCGGCTCTCGGAGTCCAATATGCCTGCTGCTCCCGCACCTATCGAACTTTACTACTGGCCGACGCCGAATGGCTGGAAGATCTCCATCATGCTGGAGGAGTGCGGGCTGCCCTACGCCGTTGTTCCAGTGAACATTTCCAAGGGAGAACAGTTCAAGCCGGACTTCCTGGCGATCTCGCCCAACAACCGCATTCCGGCGATCGTGGATCCCGACGGGCCGGGCGGTAAGCCGATCTCGGTGTTCGAGTCGGGGGCGATTCTGCAGTATCTCGGCCGCAAGACCGGCAAGTTCTATCCCACCGACGAGCGCGCCCGGGTCGAGGTCGAGCAGTGGCTGTACTGGCAGGTCGGCGGGCTGGGGCCGATGGCAGGACAAGCCCACCATTTCCGCATCTACGCGCCGGAGAAGATCGATTACGCCATCACCCGCTACACCAACGAGGTGGCGCGACTCTATGGGGTGATGAACAAGCGCCTCGCCGAGCGCGAATTCCTGGCAGGCGACTACTCGATCGCCGACATCGCCTGCCTCGGCTGGTCCAAGCTGTGGGAACGCCAGGGCCAGGACGTCACCCGCTTTCCCCACTTCAAGCGCTGGCTCGACACCGTGAAGGCGCGGCCGGCGGTGCAGCGCGGCCTCGCCGTGCTGGCCGAGGAGCGGAAATAGCCGGCTCCGGTCGGCGGCATTGCGTCGCGGCGGACTACGCCGCGCTGTTCCGCCCTACGAGGAAGTTGCGCTTGCTGGCCGGTCAGGATTGGGTCAGCCGGTCGTAATCCGCGTGCATGCCGATCCAGACCCACAACAGCCCGTGGTCGAGCTCGACTGCGAGCGCGCGGTGGCGCAGCCCCACCAGAGCCGACCAGAATCGGCCGACCTTCTTCAAATGCAGGGATTTAAGGGCGAGTACTGCTCATACTCAGGTACATGCCGGGCACGGAGTATGATTTGCCTACTCCGCCGCCCGCTTCGCCTTGCCCCGCGCCAGCACCGGCTTGAGGAACTTCCCCGTATAGCTGCGCGGTGCTTTGGCGATCAGCTCGGGCGGGCCTGAGGCGACGATCTCGCCGCCGCCGTCGCCGCCCTCGGGGCCCAAATCGATCACCCAATCGGCGGTCTTGATCACTTCGAGGTTGTGCTCGATCACCGCCACGGTGTTGCCCTGCGCCACCAGCTCATGCAGCACCTCCAGGAGCTTGGCGACGTCGTGGAAGTGCAGGCCGGTGGTCGGCTCATCCAGGATATAGAGCGTGCGGCCGGTCGAGCGTTTCGACAGCTCCTTGGCCAATTTGACGCGCTGGGCCTCGCCGCCGGACAGCGTGGTGGCCTGCTGGCCGATGTGGATGTAGCCGAGCCCGACCCGCGCCAGCGTCTCCATGATCCGGCGGATGGTCGGCACCGCCTGAAAGAACGTTGTGCCTTCGTCCACCGTCATGTCGAGCACGTCGGCGATCGACTTGCCCTTGAAGATCACCTCCAACGTCTCGCGATTGTAGCGTTTGCCCTTGCAGACGTCGCAGGTGACGTAGACGTCCGGCAAGAAGTGCATCTCGATCTTGATGACGCCGTCACCCTGGCAGGCCTCGCAGCGCCCGCCCTTGACGTTGAACGAGAAGCGGCCGGGCCCGTAGCCGCGCGCCTTGGATTCCGGCAGGCCGGCGAACCAGTCGCGGATCGGGGTGAACGCGCCGGTGTAGGTGGCAGGATTAGAGCGCGGGGTGCGGCCGATCGGCGACTGGTCGATGTCGATCACCTTGTCGAGCTGTTCGAGGCCGGTGAGGGCGTCGTGGGCGCCGGGCACGTCGTGGGCGCCGTTGAGCCGCCGCGCCACCGCCTTGAACAGCGTGTCGATCAACAGCGTCGACTTGCCGCCGCCCGACACCCCGGTGATGCAGGTGAACAGGCCGAGCGGGATCTCGGCGGTGACGTTCTTCAGATTGTTGGCGCGGGCGCCGACCAGCTTCAGCATGCGGCCCGGATCGGGCTTGCGCCGGGCCGGAACCGCGATCGACTTCTGGCCGGTGAGGTATTGCCCGGTCAGCGACGCAGGGTCGGCCATGATCTCGGCCGGGGTGCCCTGCGATACGATGCGGCCGCCATGGATGCCGGCGCCGGGGCCGACGTCGACCACGTAGTCGGCCTCGCGGATGGCGTCCTCGTCGTGCTCGACCACGATCACGGTGTTGCCGAGGTCGCGCAGCCGCACCAGCGTCTTCAAGAGGCGCTCGTTGTCGCGCTGGTGCAGGCCGATCGAGGGCTCGTCCAGCACGTAGAGCACGCCGGTGAGGCCCGAGCCGATCTGCGAGGCGAGGCGGATGCGCTGGCTCTCGCCGCCCGACAGCGTGCCGGAGTTGCGCGCCAACGTCAGATAATCGAGACCGACGTCGGTCAGAAAGCGCAGCCGCTCGCGGATCTCCTTCAAGATGCGCACTGCGATGTCATTCTGCTTGGTGTTGAGCTGCGCCGGCAGCGCCTCGAACCACTCAGCCGAGCGGCGCACGCTCATCTCGGCCACCTGGCCGATGTGGAACGTGGCGATCTTCACCGCCAGCGCCTCGGGTTTCAGGCGGTTGCCGGCACAGGCCTCGCACGGGGTGGCGGAGAAGTATTTGCCGATCTCCTCGCGCGCCCACTCGCTCTCGGTCTCGCGCCAGCGCCGCTCCAGATTGGTGATGACGCCCTCGAACGGCTTTCGCGTCTCGTAGGCGCGCATGCCGTCGTCATAGGTGATGGTGACCGGCTCATCGCCCGAGCCGTAGAGGATGACGTCGCGCGCCTTCTTCGGCAGCTCCTTCCACGGCACCGTGACCTTGAACTTGAAATGACGGGCAAGGGCGTCGAGGGTCTGGCCGTAATAGGGGCTGGAGGAGCGCGACCACGGCACGATGGCGCCCTGGCGCAGGGTTTTCGCGGTGTCCGGCACCACGAGGTCGGGGTCGATGGTCTGCTCGGTGCCGATGCCGCCGCACGCCGGGCAGGCGCCGAACGGGTTGTTGAACGAAAACAGCCGCGGCTCGATCTCGGGAATGGTGAAGCCGGACACCGGGCAGGCGAACTTTTCCGAGAACAGGATGCGCCGGGGATCGGGCGCATCCGCACTCCCTCCCCCCTTGTGGGGGAGGGCTGGGGTGGGGGGTGTGCCGGCAGTGGACCTAGATTCGTCGCCCCCCACCCGGATCGCTTCGCGATCCGACCTCCCCCGCAAGGGGGGAGGTGAAGAATGGGACGCGGGAGCGTCCGCGAACTCGACGATCGCCAGCCCGTCGGCGAGCTTGAGCGCGGTCTCCAGCGAGTCGGCCAATCGCGAGGCGATGTCCGGCCGCACCACCAGCCGGTCGACCACCACCTCGATGTCGTGCTTGAGCTTCTTGTCGAGGGCCGGCGCTTCCGAGATCTCGAAGAACGCGCCGTCGATCTTGACGCGCTGGAAGCCTTTCTTCTGGAAGTCGGCGAGCTCCTTGCGGTACTCGCCCTTGCGGCCGCGCACGACGGGCGCCAGCAGAAAAAGGCGCGTGCCGACCGGCAGTTCCAGCACCCGGTCGACCATCTGCGACACCGTCTGGCTCTCGATCGGCAGGCCGGTCGCCGGCGAATAGGGCACCCCGACCCGCGCCCATAGCAGGCGCATGTAGTCGTAGATCTCGGTGACGGTGCCGACCGTCGAGCGCGGGTTCTTCGAGGTGGTCTTCTGCTCGATCGAGATGGCCGGGGAGAGGCCGTCGATCTGGTCGACGTCCGGCTTCTGCATCATCTCCAGAAACTGGCGGGCATAGGCCGACAGGCTCTCGACGTAGCGCCGCTGGCCCTCGGCATAGATGGTATCGAACGCCAGCGACGACTTGCCCGAGCCGGACAGGCCGGTGAACACCACCAGCCTGTCGCGCGGAATGTCGAGATCGACGTTCTTGAGATTGTGCACCCGCGCACCGCGGATCGAGATGATGCGGGCGGGATCGGGCTTGGAACGGGGCGCAGTCATGCGGGGGGTCTCGGTGGCAGCAAGAACTCAGACGCGTCCGCCGGCAGAGGTCGGCGGGCGATCGCCAAGTTTGCAGGAACAAAACGTGGACACACCCTAGGCCGGCGTACGCCAATATGCCAGACTGTGGGTGTGGTATTTTCGTCGGCGGCGCGGTGCGGGCACGGAATTATCATATTGGTGCTGGAATTCCTCGGCTTTCTGCTGGACGTGGTCGGGTATGGAACGACGAGGCTTCTTCTCCGCGTGTTCGCCCGCAGGTGCGTGCTAGTCGAGGATATCGGCAGTTCGCATCGCCGCTTCAATGCGTTCGGGTTTCGCGGCGTTGCCGGCCGTGGCCATGGTGACGATATCGGGCCGGGAATCCCAGTTGTTGCGCATCGCTCACCGCGCTAAGAACGTAACCGGAACGTCGTCGCTTGTGGACAGCAGCGGGGCCGGGGCAGCATCTGCGGGATGGCCGGGCTAGGGTGGCGGCACAGAACCCACAGCGGAAGGCACAAAAGCCATGGCGGGCAGCGTCAATAAAGTCATCCTGGTCGGCAATCTCGGGCGTGACCCGGAAGTCCGCCGGCTGAACTCGGGCGAGAGCGTGGTCAACCTCAGGATCGCGACCTCGGAAAGCTGGCGCGACAAGGCGACCGGCGAGCGGCGCGAGCGCACCGAGTGGCACTCGGTGGTGATCTTCAACGAGCAGCTTGCCAAAGTCGCCGAGCAGTACCTGAAGAAGGGCGCCAAAGTTTACATTGAGGGCCAGCTGCAGACCCGTAAATGGCAAGACCAGGCGGGGGCGGAAAAGTACACCACCGAGGTGGTGCTGCAGCGTTTCCGCGGCGAATTGCAGATGCTCGACGGGCGCGGCGGCGGTGGCGGCGCGGAGATCGAGGACAGCGGCGACTTCGGCCAGCGCAGCCCGCTGCCGGCCCGCGGTGCCGCCCGCCCGGCGGCCTCCGGCGGCGGCGGCAAGTATTCAAGCGACCTGGACGACGAAATCCCGTTCTGACGGGATCGGGGATGCAAAGAGGTCCGGAGGTATCAAGGTCCTTGGCTCGGGCCGCCAGCGTCTCCTTGCGTGAAAGTCGCTGAAGGAGGAAAGTACGCGCATCGGTTGTGGATAGCATTCCCCAGACGAGGCCGGGCGGAGTGATTGCAAAGCACGATGCCGAACCCGCAAGCGCCGCTCAGGGTCCTGCCCGGCGGCGGCGCGACGTTCCGCTGGCGTGGCTGCTTGCGCTGCTGGTGCTGGCGTCGATGGCGCCGCTGGCCACGCTCTGCACCTATACCGTGCTGCGCTGGGACGATGCCGAGCGGATCGAGGAGATCAAACGCGTCGGCGACGTCGCCCGCACCCTGGCGCAGGCGGTCGACCGCGAGCTGAGGGGCTACCGCGACGCCGCCGAGATGCTGGCGGGCTCGCGCTTGCTATCGACGCCGGACCTTGCCACGTTTGAGGATCAGGCCCGCACCATCGCCGGGCGTGCGGGCGGCGACTTCGTGCTGTTCGACGCGGCGTTGCGTAAGCTGTTCGACACACGCGAGCGGCCGGACACGCCGTCGTCGCCGTTCGCGGACAGCGAGGCGATCGCGCGGGTGTTCAACACCGGCAAGGCCGAGATCGACAATCTCGGCCCGGTCGCCGACGACCGCCAGTTGTCGTTTGGCGTCCATGTGCCGGTGGCCGGCCCCGACCTTGCGGTGCGCTACGTGCTGACGTTGGTGCCGCCCGCCGCCGCGATCCTCAACGTGGTGCAGCAGACCTACCGCCCGGCCGGCTGGTTCGCGACAGTGGTCGACGGCAACGGGCGCGTTGTGGCGCGGGCGTCGCGGCACGACGAGTTTTTTGGGCGCAGCGTGTCGGACAACCTCATCGGCCTGCTCACCGTCCGCCACCATGGGCTGGAAACGGTTGACATGGAGGGACGCCCGTCCGTCACCGCCTTCTCCCGCTCGAGCCTGTGCGGCTGGCACGCCATCGTCTGGGTGCCGAAGGCACTGATCGAGGTACCGAGCCGCGCGCGCCGCGACGCGGTGCTGGCCATGCTGGGGCTGACCACGCTCGTGTCGATCACGGCGGCGGTGGCCGCCGCCCGGTTGATCAACCGCTCGACCCGGCGGACGATGAAGGCGGCGCGGGCACTCGCGGTGGGAACCCCGGTGGCACCCGAATCGAGCCTGATCCGGGAGGACAACGTGGTGCGCGCCGCGCTGGCCGACGCCGCCCGCACCATCGCAGCCCGCGAGGAATCGCTGCGCGAAAACGCCCGGCGGATGAAATTCGTGATGCGCGAGCTGTCCCACCGCTCCAAGAACTTGCTGACGGTGGTGCAGTCGATGGCGCGGCAGACTGGACGGTACACCCAGGACCCCGCCGATTTTCGCGCCCGGTTCGACGACCGCATTTCCAGCTTGGCGCGCTCGCACGATCTTCTGGTCAAGCACGACTGGAGAGGCGCCACCCTGGCCGATCTGATCGATCGCCAGCTGACCCCGTTCGTGGAGACGTCGACCGACCGCATTTCGGCCGAAGGCCCGAACCTGATACTGCGGCCGGACGCCACCCAGACCATTGGCATGGCGCTGCACGAACTCGCCACCAACGCCTCCAAGCACGGGGCGCTGTCGACGCCCGGCGGTCGCATTCGCATCAGATGGGACGTTGACGGCGAGGGCACCGGTCGCCGCCTGCGGCTGATCTGGCAGGAGAGCGGTGGCCCGCCGGTGCATCCGCCGACCCATCGCGGATTCGGCCACGTCGTGGTCGAGCGCATGGTGTCGATGGCGCTGCAGGGCAGGGCGCAGATCGATTGGCTCTCGGAGGGCGTGCGCTGGGTGCTGGAGGCACCGCTGTTCGCCATCACCGACCAGCCCGCAGCCGACCAGCCGGGCGGCGCCCGCGGGTGAGGGACGCGTTGCGTCCGGCCCGAAATCGCAGCTGTCGCCGACCTGAGACCCGAGGCCCTGAAGCTGACCTTTCGCGGCCTCATGGTGTCTCGGCCTCATGGTGAGGAGGCTGCGAAGCAGCCGTCTCGAACCAGGGGGCCGACCTCGGCTCTAAAGTCTGCCTTCCTTCGAGACGCCCGCTGTCGCGGGCTCCTTGTAACTTGAATGCGCCGCGATCGGGTAAGCTACCGGGTGCGGTGACGGGTGGGAGACCGCTTGGCTCCTGGTCGCACGAGACCGCTCCTGAGATCGGCGCCCCACCCGTCGTTCCTTCGAACCTGGACAGTTGCCTGGGCCGCAAGAGCTCGATTCGGCAAGGTCGGCCGGCGGACGCCGTTCCTGGGCGGAGATCTCGCCGCGTTTCTGGGGAAGCTTGGCGCCGCCGCGTAGCGTCTCACGACGCTTTGAGATCGAACGGCCAAACATCGACGCAACGAATTGAGGATGGTGCGTTGCCGTGGGCTCATCATCCAATCCCAGGGCCGACATCGGCAAGGGAGGAGCCGATCACCTCACTCAGAACTGCGGATCAGATTGAGCAGGTCCTCTTCGGAGAGTTGAGCCGATGCATCGGCGCCTTCCAACAGTGCATCCGCGAGGTTGCGCTTGTGCCGGTGGAGCGCGACGATGCGTTCCTCGATGCTGTCCTTGACGATCAGGCGGTAGATGGTGACCGGGCGGCTCTGGCCGATGCGATGGGCGCGGTCGGAGGCTTGGTCCTCGACCGCCGGGTTCCACCAAGGATCAAGGTGGATCACATAATCCGCGGCGGTGAGGTTGAGGCCAAAGCCGCCGGCCTTGAGGCTGATCAGGAACATCTCGCCCGCGCCGGCCTGGAACGCCGCCACCCGCTTGTGGCGCTCGGCCTCGGGGGTCGAGCCGTCGAGATACTGGTAGGCGATCCCCTTGGCGTCGAGCGCGCCGCGGACCTTGCCGAGATGGCTGACGAACTGGCTGAACACCAGAGCGCGATGGCGGCCCTCGATGAGATTGTCCACGAGGTCCACGAACGCCTCCAGCTTGGCGGAGCCGATGCCGCTGTCCGCCGCCACCAGTGCCGGATGGCAGCAGGCTTGGCGCAGCCTGGTGATCTCGGCCAGGATATGGATACGCGTTCGCTCATCCCCGACCTCATCCAGCCGCTCCAGCGCGCGCTGCCGCAGCGCCTCGTAGAACGCGCGCTCCTCTGCCTCCAGTTCGACGAGGATCGTCTGCTCGGTGCGGGGCGGCAGCTCGCTAAGCACTTGCGCCTTGGTCCGGCGCAGGAGGAAGGGGCGCACCAGCGCCTTGAGCGCCGCCTTGGCATTGGCGCTGTTGTCGCGGCTGATCGGGGTGGCGAACCGCCTGGCGAACCGCTCGCGCGCCCCGAGCAGGCCCGGATTGACGAAGGCGAAAATACTCCACAATTCGTCGAGGTCGTTCTCGACCGGCGTGCCGGTCAGCGCCAGGCGAAACTCTGCCTTGAGCCGGCGGCTCGCCTCGGCGCGCCTTGTGTCGGGGTTTTTGATCGCCTGCGCCTCGTCGAGGATGGCCATCGCCCAGGAGATGGCGGTGAGCCGATCCTGCTCGCGCGCCAAAAGGCCGTAGGAGACGATCAGCACATCGCCAGCGCCGAGCCCGCCGATCACCGCGTCGCGGTTGTCGGATTCCACCAGCCGGACCGGCCGCAACGCCGGGGCGAACCGGTTCAGCTCCGCGTCCCAATTGCCGCAGACCGAGGTCGGCGCCACCACCAACATGGGCCCGGCGGCGGCCTTGGCTGTCATCACCGCGATCGCTTGCACGGTCTTGCCGAGACCCATGTCGTCGGCGAGCAGGGCGCCGGCGCCCCAGCGCTCCAGCCGGCTCATCCAGGCAAAGCCGTCGCGCTGGTAGTCGCGCAACTCGGCTGCGAAACCGGGAGCAAGCGTCGGCTCCCAGCCCTCGGCCTCATCAAGGCGGCGGACGAAGTCCTTCCAGCGTGTGTCCGCCTTCACCGACGCTGCGCCATCAAGGAGGTCGCGCACGGCGACGCCCGCCGCATTGGGAATCTTCAACCCGTCGCCGAGCCGGCTGAGCCGCTCCAGCTGCTGGCGAAATTGGCGGTCCAGCGCAATGAAGCCGCCGCCGTCCAGCGGCACGAAACGGCCCTGCATGTTGTCCAAGCGGTCGAGGAGGTCTTTCAGGTCGAGCACCAGGTCGTCATCGACCGCCACCGTTCCGCTCACCGAAAACCAGTGTTCCATCCCCTTGACGCTGGCCTTGAAGCCTTTGGCCGAGGCCACGCCCTTGAGCGACATCTTCTGTCCTTCGGGCCATTCCATCGCCGGGGACGTTGGCAGCGATCGCAGCTCGCCGAGAAACTCCAGGCTGGCGACCAGATCATCGAGCACCCATTCGGGGCCGTCGCCGCCAAGGCTCGGGCAGGATTCACTGAGGGTCGCGGCCAGGCGCCGCTCCGCCTCCAGGTCGCGACGCACGCGCAAGGTGCCGGCATTGATGAACCGCCCGCCTTGGCCCGGCAGGAAATGCGGGCCATGAGCGCCTGCGGGGCGAACCACCAGAGCGACCTTGAGGCCCTCGCCCAGTGGGGAGAGCCGCACCACCGGGCTCGGGTCGCCATCGGTCGCTGCGGCGTCCTCGATCTCGGCAGTCTCGATCCGGATCGGCAAGGCAGGCGCCGTAAGGCGGGCCAGCGCCGAGAGCCGTTCGCGCGCGGAACTCGGGATCGCGACGCCCTTGGCCGACAAGATGGATGCGGCTTCAATGGCGCCGGCATCCACCACCACCACCCGCCACCGCCCCGGAGCGTCGATTTCGATGAAGGCGCCAGGATGCGCCGCCGCGTGGGACAGCGACAGACGGAACCCGGTTTTGTCCGAGGCCAGCACCAGCTCCGGCCGCCCCGCGATCAAGTCGACACTCTCGGCCGGCGAGCGGGCGTCGAACACGCGGGGATGGCCGATCAGGGCCGGCAGCATACTGTCGGCGTGGCATTCGAAGACGTCGCGGTTGTACCAGGACTCCACCGCACGGCGGATGGCGCGGCAGGCGCGCCGGTCGAACTCGTCGAGATAATCGAGCGCCGGATCGCCCTCGCGCAAGCGCTTCAACGCCACAGCCCGCCCTTGGCTCCAGCCGCGCGCCTTCAGCGCCTGCTCCACCGGCTGGATCTCCCGCGTGTCCGGATTGACGAGCCAGACCAGCCGCCTGGTTTGGGCGCCTGGCGCCGGCTCGGCAGGCCGTGCGGGCGCCAGCATCGCCTCCAGGCTCTCCAGCGCGCGCTCCCACGGTGCCTTGGCCTTGATGAGCGTGAGAAACCGGAACGCGATCTCGTTGTCCGGCCGGTCGAGCCATGTGCGGTACGGCACCGGATCGGGGCCGGCGTGCTCCAGCGCCTCCGCCAGCATGGTCGCCGGCAGCGCCATCGAGCTCTCGACGGCGCGAAACAGCGGCATGAATGTCGTCACAGCACGGCGATGAACCTGTTCCGGATCGATGAGGGCGGCTGCGACGGCCAGAAGACCCGTGCTCACCGGTGGCGGGTGCGGTGTCATGCCGACCAGCACCAGGCCGGCTTGCACGGCCTGCTTCGCTACGGTTTCTTTGTTGCGGGTCAGCTCAAGCAGGCCGCGCAGCGCGAACAGGCCGACATGGCCTTCCTTCACCTCGGTCAGGGCTTCGATCTCTGGTTGCAGCGCAACGTCGTCTGCCGCCAGCAGCGCGCAGACCTGCAACAGGCCGACATAGCCGGGCAGGCCGCCTTTTCGTTTGCGGTTGCTCTTGCGGTAGAGCTTCAGCGCCTCGGCAAACAGCGCGACCGCCGTTTTCGGGTCCCCTGTCAGCAGCGCGCGGGAGGCGCGGAACGGGAACGGCAGATCGGCGGGGGTGTCCTTGGGGAGGTCGGCGAGGGTTTGGTCGAGGCGGCCAAGCTGGCCGGTCAGAAGATCGAAATCCACCATCTTGGAAAAGGCGACGGCGCGCAGCCCCGGTTCCCGGTGGCAATGCTCCATCAAGGACGGGTAATCCGCCCCCAGCCCGGCGCCGATCCACCGGTTGGCCTTGGCGGTGAGGATCGCGCTTTGGAACACAGGAAGACGCGAGGCCAGCCACTCCGCCCCGACCTCGACGCCGGCGAAGTGCTGGTCGAAGATCGACGGGGCATCGGTGTGAAAGAAGGTACGCCCATGTCGCTCGATCGCGCGCTGGAACTCGTCCCCGTCATTGAGCAGCACGGCGAGCCGCTGCCACCGCAGCGTGCTGGTCTCGATCGTCCTGTAGTCCCAGCTGCGCCCGCCGTCCTGGCCCAGGGTCGCGTGGATGGCGGCCATCATCGCCGCGCCATCCGGCGAGTCGATGACTTCCACCGCCAGCCTGTGGATGATGCCCGGCACACAAGCGAGGTCCTCGGTGAGCAGCTTCTTTTCGCGCAGCGCCTCGAGCACCGGCGTCAGCGTCTTGCTGGTCCATGCGGGTTTGCTGGAGCTCAACCGGTTGAGGCAGTTCATGAAGACGTTTTTGCCCGTCGCAGGGCCGATCAGCGCCTTGAGGCGGAGAATGGCGCGCTCCTGCGGCCCAAGGGCGGCGAAAATTGAGGCGAGACGGGACACGGAAAAAAAGGCCTCGTGTTCAAACGGTCGCGAGGCTATCGCCACAAACGACTCCCAGCAATGGGACGATCGTGGCCGCGGAACTCAAGCGGCAAATCCACTCTAACCGACGTCGGCGCAGCCCCTCGGCCCGTCCTCGACAGGGGCGCTGGGGTGGCCCAAGCGCGCGGCGGCAAGCGCGCGGCGGCAAACGCAAGGTCGGCGAGGTGCGGCCTGACCATGATGGCATGCTTGGTGCGGTCGCCGGTATGGACGCCGGTGATCCAGTTGTGCTGGTCGGTGACGAACGGGCGCTCCCACACTTCCGGCCGGCCGGGTCGCTCGCGCACCACGAGGCGAAGATCTTCGGCGAGGTCCGGCTCATCGGGCGGGCCGACGGCACGCACGGCCGCCAGCGGGTCGGCTGCCTCGATGATACGCCGCCGAGGGTCGGCGCCTCGGCCGCCTCCCGCACCGCCAGGGCGAACGTGATATACCGCGACGCCGATGAAATCCCCTTCGCCAACTGATGTCGGCGCAGGCGCGCAGGACGGATTCCTTCGGAGACGCGGTATACCAACGACGGCGGCAGACGGCCGTTGGTTCCGATCGCAGATTTTCGTGAAGCTATTGATTTCAGGTAAGAAAATCTGCGATCTTCAACGGCGCCATGCGTCAGCATCCGGGGCCGTCGGTATCAGCCGTCAGAACCAGCCCTGCTAGGCCGACAGGGAATACCAACCCGCGCCAAGAAAACCGAAAAATCCATATCCTTCGGAGTCGCGGAATATAAGCTGCTGAAATCGTTGGCGACCCCGGCAGGGCTCGAACCTGCGACCCGCAGCTTAGAAGGCTGCTGCTCTATCCAGCTGAGCTACGGGGCCGGCCGGTCATGCGAATTCCCGCCTCAGGAGCAGGAGCTTCGCCGTCCGCTCGCCGAGGTCCCGCCTCGAACGGGATGAACGGCGAAGCTGCTTCCTCTCATCAAGACGACACCGTGCGGAAACCGCATCAGTGCGTCCAGCGCTCGGGGCGCTGGACGCTGAAGTTGTCCGAATACGAGTATTTGCGACGGGCCGGCTGGTTCGGCTCCGCCACATGGTAGGCGATGCCTCGCTTCTGGCAATAGGCCACCGCCTCGTCGCGGGTGGTAAACCGCAGCCGGACCTGCGGCTGGGTATCGCTGGTCGCGGTCCAGCCCATCAGCGGCTCGATGAACCGCTTCTCAGATACGAAATCGAGCACCCAGTCCTTGGTCCTGGCACGGCCGGACTGCATCGCCGTGCGGGCCGGTTTGTAGATACGCGCCACCATGCCTCTATCCTCGCCTGACGAGCGGCCGTTTGGTCGGGGCGGCCGGACTCGAACCGACAACCTGGAGCACCCAAAGCTCCCGCTCTACCACTTGAGCCACGCCCCGGTGCAAACCGACGCCGCCGCGAATATTGCAGCATGCTTCCGGATACACGCCCGGATGGCCGGCGGCAAGGTCACCGCCCGCCGATCAGGCGATGGCCGACCTGGTCGCCGACCGTGATCCCGAGCTGCTTGGCGCTGCCCGCCGGCAATTCCAGCACGAACCGCACCGGGCCGCCCGACGGAATGTGCGCCGTTGAGCGTGGCGTGGTCCGCTCGGCAATGCTGAGGATCTCGCCGTTGCGGCGGATGAACAGCATATCCAGCGAGATATAGGTGTTCTGCATCCACATCGTCACGTCGCGCTCGACGCCGAAGTCGAACAGCATGCCGCGGCCAGATGGCAGCGAGCGCCGATACATCAGGCCGCGGGCGCGCTGCTCGTCATCGACCGCAACCTCGACGTCGAAGCTGAGAACGCCGGTGCGGGTGGCGATTTCCAGCGGCTCCGGCCCTTCGAACCGAACCGCCGGCACGTCGGGCAGCAGGTCCGCGGCCGAAACAGCGGGCTGAGCCAACAGCACCGCCGGGCTGCAGATGGCGGCCAGCATGGCGACGGCGACCACGACGCCCCGTAGCAATCCCAGCATGGCTGCGAGCCCGACCCGAACGAGACCGCCATGTGACGTCATTCGCAATCCGTTGCCGCCGGGGCCGCAGTCAATGCGATGCGACGCCGCCGCTGACCGGCCCGTCAGGGCGAATTTCGGCCGCCATCAGACCCTTCGGTCCGGGCCCGAACCGCACCATGACCATTTGACCGGGTCGCAGCTCCGCCATGCCATAGCGGCGCAGGGTCTCCATGTGGACGAAGATATCGGGCGTTCCGTCGCCGCGGGTGAGAAAACCGAACCCGCGCAGCCGGTTGAACCACTTCACCCACGCCCGCTCGAACCCCGATGTCGGCGTTACCGAGACGTGCGTGCGCGCAGCCGGAAGTTGAGAGGGATGGACCGCCGTGGACTTGTCCATCGACACGATGCGCAGCGCCTGGAAACCCTTCGCGCGCGGCACCGCCTCAACAACCACCCGGGCGCCTTCGTTCGCGGCCTGGTAGCCGTCGCGGCGAAGGCAGGTGACATGAAGCAATACGTCCGCGCTGCCATCGTCAGGGACGATGAAACCGTAGCCTTTTGCTACATCGAACCACTTAATGTAACCGGATACTTCGACCAGACTCTCGAGCTGCTCATCAGAGTGCTCTTCACCAGTCTCCGCCCCGACCCCGAACTTGGGATCCATCACCGACCTCTCGCCGCCGCCGCATTCGTCGTATTTGCCGCGGCACGTCACCGCAGCGTACGATTCTCAACCTATTCGGGAGGATAACACTGCCTCACGGGCCGCAAACAACAAAGTGCGAGCGCTCGGCGATTTCCTGGACGGTGTTGCGCAGGGTCCACGGTCTTATCCCCTAACGGCAGCAAGCGAGCCTGCCGCAGCCAGTTTTCGCTGGCGCGTTCCTGGCAAGCAACGGTCGGAATTTGGTAGATTGTGACCGGATCCAATTCAAACTCGCCCAAAAAACTTGGGGGAAGAGGCAATGTTGCCGAACAAATTTTCATATTACCCCACGTCTGGCGACCATCGGATGACGTCTCCAACCCATCACCCGGATCGAATGCATGGGATTTGCGTCGGAACGGAAAGTCGAGCGCCAATAAATTCCGTCGAAAAACCGCAAATTACCAAGTTGGCATCATCGGCCGCTGGCGCCCCCCGAACCGTGTTCTCGGCACAACCGACCGAGAACTGCCGCGGCAATGCTCCGGGTGCTCGGCTGAGCGCTTTTTCAGGTGAAAAACACACCTGCGTTTGTGGACACCGCTCTATTCGACCCACGGCGCCAGCACGTCGCCGATGTCATGGCGGATCACGAGATCGGCGATGGCGTCGAATTCGGTCGGGTCACGGTTGAGGATAACCAGCCGCGCGCCGTTCTGCTGGGCCATGAGCGGAAAGCCGGCGGCCGGCCACACCACCAGCGACGAGCCGATGGCGACGAACAGGTCGGCCGACAGTGTCAACTGCTCGGCGCGCCGCATCGCCTCGACCGGCATCGCCTGGCCGAACGACACCGTCGCGGACTTGATGAAGCCGTGGCAGCGCGGGCAGGCCGGCGCCTCGCCGCCGCTGGCGTCGAATTGCTCGCGCACCCAGTCGAGTTCGAAGCGGGTGTCGCAATCGAGGCAGAGGGCATAGGTGGTGTTGCCGTGCAACTCGATCACGCACGAATCATCGATCCCGGATGCCTGATGCAGATTGTCGATGTTCTGGGTGATGACGCCCGGTGACTTGCCCTCGCGCCACAGGGCGGCCAGGGCATGGTGGCCGCGACCCGGCCTCGCCGTGCCGAACGCCGAATCGAGCGCGAAACGGCCGCGCCAGCACTCGTTTCGCGCGGCCTGGGACGCAATGAACTCGTCGAAATAAACCGGCGCGTTGCGGGTCCACAGCCCGCCCGGCGAGCGGAAATCGGGGATGCCGCATTCGGTCGAGATGCCGGCGCCGGTGAAAGGAACGATCCGCTGCGCCGCCGCGATGAGTTCGCCAAGGCGGGTGCGGGCGGTCGAGAGATCGGGAGCCAATTTTTCCACAGGGCGAAGCAAACCGCGATCGCGGATGCGGCGCAAGGCCTCGCTTGGCCGGACGCACCGCCGCGTGGCGCGGTGCTAAACAGAAGATGTCGACCAACGGCGGGCGGCAGCCGGCCGTTGGTTCCGATCGCCGATTTTCGTGAAATCACTGATGTCACGGGCGAAAATCCGCGAGTCCAACGGACCTCTGCGTCAGCATCCGGGGGCGTTGATAGTCCATGCGAGCCAGCGCTCGGCGGCGAGGCTGGGCTGCCAAAGCCAGGCGCCGGGAGGTTGCTTTGGCCTGGACACCTTGGGTCTGGAGGTGAAAGTCTCGCGGTCCGTCGCGAGCAAGCACTTTCGTCCGCCAGCACGCGGCCAGCCCGGCGCCTGCCGCCCTGGCGTCCGGGGATCGAAGCCGGCCCTGCCGGGTTGAGGTTTTCGGTTCACCCATATCAGTCATCCTGCCGGAGTCCCGACATGCGCTTTCTTCACACCATGGTTCGCGTCAGGAGCCTCGACGACAGCCTCGACTTCTGGTGCCGCCAGCTCGGCCTGGTCGAGGTGCGGCGAATCGACGTGCCGCAAGGGCGTTATACGTTGGTGTTTCTGGCGGCGCCGGCCGACGAGCTGACCGCGCGTCAAGACCTTGCCAACCACCGACGCGAGGCACCGACAATCGAGCTCACCCACAATTGGGATCCGGAAGACTACGGCTCGGCCCGCAACTTCGGTCACCTCGCCTTCGAGGTCGACGACATCTATGCGACCTGCGCGAAACTCCAGGCGGCTGGGGTCGTCATCAATCGCCCGCCGCGCGATGGTCAGATGGCGTTCGTTCGCTCACCCGACCTGATTTCGGTCGAGTTTCTGCAGAAAGGCGCGGCGCTGCCGCCGCAGGAGCCGTGGGCGTCGATGCCCAATACCGGCGTCTGGTAGATAATTCTTCGGCATGACCACTCAGGTGGCCTTGCCGACGCCGCTCGGTTTGCCTATAGGGAGCGGGCCCGCGCCCATCGTCTAGCGGTCTAGGACGTCGCCCTTTCACGGCGAAAACAGGGGTTCGAGTCCCCTTGGGCGCGCCAGTTCGACACCGGTCCGAACAAAGCCGCGAAACTCGCTCGATAATTCGACGCGCAGATGGTCGTCCATCTCGGACGCTACCAGATGATCCCTTTGGGATCCCGGAAGCCACCTCGCCGAAAAATCCTTGACGGATAATGGACTTTTCGACGGGCGGAATACCGCTCGAAGGCATGATCGGCCGGAAGCCGTATCATTGAGCCATTCTGCCTGCAGTCGAACCAATGGTCCGCACGATGGTCGGCTGCGCGGCACGATGCGGGCGAGCGTCGCCGCCTCAAGCGCGGGTTCGCGACACCGCGACGTTGAGCGCACGTAATCTCGCCGACTGGCGTGATCACGACCCCGATCCAACAGTTGCGACGTGACGCGGCGCACCGATTCGCCCTCGCCACCCATAGATAGACGAGGGCTTCAATGATGAGACTTGCGTCGCGTCTCTGTGCATTCGCCGTCGCGCTGATGCTGGCCATCAGCGGCGCCCTGGCGCAGCAAATCCAGCCGGCAGGCGAGATCATCGGTCGCGACAGCGAGGGGCATGCCATCCGCATGGTTCACGCCAACGGCATCGATATCGGCTACAAACTGGTCGGTTCGGGGCCGCCGCTGGTGATGATCATGGGGCTGGGCGGCACCATTGAGCACTGGTCCCCGCAGATCGTCGCAGCGCTGGCAAAAGAATACCAGCTCATCATGCCCGATAACCGCGGCATGGGTCATACGACCGCCAATGAGACGACGTTCACCTACAGGCTGTTCGCCGACGACGTCATCGGCCTGCTCGACGCCCTCGGGGTCAAGAAGACGCACGTGCTCGGCTATTCCATGGGCAGCACGATCACGCAGGAGTTGTTGCTCACCTATCCGCAGCGGTTCGACAAGGCGATCATCCACGCGACGTCGACCGACGGCAGCCATGTCGCCGCCGTCTTCAAGGGCAGGACCATCGACAATCCGACCGTTGCCCGCCAGATCGAGGCGACCACGCACTGGAAGACGCCGATGGATCGCATCGCCGCTGTCACCAACCAGGTGATGTTCGTCGTCGGTACTGCAGACACCGTCGTGTATCCCGAAAGCTCGAAAGTGCTGGCGGCGGCAGTCCCGGGCTCGTGGCTGGTTCAGTTCAAGAACGCGACACACGGCCTGATGTACGAGACGCCGGCGGGGTTCTCGCGCATCGTGCTGACGTTCCTCGACACCGACGAGACCGTGAAAGCGGCCGAGCCGCCGCCCATGTTGCAGATGGGTGGCGACGGGAACGTCCGGCGGTGACGCCCAAGCGATTACGGACGCGGCCGTTGTGTCCGCCGTCGCGACCGATAGGATCGGCCATGACGAAGATGACGCGCCGTGACTTCGCCGTGAGCGCCGCGGCGCTCGCGGCCTCCACCGTCGCAGCGGCCGCGGCCGGATCGGCTGAGGTCCGCAGTGCGCGCCTGCCGAAGGCTTATCCGATCGCCGGCGACATCACGACCACGCTGGAGCGGACGATCGTGCCGGAGCCGACGCCGCCGGTGGCGCTTCGTCTCGCCGACGCGGCGAAATTCAACACGTACGGCTATGGCGGCTGGCGATACGGCACCGGCCTTCCGGCCGACCGGCGATTCGATCTCATGCCGTTCGCCGTCAGCGAGCGGTCGACGAAGCCCGTCCCGTTGCTGCGCTTCTTCTCCATCAGCGACATTCACATCACCGACAAGGAATCGCCGTCGTCAGCGATTTATCTGGGCCTCCTGGACGCCAACGGCTCGGCCTATGCGCCGGTGATGCTGACGACGACGCACGTTCTCGACGCCGCCGTGCAGACCGTCAACGCCTTGCACGAACGCAAGCCGTTCGATTTCGGCATCTCGCTTGGCGACGCCTGCAACAACACCCAGTACAACGAGCTGCGGTGGTACATCGACGTCCTTGACGGCGGCGTGATCACGCCGAGTTCGGGCGCGCACGCTGGCGCCGATACCATCGACTACCAGCGTCCATACCGAGCGGTCGGCCTCGACCGGTCGATTCCCTGGTACCAGACCCTCGGCAACCACGACCATTTCTGGATGGGATCGGCCCCGGTCACCGACCATCTGCGCCAGTCCTATGTCACCTCCGAGGTGCTCGCGCTCGGCGACATCTTCGCGCCCGGCGGCGTCGATCGGCGCGACTATTACGTCGGTACGCTCGACGGCGCGACGCCTTATGGCACCATCCGCGGTGTCGGGCCGGTCGGCGAATTTGAGGCGCCGCCGAAGGTGGCCGCCGATCCCGACCGCCGGTCGCTGCGGCGCCAGGAATGGATGGGCGAATTCTTCAAGACCTCGTCGCACCCGGTTGGCCATGGCTTTGCCAAAGCCGATGCCGACGCCGGTTTCGCCTGCTACAGTTTTCGGCCAAAGCCGGGTCTGCCGCTCAAGATCATCGTTCTCGACAACACCCAGGCCGACGACGACATCGATACGCCAGCGTCACCGACGAGTTCGCCGGGCTATGCCCATGGATCGCTCGACAAGGCGCGGTTCGACTGGCTCGTCCGCGAGCTCGACGGCGGCCAGGCGGCCGGCGAGTTGATGATCATCGCCGCCCATGCGCCGATCGGCATCGAGCCGGTGACGTCCCTCGTCGGCTGGAGCACCATCGCTGCCGTGTCCGAGGCGACGCTGTTCGCCAGGCTGCACCAGTATCCCAACCTGATCCTGTGGATGGCGGGCCATCGCCACACCAATGCGATCACGGCGATGAAATCGCCGGATCCGCGTCGGCCCGAGCTCGGGTTCTGGCAGGTCGAAACCGCGTCGCTGCGCGATTTCCCCCAGCAGTTCCGCACATTCGAGATCGTGCGCAACGGCGACGGCACACTCTCGATCCTGACCACCGACGTCGATCCAGCGATCGGGCGGGGCACGCCGGCGGCGCGCTCGCGCGCCTTCGCGGTCGCGGCCGAGCAGATTGCGTCGCGAACGGCGTCGCCGGGTCCGCTGCGTCCGACCGGCGCCGGCAATGCCGAACTGGTGGTGCCGTTGAGCCCGGACATGCGCCGCAAGCTGGGGGCATAGCGCATCGGCTCCGCCGGGCGCCGGCCGGGCGCCTCGCGGCCGATGCGGACCACTGACTTGCAGCAGGCCGCCTCCTTCGAGGAGACTCGGAAATTTACCATGTAATTTCAATTACATATGTGTTCGTAGTTTTATTCGGGCTGGCGCGCCAGTGATTTCAAAGGCTTCCGGGCCACCTCCCACAAAACTTGGCGGCTGCCCCAATCGTTGCCATTACGCGGCGAGCAGGCGAACCTGGGGTGCGGAACGCTGCTGCCAGCGGTGTTTCGGCGTGCACGCCGATTGACAGCCAGCCGGCCCTTTTCAATTTCGTTTGGTCACCCTGTTCGCCCCAGGGCCAGGATTGTCCCGAAAGTTGAGACATTCGCAGGCGAATGCCTGCCGCATCGCGATGCTCGATCACCATTGATGAGCCGTTCAAGATATTGCGCCGTGACGACGAGTGATCGGTCAGCGTCGCCGGCAGTGTGATATGAAATTCGGCTCCAAAGGGTCTGATGGATACGACAATTGATTAGGTCGGGACCTATGTCTCTGCAGCCGATGGATTTATTTTTGTTTTCCGGACAGTCGAATTCGGACGGCCGAGGCGCGCCGTCTGATGCGCCGACGTTTGCCTACGGCTTCCGCGTCAAGTCGTGGACGCGTGCCGAGGCGTGGATGGATGCGTGCGAGCCTCTCGGTTCAGAAACCGGAGCGGTGTACTCGGTACTGAGCGACGGCAAGGCTGGCGTCAGCGCCGGTATTTCGTTCGGGTCGTCGATCGCCATCTATCGGCCGCAGCGGGAGGTGGGGCTTGTCCACTGCGGGAAGGGGTCGACGTTCCTCAGCGATTGGGCTCGCAACCTTTCGACCTCGACTCTCTACGGCGCGATGCTCGCACGCGCGCAGGCGGCGCTTGCCGCAGCCCCGGCCGGTGCGAGCATCAAAGCCCTGATCTGGTACCAAGGCGAGAGCGAGACCGGCAGAGCGTTTGGCGCTCAGGCCGAGAGCTGGGCGGCAACCTTCCTGGCGATGTACGATTCGCTGTGCTCGGACCTCGGCATCCCTGGCCTGACGTGCATCGTGACGGAGTTGGGCATCAACCCCGCGAGCCACCCGTACTGGTCGACAGTGCAGGCGCAGCAGCGCAGCCTTGATGGCGCTCGCTCCGGCGCCATCGCCTGCGTCTCAGCCGCCGACTTGGCGGGCATCGTCGGCAATGAAGTCCACCTGACCACGGCGAGCCAAGTCACGCTCGGCCAGCGCTATGCCGCCAAAATGGCGGCGATGCTGGCGGTTTAGGGGCGATCATTCCGCCGCGAGAACGGCAGGCAGGGTGCCCGAAGCGAGATGGGGCAGCAGGTCGAGTCCGCCCCGCGCGGCCGCCGACGCGCTCAAAGGCGGCACCGCACCCTTGGCGGCGCCGATGCGCAGGGGTGGATTGACAAGGTGGCCGTGCCGACGCCGGGGCGCCGGCAGTGCGCGCGATCGCGTCGGCTCCAGCCGCGTGCGGTGGCCGGTCGAAGGACGGTCGCGGCCGACGCTACGGAACCCTACCTTTCTGCGCCTCAATGGCTGCCTTTCCGCGCGCGCACGCCGCCGTTGCGGCCGCGCTGAATTGTTGCGCTTGACACCATCAATTTGTTATACAGAATAACAATTATAGAGGTGACGAACGGAGATCGTGATGGCGGGGGATATGTCAGCGCGGAAGACGGCATCTGCCGCACCGGCCGGGGGCGCTGACGTCAGCGGTCATGGCCCGCTGAAGTTGGAGCGGCGGGGCGAGATCCTGGTCATCGGCCTTGATCGCCAGCCCAAGCGCAATGCCATCAATGATGAGACCATCGCGGCGTTGGACGACTGTTTTTCCGCGATCCCGGACAGCGTCCGCGCGGTGGTGCTGCACGGCCACGGTCCGAACTTCTCCGCGGGGCTCGATTTGTCCGAACTCTCCGAGCGCGATGTCACGGCGGGCGTGTTCCACTCCCGCGCCTGGCACCGCTGCTTCGAGAAGATCGAGTTCGGCCGCGTGCCGGTGATCGCGGTGCTGAAGGGCGCGGTGATTGGCGGCGGGCTCGAACTGGCCTGCGCCGCGCACATCCGCATCGCCGAGCCCTCAGCGTTCTTCGCGCTACCCGAAGGCCAGCGCGGCATTTTCGTCGGCGGCGGCGGCTCGGTCCGGCTGCCGCGGCTGATCGGGGTCGCCCGCATGGCGGACATGATGCTCACCGGCCGGACCTATGCGGCCACCGACGCCGTCACGCTCGGCATCGCGCAATATCTCGTCGAGGAGGGCGAGGGCTACTCGCACGCTCTGGAACTGGCGGCGCGGGTCGCCGCCAACGCGCCCCTCACCAATTTCGCGGTGATCCAGGCGCTGCCGCGCATCGCCGACGCCGATCCGCGCGTCGGCTACCTGATGGAGGCGCTGGTGTCAGCGGTCGCCCAGGGTGACATCGAAGCCAAGAACCGCGTGCGCGACTTCCTGGAGAAGCGCGCCGCCAAGGTGGCACGTCCGGCCTGAACCGGACGGCAAAACCCGCGAGCCGGACAACCGGCCGCGAAGAACAGGCCGGATCAACCGGCCGATGACGAGGAAACGTCGGGGGCGGCCCTCGCCAAGGCGAGGACGCCTTGGGGAGACCATCATGCACGCCATCATTCCGGCGACGGCACCTTTGCGCCTGTTCGGCAAGCTCGACCCCGTGGTGGAGAGCCGGCCCGACGGGGTCATCGTCGTCCGCTCGGCCAAGCCGCTGCCGCACTATTCCGCCTCGCTGGTCGATCGTCTCGAACACTGGGCCAAGGTGACGCCGCACCGCACCTTCCTCGCCGAGCGCGACCAAAGCGGTGGCTGGCGCACGCTGAGCTACGGCGCCGCCTTCGAGCAGATCCTGCACATCGGCGCCGCGCTGCTGGCACGCGATCTGTCGGAAGAGGAGCCGGTGCTGATCCTGTCGGGCAACGGCATCGACCACGCGCTGCTGTCGCTGGCCGGCATGGCGGTCGGCGTGCCGACCTGCCCGATGTCGACCGCCTATTCGACGTTGTCGCAGGACCTTGGCAAGCTCACCTACGCGCTCGACCTCTTGACACCGCGCCTGGTGTTTGCATCGAACGGACGGGTGTTCGGTCGCGCCTTGAGAAAGGTCAAGGAGCGCGGCATCGAGATCGTGGTGTCCGATGACACGGCGACTGAACTCGGCGCGACGCCGTTCGCGAGCCTGCTCGATCGACCGATCTCCTCGGCCGTGGTGTCGGCGCGCACCCAGGTCGGGCCTGACACCATCGCCAAGTTCCTGCTCACCTCGGGCTCGACCGGCTTTCCCAAGGCCGTCACCAACACCCAGCGCATGTTGTGCGCCAATCAGGCGATGCTGGCGGAAGCGCTGGCCTTTCTGAAGGACGAGCCGCCGGTCTTGGTCGACTGGCTGCCGTGGGCGCACACCTTCGGCTCCAACCACAATTTCGGCATCGCCCTTTACAACGGTGGCACGCTCTACATCGACGAGGGCAAACCGGTTGCGGAGGGCATTGCCGCCACCATCGCCAATTTGCGCGAGATCGCTCCCACCATCTATTTCAACGTGCCAAAAGGGTTCGAGGCGTTGCTGCCGCACCTGCAGGACGACCTCGCGCTGCGCCGGCATTTCTTCTCGCGCCTCAAGCTGCTGTTCTACGCTGGCGCGGGTCTCTCCAAGCCGGTGTGGGACGCCTATCGCGATCTGGCCCTCGACACCGCGGGGCGTTCGGTGGTGTTCACCACCTCGCTCGGCTCGACCGAGACCGCGCCCGGCGCCTTGATCGGCGTGCGCGATGCCGACCGTCCCGGCATCGTCGGCGTGCCGCACCGCGGCGTCGAACTCAAGCTGGTGCCGAACGCCGGCAAGCTGGAGGCGCGGCTGCGCGGCCCCAATATCACCCCCGGCTATTGGCGGCGTCCCGACCTCACCCAGGCGGTGTTCGACGCCGAGGGTTTTTATCTGATGGGCGATGCGCTCCGGCTCGCCGAGCCGACCAATTTCGCCGCCGGCTTCGAATTCGACGGCCGGGTTGCCGAGGACTTCAAGCTTGCCACCGGCACCTGGGTCAGCGTCGGTCCGCTCCGGGTCGACATCATCGGCAAGTTCGATCCCCTGGTGCGCGATGCCGTCGTCACCGGCCACGACCGCGACGACGTCGGCATGCTGGTGTTTCCGGACGAGGCCGAGACCCGCAAGCTGGCACCGCATCTGGAGCCCGACACGCCGTTCGCCGAGGTGGTGGTCGATCAAGCGGTAAAGGATGTGTTCCAGGAACGGCTGGCGGCGATCGCTCGCGACGCGACTGGCTCATCGACCCGCGTCACCCGCATCGCGCTGCTGGCAGAGCCGCCCTCGATCGACCTCGGCGAGGCGACCGACAAGGGCTCGCTCAACCAGCGCGCCGTGCTCGCCAACCGCGCCAAGGACGTCGAGGCGCTGTACGCCGCTGAGACCAAGCCGCACGTCATCAGGCTGTGAGGACCTTCCAAGGATGAGTACGACAGAAGTTGGGGGAGCGGTGACGCTCGCGTTCGACGGCGTGTTCGTCGTCGATGGCGCACGCACGCCGTTCGTCGATTACAACGGCGCGCTGGCCGGCGTGTCGCCGATCGATCTCGGCATCAAGGCCGGCCGCGCCGCCATTGCCCGTGCTGGGGTCGATCCGGCCGAGATCGGCACGGTGGTGGCCGGCAACATGGCGCAAGCCAGCTTTGATGCCTATTTTCTGCCGCGCCATGTCGGGATCTATTGCGGGGTGCCGATCGAGGTGCCGGCCCATCTGGTGCAGCGCATCTGCGGCTCCGGCATCGAGGCGGTATCGCAGGCGGCCGATGCGGTGGCGCTCGGCCGCGCCCGCGTCGCGCTCGCGGTCGGCACCGAGTCGATGAGCCGCAATCCGGTGGCGGCGTACACCCATCGCGGCGGCTTCCGGCTCGGCCAGATCGAGTTCGGCGACTTCTTGTGGGAGAGCCTGCTCGATACCTCCTGCGCCACCACCATGGGCGGCACTGCGGAGAATCTGGCGAAGCGACACGGCATCAGCCGCGAGGAGGTCGATGCCTTCGCCGCACGCTCGTTCGCGCGGGCGCTCGCGGCCCGAGCCGATGGCTTCTTCGAAGACGAGATCGTTCCGGTGGCCGACGAGACGTTCGAGCGCACTGGCTACAACACCCGCGCCATCCGCCTGAAGGTGAGGGGCGAGCCGGTGCGCGAGGACAGCCACGTGCGGCCATCGCCGCTTGAAGCGCTGGCGAAAATCCGCCCTGCGTTCGGAGGGGTGCAGACCGGCGGCAACTCCTCAGCGGTGGTCGACGGGGCGGCAGCAGTGGTGCTGGCCTCGCACGATTGGGTGCGTGCCGCCGGGGCGCGGCCGCTGGCCCGCGTCGTCGCCGCCGCCTCGGTGGGCGTGCCGCCGGAGATCATGGGCATCGGTCCGGTGCCGGCGATCCGCGCGGTGTGCGCGAAGGCGGGCGTCGCGCTCGCCGAAGTCGGCCGCATCGAGATCAACGAGGCGTTCGGCGCCCAGGTGATGGCGTGCGCGCGCGAGCTTGGCCTCGACGAAGACAAGCTCAACGTCAATGGCGGCGCGATTGCCATCGGTCATCCCTTGGGCGCCACCGGGGTGCGGCTGGTGGTGACGGTGGCGCGCGAACTGCGACGGCGCGGCCTGAAATACGGCATCGCGTCGGCCTGCATCGGCGGCGGCCAGGGCATCGCCATGCTGGTGGAAAACCCGGCAGTCTGACCAGGAGATTGACCATGGACATCGACGGGCAGGTCGCCGTCGTCACCGGCGGCGGGTCGGGGCTGGGACGCGCGGCGGCGGAAGCGCTGGCGGCGCGCGGCGCCAAGGTCGCGGTGGTCGACCGCAACGCAGCGGCGGCCGAGGAGGTGGCGAATGCCATTGCAGGCTTGGCGCTGGCGTTCGACGTCGCGGATGCAATCGCGACCGAGACCGGCCTGGCGCGAGTTGGCGCGGCGCTCGGCACGCCGCGCATCCTCGTCAACTGCGCCGGTATCGGCGTCGCCAAGCGCGTGCTCGGCAAGGAGGGCCCGCAACCGCTGGCCGATTTCGAACAGGTGGTCCGCGTCAACCTGATCGGCTCGTTCAACACGCTGCGCCTCGCCGCGGCGGAGATGGCGAAGCTTGAGCCGCTGGCGGGCGGCGAACGCGGGGTGGTGATCAACACCGCCTCGGTCGCGGCATTCGAAGGGCAGGTCGGGCAGGCGGCCTATTCGGCCTCGAAGGGCGGCATTGTCGCGATGACGCTGCCGATCGCCCGCGAGCTGGCGCAATTCGGCATTCGCGTCAACGTCATCGCGCCCGGCCTGTTCTCGACGCCGCTGCTGCGCTCGCTGCCGGAGGAGGTGCAGGCATCGCTGGCAAAGTCGATTCCGTTTCCGTCTCGGCTCGGTGAGCCCGCGGAGTTCGCCAAACTCGCCCTCCACATGGTGGAGAATTCCTTTCTCAACGGCGAAGTGGTGCGCCTCGACGGCGCGCTTCGCCTGCCGCCGCGCTGAGGTGTTTCATGCTCGTCAACCGCCGCACCGTCCGCATCGAATGGGCGCACTGCGACATCGCCGCCATCGTGTTTTATCCGCGCTATTTCGAGATGTTCGACACTTCGACCCATTATCTGTTCGAGAAGGCGGGCTGGAAGAAGCGCGAGTTGATCCGCGCCTTCGACATCGTCGGCTACCCGATGGTCGACACGCGGGCGAAATTCCTGGTGCCATCGACGGCGGGCGACGACGTCGTCATCGAGACAAATGTCACCGAGTTTCGCAATTCGAGCTTCGACGTCGAGCACAAGGTGTTCAAGCCCGGACCGGACGGCGAGGTGCTGGCGATCGAGGGGTTCGAGACGCGGGTGTGGGTGGCCAAGCACCCGGACGATCCCAATCGCATCAAGTCGCGGCCGATCCCCGAGGAGGTGATCCGGCGGCTGTCCGCGACCTGCTAGCGCATCCGCCGATCCGAACTGAATTGAGCGGATGCTCCGAGACTTTGTTTCGTCGCGAGTGTTCGCGACGCCGGTATCCACCCTTGCGGAAAATGCTCGACGCGACCTGCGCGGCAAGACGCGGGCGCATTACGGGAAACGGCCAACCAGGAAACCGACCATGACGATTTGCAGACGCGGTATCAGCCGCCTTCTCGCCGGCTCCGCCTTCATGTTTGCGCTTTGCGGGCCGGCGCTCGCCGAGCCGCCGCCTCTCCGCATCGGCGTGACGATTTCGACCACCGGGCAGGGCGCCGCACTCGGCATTCCAGAAAGGAACACGCTGGAGGTGGTGGGACGCGACATCGGCGGGGTGAAGCTGGAGATCATCCAACTCGACGACGCCGGTGATCCCACCAACGCCACCACCAATGCCCGGCGCCTTGCCACCGAGGACAAGGTCGACGTGCTGGTCGGATCGTCGGTGACGCCGGCAACCATGGCGGTGTCCAACGTCGCGTTCGAGACGGAGATACCGCACTTCGCGCTGTCGCCGATGCCGTTCCAGCCCGGCCGCGATACCTGGACCTTCGTGATGCCGCAGCCGGTGCCGCTGATGGCCGGGGTGCTGTTCGGCCACATGAAGACCAAGGGGGTGAAAACCGTTGGCATCATCGGGTTCTCCGACAGTTGGGGCGATCTGTGGGTCAAGGAGTTCAAGGCCTCGGGCGAGCCTACGGGGCTGAAGATGGTGGCGGACGAGCGTTACGCCCGTGCCGACACCTCGGTGGCCGGGCAGGTGCTGAAGCTGGTGTCGGCAAAGCCCGACGCGGTGCTGGTCGGTGCCTCCGGCACCGCCGCTGCGCTGCCGGTGATCGCGTTGCGCCAGCGCGGCTATGGCGGCCCGATCTACCAGACCCACGCCGCGGTGACCCGCGACTTCATCCGCATCGCCGGCAAGGCCGCGGAGGGTGTCATCTTCGCGTCCGGTCCCGTGATCGCAGCGGCCAGGCAGCCCGAAGGGTCGCTGACCAAGGCCGCCGGCGTCGCCTACACTGCTGCCTACGAGGCGAAGTTCGGCGCGGGAACCGTCAACCAGTTCGGCGCCCACATGTTCGATGTGTTCGAACTGCTCAAACGCGCGGTCCCGGTGGCGCTGACGCAGGCCGAGCCGGGCAGCTCGGCGTTCCGCGCCGCGCTGCGCAACGCGTTGGAGCGCGAAAAGGACATGGCGGCGTCGCAGGCGGTCTACAACTACGGGCCGGGCAACCATTACGGCGTCGACGAACGCGGCCGCATCCTGATCACCGTCAAGGATGGCGACTGGGCCCTCATCGACTGATCTTGGCTCGGCCGCGGCGATACCACTTGAGGCTCTCGCGGCGACGACACCTTGGGGCGTCCGGGCTTCGTTCCGGGCGCCCTCTTTTTATCGGACATGCCGCGGAGCTTGGACGGTCGGCACAGCGCGAGAATCGAAACGGCCGGGACAGGCCCGGCCATTCACCATTACGGTTCAAAGGCGCTCACGCGTTTCCGGGGATCGCGGCGCGGCCGTGCTGCGACCGCGATGCGACGCTCAGCCGAGCCCGGCGAGCGCCCGGTAGTCCTCGGCGCGGCGGCTGGGCGAGGCGATCTGTGCCAGCAGCGCCGAGGCCTCCACCGCCAGTTCCTCGGCGTGGACCCGCGCCAGCCGCGGCCAGTGCGCCTCCGCCTCGCCCGCCAGTGCTGCGCCGCGTGCCAGCAGTGTGCCGGTGAGGACGATGCCGAACAGGCGCAGATAGGCCGGGGCGACGAACAGCCGGTCGGTTTCGGCGGTGGTGGGGGCGAGCAAGTGGGCCGTGGCGGCTTCCAGCGCATCGATCGCGGCTTCAACCCGAGCGGCGGAGCCGCCGAGCAGCATGCTGGCCGAAGCAGCGTCGGTGCGCGCCTCCGCGATCACCCGCGCCACCTCGCCGCCGCCGTCGCGCCCGATCTTGCGGGTGACGAGGTCGATGGCCTGGATGGCGTTGGTGCCCTCATAGATGGGCGCGATGCGGATGTCGCGGAACAGCTGCGCGGCGCCGGTTTCCTCGATGAAGCCCATGCCGCCGTGGATCTGCACGCAGCTCGATGCCACCTCGCAGCCGGCGTCAGTGGAGAACGCCTTGACGATCGGCGTCAGCAGGCTGGCGCGCAGCTCGGCGCGCGCGCGAGCCTCGTCGGTGTCGGCGGTTGCCGCGCGGTCGATCGCCGCCGCGGCCGAATAGGCCAGCGCCCGGATCGAAACCGTGAGCGCCTGAATGCGCGCCAGCGTGCGCGCCACGTCCGGGTGTGCCGCAATCGGTGCCGCGCCGTCGAACCCGGCGGCCTTGCCCTGGCGTCGCTCCAGCGCGTAGCGCTGCGCCAGCTGGGTCGCCTTCTCGGCGATGGCGACGCCCTGCAAGCCGGTGAGGAGGCGCGCCTTGTTCATCATGGTGAACATGCAGGCAAGGCCCTTGTGCGGCTCGCCGACCAGCCAGCCGACCGCGCCACCGCCATCGCCAAACACCATGGTGCAGGTCGGCGAGCCCTTGATGCCGAGCTTGTGCTCGATGCCGCTGCAGCGCACGTCGTTGCGGCCGCCGGGCGCGCCGTCCGGATTGGGCAGGAATTTCGGCACCACGAACAGCGAGATGCCCTTCACGCCCGAGGGCGCATCGGGCAGGCGCGCCAACACCAGATGCACGATGTTGGTGGCGAGATCGTGCTCGCCGAAGGTGATGAAGATCTTCGATCCGGTGATGCGGTAGGTGCCATCGCCCGCAGGCACCGCCTTGGTGCGCAGCAGCGCGAGGTCCGAGCCGGCTTGCGGCTCGGTGAGGTTCATGGTGCCGGTCCATTCGCCGGAGATCAGCTTGGGCAGATAGAGTGCCTTCAGCTCGGCGGAGGCGTGGGCCTCCAACGCGTCGGCGGCGCCCTGCGACAGCACCGGCAGGGTCGACAGCGACATGCAGGCCGACGTCAGCAGCTCCATGGTGGCGGTGCCGACCGCGGTCGGCAGGGCGGAGCCGCCGAATTCTTCCGACTGCGACACCGCATTCCAGCCCGCCGCCGCCCAGTCGGCATAGGCCATGCGGAATCCAGGCGGGGTGGTGACGGTGCCGTCCGCCCATTTTGCGCCGGTCGTGTCGGCGATGCGGTCGAGCGGCGCCACCCGCTCCTCGGCGAAGCGCGCGGCCTCATCGACAATGATGGCGAGGTCGTCGCGGTCGAGCGGCGGTGCGCCATCGGGGCCGGGCGCGACCTTGGTGAGGGTGAACAGGATGTCGTCGATCGGCGCGCGCCAACTCATGGCAATGTCCTCGATCAATGAAAGCCGAGATAACTCTGGATGATGCGGTCGTCGCGGGCGAGTTCGGCCGCTGGTCCCGACACGCTGACCTCGCCGAGTTCCATGACGTGGGCGCGGTCGGCGGCGGCGAGGGCGGCCCGGGCGTTCTGCTCGACCAGCAGGATCGAAACCCCGGTTGAGCGCAGATCGGCGATGATGCGGAAAATGTCGGCGACGATGCGCGGCGCCAGCCCCAGGCTCGGTTCGTCGAGCATCAACAGCTTCGGCCGGCTCATCAGCGCCCGGCCGATCGCCAGCATCTGCCGCTCGCCGCCGGACATGGTGCCGGCGAGCTGGTCGCGGCGCTCCTTGAGGCGGGGGAAGCGGTCATAGACCTCGGCGATGGTGTCGCGGGCGATTCCGCGTGGCACGCGAAAACCGCCGAGCACCAGATTGTCCTCCACCGTCATGGTGGAGAACAGCTCGCGCCGCTCCGGCACCAGAAGCAGGCCACGCGCCACCCGGTCCTCGACGTCGAGCCGGGTGATATCCTCGCCCATGAAGCGGATGGCGCCGTCGGCGGCGAGCGCGCCGATGGCGGCGTTTAGCAAGGTCGACTTGCCGGCGCCGTTGGCGCCGATCACCGTGACGATCTCGCCGCACGCAACGGTGAGCGACACCCCGCGCACCGCCTGGACCTTGCCGTAGGAGATCGAGGCGCCGGCGATATCGAGCAGGGGGGCCGTCATGCCGCGCCTCCGAGATAGGCTTCCAGCACCGCGGGGTGGGTCTTGATCGCGTCGGGCGGCCCTTCTGCGATCTTGGTGCCGAAATCGAGCACCACGATGTGGTCGGTGAGGCCCATCACGAAGCCCATGTCGTGCTCGACCAACAGGATGCTCATGCCCTCGGCGCGGAGGCGGGCGAGCAGATCGGCCAACGCGGCCTTCTCGAAGTGGCGAAGGCCGGCGGCGGGCTCGTCGAGAAGCAAGAGCTCGGGGTCCATCGCCAGGGCACGGGCAATCTCGACCATGCGCTGCTGGCCGAGCGCGAGGCTGCCGGCCGGCTTCATCATGTGCTCGGCCAGTCCGATCCGCTCGATCTGGCAAGCCGCCTCCGCCAGCAGGCGCGCCTCGTCGCGGCGGTCGAGCCGCAGCATGGCGGCCATCAGGCCGGCGCGACCGCGCAAATGGGCACCGAGCGCGACGTTTTCCAACACCGTCATGTCGGGGTTGAGCTTGACGTGCTGGAAGGTGCGGGCGATGCCGTGGCGAGCAATCACCTGCGGCGAGGTTCCGCTGATCGGCGCCTCATCGAACCGAACCGTACCGGCGGTCAATTTGGTGACGCCGGTGATCAGGTTGAAGGTGGTGCTCTTGCCGGCGCCGTTGGGGCCGATCAGCGCCACGATCTCGCCGCGGCCGACCTTGAACGACACGTCGTTCACCGCGACCAGGCCGGCAAACTGCTTGCGGGCGGCGTCGAGCACCAGCAGCGGCCGGTTGCGGTCGCCGCCAAAGGCGCGGCGGGCCAGCGCCTCCGCCGCTTTCGGCGCCAGCCGCACCGGTGCGGGCAGGATGCGGGCGAGGTGCGGCCACAGCCCTTCGCGGGCGAACTGCAGCAGCGCCACCAGCGCGATGCCGAACACCACGCCTTCGATCTGAACCGAGTTGCCGAACAGCGCCGGAACCAGCCGCTGCAACGCCTCCTTCAGCAGCGTCACCAGCCCGGCGCCGACGATCGCACCCCAGATTTGGCCGGCGCCACCCAGCACTGCCATGAACAGATATTCGATGCCGGCCGATATGCCGAACGGGGTCGGCGTCACGGTGCGCTGGACGTGGGCGTAGAGCCAGCCCGACAGCCCGGCGAGCAGCGCAGCATAGACGAACACGATCAGCTTGATGCGCGCGACATTGATGCCGAACGACTCCGCTGCCAACTGGCCGCGCCGTAGCGCGCGGATGGCGCGGCCGATGCGACTGTCGAGCAGGTGCAGGGTGAGGATCGCGGCCGCGATCACCGTGCCCCAGATCACATAATGGATCGCACGCGGATCGGTCAGCTCAAAGCCGGCGAGCGACAGCGGCGGAATGGCGGAGATGCCGTCATGGCGGCCGAGCATCTCGATCTTGCCGAACAGGTAGTAAAGGCTGAGCCCCCAGGCCATGGTGCTGAGCGGCAGGAAATGGCCGGACAGCCGCACTGTGACCAGCCCCAGCACCACCGCCGCGCTGCCGGACACCAGCAGCGACACCGGCAGCGCCAGCCATGGCGACCAGCCGTAGTGGGTGGACAGCACGGCCGTGGCGTAGGCGCCGAACCCGCAAAACGCGGCCTGGCCGAACGAGGTCATGCCGCCGACCCCGGTGAGCAGCACCAGGCCCATCGCCACCAGCGCGGCAAGGCCGATATTGCCGAGCAAGGTGATCCAGAACACCGGCAGGCCGGGCACCAGCGGAACGAGAACGAGGGCGGCGACAAATGCGCCGAGTGCGAGACGCGGGCTCATCGGTCAATCCTCTTCTTCGACGTGGGTCTCGGTCAGCGACCGCCACACCAGCACCGGGATGATCAGGCTGAACACCACGATCTCCTTGAGATCGGAGGCGAAGAAGGACGCCAGCGACTCGATGCTGCCGACCGCCAGGGCCGCGAGTGCGGTGACCGGATGGCTGGCGAGGCCGCCGATGATGGCGGCGACGAAGCCCTTGAGGCCGATGAGAAAGCCGGTGTCGTAGTAGATGGTGGTCATCGGCGCGATCAGCACGCCGGACAGTGCGCCGACCAGCGCCGCGAGTGCGAACGCCAGCGATCCGGCGAACGAGGTGCGAATGCCGACCAGCCGCGCGCCGAGCCGGTTGACCGCGGTGGCGCGCAGCGCCTTGCCCCACAGCGTGCGCTCGAAGAACAACCACAGCGCCAGGATCGAGATGGCGGCGAGGAGGTAGACGGCGATGGTCTGGCCGGACACGAGTAGCGGTCCGAGTTCGACCGACAGCTCGGACATCGCCGGCGCGCGCAGGCCCTCGGCGCCGAACACCGCCAGGCCCAGCCCCACTAGCGCAAGATGCACGCCGACGGCGGTGATCAGCAGCGTCAGCACCGAGGCCGAGGCAATCGGCCGGAACGCCAGCTTGTAGAGCAGGGGGCCGAGCGGGGTGATCAGCGCCAAGGTGATGGCGGCGTGCATCGTTGTGCCATAGCCGCCGCCGGCAATCGCCATGGCTGCCGCCACCGCCAGCCCCGGCACCACCAGATCGACCGCCGCCGCCTTGAGGATCGGACCGGCCCCGGCGCGCGCGCGCAGCGCCGCGACGAGGTCAAACGCAAAAGCCGCAACGCCAAAGCAGAGCAGCAGCCATACCGTGCCCGGCAGTTGCCCCGCCTCCAGCAGCGCATAGGTGAGCGCGCCGAACGCGACCATCTCGCCCTGCGGAATGAAGATCACCCGGGTGACGGCGAACACCACGACCAGCGCAATGCCGAGCAGGGCATAGATCGCGCCGTTCGTGATACCATCCTGAAGGAGAAAGAGCAGAATCGTGCTGTCCACCGTGTGGTGCCTCCCATGGTTTCTTCCCCCTCGCTCGGGTTCGACCGCGCAGGCGCGGTCGGCTGGATTCGTTGCGATCCAGGGGACGCCCGTGTTGTTGGCTGTCCCTTCCGGCGAACTTGTTATTGGTATATCGCATAACAATTATCGATTATAAGATCAAGGCGTGAAGCGGCCGGCGGTGGTGCCGGGCTGTTCGATCCGAGGCGACAATGAGCGTGAGAAAAGGCAGTCGGCAGCCGGTGGCGCCGCTGGAGGGGACGCGGCGCGGCGGTGCGCCGGCGCGTAGCGCGGCGATCGATGAGGCTGACGACGCGGCGACCGATACCGACGCGCTCGACCTCTCCGGTCTCAACGCGGTGGTTGGCTATGCGCTGCGACGGGCGCAGCTCGCGGTGTTCGAGGACTTCATCGCGCGGTTTGCCGTGCTCGACCTCAAGCCGGCGCAGTATTCGGTGCTGCTGGTGATCGGCGAAAATCCCGGGCGCAAGCAGGCCGAGATCGCCGCGACGCTCGGCATCCAGCGTCCCAACTTCGTCGCCATGCTCGATGAGCTGGAGCGGCGCGGCCTAGCCGAGCGCATGCCGTCGGCCACTGACCGCCGCTCGCACGCGCTGGTGCTGACCCGCGCCGGCAACGACCTGCTGGCGCGCGCCCGTGCGCTGCAGGACGAGCAGGAGCGCGAACTGGCCCGCCGCCTCGGCCCCGGCGGCCGCGAGACATTGGTCGCGCTGCTGCAGCGGCTGGTGTGACACGAAACCCGGCCGACCCGCGCGCCGATGTCGTGCGAATCCCAGGGCGAGGCCGGCGCGCGCTACGCAGACGCGTAGCGACGCCGTGCACGCGACCGGCCTCGGTATTCTGCTGTTTTCAGATCAGGTCGCGGTCGAGGGAAAGCCTCGCCGAAATGCGCTGATCGGATGGGAACGTTTCGGCGGCGGGACTTCGGCGCGCCAGCATGCTCCGCTGGATTTCCGATCGTCCATCGCGCCGAACCAGCGGACGGCTCAGAACGCCGCGCCGGGCGAAACGCCGAACTTTCGGAGAACGACGACCAGCGGGCAGAACCCGGTGAACGAGGCCTGCAACAGGTTGACGCCGACAAAGGCGGTCAGCAGCAGCCACCACGGGCTGACGAAGTGCGCCAGAGCCAGGCTGATAAGGACCATCGTGCCCGCAAAGGCCATCACGATGCGATCGAGCGTCATGTCGTCTTCCCCTGTTTGATCTCGGCCGGACGCGACGACGTCCGGCCGCAACTGTCGGCGCAATAAAGGTCGTAGAGTACGGCAATCACCCGCGACACGCCGGGCGAGGCGATGGAATAGAAGATGGTGTGGCCGTCGCGCCGTGTCGCCACCAGCGCGTCCGCGCGCAGGCGGGCGAGGTGCTGCGACAGTGCCGACTGGCTGAGGCCGACCATATCCTGCAGCTCGCCCACAGAGCGCTCGCCGCGGTGCAGCTCACACAACACCATCAGCCGGTAGCGATTGGCGAGCGCCTTGAGAAAGGCCTCGGCCTCCGCCGCCCGCGCGCTGAGATTTTCAAGTTCCATCTTGTTATATTAGTATCCGCTAATGTATATGTCAAACCAACTGGAGGGTCCCAATGCGCTCGCATTCGCTCGTCGTCAGTCTGGTTTTCCTGCTCCTTCCATTGGTCGCATCGGCGGCGGACGTCACCGTCAAATCGGTGCCGGTCGAGGATTGGAAGGCGGTGTTCGCCACCGTCGAGCCGGCACGCCAGCTCGTCGCCCGCGCCCGCATCGGCGGCACCATCGAACAGCTCAATGTCAAGGAGGGCGACCAGATCGCCGCCGGCGCCGAGGTCGCCGTGGTGGCTGACCAGAAGCTGGTGCTGCAGATGCAGGCCTCCGATCAGCGTATTCGCTCGCAGCAGGCGCAGCGCGACCAGGCCAAGGCGGATTTCGACCGCATCGCCGAGCTGAAACGCCGCGGCGTCAGCTCGCAAACCCAGCTTGACCAGGCCAGCACTTCGCTGGACGTCGCGACGCTGACGCTTGCCGCCATGCAGGCCGAGCGCAGCGTGATCGAGCAGCAGATGAAGGAGGGCACGGTGTTCGCCCCAGGCGCGGGCCGGGTGCTGACGGTTCCGGTGTCGGAAGGGCGGGTGGTGCTGGCCGGCGAGACCATCGCGACATTGGCCGAGGACCGCTACATTCTCCGTCTGCGGCTGCCCGAGCGACACGCCCAGTCGATTCATGCCGGCGACCTTGTCCGGATTGGCGCCCGCGGCCTTGGCGCCAATGGCGAGGAAGCGCTGCGGACCGGACGCGTTCGTCTCGTCTATCCCGAAATCCAGGGCGGCCTTGTCGTCGCCGACGTCGATGTCGAAGGTCTCGGCAATTATTTCGCCGGCGAGCGCACTCGCGTCTACGTGACCACCGGCCAGCGCAGCGCCATCGTTGTGCCGGTGTCCGCGGTCTATGCCCGTGCCGGCGCGAACTTCGTTCGCCTGAGCGACGGCACCGAAGCCGTCGTCCAGCCTGGGGAAATGCGCGACGGCGGAGTCGAGATCCTGTCCGGTCTTCGCGACGGCGACGTGGTGGTGACGCGATGAGCTCCGACAACGCCAATCCCGGTGTCAAGCTCGGCCTGTCGGGCTACCTCACCAAGACCTTTATCCAGTCGCCGCTGACGCCGTTGTTGCTGATCGGCAGCCTGCTGGTCGGCCTTCTCGCGCTGCACGCGGTGCCGCGTGAGGAGGAGCCGCAGATCTCGGTGCCGATGGTCGACATCTTCGTGTCCGCCAACGGCTACAAGGCCGAGGATGCGGTGGAGCTGATCACCCGCCCGCTCGAGGACATCGTCAAGGGTATCAACGAGGTCGAGCACGTCTATTCGCAGACCTACGACGATCGCGTCGTGGTCACGGCCCGCTTCCTTGTCGGCACCAACCAGGACAACGCGGTGCTGCGGGTGCACGACAAGATCCGCGCCAACATCACCGGGTTGCCGAAGGGCATTCCCGAGCCATTGATCGTCGGGCGCGGCATCGATGATGTCGCCATCGTGGTGCTGACCCTGTCGCCGAAGCTCGAGCGTGCGGGAGCCTGGACCGACAACGGTCTGCGCCAGGTCGCCGAGGAACTGCAGCACGAATTGAGCAAGGTCGAGTCGATCGGCACCACCTATCTGGTCGGCGGCAGCCCCAACCAGATCCGGGTCGAGCCCGATCCCGAGCGGCTGTCTCTCTACGGCATCACGCTGAATCAGCTCGTCGAAAAGCTCACCAACGCCAACCGCGCGTTTCTGCTCGGCACCTTTCGCGAGCAGGGCCGCGCCGTTCCGGTGATGGCCGGCCAGACGCTGCAGGGCGTGCCGGATATCGGCCTGCTGCTGCTCACCTCGCGCGACGGCCGCCCGGTCTACGTCAAGGACGTCGCCGAGGTGAAGGTCGCCGCGGCGCAGCCGGAGCGGTTCAGCTGGACCTTCACGCGCAATGACGCGGGCGGCCTCGACAAGCGGCCTGCAGTGAGCATCGCGCTCGCCAAGCGCAAGGGCGCCAACGCCGTGGTGGTGGCTGAAGACACCCTGAAGCGACTCGAGATCGTCAGGGGCCGTATCGTGCCCGAGGATGTCGAGATCGCCGTCACCCGTAACTACGGCGAGACGGCGACCGAGAAGGCCGACGAGCTGCTGTTTCACCTCGCGCTCGCCACCGTGTCGATCGTGCTCCTGATCACGCTCGCGATCGGCTGGCGCGAGGGCGTGGTGGTGTTGGTGATCATCCCCACCACCATTCTGCTCACGCTGTTTGCAGCCTGGCTGATGGGTTACACCATCAACCGTGTCAGCCTGTTCGCGCTGATCTTCTCGATCGGCATCCTGGTCGACGACGCCATTGTGGTGGTCGAGAACGTGGTGCGGCACTGGAAACGGCGCGGCGACCGTGGCCTGGTCGAGACCGCGATCGAGGCGGTCGCCGAGGTCGGCAACCCGACCATCGTGGCCACGCTGACCATCGTCGCAGCGCTGCTGCCGATGATGTTCGTATCCGGCCTGATGGGCCCCTACATGGCGCCGATCCCGGCCAATGCCTCGATGGCGATGCTGTTCTCGTTCTTCGTCGCCGTGACGATAACGCCGTGGCTGCTGCTCAAGATCGCGCGGCGGCGTTTTGCCGGCGCCGGCGGTGGGGAGGGCGACGATCACGATGTCGGCGCCATGGGCCGGTTTTATACGTGGGTTGCGACGCCGCTGCTGCGCGGCCGTACCCGCTCGAAGGTGTTCCTCGCCGTGGTCGGCATCGCCACGCTGGCGGCCTGCGCGCTGTTCGCCACCAAGACGGTGCGGGTCAAGCTGCTGCCGTTCGACAACAAGTCGGAAATCCAGGTGGTGGTCGATCTGCCGCGCGGCTCGTCGCTGGAGGAAACCGACCGGGTGCTGACCGCCGCGGCCGAGCGCCTCAAGGACCTGCCGGAGCTGGCCTCGATCCAGGCCTATGCCGGCACCGCGGCGCCGTTCAACTTCAACGGCCTGGTGCGGCACTATTATTCCCGCGAGACACCCGAGCTCGGCGATCTTTCGGTCAATCTTGCCGCGAAGGCCGAGCGCGAGCGGCCGAGCCATGCCATCGCGCTCGACATCAGGACGCGGCTCGCCGGCCTGCCGGTGCCGGCCGGCACCGCAATCAAGGTGGTCGAGGTGCCGCCGGGACCGCCGGTGATGGCGACGCTGCTCGCCGAGGTCTATGGGCCGGACGCCGAGGCGCGACGCGAACTGGCGCGCAAGGTGCGCCAGGCGTTCGAGGCGGTCGATTTCGTGGTCGACGTCGATGACAGTTTCGGCACCAGAGCCGAACGGCTGCGCTATTCGATCGACCAGGACGCGCTGGAGTTCCACGGCGTCGAGGAGGAGGCGGTCTACGACACCCTTGCCGCGCTGATTGGCGGTGTGAAGATCGGCTATTCCCAGCGCGGCGGCGGCTTGAAGCCGATCGACATCACGATCGCTCTGCCGCGGTCGGCGATGAAGCCGGGCGAGCGCATTCTGTCGACGCCCTTGGCGGCCGGCGGCACCGCGCGTCGCGGTGCCAATGTCGAACTCGGCGACGTGGTGCGGGCCAACCACGAGTTGGCGTCCAACCCGATCTTTCGCCACAATGGACGTTTCGCCGAAATGGTGAGTGCGGAGGTCGCCGGCCGGTTCGAAGCGCCGGTCTATGGCATGTTCGCGGTCGAAGACGCATTGAAGGCGATCGACTGGGGTCCGGCCGGACCGCCGACCGTCAAGTATCACGGCCAGCCCGACGACGACTCCAAACCGACGCTGTTGTGGGACGGCGAGTGGGAGGTCACCTATGTCACCTTCCGAGACATGGGCGCGGCGTTCGGCGTCGCTCTGCTCGGCATCTACCTGCTGGTGGTCGCACAGTTCGGCTCGTTCCGGCTGCCGCTGGTGATCCTGGTGCCGGTACCGCTGACGCTGATCGGCATCGTGCTCGGTCACTGGCTGTTCGACGCCGCCTTCACCGCCACCTCGATGATCGGATTCATCGCGCTCGCCGGCATCATCGTGCGCAACTCGATCCTGCTGGTGGACTTCATCCGCCACGTTCTGGCGCAGGGAAAGCCGCTGCGCGAGGCGCTGATCGAGGCCGGCGCCATCCGCTTCAAGCCGATCGTGCTGACGGCGGCGGCGGCGATGATCGGCGCGGCGTTCATCCTATCGGACCCGATCTTCCAAGGGCTGGCGATCTCGCTGGTGTTCGGGCTGGCGTCGTCGACCGCACTGACGCTGCTGGTGATCCCGGCGATCTATGTGCTGCTGCGGGACGATGGCCAACCGCTTCCCGCTGGGCAGTGACAGCGGCGGCCGGTGACGTGTCGAATAACCGTCGCCGGCCGCACCACTGGCTCGTGCCGGCTCCGCACGCAAAACGGGCTGCCGCAGTTGATGCGCCAATTTCTTCCAACGGCCCCGTTGCTGATGCACGGGGCCGTTGGATTTCCGCGATACCGAACAACCCATGATCAGGAAAGGAATTTCCGGCGACGCGGCGACGACGCTCCGGCCTGATTGGCCGAATTTCGCACGACCTGCGGCGTCGCCGTCAGAACGCCGCCTTCACAGCGGCCCGAACCTGCTGGCTTTCGATCACCTCGGACGATCCCGTCACCCGGTACTCGAGGTCGAAGCCGAGGTCCCTGAATGTCATGGCCCGCAGCATCACGCCGCCGGTGAGCGCGTCGCGCCCGGATGATGTGCCGGAGATGGAATACACCGCGTCATCGAAGTTGGCGTAACCCAAAGCCTGGGTGTAGCCGTCGTCGAAGGCATGGCGATACTCCAGGCGCAGGGTCGGCGTCAGCGTACCCCAGTCCATCGGGATGGTGTAGCTGGCGCGCAGGCCGACCACGCTGGACACCGTCGTGGTGTCCATTTTTGTATAGGCCAGCGCCCAGAGGTCGGAGCCGTTCTCCGTCCAGGCGTCGAGGTTCGCCTGGGCCACGTCGACCCGGCCATAGGATGTCAGTCGGACCGCATTCCAATTGGTGGCGTGCGACAGCCCGGCCGACCCGAAAATCTGTTGGCCCTCGCGCGTGCCGTCGAGCATCGCCCCGCCGTCGCCGGACCACCGTCGGGTGTCGAAGCGCAGTGTGCCGTAGCCGACGGTCAGGTCGAGGAAGGTTCGGGGCGCCATGCGCCAGCTCGCATAGAGCGTGGCGTTGAAGGCGCTGGCGTCGGAGCGGCTGCCATCGCTGCCGAAGGTGGTGTGATCGAAGGCGTAGCCAAACGCAACGCCGGCTCGCAGCCCGTCGGCGACGCGCCTGTCGAGGCCAACGGTCAGGCCGGAGGTCGAGAACCGATTGTCGGAGCTACCGTCGATTTTGAGCCGGCCGAAATCGAGCGAGCCCGATGTCCAAAGGTGGAAGGGCTGGTCGGCACGCCTCTGCAGGGATGCGAACGACGACGAAAGCCACTGGAGGGCGCGGCTGACATCGTTCTGCGACGACTTTTCGGTGAAGATATCGTCCTGGGCGAACGCGAGATCGCGGGCAAAGGCCTGATCTTGCAGGGAGCTGCCGGCTTGCGCGGCGTAGGCATCCTGCCCGGATGCGAAGCCTTGCGCGGCGCCGAAGCTCTGAGCGGAGAGGCGTGCGGGCGTGGCCCGTCTTGCGCCTTGTGACGCCTCGCCATTTCCGGGGGTCGTCGATGCCTGGTCCTGGGTGCGCTCGGCTTGGTCGGCCATGGCGCCGTCGTCGTGGATCTGCTCCAGTCGATTGAAGGTATTGTTGATCTGGGTTTGAGCAAACCGGATCGACGTGGCGACCTGGGAAGCGACGACACTGCGTACGGTCGGATTCGCGGATGGGTCGGGGCGGGCGCCGACGGTGATCGACAGGGCGCTCGACGTCGCCCCGGTGTTGTTGCCATCTCCCGAATAGACCGCGGTGATCGAATGGCTCCCGGACGTCAGCGACGAGGTGGTGAACGTCGCTGTCAAGCCGGTGAGCGTCGCCGTGCCGAGCACGGTTGATCCGTCTCTAAAGGACACCGTTCCGGTCGGCGATGTGCCGCCATTGAGCGTTGCCGTGAACGTGGTCGGACTGCCGAACGACGGTGTAACCGTCGAGGATGAAATCGCGAGCGTTGGTGTGGTCCGGGTGCGGGTGACGGTGACGGTGTAGGTCTGGGTGGTGGTGCCGTCCTGGGCGGTGGTGACGATGGTGACGGTGGTGGTGCCGACCGCAAGCGCGATGGCGCCGGACGATGCGCCCGAGGCGACGGGAGTGCCGTTGACGGTGACGGTGGCTCCGGCGTCGGTTGCCGTCGGGGTGACGGTGATCGAGGTCACCGCACTGGTGACCGCGGCGGTGTAGCCGGTGGTGCCGGAGGCGAACGCCGGGGTCAGCGTGCCCGAACTGAGCGACAGCGCCGACAGCGTGGCGACCGCCGACGAGGCGGCGCGGGTGACGGTGACGGTGTAGGTCTGGGTGGTGGTGCCGTTCTGAGCGGTGACCACGGTGGTGACGGTGTTGGGGCCGACCGCAAGCGCGATCGGCCCGGACGGCGAGCCCGAGGTGACGGCGGTGCCGTTGACGGTGACGGTGGCGCCGGCGTCGGTGACGGTCGGGGTGACGGTGATCGAGGTCACAGCATTGGCGACCGCGGCGGTGTAGCTGGTGGTGCCGGAGGCGAACGCCGGGGTCAGCGTGCCGGAGCTGAGCGACAGCCCGGACAGGTTGGCGTTCGCCGAGGCGGCGCGGGTGACGGTGACGGTGTAGCTCTGGGTGGTGGTTCCGTTCTGTGCGGTGACCACGGTGGTGACGGTGTTGGCGCCGACCGCAAGGGCGATCGGCCCGGACGGCGAGCCCGAGGCGACTGTGCTGCCGTTGACGGTGACGGTGGCGGTCGCATCAGTCACCGTCGGGGTGACGGTGATCGACGAGACGCCGTTGGCGACCGCGGCGGTGTAGCTGGTGGTGCCGGAGGCGAACGCCGGGGTCAGCGTGCCGGAGCTGAGCGACAGTGCCGACAGCGTGGCCACCGCCGATGGTGCGGCGCGGGTGACGGTGACGGTGTAGGTCTGGGTGGTGGTGCCGTCCTGGGCGGTGACCACGGTGGTGACGGTGTTGGCGCCGACCGCAAGGGCGATCGGCCCGGACGGCGAGCCCGACGTGACGGCGGCGCCGTTGACGGTGACGGTGGCGGTCGCATCAGTCACCGTCGGGGTGACTGTGATCGAGGTCACCGCATTGGTGACCGCGGCGGTGTAGCCGGTGGTGCCGGAGGCGAACGCCGGGGTCAGCGTGCCCGAGCTGAGCGTGAGCGCCGACAGGGTCGCCACCGCCGATGGTGCGGCGCGGGTGACGGTGACGGTGTAGGTCTGGGTGGTGGTGCCGTCCTGGGCGGTGACCACGGTGGTGACGGTGTTGGCACCGACTGCAAGCGCGATCGGCCCGGACGGCGAGCCCGAGGCGACTGTGCTGCCGTTGACGGTGACGGTGGCGGTCGCATCAGTCACCGTCGGGGTGACTGTGATCGACGAGACGCTGTTGGCGACCGCGGCGGTGTAGCTGGTGGTGCCGGAGGCAAACGCTGGGGTCAGCGTGCCCGAACTGAGCGACAGCGCCGACAGATTGGCGTTTGCCGAGGCGGCGCGAGTGACGGTGACGGTGTAGGTCTGGGTGGTGGTGCCGTCCTGGGCGGTGACCACGGTGGTGACGGTGTTGGCGCCGACTGCAAGCGCGATCGGCCCGGACGGCGAGCCCGAGGTGACGGGGGTGCCGTTGACGATGACGGTGGCGGTCGCATCGGCCACCGTTGGTGTGACTGTGATCGACGAGACGCTGTTGGCGACCGCGGCGGTGTAGCTGGTGGTGCCGGAGGCGAACGCCGGGGTCAGCGTGCCCGAACTGAGCGACAGCGCCGACAGATTGGCGTTCGACGAGGCGGCGCGGGTGACGGTGACGGTGTAGGTCTGGGTGGTGGTGCCGTCCTGGGCGGTGACCACGGTGGTGACGGTGTTGGCACCGACCGCAAGGGCGATCGGCCCGGACGGCGAGCCCGAGGTGACGGGGGTGCCGTTGACGGTGACGGTGGCGGTCGAGTCAGTGACGGTTGGGGTGACGGTGATCGAGGTCACCGCATTGGCGACCGCGGCGGTGTAGCTGGTGGTGCCGGAGGCGAACGCCGGGGTCAGCGTGCCGGAGCTGAGCGCCAGCGCCGACAGGGTCGCCACCGCGGAAGGTGCGGCGCGGGTGACGGTGACGGTGTAGGTCTGGGTGGTGGTGCCGTCCTGGGCGGTGACCACGGTGGTGACGGTGTTGGCACCGACCGCAAGGGCGATCGGCCCGGACGGCGAGCCCGAGGTAACGGCGTTGCCGTTGACGGTGATGGTGGCGCCAGGGTCAGTGACGGTTGGGGTGACGGTGATCGAGGTCACCGCATTGGTGACCGCGGCGGTGTAGCCGGTGGTGCCGGAGGCGAACGCCGGGGTCAGCGTGCCCGAGCTGAGCGCGAGCGCCGACAGGTTGGCATTCGACGAAAGGGCCGACACCGTCAGCGCCGGGGCCGTGGTGGCAGTGCTACCTGCTCCCGATTCGGTCGAAGAAACGGTTCCAGTTGTATAGGAATAGGTGCTGGCGACCGTGGATGTGACATCCAGCGATACGGTGCATGAACTCGATGTGCCGGCGGCCAGCGATCCGCCGGAGAGGCTCAAAGACCCGGAGGAATACGTTGCGGTTCCGCCGGAGCAGGTGGTCTGCGGGTTGGAGCCGGTGAGATTGCTCGGCAGTGCCGCGGCCGCGACGGCGACGCCGCTCAGCGCCGCGGAGGCATTGGTGTTGGTGATGGTCAGCGTCAGCGTCGACGTGCCGCCGGCATAGATCGAGGTCGGACTGAACGCGGCGCCGATCGACGGCGGGTTCGGCGCGGGCGCGCTGCAGTTGAGCTGCCAGTTGACGATAGTACCGTTTGCAGTTCCGGTGGCGCTGCCCCGCGACTGAACAAGGACCCGGCTCTCGTCGCCCACCAGCGTGACGGTGCCGCTGACGGGACTAGCTGACGTCGCCTCCGGGCCGTCGACTGGATAGTCGAAGCTTGTCGTTCCATGCCGGACCAGCATGTAGGGGTATGCGCCAATCTGTGGAGTATACGTATAGCTTATTATTTCTCCCGCCGAAAACGAATCGACAACAAGATTTCCAGCAAGGGCGATAAGAGTACCGTTGAGCTCGCCATCGTGAATTCTTTGGCAGCCTGACGACAAAGCATGGGCGGTCTGGGAGGTCAGCAGCGTCGCGAGCACCGCGACCGCGGCGCCGCCCAGGCTCAAGCGACGCGACGCCGTCGTGGCCGAATGGCCGCCGGGCACGGTGTTCGGATCGGCGTTCCGCGTCGAGGGCACGTCCGTGACGGGGGCGATCACACCGCGCGCGATCCGGCCGAGGCAGCGGGCGGCGCAGCTAAGCCGGCGCCAACGACCATCTGTGCGCCGGGCGTCACGCGATTCAGCCATCCCTGCCTCCGGCGACCCTGCGTTGCGCCCGGCCACACGGGAGGTGGCGCAATCGTGAAAAGACGCAAAAATCCCTAACACATCCTTAGGGAGAGACATCGCCCACGGTCAACACAGAGCGGCAACAATCACACGAAAAATCCAACCCTGTGGCGAACTTGACACATTGATTGCGGTCGTTGGTTGCGGTGGAGAATGGCCGTCGTCGCGCGGAGGCGGCGACTGCGTCGTCAACCCGATTGTGGCAACCTGTGATTACATCTAAACGGGAGATTGCGTCCATGCCACCGCGCGGACGCATGGTCACCATGGTGGTGATATCGCCGAAACAGGAGGCGAACAATGGATCCGTTTCTTGGCCAGATCATGCAGGTCGGATTCGACTATGCTCCCGAGGGCTGGATGCAGTGCAAAGGTCAGACACTGCAAGTTTCGCAATATCAGGCGCTCTACAGCTTGCTCGGCACGAGTTTCGGTGGCTCCGGAACCACCTTCATGCTTCCGAATCTGCAGGGACGGACGATAATCGCGCCGGGAGCGGTGGCGACTCCGAGCGGGAGCGTCAACTTCGCTCACGGCCAATCCGGCGGCAGCGCAACCACCGCGCTTACGGTCCCGCAACTTCCCAGCCACAACCACGCGGCGACCTTCACCCCCACCACGACGCCGCTCTCCGCGACGGCGACCCTGGCTGCCACCACCACCGCCGCCAATTCGGCCGGCCCGGTGGCCAACGCGCGGTTCGGCACCGGAGTCGATGGCGGTGGCGCGGGAGCCATCCCGCAGATCTACGCGCCGGCGGGCACCAGCGGCACTGCGGTCAACCTCGCGGGAGTTTCGGTTACCGTAAGCGGCGGCGTTACCGGCGGCACCGTTGCCGTTGGCAATACCGGTCAGGCCTCGCTCGTTCCGACCATTTCCCCGTTTGTGGCGATCAACACCATCATTGCCGTTCAAGGCCTCTATCCGCCGCGGTCGGACTGATCGCGTCGGAAGAGTCTGCCGGCGTCCGGCGGTCGGCGCGGCCGGACGCCGGCGTTCAATTGAACACCGCCTGATAAATTCGCCGTCCCGGCTGCGGTATGAGCTGGGAGATCGTGATGAAATGGGGGCCGCCGCGGCCACAGTCGAATTCGTAGGTCGCGTCGATCAGATAAACGCTATCCGGTGACTCGAAGTAGAGGCTGAAGGGCTCGCGCGGGATGCCAGGATACTTCGACCTGCGCTTGAGACGAACCAACGTCAGTTCGACCGGCTGGGGGATCGTCGCCACGCGCACCGCGCGGCCCACCCACGGTTCGAAATCCTCCGGTGTCAGCATATCGACGGCCCCCAGCACGAACGGCACGAATAACGACGCCCAATCGCCGGCTGCACCGACGACGCCAAATGATGAAGTGTGCGCTGCAGGGTTGCAATACACGAACGTATCGGTGGCGCGAACGCCGTCACGCCGGCGAAGCCGCCCGCCATTCCATCGCCCAATAGAGGCTGTCCTGGGTGACCTTCCGGAAACCCAGCCGGCGGTAGAGCCGCAGGGCGGGGTTGGAGGCCATGACATGGATCGACACACTGGCGCCGTTCATCGCCGCGTCGGCGCAAATCACCCGCAGCAGCGCCGTGCCGATGCCGCCATTGCGGAGCTGGGGCGCCAGAAGAATATCGACGATTCGCCAGTTGGCCGCTTCCCGAGCAAGGCACAGCCGTCCGACCGGTGCGCCGTGGTGCTTCAGAACGAGGCGGTCAGCGCCGGGGTAGCAGGCCGCATAATGAACGCGCTGCAGCCGCGCTTGGTCGGCGAGAAACGCCGTCTTGGCGGCGTCCGTCCAGTCGGTGTGCGCCAGTTCAGCCCAGCGATCGGCAATATAGAGCAGTTCAAGCGCCGGCCGGTCGGTGTCGGACTCGCCGCGCACGGCAAAACCGCGCGCGGTCAGGTCTTCCGGAAGTTTCAAGCCCGTCGCCGACACCATCGATCGCAAGACTGAACGGACGCTTACCCGCTGCCAATTGCCAAAACTTACGGGTTTTGTCGCTGGAACAGCGAGCGTACCGTTCTTCCGATCTGTCGTTCGCCTGATCGTGCAGGCTGAAACTGCGGGGTCTGCGGCCTTGGGCCCGCCAAGCCGGTACGCACCCCGTCGCTTGCCGAAAACCCTGCTTTCGAACAGAGATTTTCGGTGAGTGTGTTTCCCAAGATCACGATGGATCATTCGGAAACAAAATCAGCGGCACCGGCCGGTCAGATCAGACGCTGTCGACGCCTTTCTTGACGGCATCCTTCGCCTTCCCGAGGGTCTGCTGCGCCTCACCCTTGCGCTCCTGAACGGCGCCTTCGACTTCCAGGCTCGGATTGCCGACCGCCTTGCCGACCGCCTGCTTGACGTTTCCGGCTGCCTCGTTCGCCATTCCCTTGATCTTGTCGCTGGTGCTGCCCATGGGAATCTCCTCGTTGACGGGGACCGTAATCGGCCCGGGACTGCATAATTCCGCAAGGTCGGAGAAGGTTCCTCAATTGCGGTCGCGCGCGGCCAAAGCGCCACCGGATCGGCCGCAAACATATTTTCCTATCTTTGATCTTGTATTCCTTCGATCGCGGCGGCATTTCACCAATCTGGAATCCACCCACTGGCCTCAAATCAACGAAACCTTGTCGGAGGTGTATTTTTTTCGGGCGTGGCTGCTATGTTACAGTGGCTGCCAGACGCGAGGCGAGGTGTTCGCTGGCAGCGCTGGACGACGCCGGGGCCTGTTTGCGGCTCGCGTCATACATCTTGAATCTATGAGGACCTTTTGATGCACGGCGCCCTTCCGCGACCCTTCCTGATCGTGGGCGTCGGCGCCTCGGCGGGTGGTGTGGAGGCCCTGACCGGGCTGTTCGGCGCGGTGCCGGCCGAGCCGGGCATGGCCTTTGTCGTGGTGTCGCACATCGGGCCGGGCCGGGAGAGCATGCTCGATCAGATCATCGCGCGGAGCGCCCGGCTGCCGGTGTCGAACGCCAGGAACGATGACCCGATCGAACCCAATCACATCTACGTTCTTTCAACCAACGCTACGATTTCGGTCAAGAACAACCGCCTCGTTGTTCTGCCGCGCTCCGCACCGAGCGATCATAACCCCATCGACGTGTTCTTCACCGCGCTCGGCGAGGACTGCGGCGAGTATTCCGCCGGCGTCGTGCTGTCCGGCTCGGGTAGCGACGGCACGCTCGGCATCAAGGCAATCAAGGAGCATGGCGGGCTGACGCTGGCGCAAGGCACCAGCGGGCACACCCACCCGGGCCAGAGCGGAATGCCGGAGAGCGCTGTCGCAAGCGGGCTGGTCGACAGGGTGTTGGCCGTCGAGGAGATTCCGAGCGAACTGGCGCGGTATGCCGAGTCTCTCGCAACGGTTCCAACGCCCGGTCCTGCGAACGAGGCCGCCCCGGAATCGGCAGAGATTCGGCAGGCGCGGTCGGACATTCTGGTGACCCTGCGTGAGCGGTTCGGCCACGATTTTTCCGGCCACAAGGACAAGCCGTTCATGCGTCGCGTGGTGCGCCGCATGAGGCTATTGCGTGTCGCCAATCTGCAAGCCTACGCCGACCTCTTGAAACGCGATCCGGAGGAGCCTGCCAAGCTGTTGCGCGACCTGCTGATCGGCGTCACCGACTTCTTCCGCGATGCCGAAGCGTTTGCCACCCTTCAGAAGGCGGTGGTGCCCGAACTGTTCGCAGTGCGCGATTCGAACAGCATCGTGCGGGTGTGGGTGCCAGGCTGCGCCACCGGCGAGGAAGCCTATTCGATCGCCATTCTGCTCAGCGAGTACATCGACAAGCTGCCGTATTCGCCGCGCGTGCAGATTTTCGCGACCGACATCGCCCGGCCGGCTCTCAGCGTTGCCCGGGCCGGGCGTTATCCCGCGGCGCAACTCGCAGGCCGGGTCAGCCAGGATCGGATCGAGCGTTTCTTCGTCTCATCCGGCGACACCCTCACGATTTCGAAGCCGTTGCGGGAGATGTGCGTCTTCTCCGACCACAGCCTCCTGCGCGATCCGCCGTTCTCGCGCATCGACCTGATCTCATGCCGCAACCTTCTGATCTACCTCGACGCGGAAGCGCAACGGCGGATTATCGCGGTGTTCGATTATGCGCTGCGCCCCGGCGGCTATCTGTTTCTGGGGCCATCGGAGAGCATCTCGCAACTGGGCGATTCATTCGCCTATCTTGATAAGAAACAGCGCATCTTCCGTCGCCGGGATCGGCCGGGAGTGCGCCTTCGTCCGACGATCGCGTCCAACATGCCTTATCTCCCCCGGGATTTTGACGCGTTGCGTCAGCCGATGACAGCAACTCAACTCCAGCACGCCGTGCAGGCGCGGGTGCTCGACCGATTCGCCCCCGCGCACGTTGTCGTGAACCGGGACGGCGACATCGTCTACCAGTCGGCCAACACCGCCCGATATCTTGAGGCGACCGCGGGCGCGCCGACCCGGCACTTGCTTTCCCTGGCGCGCGCTGACCTCCGCGTTGAGCTGCGCAGGACGCTTCAGCAGGCGGTGCAGAACCGCGCTCGGGTGGTCCGCGATCGTATGAGCGTATTGAACGGCGACGTCAGAGAGCAGTTTCGGCTGATCGTCGAGCCGTTCGGCCACAGTGCCGACGATCCCTTGTTCCTGGTGGTGTTCGCGGAGGCTGAAAATGGCAGTCCGCGGCCGAGCAACGGTGCCGGCAGGGTGGACGCTTTGCCGGCGGGCGCGCCGCACGAGGAGAGCCCCGACAAGGACGAAATCATCGGCCAGATCGAACGGGAGTTGGCCGATACGCACGAGCGATGGCTGGCGACGATCACCGAATATGAGGGCGCAATCGAGGAGCTCAAATCGGGCAACGAAGAGCTGAACTCGATGAACGAGGAGCTCCAGTCCACCAATGAGGAGCTCGATACTTCGAAGGAGGAACTGCAGTCGCTCAATGAGGAGCTGCAGACGGTCAACACCGAGCTGCAGGCCAAGATCGACGAGCTGGATACCGCCAACAGCGATCTGGCCAATCTGTTCGAGAGCACCCAGATGGCGACGGTGTTCCTCGACCACGATCTCGTTATCCGCAGCTTCACGCCGGCGGCGTGCAGCATCTTCAAGCTGATCCAGAGCGACAAGAATCGCTCGCTGACCGACATCGTTAGCCAGATCGACTATCCCGAGCTTGGACAGGACGTCGCCGAAACCGTCACGACCGGCATGGTGCACGAGCGCCGTGTGTCGCAGCGGGATGGCTCGGCGCACTATATCGCGCGCATTCTGCCCTACCTGACCGCGGACAAGGCCAGCGATGGCGTCGTCGTTACCTTCGTCGACATCACCCAGCTGACCCACGCCGAACGCGACGAAGAGCGAACGCGGGTGCTCATCGGCGAGTTGAACCACCGTGTCCGCAACATGCTGGCGGTCGTCATCTCGGTCGCGCAGCAGACGCTGATGCCTGACAAGAGCCTGAAGGACGCCAAGGCGACATTGATCGCGCGCTACAGCGCGTTGGCGCGCTCCTACACGCTGGTCGCACGGCAGAACTGGGGCTTCATCGCGCTCCAGGATCTCGTCGAGGAATCGCTGGGCGCGCACATGCTGGGGCAGATCGGCCGGGTGAAGATCGACGGCTGGCCCGTCCACGTCAGTCCCCGCGCTGCGCTGAGCCTCGGCATGGCACTGCATGAACTCGCCACCAACGCGGTCAAGTACGGCGCGTTTTCCAACGACATGGGCACGGTCTCGGTCAGTTGGGATGCCAATCAGCCTGACACCCAGGACCATTTGACCATTCGCTGGGTGGAGCGCGGCGGCCCAGCGGTCGTGCCGCCGAACCGACGCGGTTTCGGCTCCGATCTCCTCGAGAAGAACTTATCGCACGACCTCGACGCTCGCATCGATCTGCGTTTCGAGCCGGCCGGCGTGGAGTGCGACATCGTAATTCCGCTCTCCAACAACGTGAGGCTGGAATGACCTCCGCGCTCGACCGCTCGCTTCGCATCCTTGTGGCGGAGGATGACGCCATGATCGCGTTCGATGTCATCGACGCGCTCGCAGAGTTCGGCTGCACGGCGTCCGGCCCGGCCGCCACCGTCAAGGCGGCGCTCAACAAGGCCGAGGATCCGGCCGATCAAATCGACGGCGCGCTGCTCGATCTCGATTTGCGCGGCGAGCGGTCCTATCCGGTCGCCACCGCGCTCATCCGGCGCAACATCCCGTTTGCGTTCACCTCGGGCTACGGGGCGGACGCGATCGAAGCGGCCTTTCGCGCCTACCCCTGCCTGCTGAAGCCGATCAACCGGTCGGACCTGCTCACGGTGTTGCGCGGCTTTCAAACCCCAGCGGACGGGGCCGACGCGCTGAACGGCTTACTCTGCCGCAAGCCGGATCATACCCGAGGCCCTGAAGGCTGACCTTTCTCAGCCTCATGGTGAGGAGGCTGCCACCGGGTCGCGCCGCAGGCGCGCCCGATGCCAGGCTCCGCAGCCGTCTCGAACCATGGGGCCGACCTCGGCTCTAAAGCTCGCTTCATCCTTCGAGACGCTCGCTTTCGCGAGCTCCTTCAGGATGAGGCGAGCCGACGCCGGTGGAAGGTCAAACGCACGCGGATCATGGGTCTCGGATCGCGTGGCTGCTCCGCTTGTCCGGGACGGTGGCGCGAGGTCTCCGCCGGGGCCGGCCGGCCGGCCTTGGACGCCGGACGGCACGGCGCCGTGACGCGCAGCGCGCGGATTTGTTCAGGCGCCTGTGTCGGTCGCGGTCTTCGCCTTGGCTTTCGCGGTGGTCTTTTCGGGCGCTTTGGCGGTCGCTTTGGCCGCCGTCTTCGATTTCGGGGCGGCTTTGGGCTTGGTGGCTTTGGCGGTCTTTGCCGCCGCCTTCGGCGTCTTCGCCTTGGGCGCGGCGTCATCGGTCTCGGTCTTTGCCGGGGCCTTGGCCTTCGGCGCGGCCTTGGCGCGCTTCGGCTTCGGCCCGTCGGCTTCCAGCTTCTCGGCTCTCGCCTTCAGCAGCTCGACCGCCTGCGCCAGCGTCACGCTGTCGGGCGTGACGTCCTTGGGCAGGGTGGCATTGACCTTGCCGTGGTTGACGTACGGACCGTAGCGGCCGGCGCGGACGGACACCGGGCCGCCGAGGGCAGGGTGGTCGCCAAGCGCTCGGCCGGCATCGGCGGTGCGACCGCGTCCCGGCCCGCGGGTCTCCTTGACGACGATGAGGTCGATGGCGCGATTGGCGCCGATCGACAGCACGTCGTCATCGGCGCCGAGATTGGCGTAGGTCTTGTCGTGCTGGACGTAGGGGCCGAACCGCCCGATTCCGACCAGGATCGGCTTGCCGCTTTCCGGGTGGGTTGCCACCGCGCGCGGCAGCGCCAGCAACGCCAGCGCGGTATCCAGATCGACGGTTGCCGGATCGAATCCCTTCGGGAAGCTGGAGCGCTTGGGCTTCTCGCCATCGCCGAGCTGGACGTAGGGTCCGAACCGGCCGTTGCGCACCGTGACATCGAGACCGGTGTCAGGGTCTTCGCCGAGGCTGCGGGGGCCGTCGCCTTCGGCCGTGCCGTCGCCATTGCCCGGCACCGCCAGCGGGCGGGTGTACTTGCATTCGGGATAGTTCGAGCAGCCGATGAACGAGCCGTACTTGCCGAGCTTCAGCGACAGCCGGCCATCGCCGCAGCCTGGACAACGCCGGCGGTCGATGCCGTCGCCGAGGTCGGGGAAGAAGTGCGGCCCCAGCATCTCGTCGAGCGTATCGATGACCTCGGAGACGCGCAGTTCCTTGGTGCCGCCCACCGCGGCGGAAAAGTCCTGCCAGAACTGCCGCAGCACCTCGCGCCAGTCCAGCTCGGCGTTGGAGATGCGGTCGAGCTGCTCCTCCAGCGAGGCGGTGAAGTCGTACTCGACGTAGCGCGAGAAGAAGCTCTCCAGGAAGCCGGTGACCAGCCGTCCCTTGTCCTCGGGATGAAGGCGCTTCTTGTCGAGCCGGACATAGCCGCGCTCCCGCAGCACGGCGAGGATGGCGGCGTAGGTCGAGGGGCGGCCAATGCCGAGTTCCTCCATCCGCTTGACCAGGCTGGCCTCGGAATAGCGCGGCGGCGGCTCGGTGAAATGCTGGGTCGCTTCGACGCCGCGGCAGCCCAGGGCCTCGCCGGTGCTCACCGCCGGCAGGCGGCGGGAATCGTCGTCGTCGCCGTCGTCGTCGCGGTCCTCCTGGTAGAGCTTGAGGAAGCCGTCGAACTTGACGACCGAGCCCACCGCCCGAAGATCGAGCTTGCGGCCGTCGGCCGCCGCCACGATGTCGACCGTGGTGCGCTCGATCTCGGCCGATTCCATCTGGCTGGCGATGGTGCGCTTCCACACCAGCTCGTAGAGGCGGGCCTGGTCCGGTTCGAGGCGGCGCGCGACGCTGCTGGGGTGGCGAGCCATGTCGGTCGGCCGAATCGCCTCATGCGCTTCCTGCGCGTTCTTGGCCTTGGTGCGGTAGACCCGCGGCGCCCGCGGCACGTAGCGCTCGCCGAACTCGCTGCCGATCACCTGCCGCGCCGCGGCGATGGCCTCGTCGGCGATCTGGACGCCGTCGGTTCGCATATAGGTGATGAGGCCGACGGTCTCACCGGCGATCTCGACGCCCTCATAGAGCCGCTGGGCGAGCTGCATGGTGCGGGCCGGCGCAAATCCGAGCTTGCGGCTGGCCTCCTGCTGCAGCGTCGAGGTGGTGAAAGGCGGCCAGGGGTGGCGCTTGACCGGCTTGGCCTCGACCGAGGTCACCCGGTAGGCGCCGGCTTTCAGCGCCTGCGTCAAGGCCTCGGCGCTGACGCCATCGGCAATGTCGAGTCGGCCGAGCTTGGTGCCGTCGGCGCCGACCAGCCGCGCCTCGAATACGTCGCCGCGCGGTGTTTCCAGCCGCACCGCGATGGCCCAATATTCCTGCGACCGGAACCGCTCGATCTCCAACTCGCGGTCGCATACCAGCCGAAGCGCGACCGACTGCACCCGGCCGGCCGAGCGCGCACCGGGCAGCTTGCGCCACAGCACCGGCGACAGGGTGAAGCCGACCAGATAGTCGAGCGCGCGCCGGGCGAGGTAGGCGTCGACCAGGGCCTGGTCGATCTGGCGCGGATGCTTCATGGCATCCTGCACCGCCTGCTTGGTGATGGCGTTGAAGGTGACGCGCTCGACCGCGACGTCCTTCAGCGCGCGCTTTTCCTTCAGCACTTCCAGCACGTGCCAGGAAATCGCCTCACCCTCGCGATCCGGGTCGGTGGCGAGGATCAACCGTTCAGCCCCCTTCACCGCCCGCGCGATGTCGGCGAGGCGCTTGGCGGCCTTGGGCTCAACGTCCCACAGCATGCGGAAATCGGCGTCCGGATCCACCGAGCCATCCTTGGCGGGCAGGTCGCGGATATGGCCAAACGAAGCGACGACCTCGTAACCGGGGCCGAGGTACTTGTTGATCGTCTTCGCTTTGGCCGGCGACTCGACAACGACGACGCGCATCTGTGGCTCGACGAAATATATGGAATGACCGGGGACTTTGGCGGCGGAACATGGGCGGCGGATGGCGCCCTGTCAAACACCCCGGCGCAACCTCTACAACCAGAAGATTTAAAGGCGACTCAATAAACCCCAAAGTTGCCAAAACGAACGCCCCTGGCTAGATTGGCGCCCCAGGTCCCGTTTCGTGCGTTCGGCAGGGCAGTGGAGGTAACGGCAATGGATACCAGGTTGCAGCGACAGGCATTGCCCAATCCGAGACAGTCCGGAACCGATGCTGCGGTCGCGGCCTATATCGTCGAGGCCGCGGCGGAACTTTCGCTTCTCGCCCATCGCCACGACATGCCGGTGCTGGCCTACATCCTCGACATGGCGCGTCTTGAGGCCGAATCCCAGGCCAGCGCATTGACCAAATCGTGATGCGCCGGTCAGGCGGCGGCGACGAGGCCGTTGCCCTGCCGCACCAGCCGGCCGGCGAGGTCGAGTTCCAGCAGCACCACCCGCACCGCAGCGGCCGGCGCGTCGGCAAGGCGCACCAGATCGTCGATCGACACCGGCGTCGGCCCGAGCAGACCGGCGATGCGATAACGGAGGTCGTCGTCGGGCCCCGATGAAGCCGGTGACAGCAAAGGTTCTGGCTCGCCGAGCGGCTTGGCCTCCGGCGCGACGCCGAGGATCGGCGCCAGCGCCTCGATGACGTCGGCGGCTTCGGTTACCAAGGTGGCGCCCTGCTTCAGGAGGCGGTTGCTGCCGGCCGCACGCGGATCGATCGGCGAGCCGGGCACGGCGAACACCTCGCGGCCCTGTTCGCCGGCAAAGCGGGCGGTGATCAGCGACCCCGAGCGCTCGGCAGCCTCGACCACCACCACACCCAGCGCCATGCCGGAGATCAGGCGGTTGCGACGCGGAAAGTCGCGGCCGCGCGGCTCCCAGCCCATCGGCATTTCGGAGACCGCGGCGCCGGTTTCCAGCAGGCGGTCGAGCAGGTCGAAATTCTCCGGCGGGTAGGGGCGATCCTGGCCCCCGGCCAGCACCGCCACCGTGCCGGTGGCCAGCGACGCAACATGGGCGCTGGCGTCGACGCCGCGGGCGAGCCCGGAGACGACGACGAAGCCGGCGCTGCCAAGGTCACGGCCGAGAATCGCCGCCATCTTGTGGCCCGCGGCGGAAGCGTTGCGGGCGCCGACAATGGCGACCATCGGCCTGGTCAGCACCTCGGCCCGGCCACGCACCGCCAGCAGGGGCGGGGAGTCGTCTTCCTGGCGCAGCCGTGGCGGATACTCCGGCTCGCCCAGCGCCACGAACGACACGCCGAGCTTGCGGGCCGCCGCCATCTCGCGATCGATCTCCTCGCCGCTGGCGATCCGAATGCCGCGGCCGCCGCCGCGCTTGGCCAAGGTCGGCAGGGCGTCGATTGCGGCGCGTGCCCCGCCGAAATGGTTGATCAGCGCCCGAAAAGTGCGGGGACCGACGTTCTGGCAACGCGACAGGCGCAGCCAGTCCAGGCGGGTCGCGTCGTCGAGATGGCGACCCGTCGGGGCGGTCACGGCACGTTGTCCGCACCGGGCGGGTTGGACGACGTCGACGGCGGGGTCGCACGCGCCGCAGCCGGCGCCGCGGTGCCGCCGATCTTGCCCTCGGAGCCCTTGCGCAGCCGGTCGATGTTGGCCCGGTGGGTCCACAGCAGCAGGATGGTCAGGCCCATATAGAGATGGACCGCGTCGTCATAGCCGAAGAAAATCAGCGCCGACGGCGTGACGATGCTGGCGATCAAGGCCGCGAGCGAGGAATATTTGGTGATGGCCGCCACCGCCAGCCACACCGCGACGAACACCAGCGCCGCCGGCCAGGCGACGCCGAACAGCACGCCAAGATAGGTGGCGACGCCCTTGCCGCCTTTGAACTTGAGCCAGATCGGCCACAAATGGCCGACGAAGGCGCCGAGCCCGGCGATCAGCGGCTGCTCGTCCACCCACAGATGGGCGGCGATCAGCACCGCGGCGGTGCCTTTCAGCGCATCAAAGATCAGAGTCGCCGCGGCCAGCCCCTTGCGGCCGGTGCGCAGCACGTTGGTGGCGCCGATGTTGCCCGAGCCGATGGTGCGCAGGTCTCCGGCGCCGGCCAGGCGGGTGAAGATGACCCCGAACGGGATCGCTCCCAGCAGGTAGCCAAGCGCCAAGGCGGCGACAAAGGACGGCCAACCGTATGTCCAGTCGATCTCCGGCATGATGCCCCCGTGACGACAGAATCGCGAAAATGGACGATCCGCCCGGCCAATTGCGGTTACGCCGTTGCGGTTATGGATCAGCTTTCGCCGAAAAGACCTTGGAGAATAAGGAATTTTCGACGACAGCCCGGCGAAGCGACCTGACTGGAGCTTGCCGATAACGGCTCAGAAATATTCGTAGACCGTGCGGCCGGCAACAAGAGTCCTCAGCACGCGGCCTTCCATCCGCGCCTCGTCGAACGGGGTGTTCTTGCAGCGCGATTTCAGGTCGGCGGGGACGAGCAGCCAGGGTTCGTCCGGGTCGAACACGATGATGTCGGCCGGGGCGCCGGGCCTCAGCGTGCCGACCGGGAGGCCCAGGATTTCGGCGGGACGGGACGACAGCGCCCGCAGCAGCCGCAGCAGCGAAAGTTTGCCGGCGTGCACCAGCCGCAGGCCGGCCGACAGCATGGTTTCCAGCCCGATGGCGCCGGCTGCCGCCTCAGAGAAAGTGAGGCGCTTGGTCTCGACGTCCTGCGGGTTGTGGTCGCTCATCACCACGTCGATCAGGCCGGAGGCGACCGCCTCGATCAGCGCTAACCGGTCGGTCTCGCTGCGCAGCGGCGGAGAAAGCTTGAAGAAGGTTCGGAAGGCGCCGACGTCGAACTCGTTGAAGCTCAGGTGGTTGATCGACACCGATGCGGTGACCGGCAGCCCGGCCTCCTTGGCACGGGCCAGCACCTGGAGCGAATCGGCGCAGGTCAGCGAGGCGGCGTGGTAGCGGCCCCTGGTCAGCGCCACCAGCCGCATGTCGCGCTCGAGCATGATGGTCTCGGCGACGCGCGGAATACCGGCGAGGCCGAGCCGGCTGGCGAACTCCCCCTCGTTCATGGTGCCGGCACCGACCAGCGAGGGGTCCTCGGTGTGATGGACGATCAGCGCGTCGAAGTCGCGGGCGTAGGTCAAGGCGCGGCGGAACAGCTGGGCGTTGGTAACGCTCTGCGCGCCGTTGGTGAAGGCCACCGCGCCGGCGGCGCCCAGCAGGCCGATCTCCGTCATCTCCCTGCCGGCGAGGCCCTTGGTCAGCGCCGCCATCGGCCGCACCCGCACGATGGCGGTGTCGCGGGCGCGTCGCAGCACGAAGTCGACCACCGCCGGATCGTCGATCGGCGGATCGGTTTCCGGCTGGCAGACGATGGTGGTGACGCCGCCGGCCGCCGCGGCCTGGCTGGCTGAGGCCAGCGTCTCGCGGTGCTCGGCACCGGGCTCGCCAACGAAGGCGCGCATGTCGACCAGGCCTGGTGCGACCACCCGGCCGCGGCAATCGACCACCTGCGTGCCCTCCGGCACCCCGGCGCTCGCGATGCCGCGCGCCGTCTCGCGGATCACGCCGTCGGCGATCAGCACGTCACCGGAGAAGTCGAGCTCGCGCGCGGGGTCGACGACGCGGGCGTTGGCGAACAGCAGCGGGCGGTTCTCGGTGACCGGCATGATCGCCCCGTTCATGCGTTGGGCAGGTGTCGGGAGAGTGCGTCGAGTGCCGCCATCCGCACCGCCACCCCCATCTCAACCTGCTCGTTGATCAGCGATTGGGCGCCGTCGGCGACGCTGGAGTCGATCTCGACGCCGCGGTTCATCGGTCCCGGATGCATCACCAAAGCGTCGGGCTTGGCGTAGCGCAGCTTGGCCGGGTCGAGGCCGTAATAGTGAAAGTACTCCCGCACCGAGGGCACGAACGAGCCGTTCATGCGCTCGCGCTGCAACCGCAGCATCATCACGATGTCGGCGTCGCGCAGACCCTCGCGCATGTCCCGATAGACCTCGACGCCGAACCGCTCGATCCCGCCCGGCAGCAGGGTGGTGGGCGCCACCACCCGCACCCGCGCGCCCAGCGTGTTGAGCAGGATGATGTTGGAGCGCGCCACCCGCGAATGCAGGATGTCGCCGCAGATCGCCACCGTGAGTTGATCGATGGCGCCCTTGTTGCGGCGGATGGTCAGGGCGTCGAGCAGGGCCTGGGTCGGGTGCTCGTGGGCGCCGTCGCCGGCATTGATCACCGAGCAGTCGACCTTGCGGGCCAGCAGTGCCACTGCGCCGGAGTCCTGATGGCGCACCACCAGGATGTCCGGATGCATGGCGTTGAGCGTCACCGCAGTGTCGATCAGCGTCTCGCCCTTCTTCATCGAGGACGAGTTGACCGACATGTTCATGACGTCGGCGCCGAGCCGTTTGCCGGCGATTTCGAACGAGGACTGGGTGCGCGTCGAGGCTTCGAAGAACAGATTGACCTGGGTGCGGCCGCGCAGGATCGCCCGCTTCTTCTCGACCTGGCGGTTCAGCGCGACGTACTCGTCGGCGAGATCGAGCAGGCCGGTGATCTCAGGATAGGACAGCCCTTCGATGCCAAGAAGGTGGCGCCGGTTGAGCACGGAGGGGGAGGGCGGTTCGAGGGTCATGCCAAGTGCTGTCCTTAGCCGGTCAGCCCCCACATGGACAAGGCGGACGGCGCCGATCCGCGCCGCTGTCCCCAGCCGCAGCACAACGCCGGCCGTGCAGCAACATGACACAGCCACGATGGCAGCAGCAAACGGCGCTGTCGACGTTATGCGGAAGGCACCAAACGGTTTCCAGTTGGTCACGTCGTGATTGCCGAAAACAACTTCGCCGAAAAATCCTTGATCGGAAAGGGAATTTTCGGAAACCGAACGACCAGGCTCGGGCCGGAGGGCGGCTCACAACAATCGAGGAAGCGCAGATGGCACGCAATTCGCTCCCTGGCGCCGCCGCGGTCGGACTTATGGCGGCGCTCGTCGGCTCGGTGCTGGTTCAACCGGCCGAGGCTTGGCGCGGTCATAAAGATACCGCTCGCGTCGCACCGGAGGCCATCGATGATGGCCCGTACGCCTTTGATGCGGCAGCGTGCGACCCCGATGGTTTCGTCGGCGGTCCGGTCGTGCCGGGCTACTACGGCGGGCCGGTCTATTATGGCGGGCCGGCGGTGAGCTATCCGCCGCCGCCGCGCCGGTGGCGAACGGCTCCGGTGGAGCAGAGCAATGACGTCTACTTCCGCCGCTGGTACGAGACCAGGTAATCCGGCCTGGCGCCGGGCGCGGTTTGCCTTCGCCGCCTACCCGATATGCGGTTTCCGGATGATCACGTCGTGATCCCGGAAACAACCTCGCCGAAACATCCGTGATCGGAAGGGAAGTTTTCGGCGACTGCACGCCGAAACTCCGGCCTGATCAGCTGGATTTTGGATCCGACAAGGATTTCGGCGAGTTTTTGTTGTCAGACTGTCGAAGTGCTCGTCTGCAGACTGCGTGACCGGCGACCTCACGATGAAACGCCGGCATGGCCGGCCGGATTTCGGATCACAGCATCCGCAGCCGGTCGAGCGCGCCCTGCAGCAGGTAGGCGGCGGCCATCTTGTCGACCACCTCCGCGCGCTTGGCGCGCGAGGTGTCGGCCTCCAGCAGGGTGCGGGTGACCGCGACCGTCGACAGCCGCTCGTCCCAGAAGCCGATCGGAATCTCGGTCAGTTGGGCGAGGTTGCGCGCGAACGCTCGCGTCGCCTGGGCTCTGGGGCCTTCGGAACCGTCCATGTTGAGGGGCAGGCCGAGCACCAGCGCCGCCGCGCCCTCCTTGGTCGCCAGCGCCAGCAACTCGGCGGCGTCGAGCGTGAACTTGCGCCGCATGATGGTCTTCACCGCGCCGGCGATGGTGCGGGTGCGGTCGGACATCGCCACGCCGATGGTCTTGGTGCCAAGGTCGAGCCCGATCAGGGGCCCTGGGGCGAGATCGGCGGCGAGTTCGACGAGCGGGGCGACGCGGGCCGGCATGGTGTTATCCTTTTCACCCACCTTGGACGATCTCGCACGGTGCGTCATCCCGTCGAACGTGGTTTGCTGCATCTGTAACCGGCCCACCGCAGCGCTCGGGGAGGAAACAGATGAAAATCACATGGTTCGGCCATTCCGCCTTCCGCGTGGAACTTGCCACCTCGGTCATCCTGATCGACCCGTTCTTCACCGGAAATCCGGCCTTTCAGGGCCATGCCGGGCAGGCCGCGGCCGGCGCCACCCACATCCTCGTCACCCACGGCCACGGCGACCATGTCGGCGACACCGTGGAGATTGCCAAGGCGACTGGGGCCAAGGTAGTGACCAATTACGATCTGGCGATGTGGCTGGCCTCGCAGGGGGTGGAGACGGTCGACCCGATGAACACCGGCGGCACCACCGACCAGGGCGAGTTCACGGTGACGCTGGTGCGTGCCGACCACTCCGCCAGCCTTCCCGGGGTCGAGGCGCCGCTCGGCCCGGCCAACGGCGTCATCGTCAAGGCCCCCGGCGAGCCGGTGCTGTGGCACATGGGCGACACCGACATCTTCTCCGACATGGGCCTGTTGTCCGAGATTCACGACGTCAAGGTCTGCATCTGTCCGATCGGCGACCGCTTCACCATGAGCCCGCACACCGCGGCGCTGGCGATGAAGAAGTTCGTGACGCCGAAGATCGCCATCCCCTGCCATTACGGCACCTTCCCGATCATCGAGCAGACGCCGGACCGCTTCTGCCGGGAGATGATCGGCTCCGGCATTGAGGTCGTCGTGCCGGAGAAGGGCGAGGCGTTCTCGCTCTGAGGCGGTTGCGGCGCGAAACGCGGCTTTGTAGAACCGCAGCCGTGTTCGCGCCGCCTTGGCGCCCATTTCCGAGGGCTCTCAATGTCCGTCGATCAAGCCACGGTGCGCCGGGTGGCGCATCTGGCACGCATTGCCGTCACCGACGCCGAGGTGCCTCACCTCCAAGGCGAGCTCAACGCCATCCTGGCCTTCGTCGAGCAACTCGGCGAGGTCGATGTCGCGGGCATCGAGCCGATGGTTTCGGTCACGCCGATGGCGATGAAGATGCGCGAGGACAAGGTCACCGACGGCGGCATCGCCGACAAGGTGCTCGCCAACGCCCCCGCCAGCGACGATGGCTATTACCTCGTTCCCAAGGTGGTGGAGTGACGATGCGCGATCTCACCCGCCTGACCCTGGCCGAGGCCCGCGACGCGCTGGCCCGCAAGGAGGTGTCCGCCCGCGAGCTGACGGCGGCGCATCTTGGCGCCATCGCCAATGCCCGCGCCCTGAACGCCTATGTACTGGAGACGCCGGACAAGGCGCTGGCGATGGCCGAGGCCTCCGACGCCCGTATCGCCCGCGGCGAAGCCAGGCCGCTGGAGGGCATCCCGCTCGGCATCAAGGATTTGTTCTGCACCGAGGGCGTGCGCACCACCGCCTGCTCGAAGATCCTGGGCGAGTTCGTGCCGCCGTACGAGTCGACCGTCACCAGCCAGCTGTGGCGCGACGGCGCGGTGATGCTCGGCAAGCTCAACAACGACGAGTTCGCGATGGGCTCGTCGAACGAGACCAGCGCGTTCGGCCCGGTGGTGTCGCCGTGGCGCCGCCAGGGGTCCGACACCAAGCTGGTGCCGGGCGGCTCCTCCGGCGGCTCGGCCGCGGCGGTGGCGGCCAATTTGTGCCTAGGTGCTACCGGTACCGACACCGGCGGCTCGATCCGCCAGCCGGCGGCGTTCACCGGCACCGTCGGCATCAAGCCGACCTATGGCCGCTGCTCGCGCTTCGGCATCGTGGCGTTCGCGTCCTCGCTCGACCAGGCCGGTCCGTTCGCCAAGACGGTGCGCGACGCCGCCATTCTGCTGCGTTCGATGGCCGGCTTCGATCCCAAGGACACCACCTCGGTCGACCGCGACGTGCCGGACTACGAGGCGGCGATCGGCCGCTCGGTGAAGGGCATGACCATCGGTATCCCCAAGGAATACCGGGTCGACGGCCTGGAAGCGGAGATCGACGCGCTGTGGCAGGCCGGCATCGCCTGGCTGAAGGACGCCGGCGCCACCATCGTCGAGATTTCGCTGCCGCATACCAAGTACGCGCTGCCGGCCTATTACATCGTCGCGCCGGCCGAGGCGTCCTCCAACCTCGCCCGCTATGACGGGGTGCGCTACGGCCTGCGCGTGCCGGGCGAGAGCATCGGCGACATGTACGAGAAGACCCGCGCCGCGGGCTTCGGCCGCGAGGTGCGCCGCCGCGTCATGATCGGCACCTACGTGCTGTCGGCGGGCTATTACGACGCCTATTACCTGCGCGCGCAGAAGGTTCGCACGTTGATCAAGCGCGACTTCGATCTGGCGTTCGACGCCGGCGTCGACGCGGTGCTGACCCCGGCCACGCCGTCCGCCGCGTTCGGCATAGGCGAGAAGGGATCAAGCAACCCGGTCGAGATGTACCTCAACGACATCTTCACAGTGACGGTGAACATGGCCGGCCTGCCGGGCATCGCGGTGCCGGCCGGGCTGGATGGGCAAGGTTTACCGCTCGGCCTGCAACTGATCGGCCGGCCGTTCGACGAGGAGACGCTGTTCGCGCTGGGCGAGGTCATCGAACAGGCCGCCGGGCGGTTCGTGGTGCCGGAGGCTTGGTGGGCTTGACCTCCGCGCTGTCGTCCCGGAGCGAGCGGGTGCGCAGCACGCGCGAGCATCCGGGACCTTCCACCAGAAAAGGCGCCAAATCTATTGACGGTTCCGCGTCGCGCGGCTGATGCCGCTTGCCCGGAACGACGGGAAGTTTCGCGACGCGCAGCAAGTCGTCGATTAATCGCCGACGCTCGAATAGATATCGCCGAGCCCCAGCGTCAGCTCAAGGCCGGGCAGCGGGATTACAGCCTCCCGCCCGACCAGCATCTCCGGCTCATCCGGGAAGCCGCCCTCGGCATTGCGCGCCCACAGCCATGCCCGCGGCTCGTCCTGCGACAGCACGACATAGGCGGCAAGGCTCGGCAGGCTGGTGTATTCGCGCACCTTTGCCCCGAAGTCGGTGGCAACCGTGGAGGGCGAACCCACTTCGGCGATCAACAGCGGGGAGACGGCGGTGAGGCCCTTGGGATCCGAGCTTTGCACGTCGACTGCCACGTCGGGGTAGCGGACGGATCGGCCGACCCGGATCGCCAGCTCGGCCATTGCCACGTGGTAGCGGCTCCGGTCCAGCGCGGCGTGCAGCATGACAAACAGGTTGCCGGCGATCTCTCGATGGGCCTTTGACGCCCCGGTCATCATCACGATGCGCCCCTCGCTCAGCTCGCAGCGCTGGTTCTGCAAGGCCGGGTGGTTGAGGAACTCGTCCGGCGTCAGCGGGGGCAGGGTCCGGATATTCATGGCAAAGCGCTCCTCGGCGGGACCATCCTACCAGATGCGCCGGGCGGCCTGAACGTCAAATCCCGCCCACCAATCGGCCGAACCGAACGCCGACGGCGGCGGCAACCCGCGGCCCGTCCCGCAATGCTTGCGTTTCCGAGCCGTCGGCCCGGCGCATCTGCATCCGGGCCGACAGGGGCCTCACGCGTTCGCCGCGGTCGGTCGGCGCGGGCGCTGCGGCTTCCTCAGCTTGCGCTTGGCCCAGATCAGCAAGCCGGTGCATAGCAGGCCGATCAGCGCGAACGACGTGACGACATTGACGATGCTGCCGATCGAGCCGCCGAAGGTGCCCTCGTGGATCAGCCGCGGCCAGTTGGCGGGCAGGGGCGTCACGGCATCGCGGGTCACGGCGTAGACCGTCGGGCTCGTGCCGTCATTGACCCGTGCCATCAATTGGCCGCCGCGCGACCGAATCCAGGTCACCGCGGAGAGGTCATGCTCGGCCGCGACCATCCGCACCGCCTCGCGGAGCGCGGGCGCCGGTGCCCGCGCCGCCTGTGGCGCACCGGCGAAGCTGATGCCGAGCGCGATCAGAAGACCGGTCAACGGGCTCAAGATCACCAGCGGCAGCAGGAACCACGCGATGCCCTTGTGCCAGCCGGCCAGCGTGTTGCGCAGCCGCGGCAGTCCCATCAGCAGGCCGATCGCGATCAGCACCAACATGGCGATGGTCGAAACCGTGACCATCCAGCGCAAGTCGAACACGAAATGCTCGTGCAGAATGCGCGAGGTCATGAACACGCCCGACCAGTTCGACGCCGCCGAATCGGCCTTTTCGCCGGAGGCGAGGTCGACCACCGTGCGGGCGCCGGGTCCGCCCGGCCCGCCGGACATCAGCGTCAAGGTGCCGTCGAGCGGGCTGATCATCAGGCTGCCAGCCCGGCCATCGGGGTCGTGCTTGGCCAGGATCTGCTCGACCTTGTCGAGGGTCACGGCACCCGGCTGGATAGCCGAGCGGCTGGCCATCGGCTCGACCGACAGGATCAGGCCGGTAATCAGAATCAACACGAGCGGCAATGCAAATATCAGCGTTGTCCAGCGATGGAGACGCAGCAGCAGGTTCTTGTTCACGGCAAACCTCGATTGAAATGATATTTATCAACAAAACACCGCGACCGGGTCGTTCTCAAGTGAAAGCTTGGTAATGCAGGTTTCAATGCGGAACTGCTGGCGGGTTTTACTTGCGATCCATTCGCGATTGTCAAGACTTCGGGCGATACGCCGATCATGCCGTTGGGTCGGCTGCGTCCGAGCGGGAGGAGAATTCGGTAACCTGGGCGTGATACGGTTTCCGGACGATCAGGCCGGAGAACCGTATTCCGGTCGCCGAAAATCCCCTTCTTTGCAAAGGGATTTTCGCGAACTTGTTTCCGGGATCCCGAAGGGATCTCCCGGAAACCGTATGATACGCAAAACCGAGACTGAAAATCGGTGGAGGACCCGCCGTGGTGGAGCAGGTGACCCCGGTCGGCGCGACCTTGTCGCTGCCGTCAACGCGTGGGCAAATCCCAGCGTTGACAGCCGGCCAGGTGGTCGATGCCCGCGTGCTGGCGGTCATGGACAACGGCGCGGTGCGTCTGGCCATTGCCGGCCTCACCGTGGAGGCCACCACCACCGCCCACCTCACCGTCGGCTCAACCGTCCGCCTGTTGGCCGAGGAGCAGGGCGGAACGCTGAAGCTGTCGGTGATCGACCGTCCCCAGCCCGCTGCGACTTCGGCCGAGGCTATGCGGGCGCCGGGTGCCGACACCGCGCTGGCGGCGCCGCTGGCGCGGGTGGTGTCGACGCTGATGGCGCGCCAAAGCAGCCTCGCGCCTTTGTTCGCCGATCTTGAACAGATGCTGGGTTCGGCGGCGGCCGCCAACGGCAAGGTACCCACGCTGCCGGCGGAGGTGCTCGCCGCTGCGGCGAAGGTGCTCGATTTTCGGCTGTCGACCCGCGATGCCACCGATCCGATCCAGATCCTGACGTCATTTCTGCGTTCCGGCGTCTTCCACGATGCCGCGAACCCGCGTCTGGCGACGGCAACGGCCGCGGATGGCGGCCTGATGCAGCGGCTGGGCCACGCGCTGGAGCAGGTCGTTGGCGCTCAGCCGGCCGGCGGCGCCTCGCAAGGCGCGGCGGCGCCGCAAACGGAGCAGGGGTTGACGTTGCGCGCGCTGATCGGCCTGTTGGCGCTGGCCGAGCCGAAGACGGCCGGCGGCATGATGGCATCGCCGATGCCGCTGCCGGACCTGAAGTCCGCGCTGGCGGACCTGCGCAACGCCATTCTCGGCGCGCTGGGTGAAGATGGGGCGCGCCTCGCCGCGATGATGCCGCCCCGCACCGAGGCCGCGCGGCCGCCGCGCCGCGGGACGCCGCCACGCGCGCAGCCCGCGGCCGACCCGCTGTTGGGCAACACCTTTTCGCCCGGCGAGGCCCTGCGCACCCTGTTGGCGGAAACCGAGGGGGCGTTGGCGCGGCTGTCGCTGGCGCAACTCGCCTGTTCCGACGCCGAGATCGGCACGAGCGGCGGCGTTGAGAAGGGGGCGGCGCCGGGCTGGACGTTCGAGGTTCCGCTGCTGGCCGATGGCCGCACCAGCATTGCCCAGATCGAAATTCGCCGCGACGAGTCCCGCTCTGCCGCCACCGATGAGCAGGTCCGCGGCTGGTCCGTCCGGTTTTCGATCGACGTCGATCCGGTGGGGCCGGTGCACGCCATGCTGGCGTTGCGCGGCGCCGAGCTGTCGGTGTCGCTTTGGGCCGAACGGCCGGCGGCAGTGGAGCAGCTCCAGGCGGCCAGCGGCACGTTCGCCGCCTTGGTGGCCGACCAGGACCTGACGCTCGAGCGCTTGTTCGTGCGCGGAGGCAGGCCGGACGGCCCGCCGATGCCGGCCCGCCACTTGGTGAACCGCGTGTCATGAACGAGCCGCCCAAGACGCCCATCGCCGTCGCGCTGGAATACGAGACCGGCGGCGTGCCGCGTGTCACCGCCAAGGGGCGCGGCCCGATTGCCGAGGCGATCGTCGCCAAGGCGGAGGAAAGCGGCGTCCACATCGAGGAAAACGCCGCGCTGGCCCAGGCGCTGTCGCGGGTCGAACTCGACGCCCAAATCCCTGAGGAGCTGTTTCGTGCCGTGGCCGCGGTGATTTCGTTCGTGCTGCGAGCCGGCAAGCTCAAGCCGCCGGCATAGCAACCGCGGCCGCCTTCGGTCGTGCCCCGGCGGCCGGACGACGAAACTCCGGCCCGGCCGGGCCGGCCGGAGTTCGCATCAATCGTGGCCGGCGGAGGTCACCGACGTCAGGCCAAGCTCGCGCAGCAGCGCAAGGTCGTGGTCGTCACCGGGATTGTCAGCGGTGAGCAGAACCTCGCCGACGAAGATCGAATTGGCGCCGGCAAAGAAGCACAGCGCCTGCAGCTCATCGCTCATCTCGCTGCGCCCGGCCGACAGCCGGACCTCGGACGTCGGCATCATGATGCGGGCGAGTGCGACGGTGCGCACGAAATCGAACGGCCGGATCGGCGGCGCATCCGCGAGCGGCGTGCCGGGGATCGGGATCAGCATGTTGATCGGCACGCTTTCCGGCGGTGTCGGCAGGTTGGCAAGCGTCACCAGCATGTCGAGCCGGTCGGCGACGCGCTCGCCCATGCCGACGATGCCGCCGGCACACACTTTCATGCCCGCCTCGCGAACGAGCTCGAGCGTCTCCAGCCGGTCGCCATAGGTGCGGGTGGAAACCACCGCCGGATAATAGCTCTCCGAGGTGTCGAGGTTGTGGTTGTAGTAGTCGAGCCCGGCGTCGGCGAGGGTGCTGGCCTGCGTCGCCGTCAGCATGCCGAGCGTCATGCAGGTTTCGAGGCCGAGCGCCTTCACCCCCTCGACCATGGCCACCAGCTTGGCCATGTCGCGGTCCTTCGGGTTCCGCCAAGCCGCACCCATGCAGTAGCGGGTGGCGCCGGCGGCCTTGGCCTTTTCGGCTTCCGCGAGCACGTGGTCGAGGTCCAGCAACCGCGTGGCATCGAGTCCGGTGTGGTGGTGGGCGGACTGGCCGCAATAGCCGCAGTTCTCGGCGCAGCCGCCGGTCTTGATCGAAAGCAGCTGGCTGAGCTGGATGCGATTGGGATCGAAGTTGCGGCGATGAACCGTGTGCGCCTCGAACAGCAGGTCGTTGAACGGCTTCAGCCACAGCGCCTCGGCCTCGGCTCGGGTCCAGCGCGGGGCTTTGTCATCGGCGGCGGACGCACACAGCAGACTATCGGACACCGTTTTCCCTTTTGCGATTTGCTTCCGCGATCAAGCCGCGGGCGGTGCGCGACCGCGCGGACGCCCCGGCAGGGTGTTGACGGTGTCCATAACCGAGCGACGCCGAAACGTCAGCCCTTTCGATAGGCCGGGTTGGCCGCGATGCGGCGTCATCATAGCAACGGCCCCGAATGCTGACGCATGGGGCCGTTGAAGCTCTCAGATTATCTTTCGGAACGTCACAGACTTCGCGAAAGCGAACCACCGTGGCTGCCGGCAGCACGAAGGTGCGGGGCAGCATCCGAACGGCCACGTCGTTGCGGACGCGGCCGTTGTGGATCAAGCGGCTTGAATTTCGCCGACGGCGATCTTGCCGGTGCGGCGGTCTTCGCAGCTGTCGAACAGCACCTGCTGGCCCTCAACGAGGCCCCGCATGCCGGCACGTTCGAGCGCAGTAGCGTGGACGAAAACGTCCTTGCCGCCATCTTCCGGCTGAATAAAGCCGAAGCCGCGCTGATCGTTATAGAATTTCACGGTACCCTTGGTCATGTCGTCTCTTTCACAAAACTGGGTCGAAAGCCTGCAGCCGCCATTGGCCGAAAGCTCTTGTCTTCGAAATTTGGAGAAGGTCTGAACGTCGCCCAGTTGTCGTGAGGCGAGACGGCCCGATCGTCGGCCAAAAGTCTACGGACTCACTTTAGGCCGATCCGCGCCGAATACAAGCGCCACTGCCGACCCGCTGTCGCGCTTCGGGGGAAACGCGACAGCGTGCCGGGCGGGTCTCAGCCGGCCGAGCCGCCGAGCCCGCGGCCGATGACGCGGCCAAGGCGGGCGGCATAGCTGTGGGGATCACCCGGCCGATCGCCGTCGAGAATGCGGGCCTCGTCGAGCAGCAGGTGCGCGACATCCTCACGGAAGGCGCGGTCGCTCTCGCCGAGGTCGGCCAACCGCTTGATGAGGTCGTGGCGCGGATTGACCTCGAGAATCGGCTTGGCGGCGGCGCCGAGCCGGCCAGCGCTCGCCAGGATCTTCTCGAGCTGGCGGTCGAGCCCGGCTTCGGACGCGACCAGGCACACCGCGCTGTCGGTCAGGCGGTCGGAGGCGCGGACGTCGGCGACCTCCTCGCCCAGCGTCGTTTTGACGAAGGCGATGAAGTCCGTCACCGCCGGGGCGGTGTCCGACACCGGCGGCGTCGCCGCATCGAGCAGCGGGATGGCGGCGAGGTCGGCCGCGCCTTGTGTCACCGACTTGAACGGCTTGCCCTCGAAATCGGGTCCGAGCGTCACCCAGAACGAGTCGACGGAATCGCTGAGCAGCAGCACCTCGATGCCGCGGGCGCGGAAGCCTTCGAGGTGGGGGGAGGCGGCCAGCCGCGCCGCGTCTTCGCCGGCGATATAGTAGATCGCGGTCTGGTTCTCGCGCAGCGCACCGACATAGTCCTTGAGGCTGCGCCAGCCCTCGCCGGACGCGGCAGTCTTGAAGCGGGCGAGGCCGAGCAGCGCCTCGCGGCGCTCGAAGTCCTCGCACAGGCCCTCCTTCAGCACCGCGCCGAAATTCGCCCACACCTCGGCATAGGCGTTGTCGTCGCGGGCGGCGAGCTTCTCCAGTTCGCCCAGAATGCGCCCGGTGACGCTCTTGCGGATCGCGGCGAGGATCGGGCTCTCCTGGATCATCTCGCGCGAGACGTTGAGCGGCAGGTCGGCGGAGTCGACCAGGCCGCGCACGAAGCGCAGATAGCGCGGCACGATCTCGGCGTCGTCGGTGATGAAGACGCGCTTCACATAGAGCTTGATGCGGCCCTTGCGCTCGGGGTCGGAGAGGTCGAACGGCTTGGCCGAGGGCACGAAGGCGAGCAGCGAATATTCCTGCCGGCCTTCGGCGTGGACGTGGATGGTCAGCGCCGGGGTGTCGAACTGGCCAGCGGCGCTGCGGTAGAAGTCGGTGTAGTCCTCGGCGGTGATCTCGGACTTCGGCTTGGTCCATAGCGCGGCGCCATCGGTGACCTCGGTGGGTTCGGCGTCGGGCTTGTCCTTGATCGAAATCGGCACCGGCACGTGGCCGGACTGGTCCTTGATGATACGCTGCAGCTTGAAGCGCTCGGTATAGGCCTTGCCGTCTTCGCTGAGGTGCAGCACCACGCGGGTGCCGCGGGCGGGCGCCTCGGCGAGCTCGACCGGGGTCACCGTGAAGGTGCCCTTGCCATCGGAGGACCACTGCCACGCCTCGGCGGTGCCGGCGCTGCGGGAGATCACGTCGACTTTTTCCGCCACCATGAAGGCGGAATAGAAGCCGACGCCGAACTGGCCGATCAGGTTGGCGCTGTCGCCCTGCGCGGCGTCGAGCCGCTCCATGAAGGCCTTGGTGCCGGAATGGGCGATGGTGCCGAGCGCCTCGATCAGCTCGGGCTTGCTCATGCCGATGCCGTTGTCCTCCAGCGTCAGGCGGTTGGCCTCGGCGTCGACGGTGAGAGTGATGGCTGGCTTGGCGTCGTCGCCGACCAGACCGGGGTTGGCGATCGCCTCGTATCGCAGGCGCTCGCAGGCGTCGGCGGCGTTCGAGATCAGCTCGCGCAGGAACACGTCGCGATCCGAATAGACCGAGTGCACCATCAGGTGCAGCAGCTTGGCGACGTCGGCGGCGAAGGCGCGGCTTTCGCCGTGGGAGGCTTCGGTCGTGGTCATTGCAATGGAATCCTCCTGAAAATCGATCGGTCCCGACATGGCAAGACCGGCCGCCGACTTCAAGTGCCGCGACCGGCGTTGCGGTGACGGCCACTTGCCGGCGTCAGCCGTAACGGAACACCAGGAGCAAGATATAGCCGCGCAGTTCGGTCACCAGCCGTGGCAGCTGGCTGCCATCGGCGGCATCGACCGCGCTGCCGATCTGTTCCAGCACCTTGCGGGCGCCCTCGATGCTGCGGCGAAAGTCGGGATTGGCGGCAATCGCCGGCGCCGCCTCGCCGTCGCAGCGCTCGAGCGCGGCGCTGGCGCTGGCGGCGGCGGCGGACAGCGCCACCGCCGTGGTCGATTCCGTCAGGTCGGGCGGCTCGTTGCGGAAGGCATCGAGCGGGCCATAGGTCTTCTTGGCGTCGCGGATGCAGTCGGCGAACACCGGGCGGTCGGCGTCGCGGCGTTGCTCGGCGAGCTTCTCGGCCAGCTTCTCCAGAAGATCGGCGGCCTGGAGAGGGTCACCGCTTTCCAGCGCCGTCAGCGCGGCGGCGGCCAGCCCGCCGTGCGTGCTGCCGGCAAGCTGGGTCGATAGCCGCTCCAGGATCACCGCGGCGAGCGCATCGTTGCCGGCACGCACGTAGCCGGCGGCGATGCGGCGGTCCGACAGCACCTCCTCGCTGGTCGCCAGCGCCACGTCGTCGGGCTGGGCCGGGGCTGGGCCGGGCAGTGCGAGCAGCCAACAAACGGCCAGCGCCGCCGCCAGCGCCCGATTGCGCCGGCCGGCCGCTGGCTTTAGAGCAAATTCCGCCGCTGGCGCCATCCGGCCGGCGCGAGGCGCCTGGAGGAGAGGTTGGCCGACATGACGAAGTTTGACCTGCTCACGCGGCGCTCGGTCGTCATCGGCGCGCTCGGTGCCGTCATCGCCGGCACTCTGGCTGGCGCTGGCGGTGCGGAGGAGGGCGGCGACACCGGTTTGATCCGCGAGGACTGGTTCCTGGCCAGCGCGTTCGACCTCGGCGCCGACCTCCGGCTCGCCGCCAGCCGGAACAAGCGGCTGGCGGTGCTGTGGGAGGTGAACGGCAACCCGTTGTGCGCGGAGACCCATATCAAAACCCTCGGCGATGCGGCGATCGCGGCCTTCATTCATGCCCGTTTCGAGATCGTTCAATTCGACGCAGCCGGCGTGCGCGACATCACCGATTTCGACGGCGAGAAACTGCCCGAAAAGGCGCTCGCCGCCAAATACGGCGTTCGCATGACACCAACATTGCAGTTTTTTGCGGACACCACCGATGCCATCGCCGCCAAGCCGGCCCGCCAGCGCGAGGTGGCGCGCCTGCAGGGCTACGTCGAGCCGCGCCACATCCTGGCGGTCTGCCGCTTCGTTGCCGAGAAGGCCTACGACACCATGCCGCTGCGCGACTATCTCAAGGCGCTACCGATCTGAAAAATCTCCCTAACATATTATTTTTAAACATGATTTTCTGATAACGGGCTGGCGTTGACCGGCTTGGGCGGCCGAAGTACCTCTCATTCGCCCCGTTCGGCCGCCTTGGCGGCGTTCCAAAGCGCGTCCATCTCGGCAAGGTCGGACTGTTCGGGGGCGCGGCCGACGCGGGCGAGGGCGTCCTCGATCGCCTGAAAACGGCGGGTGAATTTGTGGTTGGTCCGGCGCAGGGCGTCCTCGGGATCGACGCCGAGGTGGCGCGCCAGATTGGCCACGGCGAACAGCACGTCGCCGATCTCGCCGGCCGCCGCGGCGCGGTCGCCGGCGGCGACCTCGGCCTCCACCTCGGCGATCTCCTCCTTGATCTTGGCGATCACCGGGCCGACCGCGCCCCAGTCGAAGCCGACCTTGCCGGCCTTCTCCTGCAGCTTGAGCGCGCGGGTCAGCGCGGGCAGGGCGAGGGGAATGCCGTCCAGCGTTCGCGGACGCGCGGCGATGTCGCCGGCGGCAACGGCAGTGCCAGCCTCGGCCGCCCGCTGGGACTTTTCGGCCTTTTCCTGGGCCTTGATGGCGGCCCATTGGGCGTTGACGGCCTTGGTGTCGAGGTCGCGGGCGTCGCCGAACACATGCGGGTGGCGGCGGATCAGCTTGGCGGTGATGGCGTGGACGACGTCGCCGAACTCGAAGCGGCCGGCTTCCTGACCGAGCCGAGCGTGGAACGCCACCTGCAGCAGCAGGTCGCCCAGTTCGTCGACCAGATCGGCCTCGTCGCCGCGGGCAATGGCGTCTGCGACCTCGTAGGCCTCCTCGATGGTGTAGGGGGCGATGGTGGAGAAGTCCTGCGCGAGGTCCCACGGGCAGCCGGTGCCGGGCGTGCGCAGCGCCGCCATCAGCTCGATCAGCCGCGCGATGTCGCGGGACGGTTCCGGGCGCGTCGTCATCCAAACTCTCCCAACTCTGGCGGCGGAGCCGGCGCCCGTGTCATCTGGCACACCGACAGGATCGCTCCGGGCTTTGTCGCTCCGGGGCGCCCGGAGGGCTGTCGCCTTGCGCCCTTAATACCGGACCTTGCCGACAGACCGAACTCTGCGCGCATCATAGCCGCGGTAAGCGTCGCCGCCGTCGGAAGCGGCGCAGATGTGCGGTCCAGAATCACCCCCGCCCGCTGCACGAGCAACACCATGGCTGAGTTTGCGGCGGAAGAATTGGCGTCAAGAGGAACCCCGCCGAGTTGATGGCGTTTGGCTAAATCATCACTCTAGAGAATGATCGGGCGCCAAATGACTGCTGAGAAAAATCTGGAAAATCTCTTCCTCGATACTCTGAAGGATATCTACTTCGCCGAAAAGCAGATCCTAAAGGCCCTGCCGAAGATGGCGCGTGCTGCGGCCTCGGAAGAGGGCAAGGCGGGTTTTCTGACGCACCGGGATGAAACGGAGGGGCAAATCGAGCGGCTCGAGCAGGTATTCGAAATTCTTGGCAAGCCCGCCCGCGGCAAGACCTGTGAGGCGATCCAGGGCCTCATCGCCGAGGGCGAAGAAATCATGGAAGAATACAAGGGCACGGCGGTGCTGGATGCAGGACTCATTTCGTCCGCTCAGGCCGTCGAACACTATGAGATCGCACGCTACCGCACGCTCAAAGCATGGGCGGCGCAGCTTGGTCTGAAGACCGCTATCCCGCTGCTCGACGCCAATCTGCAGGAAGAAATCGCTACCGATCAGAAATTGACCGCTCGTGGCGAAGCCATGGCGAACCCAAGAATCTTGGCAAAAAAGGCGGGCTGAAAAGGTCCGGAGACGCGATGGGCCGCCCGACGAGACGGCCTTTGTTTGCTCACCAACGACACCGTCATTGTCCTTGCGAACACTCAAACATCGTCCCGGAGACTTACGATGGCCAAGAGAGCGACCAATCCGTCAACGCGTCAGACTTCGACGGCTACGATCCACGATCAAACCCTCCTGCGCGGGGAGGGCGGTGAACTCCACCAGATCGCCGAAGGTGACGTGCCTGTCCTGACCACGGCACAGGGCGGCCCGGTCGCCGACGATCAGAATACGCTCCGGGTGGGGCCGCGCGGACCGTTGGTCGTCGACGACTTTCATTTCCGCGAAAAGGTCTTCCACTTCGATCATGAGCGGATCCCGGAGCGCGTGGTCCACGCCCGCGGCTACGGCGCCCACGGCTTTTTCGAGACCTACGAGTCGCTCGCGGCCTACACGAAAGCCGATATCTTCCAGCGGCCGGGCGAAAAGACGCCAACCTTCGTCCGGTTCTCCACGGTGGCCGGCAACAAGGGCTCGGCCGATCTCGCCCGCGACGTGCGCGGCTTCGCCGTCAAGTTCTACACCCGCCAGGGAAATTGGGATCTGGTTGGCAACAACATCCCGGTGTTCTTCATCCAGGACGCGATCAAGTTCCCGGACCTGATCCACGCCGCCAAGCAGGACCCCGACCGGGATTTTCCGCAGGCGCAGACCGCGCACGACACGTTCTGGGACTTCATCAGCCTCACGCCGGAAAGCATGAACATGGTCATGTGGATCATGTCGGACCGAACCATTCCGCGCTCGTTCCGCTTCATGGAAGGTTTTGGCGTCCACACCTTTCGGCTCGTCAACGACAAGGGCGAATCTACCTTCGTGAAGTTCCACTGGAAGCCGAAGCTCGGCCTGCAGTCGGTGGCCTGGAACGAGGCCGTCAAGATCAACGGTGCCGACCCGGATTTTCACCGCCGCGATCTGTGGCATGCGATCCAGGGCGGCGACTTCCCGGAATGGGAGCTGCAGGTCCAACTGTTCGATCAGGAATTCGCCGATCGTTTCGATTTCGACGTGCTCGATCCGACCAAGATCATTCCAGAGGAGATCCTGCCACCCAAGCCGATCGGTCGGTTGGTGCTCGATCGCATGCCCGACAATTTCTTTGCCGAAACCGAGCAGGTGGCGTTCATGACCCAGAACGTGCCGCCCGGGATCGACTTCAGCAACGACCCGCTGCTGCAGGGGCGCAATTTTTCCTACCTCGACACGCAGCTCAAGCGGCTGGGCAGTCCCAACTTCACGCATTTGCCGATCAATGCGCCCAAATGTCCGTTCGCGCATTTCCAGCAGGACGGCCACATGGCGATGCACAATCCGGTCGGCAGGGTGAATTATGAGCCGAACTCGTTCGGCGAAGGGCCACGCGAGTCGCCCACGCGCGGCTTTCGCCCGTTCGCGGCCGAGGAACACGGCATCAAGGCGCGACTTCGGCCCGAGAGCTTTGCCGACCACTACAGCCAGGCCCGGCAGTTCTACATCAGCCAGACGCCGCCGGAGCAACGCCATATTGCGGCGGCGCTGACGTTCGAATTGAGCAAGGTTGAGACGCCGGCCATTCGTGAACGCACGGTCGCGCATCTCCTCAACATCGACGAGACGCTGGCAACCACGGTCGGTCAGAAGCTCGGTTTCAAGGCCATGCCGAAGCCAGCGGACGCAGCCGTGCCGACCCGCCAAGACCTCGAGCCGTCGCCGGCGCTGAGCATCGTCGAGCGGGGCCCGAAGCGCTTCGAGGGCCGCAAGCTCGGCATTCTGGTCACCGATGGCGTCGACCCAACGTTGCTGCAGGGCCTGACCGCCGCCATCACCAAGGAAAAGGCGGTGTTTGAGCTGATCGCGCCGAAGGTCGGGGGTGTCACCGCCGCGGACGGCACCTGGATCAAGGCGCAGCATATGATCGACGGCGGCCCGTCGGTGCTGTTCGACGCCGTCGCCGTGCTGACGTCCGCCGCCGCGATCGACGATCTGCTGCAGGAGGCGACCGCGCGCGACTTCGTGGCCGACGCGTTCCAGCATTGCAAGTTCATCGGCTATGACGCCTCGGCCTTGGCGCTGCTGGAAAAGGCCGGCGTGGCGGACGCCCTCGACGAGGGGGTGGTGGCGCTGCCCGGAGAAGACGGGCTGGAGGCGTTCGTCGCGAAGCTCGGCAAACTGCGGGTCTGGGGCCGCGAGCCTTCGGTCAAGCTCGGCAAGGCGTCGCCTCCGGCCAAGTCGCGCTAGGCAGCTAGTGGATTGACGCATTCGGAGGATTCCCGAGTGCGGAGATTTGGTTCATGCTCTGGGCATGAGAGCAGGCATTGTTGTTGACGTCACGCCCGAGGACCGCACGCGCCTTGATTGGATCGTCGGGGATCACAACAGTTCGCAGAAGCACGCGGCTCGCGCCCGGGTCATCATCGCCACCGCCGACGGCTGCGGCACGATGGAGATCGTGCGCCAATCCGGACTGTCGAAGCCGGTCGTCTGGCGCTGGCAGGAGCGCTTCATGCGCGAGGGCGTCGATGGTCTGCTGCGCGACAAGACACGCCCGCCGGGCAAGCCTGCGTTGGCTCAAGAGCTCGTCAAACGCATCGTCGATTTGACGCTCGGCGAACCGCCGGGCGAGACCACCCATTGGACGGGCCGGGCCATGGCCGAGGCCGCCGGCGTCAGCCTGCGTTCGGTCCAGCGGGTATGGACGGCGCATGGCCTGACGCCGCATCGCGTGCGGACGTTCAAGCTGTCTAAGGACAAGCACTTCGTCGAAAAGTTCACCGACGTCGTCGGCCTTTACATCGACCCGCCAGCGCATGCGATCGTGCTTTCGCTCGACGAGAAGTCGCAAATCCAGGCCCTCGACCGCACCCAGCCGGGATTGCCGATGAAGAAAGGGCGCGCCGGCACCATGACCCATGATTACAAGCGCCACGGCACGACAACCCTGTTTGCGGCGCTCGACATTCTCGAAGGCAAGGTGATCGGGCGCTGCATGCAGCGCCACCGGCATCAGGAGTTCATTCGCTTCTTGAACGCGATCGAAGCGAACATCCCGGCCGGCAAGATCGTCCATGTCATCCTCGACAATTATGCGACCCACAAGCATCCCAAGGTCATGCGATGGCTCCTCCGGCATCCGCGGTTCACGTTCCACTTCACGCCGACATCGTGTTCGTGGATCAATGCCGTCGAAGGGTTCTTTGCCACGCTCACCAAGCGTCGGCTGAAGCGCGGCGTTTTCAACTCGATCACCGACCTGCAGGCCGCCATCAACCGGTTCCTCGACGACCACAACGAAAAACCGAAGCCATTCGTCTGGAAAGCCAATCCCGACCGCGTCCTCGCCGCTATCAAGCGCGGGAAGCAAGCGTTAGAGTCAATCCACTAGGAGCCTGTCCAGATAATCCGTTGGCACGGTGTCCGAGCGTGGCGTGTCTCGCTCACCCGGCTCTCGCGAGCTTGGTGATGTTGTGGGCGAGGCAGATCAACGCCCATTCCGCCTGAACCGCTGCCAGACCGCGCAGCAGGAACTGTCGGAACCCGCGCGCCTGCTTGATCTGGCCGAACACCGGCTCGACGATCTGCTTGCGCAGGCGATATCGGCTGCGGTGGCCGGCCCGCTTCAGCGTCAGGCGCATGCGCTGGGTGAGCGGCCCGCCCAGCTTCCGCGAAGCCTCGGCCGGCCGCTTGGCCCGACCGATGGCGACATAGGCACGAATGTCGCGGGCGGCGAGCGCGGCGAGGTTTGCCTCACTGCAGTAGCCCGCGTCCGCCGAGACCTCCTTCGGCCTGCGGCCGAGATGAGCCTCGATGCCCTCGACCAGCGGCACCAACTGCGGGCAGTCGCTCATGCTCTTGGTCAGCCCGTGGGCCACGATGATCTGCGCCGCGCCGTCGACCGCCGCCTGAGCATTGTAGCCCTGGACGTAGCCGTCCTTGGTCAGCAGCACCTGGCTGTCGGGATCGGTGAAGTTGCGCTGCGTCTTGGGGGCCGGCGCGTCCGAGCGGGGTTTCAGAGGCGGCCCCGGCCGCTTGCGTCCCTCGGCGCGGCGCGCCTCCTCCGCTTGGCGTTCGGCTTCGGCTTTGGCGGCCGCAGCCGCGGCGGCTTCCTGCTCGAGCGCGGCCTTGGCTTCCCGGATCTTGGCCAGGCGCTTGGTCTTGTCGGCCACCCAGTCGGGCATCTCCTCGCCGCGGCGTCTCGTGCCGTGCTGCGCGTCGTCCTGCGCGTCGGCGGCCTCCGCGCTCGTCAGCCAGCGGTCGACCTCCGCCTGCAACTCCGCCTCACGCTCCTGCATGCGCCCGTAGCTCATCGCCTTGTGCTTGGAGGCGTTGGCCTTGATCTTGGTGCCGTCGAGCGCGACGTGCCCGAGCTTCACCAGCCCAGCCGCCTCGGCCAGCTTCAGCACCTGGACAAACAGGTTGGCGAGCGCCGCCAGATGGCGTTTGCGGAAGTCGGCGATGGTGCGGAAATCGGGCGCATCGTGCGCGACGATCATCATGAAGTCGACCCGCTCGGTGCAGGCTTTGGCAATTCGCCGTGACGAGTACAGTCCGGTGCAGTAGGCGTGGAGCAGCAGAGCGACCATCATCCGAGGGTCGTACGGCGGCTGACCCAGCTCGCCTTTGTAGCTGGCAAAGATCTCATCCAGATCAAGGCCATCGCGCACCAAGGCGATCACGAACTGCGAGAGGTGATCTTTCGGCACATAGTCCGTGATCGCCGGCGGGAAAAGCTGCGTCTGGTCGATCTTCCACGGCCGAAAATGCCTGCTCATGCAGGCGATTGAATCAGATCCGTCGCCGAAAAGCCATGACTTCTCGGACAGGCTCCTAGCTAGAGCCTGATCCGACCTGACTGCATCAGCTCGGACGCTCTAGGTCTTTGTTATGTCGCATTTTCTTTCGCACAACCGGATCCCACTTGTGCGGAAAATGCTCTAGTCATGGCCGTGAGGCGGCAGCCGCAGCGGGAGCGCGGCGTGTCGCCGTGTCCGGTGGCGTCGCCCGCCGACTCCGGCGGGTGGGGAGGGCGGCGGTGGCACCTCCCATCGAGGCGCGGTCGAGAACGACTCGGCCGCGCCCGTGGCGGCGCCGGACCCCGCGGCGCCAACGCGGTCGGCCAAGCCAGCCGGTCAGCAACCCATGAGCCGTCGAGGTCCGCCAAACATGATCCCGGCAACTGCGCCGCCTGGGGCAAGCGGCCAGCCCAATCATGTCTCGGCCTCATGGTGCGGGGGGCTGCGCGCAGCCGTATCGGACCATGGGCAAATTCATCCTTGGGCGAGACGCCCGCTTTCGCAGGCTCATCAAATGGGGCGAGTTGGCGTTGGCGGAACATCAAGCTCATAGGCCCGTGGGCATAAGTCCGGTCACCCAGTAGGTCACGAAGTCGGCTCGCCGAGATCGGAGTTCATCAGCCCGGCTGGCAGACATGATTCGCATAAGGAATATTATGGAACATTCACGCGTGCCAACGGTTCGCGGGGCTTTGGCGAGCCGCCGGTGATCCGGGACAGTCATCCAAAGCCGTCAGGGCGTGACGGCGATCTTCAGGCCGTCGAACGCCGGCTCGACGCCGTCCGGCAGCCGCTGCGCCAACTCGCGGTAGTCGAGATCGGTGTGCAGGTTGGTCAGCACCGCGTGGCGCGGCTGAACCTGATCGATCCAGGCCAAGGCCTCGGCGAGGCAGAAATGGCTGGGATGCGGCGTGTCGCGCAGCGCGTCCACAATCCAGGTGTCGAGGCCCTCCACGGCGCCGACGCTGTCCGGCGGAATGGCGCTGACGTCGGCGCTGTAGGCCAGCCCGCCGACGCGGAAGCCCAGCGCCTCGGTCCCGCCGTGCACCAGCCGGAACGGCAGCACGGTCACCGGCCCGCCCGGCCCTTCGATGGTGGCGGGCTCGCCGGCATGGATGCGGTGGTCGGTCAGGATCGGCGGATATTCGCTGCCTGGTGGGGTCGCGAAGCAATAGCCGAACCGCGTCCGCATGATCGCCGAGGTCTCGGCGTCCATGTAGACGTCGATGCGCCGGCGCTGGTGGATCACCAGCGGCCGAAGATCGTCGATGCCGTGGGTGTGGTCGGCGTGCTCGTGGGTCAGCAGCACGCCGTCGAGCCGGTCGACGCCGGCGTCGAGCAGTTGCTGGCGCAGGTCCGGCCCGGCGTCGATCAGCACGGTGGTCTTGCCAGCCGGGCCGGTCCGCTCGATCAGTAGCGCGCAACGGCGGCGGCGGTTCTTCGGTTCGGCCGGATCGCAGCGGCCCCAGCCGGAGCCCACGCGCGGCACGCCGCCCGAGGAGCCGCAGCCGAGGATGGTCGCCGTCAGGGTCATGACGCTGCTCGAAGATCTCGCGGCACACGGCTGAAAAGACGGAAGAAATTCTCGGTCGTCAGCGCGGCTGCCGCATCCGGCGAAATCCCGCGCGCCGCCGCCAGCACCCGCACCGTCTCGACGATAAAGCCCGGCTCGTTGCGCTTGCCGCGCCATTTGCCCGGAGCAAGGTACGGCGAGTCGGTCTCGACCAGGATGCGGTCGGCCGGCAGCTCGGCGGCGATCGCTCGCAATTCGTCGGTCTTCTTGAAGGTGAGCACGCCCGAGAACGACACGTAATGTCCGAGCGCCACCGCGCGCCGGGCCAGCTCGGCGCCGCCGGTGAAGCAGTGCAGCAGGGCCGGGAAGGGTCCCTGCCCCATTTCCTGCTCCAGTATGGCCGCGGTGTCCGCGTCGGCCTCGCGGGCGTGGATCACCAGCGGCAGCTTGGTGATGCGCGCCGCTTCGATGTGGCGGCGGAAGCTCGCCTCCTGCACTGCGCGCGGCGAGAAGTCGTAGTGATAGTCGAGACCGGCCTCGCCGATGGCGACCACCTTGGGGTGCTCGGCAAGGCGCACCAAGTCGTCGGTGGTGACGTCGTCCTCTTCGGCGGCGTGGTGGCAGTGGGTGCCGACCGAGCAGAACACGTCGTCGAACCGCTCGGCGATGGCCCGCACCGCATCGAACCCCCGCACGCGGGTCGAGATCGTCACCATGCGGGCGATGCCGGCCGCCCGCGCCCGCGCGACCACGTCGTCGAGGTCGGCGGCGAGGTCGGGGAAGTCGAGGTGGCAGTGGCTGTCGACCAGCATCGGGGGGGCTTGCATCAGGCGCCCTTCACTGGCGCGTCGGGATCGACGTAACGGGGGAACACCGGCTCGGGCGCCGGCAGCACGCCGCCCGCCTGGAGTCGTCCGGCCGGGCCGAGCCGGTCGAAGCCGCGGGCATCGGCCGCCACCCCGACCAGGTCGAGCAGCTTGGCGGCGCCGCGCGGCACGAACGGCTGGGCCATGATCGCCACCTGCCGGATCACCTCGGCGGTGACGTAGAGCACGGTCGCCATCCGCGCCGGATCGGTCTTCTTCAGCGCCCACGGCGCCTCGCCGGCAAAATAGCGGTTGGCGTCGGCGACCACCGCCCACACCGCGGCCAGCACGGCGTGGAGCTGCTGGGTCTTCATTGCCTCGCGGGCGGTGTCGATCATGGCGTCGGCCGCGGCCAGCAGCGTCCGGTCGGCCTCCGAGAGGTCGCCGGGCGTCGGCACCCTGCCCTCGCAGGACTTGGCGATAAAGCTCAGCGAGCGCTGCGCCAGATTGCCGAGGTCGTTGGCCAGGTCGGCGTTGGTGCGGTTGACGATGGCCTCGGGCGTGTAGGAGCCGTCCTGGCCGAACGGCACCTCGCGCAGGAAGAAATAGCGAACCGCGTCAACGCCATAGGCATCGGCGAGCGCGAACGGGTCGACCACGTTGCCGACCGACTTCGACATCTTCTCGCCCTTGTTGAACAAGAAGCCGTGGCCGAACACCCGCTTCGGCAGCGGTAAACCCGCCGACATCAAGAACGCTGGCCAGTAGACGGCGTGAAAGCGGGTGATGTCCTTGCCGATGACGTGGAGGTCAGCGGGCCAATAGTCCGTGCGGGGTCCGCCGCCGTTCAACAAGCCGGTGGCGGTGACGTAGTTGTTCAGGGCATCCACCCACACATACATGATGTGGTCGGGATCTCCGGGCACCGGAATGCCCCAGTCGAACGTGGTGCGCGAGATCGACAGATCCTGCAGTCCGCCCTTTACGAAGCTTACGACCTCGTTGCGACGTCCCTCCGGCAGAATGAACTCGGGATGATCCTCGTAATATCTAAGAAGCGGATCGGTATATTTGGACAGGCGGAAGAAATAGCTTTCCTCCTCGGTCCACTCCACCGGCGTGCCCTGCGGGCCGACGCGGACGCCGTCCTCGCGGACGGTGGTCTCCTCTTCGGCGTAATAGGCCTCGTCGCGCACCGAGTACCAGCCGGAATACTTCGACAGATAAATGTCGCCGGCCGCCGCCATCCGCCGCCACAGCTCGGCGCAGGCTTCTTTGTGCCGCGCCTCGGTGGTGCGGATGAAATCGTCGTTGGAGATGTTGAACCGCTCGACCATCGCCTGGAACCGCGGCACGTTGCGCGCAACCAACTCGGCCGGGGTCAGCCCTTCGCGTTGGGCGGTCTGCAGCATCTTGATGCCGTGCTCGTCGGTCCCGGTGAGGAACAGCACGTCAAAGCCGTCGAGCCGCTGGAAGCGGGCGATAGCATCGGTGGCAATCACCTCGTAGGCGTGGCCGATGTGCGGCACGCCGTTGGGATAGGCGATTGCGGTGGTGATGTAATAACGGCCCTTCATCCGGCCCTCGTTTCAACGGCGCGTACGGCGCGCGGCCTCGGCCAAAGATGAAACGACCGAGAACACGAATGGTTTGCGATCAAGATTGAATGCGTCGACCTCGGCAGCCGCGCGGGCGAGCTTGTCCCATACCTCGGCATGGGCTGCAAGCGCACTCGCCGCGGCGTTGTCCGGCATTGCCAGCGGCGCCGCCAGGTGGTCCTCGACCGCCTCGATGAAAGCGGAGAAGGCGCCGTCCCCGCCGCTCGCCAGCCGCTCGGCGAGACCATGGAGCGCTGTCCCGTCGACCGCCGGCAGCCGGCCGAGAACGGCACGGACCGCCTCGCGAACGGCCCCCTGCTGGGGATCGAGCAGCGCCAGCGCCCGCCGTACCGAGCCGCCGGCGGCGGCGATGACGTCTGCAAGTCCGGGCGCGGCGGGCTCGATGCCCAGCACCTCGGTCAGCACGCGGGCCAACTCGACCGCGCCGAGCGGGCGCAGCATCAGCTTGCGGCAGCGCGAGCGGATGGTCGGCAGCACCCGACCCGGCCGATGCGCGATCAGCAGAAACAGCACGCGCGGTGGCGGCTCCTCCAGGCTCTTCAGCAGTGCATTGGCGCCGGCGACGTTAAGCTCGTCGAGTGAATCGACGATCACCACTCGCCACCCGCCCGAGGCCGCGGTCGAGCCGAGGAAACCGACGGTCTTTCGCACCTCATCGACCGGGATCACCGTTGGCAGCGTGGTGCGGTCCGGCGTGATGACGCGGCGCAGTACGAACAGATCCGAGTTCGACTGCGCCTCGATGCGCCGCACCGCCGCATGGTCGGCGGGCGCGGCGAGCGTTGCGGCATCACGTGCCCCGGCCGCCAGCACGAACCGCGCCACCCGGTAGGCAAAGGTGGCCTTGCCGATGCCCTCCGTGCCGCCAAGCAGCCAAGCGTGTGGCACCTGGCCGGATCGCCACGCATCGAGAAACGCCGCTTCTGCCGCTTCCTGGCCAATCAGGTCGCGGGCGGCGCGCGGATGCGGCCTTCCGGGGACGCGATCGCCCTCTTCGACGGCGACCTTCACCCCAACACCTCGCGGGCGGCGGCGAGGCTGTCGGGCACGATCAGGCGCGACGTCACCGCCTGCCAGACCGCTGCGGCGACCTCATCGGCCTTGCGGGCGGCCTCGATGACCATGCAGCGTTGGGGCTCGCCGTCGGCCAGTTCGCGGTATGCAGTACGCAAGGCGCGGTGGAAGGCGAGGTCCTCGCTTTCGAACCGATCCGGGCGCGCGCCGGGCCGGGCCCGGACACGGGCGAGGCCGAGTTCGGCCGGGACGTCCAACACCAACGTCAGGTCAGGACGGGTGCGGCCAACCGCGATGCGCTCGAGCGCGCGGACGAGACCCGGCTCGACCTTGCCGAGCACGCCCTGGTAGACGCGGGTCGAATCGATGAAGCGGTCGCACAGAACCCAGGTGCCGGCGGCCAGCGCCGGTTCGATCGCGGTCGCGACGTGGTCGGCCCGGGCAGCCCCGAACAGGATGGCTTCCGCCACCGGACCGAGCGGCTTGGCGGCGCCGGACAGCAGCACGTGCCGGATCGCCTCTGCGCCTGGCGATCCGCCGGGTTCCCGCGTCGTCATCACATTGTAGCCGGCATCCGCCAACTGCTCGGCAAGGCGAGCCAACTGGGTCGATTTACCGGCCCCTTCGCCGCCTTCGAAGCTGACGAAGCGACCGCGCCGTCGCGGCGTCTCGGTCACGGCTTCAGTGCTCCAGCCTTGATCTGCGCGATTCCACTCCGGAATAGATCGATCACCAGTTCCTGCGAGCCGTCGAGCGCGCGCTGCCACAGGCTGCCCTGCGCGACATCCTCAGCGGCGTGCAGCGGCATTTCGAGCGCGAGCGTCTCGCCCCGCATCACGCGCAACTTGCCGATCGGCGTGCCGGCGGCCACCGGCGCGCGCACCGGCCCCTGATAAACCACGCGTGCCGTGACCCGCTCGGTCGAGCCGCGCGGCACCAGGATCTTGACCGGTCCTTCCGCGGCGAGTTTGACGCGCCCCTGCACGCCGCCGAACATCCGCGCCTCGGCGACCGTCGCTCCAGCGTCGAACAGTAGTCGCAATTCAAAATTGCGGAAGCCCCAGTCGAGCAGCTTGCGGGCCTCCTCGGCGCGTTCCTTCTCGTTCTTCGCCCCCATCACCACCACGATCAAGCGCTGGCCGCTCTGCACCGCCGAGCCGGCCAAATTGTAGCCGCCTTCCTTGACGTAGCCGGTCTTCAGCCCGTCGGCGCCTATTCCCATCGCGAGCAACGGGTTGCGGTTTTGCTGGAAGATCTTGTTCCAGGTAAAATCACGCTGTCCGTAAATCGGGTAGAATTCCGGGAAATTGCGGATGATGTAGGCGCCAAGCTTGGCAACGTCGCGGGCCGAGATTTTCTGGTCGGGGTCGTGATAGCCGGTGGGATTGCGGAACATCGCGCTGGTCAGGCCGATTTCCTTGGCGCGCGCGGTCATCAACTGAGCGAAAGACGGCTCGTTTCCCATCAAACCTTCGGCGATGGCGATGGCGGCGTCGTTGCCGGACTGCACGATGACGCCCTGCATCAAGTCGGACAGCTTCACGCGGCTGTTGAGGATCGCGAACATCGCCGAGCCGCCCGAAGGCGCGCCGCCGTGGCGCCAAGCATGCTCGGAGATGACGAACTCGTCGTCGACGCTGATCTTGCCGTCCTTGATGGCCTGGAACACCACGACCATCGTCATCATCTTGGTGAGACTAGCAGGCGGCACCGGTACGTCAGCCGACTTTTCGAACAGCACGCTACCGGAATCATAATCGACCAGGATCGCGTGCGGTACACTGGTCTGATAGGCGTCAGCCGCGCAGGCGACGCGAATGCCAGCCAGGATCGCCAGCGCGAGCAAAGCCGTTCTGATCAACCCCACGGTGACGCGCGCCGCCATCGCCACCCGTCCCTCTTTGCCGCCGGCCCTTGGCAAGTCCGAATCTCTTTACCAAGCCAGTGGCGAGGCGATCAACGACGATCACCTAAGATTGTTGACCGATCAATACAGGCCACGCCCGGTGGCGACCGCGCCATTGGCGCCGGAAGCCTCGATCGGAGCGAATGCGGTGGTCGAAGCCGTCGTCATCGGCCGACTGGAGGTGCGGAGCCCCGACGACGTCAGCGGGTGTTCGCTGGGGCCGACGTCGAACGGCCGGTCAGGCGGCAGCGGCACCGATCCGCGTATCGCGACGCGGGTGGAAGCGGAAGGTGGCATCGACGCGGACGAATAAGCCGACACCGGCGGAACGAACGGCGCGGCGGAGGCAACCATCACCGGGCTCGGTGACGGGGCCGGCTGACCGTCGGTCCGCAGCGTGGCAAGCAGCACCTTGTCGTCGGTGCCGTCGAGCGAGGCCGGGCCGACGTATTCGACACGAACCTTGGCGACGCCATTGCGGTGGAAATCGAGCGCCTGGGCGGTCTTCACCGACAGATCGATGACGCGGTTGCCGTGGAACGGACCACGGTCATTGATTCGGACGACGATCGAGCGGCGGTTCGAGAGGTTGGTGACGCGGGCGAAGCTGGGAATCGGCAGCGTCGGATGAGCCGCCGACACCGAGTGCATGTCGTACACCTCGCCATTGGCGGTCAGGCGGCCGTGGAAATCGTCGCCATACCAGGAGGCAACGCCCTCCTCCCGGAAGCCTTGCGGTTTATCAAGCGGCACGAAGGTCTTGCCGGCGATGGTGTACGGCTTGCCCGTGCGAAATGTGCCGCCACCCTTGGGAATCGGCTGACCATCGGCGACGACCTTGGGGCTTGCCGAGACGCCGTATTTGGGATCGACGCGACTGGCGAGGCGCTCCTGCAGCGAGCAGGCCGACAGGATCAAGGCGGCAGCGCCAAGCGTCGCAATCCGGCAACCGGTCCGCGCCGACAGTTCCATCGAATACCCCTCGCCCGGCCTATGCCAGCGTTTCATGCTGAAACCTAACATGACCACAGCCGGCGAATTCGACGAAAATACGGCCGAGTTAATTATGGTTAATGATCGATCAGCATGGCGCCGTCGCCGCCAGGCTGGCCCAGACCGATCGAACGCGCTCGAAAATAGCCCCAAAAACAATATCTTGTTTTCGCCCGGACCGGCTGCTGCGTGGACGTAGGGAGTGGGCCCCTGTGATCGGACGGGATCATGCGGCCGGATTGACCAGCGCCCATTCGGCGTCGGTCAGGTCACTCGGATAGCGCAACCCACGGCGATCCGCCGTCCGGCGGTGGTCTGGCGTCCACATCGTGATCCCTCGCAAAGCGCGCCCGCGCTACAAAATCACAAACGACTCCACAGACTCAACTTCTTTCCGGATCGGCTCTTAGATTCGCCGTTTGCTCCCTCGTCTGATTAACTTTGGGGAAAGCCGTCTCAACCCTTGTTTGATGGCGCGGGCTGACGGACAATCGGCGGCGGCAAGCGTGAAAAGTTGCATGAAATCGAGGGGGCAGAATGGATGCCGTAGAGCTTACGCGCTTGATCGCCGGCGGGGCGGCGATTCGGCGCCGGCGGACATTGCAACCGGCGGGCGGCCAGGGAGACAAGATCTTTCCGCCGACCTATCCGGGGGAGGGACGCAATGCCCCACCGCGCCACGTATTCGAACGGCGGCGCATCAATGGCGGCGAGGTATGGTGCGTGCTGGTCGACAGCGTACAGTCGCAGGCCAACCGGCTGGAAGACGGCCTGCTAGCCGCAGCCCGCGACGGCACCGCGGCGATCCCGCACATCGTCGTCGATTTCCGCGGCACCGGGATCGAGGGGCTGACCGAGATCACCTCGCTCGACGCGCCGCACCGGGTCTATGACGCTATTCTGCGCGACAGCCTGCTCGGTGGCGAGCCGTTCATGAAGAGCGCGCTCGGCGAACGTCTCGCCAAAGCCAAGCCGGACAACGCCACCGCGCTGCTGGAGACCTCGCCGAACGCGCTGCTGTTCGGTGCGTGGCATTCGACCGGCGAGGGCGGCGGGCTCGGCGCCAAGTTCGCCCGCTGCCTGGTGTCGGAGATCGTGGCCGTGGGCACGCCGGTCGAGGAGATCGCCGACAAGCGGACCGGGGAGATCGATTTTCGCACCGCCGGCCGGCGCACCGGCAGCCGCATCGACCCGCTCGGCGTGCTGCGCAAGGTCGAGGTGTTCAAGGGCGAGAACGGCTGGGACGTCACCGAGGCCGGCGCCGGCAAGAAGGCCAAGAAGGTTCGCCCCTCCGAGATCAATCACGGCAATATCGCGCCCTCCGTTCAGCCTCTCGGCGTCACCTGCGATCACATCGAGCACACCATGGTGCTCAGCTTCGCCGCGCTGCGGCGCTTGCGCTTCGGCTCGCCGAAACGCGATGCCGCCGGGCGCGCGCTGCTCGCCGCGCTCGGCCTGCTCGCGGTGGCGGAGCAGGATGCGCGCGGCTATGCGTTGCGTTCGCGCTGCGATCTGGTGTGCGACAGCGCAAGCGGATTGGAGTTCGTGGGCTCCGACGGCACGTCCGATCCAATCAGCATCGATCTCGCCGGCGCACGCGCGCTCTATGCCGACGCCTTTGAGACGGCGAAACATGCCGGCTTCGCGTTCCCGCCCGAGCCGATCCGCCTCGTGCCGCAGGACAAGCTGATCGCGATCGTACGCGAGAGCCAACGCCTGGCGCTAGGCGGCGAAGGCGGAGAGGCGGAGGAGAATGGATGACGCTCGTCCTCGAGATCGAGTTTCTCGCGGGCGTCGCTTTCGCCGCAGTCGGTCCGGACAGCGACCGGCCGGACTGGCCGCCGCAGCCGGATCGCATCTTCTCGGCGCTGGTCGCCGCCTGGGCGGCACGGGGACAGAGCGCGCGGGAAGCCGATGCCTTGCGCTGGCTGGAGACCAGACCGGAGCAGCGCATCGTCGCCTCCGGCGCGCTGGCGCGGACGGCACCGGTCAGCTTCGTGCCGCCCAACGATCCGGGAACCGGCCGGATCGGCAACCGGTCGGTGCTGCCCGATTTCCGCGCGCGCCAGCCACGCCGGTTCCCGGCCGCGCGCCCCGATGATCCCACCCTCCGCCTGATCTGGACCGACGCCGATCCCGACGACGCCACGCTGGCCGCGCTCGACGCGCTTGCCGCCGACACCGCCTATGTCGGCCACTCCACCAGCCTGACCCGCTGCCGCTTCCGGCGGGAGGTGGAGCCCGAGGTGCTTGCAGCGGCGCGCCCGGCGCAGCGCCGCATCTATGACGGGCGGCTAGCCGAGCTGACGGCCGCGTTCGCCGCCGGGCGCCGGCCGGCGCCGGGCGCCCGCGTCCCGCCAGCGGCCGAGGCCGCCGCCATGGTTCGGCACGGGGTGTTCGACAGCCGCTGGCTGCTGCTCGACCACGTTCACGGCACGATGCCGGACGTGCGCGCCGCCGCGATCGTCGCCAAGACCATCCGCGATGCGCTGCTCAACGGCTATAGCGGCGCCGGCAAGCGCATTCCCGAAATCGTCTCGGGGCATGCGCCGGATGGCACCCCGACCCGCGCGCCGCACCTCGCCATCGTGCCGCTGGCGTTCGTCGGCGCACCTTATGCGGACGGCCGGGTGCTCGGCTTCGCGCTGGTGCCGCCGCGCGGTAGCGGGCTGCTCAACGATCCGGGCTTCCTCGCTGCCTTGCGGAGCAAAGCCGAGCTGATTGAGGAGCGCGGCCGGCGCATTCTCACCATCTGCACGCCCAAGGGCACGGCGAACGGCCATGCCTTCCGCATCGAGCTGTCGCCGACCTTGAAGGCCGATCGGCGCTCGCTGGATCCGGCGCCCTATCTCGGCCCCGCGCACACCTTCGCCACGGTGACGCCGATCGTGCTCGACCGCCACCTCAAGGAGAAGGGCGCCGCGCGCCAGAACGAGATCATCGCCCAGATCATCATTGCCTGCCGCAATGCCGGCCTGCCGGAGCCGGCGACGATCACGCCCGACAAAGGCGCGCCGTTTGCCGCGGTGTTCCCCGACAAGCATTCGGCGATCGAAGGCGCGGTGTCGGCGTGGCCGTCCGGCCCGGCGCCGGCCTGGACGCGCTGGCGGCTTCCCAAGTCGCTGGCCAGCCGGCCGCTGATTCACGCGGTGATCCACTTTGCCGAGAAGGTCGAGGGGCCGGTGCTGCTCGGGGCCGGACGCTTCTTCGGCCTCGGCCTGTGCCGCGCCATCGAGCCGGAGCGCGCGCCATGACCGAGGCGCTCAAACCGTCCGAGTTCGCGGCGTTCTTCCGGGAGGTCCATGGTCAAAAGATTCCTGGCTTTTCGCCGTTTCCCTGGCAGACGCGCCTTCTGGAAAAGGTCGCTGCGGACGGATGGTGGCCGGCGCTGCTCGACCTGCCGACCGGTAGCGGCAAGACCGCGGCGATCGACATCGCGGTGTTCCACCTCGCGCTCGAAGCCGAGCACGGCGCGGCCCGCCGCGCGCCGGTGCGCATCGCCTTCGTGGTCGACCGCAGGCTGATCGTCGACGACGTCCACGCCCATGCGAAAAAGATCGCCGAAGCCCTCGCGGCGCCCCAATCGCCGGTGGTGGCGCGGGTTGCGGCCCGGCTGAAGGCGCTGGCCGGCAATGGTCCGCCGCTCGCTGTCGCCCGCCTGCGCGGCGGCGTGCCGCGCGAGGACGATTGGGCGAGTACGCCCTCGCAGCCCACGGTGCTGTGCTCGACGGTCGATCAGGTCGGCTCGCGCCTGTTGTTCCGCGGCTACGGCGTGTCCGACCGCATGAAGCCGGTCCATGCCGGCCTGATCGGCTCGGACTGCCTGATCCTGCTCGACGAAGCCCACCTCGCCGAGCCGTTCCGCCAGACGCTCGGGTATGTGACGCACTATCGCGGCGACGGCTGGTTTGACCCGGCCTGGGGCGTACCGGCGCCGTTCGGCGTGGTCCAGCTCTCGGCGACCGCCGGAGAGAACAGTCCGGACCCTTTTAGGCTCGGCGACGACGACAGAGCTCATGAGGTTCTGAAGCGCCGCATCGAGGCCCCCAAGCCGGCGGCGCTGATCGGCCCCGCCAAGGCGAAGGCCGCGGGCGATGACGAGGAGGCCGACGAGACCGCCGACACGGATGACGCCGAAAACATGCGGCGCGTCGCCGCGCTCGCCAAGGCGGTTCAGGACGCGCTCAAGACATTGACGGAGCGCGGCGTCAGCGCGCCGGCGATCGGCGCGGTGGTCAATCGCGTCGTGCGGGCGCGATCGCTGTTCGAGCGGCTAAAAACCGACCTCGACGCGGATGGCGTCAAGCTGGTGCTGCTGATCGGCCCGGCGCGGCCGGTGGATCGCGAGCAGACCGCAAATGACGCCTTGAAGCCGATCCGCACCGGCGAAGCGCGCCCGCTCGAAAAACCGCTGGTGGTGGTGGCGACGCAGTGCATCGAGGCCGGCGTCGATGTCGATTTCGACGGGCTGATCACCGAGGCGGCGCCGATCGACGCGCTGCGCCAGCGCTTCGGCCGGCTCAACCGCGCCGGCCGCGCGATCGAGCCGGCGGAGGCGAACATCCCGATCGCGGCGATCGTCGCGACCAAGCGCGATCTGTCGCCGCGGGCCGACGATCCGGTGTACGGCCCGGCCATCCGCGCCGCCTGGACCCATTTGTCCGAGCACGCCGCCGCGCCGACGCGCAAGGGCGGGCCGCCGATCATCGATTTTGGCATTGCGGCGTTCGAGGCGGTGGCGGCGTCGGCTCCGCCCGCGGCGCTGTCGCCGCGCCCCGACGCGCCGGTGCTGATGCCGGCGCATCTCGACCTCTTAAGCTGGACCGCGCCGGTGCCGCGCACCGGTCCCGAAATCGGGCTTTATCTGCACGGCGCCGGCCGCGAGAGCGCCACGGTGACGGTGGCGTGGCGGGCGGATATCGATCCCGATCTGCCGGACGAGACGCGCCGGCTGCTGGCGCTGGTGCCGCCGCGCGCGGCCGAGACGATCGAACTGCCGGTCTCCGCGGTGCGCCGCTGGCTCGACGCGGTGGCGCGGCAGGCCCGGCCGCGCGTGGATCGCGACCTCGCCGACATTGCGGCGCGGGCGGAGGAGGACGAGCCGGAGCGCGCGGCGAGGGCGCCGGTCGCGTTCCGCTGGGCCGGCGACGACGACCGCTCGGCCTGGATCGCGCCGCGCGCCATCCGCCCCGGCGACACCATCGTGGTGCCGGCCAAGCACGGCGGCGTGGACGAATTCGGCTGGAACCCATCGGCGCCGGGTCCGGCAACCGACGTCGCCGCCAAGGCAATAGAGCCCTTTGCCGGCAAAAGGTTTGCCGTGCGCGTCGCCCCCGGTCTGCTGCGCATCGAGATCGAGCCGCAGGATGGCGAGACCGAGGCCGCGGCCGAAGCCCGCCAGCGCAAGGAGGATGGGGCGCGTGAAGATGCCGTCGCCGACACCCTCGCTGAAACTCTGGGCCAGCCGTGGAAGGTCGTCCGCGACGCGCTGGCCGCGCTCGACCTGCCGGACGACATCAAGGCTGCCCTGAACCGCCTCGATGAGGGCCGCCAGCGCAAGGCCCGCCCCAAGGTCGAGGTCTACACCGACCTTTACGGCGTCGACGATGAGGACCGGCCGCGCGGCGTGGTGCTCGTCGCCCCATCCGGTCTGAAAGACGTGAAGCCGGAGACCGGCGCGGAAGACGGCCAACCCGCCGCCACCGAGGACGACGTCGCCGGCTCGATGCCCGGCTTCACGCAGGGGCTCGACACGCATTGCGGGCAGGTGTCGGAGTTCGCCGAGCGCTTCGCCCGCGCCGCCGGCCTGCCAGACGCGCGCGTCACCGACGTCACGCTCGCAGCCCTGCTGCACGACCTCGGCAAGGCCGACCCGCGCTTCCAGGCGCTGCTTGCCTTCGACGATCCGCTCGGCGCCGATCCGGCCCACCCTCTCGCCAAGTCGGCGCGGCCGGCGCCGCGCGGAACCGTCGCGCGGGTGGACCTGCCGGCGCGCTGGCGGCACGAGGCGCTGTCGGTGCGGCTGGCGCCGCTCCATCCGCGCTTCGCCGAGGCTGAGGACCCCGACCTCGTGCAGTGGCTGATCGGCACCCACCACGGCCACGGCCGGCCGCTGTTTCCCCACGCCGACTCGCTTGATGCCGAGGCGCGGACGCTGCCGCTGGCCGGCAACACCATCACATTGCCGGCCGGGCCCGGCCCGCAATCGCTGGCCTTCGAGCATGATGGCGTCGACTGGGCCGGCCTGTTCGAGCGGCTCAAGGCCCGCTACGGGGTGTGGGAGCTGGCGCGCTTCGAGGCGGTGCTGCGGCTCGCCGACCACCGCGCCTCCGACTTCGCGGCACGCGCCGCCGAAGGAGACGCGACGTGACCGCCCCGGACGAACCCGCAACGCGCCACCGGTTGGACGGGCTGGAGCCGGACAACCTGCTCGCCTTCCTGGCGCTGCTCGGGCTGTTGCGGGCGCTGGAAGCCGAGAGCCGCGACAGCTTGCGCCCGCGCGCCGCCTGGGACGTCGAGCACCCTCCCCTGCGCCCGGTGCTGCATCTTGCCCGCCCCCTGACGCAAACCGAGGTGGCGGAAGCCGCTGCGGCCGGTGTGGCGAGGCTGGCGGCGGCGCACGAGTTCGGCGGCCGGGCCGACCTCGACCATCCGCGCCCAGATGCGCGGGACTTGCTCAAGGCGGCCGCCGCCAGCCCCGAGACACGCCAGCGCGCCGACCTCCTCACCGCCCTGATGAGCGACGCCGCGGTGAAGGACGCCAAGGACCCCGCGACCGCCCCGGTCGACCCGACGCCGCTGTGCCTGCTGTTCGGCCAGGGCCACCAGCATTTTCTCGACCGGCTGGCCAGCGTGCCGCGAACCGAGGTGCCGCCGCCGCGCGGCCGCGGCAAGAAGGCCGTCGCGGTCTCGGCGGCGGACTGTCTGGCCGAAGCGCTGTTTAAGCCCTGGCATCGCGACGACCCGACCTTTTCGTTCCGCTGGGACCCGGCCGAGGACGTCCGTTACGCTTTGATGCCGGGCGATCCCACCGACCCCGCCTACAAGGGCGGCACCCAGCACGGCGCCAACCGGCTCGCCGCGATCGGCATCGCGGCGCTGACGCTGGCGCCCGAACCGCGGGCGGGGCGGGTGCGGCCGGCGATCCTCGGCGGCAGGTCGGACGCGCGCGGCTTCTCCTTCGCCTGGCCGGTGTGGCGTGAGCCGGCGACGCTCGCCGCCATCCGGGCGCTGCTCGGCCATCCCGGTTTGCGCACGCCGGCTGCGCTCGCCCACCTCGGCGTCGACCACGTGCTGGTGGCGCGGCGCATCTCGGTCGGCAAGTTCATGAATTTCACGCGGGCACGGGCCGAGGAGAGGTGACGGACGGTTGGTGGCCTATGTTTTTTCGCCCTCGCTAGGGCTCCATGTTATGGATTTTGCTTTTTCGCTATCGATCGCAAGTCCCAACGATCTTGCATAACTTGAGGCGACTGAATGCGAATAAAAGCAATCCTCCCCAATATCTTGTAGGACAACGAACATATCTGATGAGATACTACGCAAGACATCTTTCCCATGAATCTTTTCATGCCGCCACCCTCTCTCAACAGCAGCATCAATCACTGTTTTCTTCCTGGGGTTAGCGGGGAGCATCCTAAGCATGTTGCCCGGTCAGGATTCAAAGTGAGGATAAAATTAGGAATATTGTCAATTCACTAAAAAATCCAGGTGTGGCAAACTGGGTTAATGTAGCATGGTAGCCTGCTGCTTATGGATGCGAGGATGCAGCGATGCTTGGCGAACCAAACTCACTGTTCCGACGTTTGCTTCAGTGGGGACGCGCCTACAGACCTTCGGTTAAAACGATGCACATTAGAGCCGTCGCTTTTCAGGAACGAGACCATTGGTGCGCACAGTGCCTTGAGTACGATATTGCAGTTCAGTCGGAGAATCTTCACGGCTTGCGGCAGGCATTGGAACAGGCATTTATTGATAGAATCCAAGTAGGTACTGAGCTTGGAGTAGAGCCGTTCTCAATACTACCCCCTGCACCTGAAATATTCTTTAAGATGTATGAAGCTGCCACGCCGCGGATGATTCCATCGAAGAGGCCTTCGAGAAGAAGGTCGCAGACAGCCACTATTTGCCCTGATTTGCGATTCGCCAGAGATGCTATTTAAAACTAGTTGGCTTGGCGCCGCCAGTCAATAAGTTGCTTTCCTTCTCCTTTAACCGCCTGCCATGATGTATAAGACGCTTTAGGCGCGGTCCCCGAGCCGAGCCGGCTCGGGCCTCATTGAAGATAGATGATGGCAGGTGGACGATCCCCTGACTCAAATATCTCCGCGCCTGGCCCGCCTCTTGCACGTTCAGCGTGCGGGAGGTGGGCATGTCTTCGTCTGATACACGGTCCGATCCGCCGGCCGGGTCTGTGCCCGGCCAAGACGCTCTTGGCCAGAACCTGAGCGACCAAGGCGCCGCCGCTCCGGCCCGCCCCGCCGCCCGCCAGGGCGAATTGGCGCTGTTCGCGCCGCCCGCGGCGGCCGACGAGATGCTCACTCCCGCCCGAATGATCAACGAATGGGTCTACTGCCCGCGCCTCGCCGTGCTGGAATGGGGCCGCGGCGAATGGGCCGGCAACGCCGACACCGCCGCCGGCCGCAGAGCCCACAAGGCCACCGAGACCGGCGCCGCGCCGGCGCTGCCCGAGCCGGACGCGCTGCCGGACGATCGCACGCTCAAGACCCGCCGGCTGCTGCTCGCTTCCGAGCGGCTCGGCCTCACCGCCGAACTCGATGTCATCGAGGCCGACGACGGCCGCGTCGTGCCGGTCGACATCAAGACCGGCAAGCGGCCCCATGTCGCCGAGGGCGCGTATCTGCCCGAGCGGGTGCAGGTGTGCGTGCAGGCGCTGCTGCTGCGCGAGGCCGGCTACACCTGCGAGGAGGGCGCGCTGTGGTTCGCCGACAGCCGCGAGCGGGTGCGCGTCGAGCTGACCGACGAATTGATCGCCACCGCGCTCGGTGCCGCCTCCGACCTGCGGCTGACCGTGGCGGCGGGCCGGCTGCCGCCACCGCTCGACCACTCGCAAAAATGCGTGCGCTGCTCGCTGCTGCCGATCTGCCTGCCCGACGAGGTCAACTGGTTCCGCAAGGGGGCGATCGCGCGCACCCCGCCGCCGGCCGCGACGCCGGCTTTGCCGCTCTACGTCCAGACGCCGGGCGCGCGGGTGACCAAGAAGGACTTCACCCTCGTCGTGCAGGTCGAGGGCGAGGCGGACCGCGCCGTTGCGCTCGACGAGGTGTCGGAACTCGTGCTGGCCGGTCCCGTCTCGCTCACCACGCCGGCCGTCCACGAGCTGCTGCGCCGCGACGTGCCGGTGGCGTGGATGTCGTCGGGCTTCTGGTATCTCGGCTCGACCGGCGGCCAGGGGCCAAGGAGCGCAACGGTGCGCACCGCGCAGTACGCGCTCGCCGCCGACGAGCCGCGCCGCCTCGCCTTCGCGCGCGAGCTGGTGGCCGCCAAGATTCGCAATTCGCGCACCATTTTGCGACGCAACTGGCGCGGCGAGGATGGCGAGCGCGGCCCGCTGCTCGACCGCCTCGCGCTGCTCGCCGACCGCACCGCGCGCGCGGAGACCGCAGCCGCGCTGCTCGGCCTGGAGGGCGAGGCGGCGGCGCTCTATTTTCGCGCTTTGCCGAAGCTGTTCACCGATGCCGTCGCCGCGCTGCCGGCCTTTGCCTTCGAGCGCCGCAACCGCCGCCCGCCCGCCGATCCGGTCAACGCCTGCCTGTCGCTGATCTACGCGGTGCTGACGCGCACGTTCTCGTCGGCAATCTCGGTCGCCGGGCTCGATCCCTGGAAGGGCGTCTATCACGCCGAGCGGCCGGGACGGCCGGCGCTGGCGCTCGACCTGATCGAGCCGTTCCGGCCGGTGCTGGCAGATTCCGCCGTGCTGATGGCGCTCAACAATGGCGAGCTGGCGCCGGACGACTTCGTCTCCGCCGCCGGCGGCTGCAACTTGAAGCCCAAGGCGCGGCGCGCGCTGATCGCGGCCTATGAGCGCCGGCTCGACCAGGAGACCACGCACCCGGCGTTCGGCTATCAGGTGTCAATGCGCCGGCTGATCCAGATCCAGGCCCGGCTGTTTGCGCGCTTCGTGTGCGGCGAGATTCCGCGCTATCCGCATTACGTGCCCAGGTAGAGCATTCTCCGCAAAAGTGGATGCCGGTTTTGCGAAAGAGAATGCGCCAAGCCAACATCTTAAAGCTTGCGATCTGACCCGGTCAGACCGCAAGCTTTGACGGAGAACGCGATGGCCCGCCGCTCAAATGCCGAGCACGCTTACGTGGTCGCCTACGACATCTCCGACCCCAAGCGCTGGCGGCGGGTGTTCAAGACCATGAAGGGCTATGGCCGCTGGCTGCAGCTCTCGGTGTTCCACTGCCGGCTCGACGGTGGCCGCCGGGCCGAGATGGCCTCCGCGCTGGAGGACCTGATCGACCGCGACGCCGACCACGTCATCATCCTCGATCTCGGCCCGGCCGAGGATGTTGAGTTCGCGGTCGAGAGCCTGGGCAAGAGCTTCCAGCCGATCGAGCGGCGCGCGGTGGTGATTTAGAGCATTTCCCGCAAAATTGTGAGCCGAATTCATGAAATAAAGTACGATAACCAAAACCATGAAAGTGTCAGATCTGATGCAACCAGATCGGAAAAATACTCTAAATTTGAAATTATTATCCCTATATGTCCTCACGTCCAATCAGACTCCTGGGAGGACGCCCCCCCCGAAAACCCTGAGTTCAAGCAGGAATTTTCGGCGATGCCGGTTTCAAGACTGCGGATGGACCTTCCGGACCTCGCCTGAGAAGAATCTCGTCTCGTCCGGCAGTCACTCGGATCTGCGATCCCCGCTGTCACAATCGTCGGCGCTGACCCCGCGTTCGGAACGTGCCGCCTTACGGCGCGAGCGCTGCCGTGATATGCATTTCTCCCGTAAGCGCTCGCAGCTGTTTAGATCCTTGAATTTGAAGGGCTGTTTGCCAATGTGAAATACGTTCATGCCTTGTCGCACGTTGCGAGGCGAGACCGTTGACGCAGCTCTCGCAAGTACCTGTCTATTCTCCTGCGTAATCGAGCAAAAATCTGGCAGGGGTATTCCCCGAGTAATCCGCTCGGGCCTCATTGAAGCCTTCCAATCGACTTGCCGGCATCAAGCGATACGCTGCGTATTCCCCGAGTAATCCGCTCGGGCCTCATTGAAGCATCCGCAACTGGGAAAACGTCAAGGCAGTGGTGGGCGGCGTATTCCCCGAGTAATCCGCTCGGGCCTCATTGAAGCCTAGGTGACCTGTCCAACACACCAAAGCTACCAGACCAGTATTCCCCGAGTAATCCGCTCGGGCCTCATTGAAGCGGCGTTTGGGACAAGGGGTGGAACGCGGCGGCCGAGAAGTATTCCCCGAGTAATCCGCTCGGGCCTCATTGAAGCGACCACCTATCAACGGCCATTGAGCGGCTCATAAGCAGTATTCCCCGAGTAATCCGCTCGGGCCTCATTGAAGCGCTTGTCAGGCTCAGTATTCAACAAGCCAACGCGTGTTAGTATTCCCCGAGTAATCCGCTCGGGCCTCATTGAAGCTTGGAACTGAATTGGGATGGACATGGCCAGGGTCGGTCACGGTATTCCCCGAGTAATCCGCTCGGGCCTCATTGAAGCCTCGACACCGGCGAGCTGATTACAGCGCCGCTGGCGGTATTCCCCGAGTAATCCGCTCGGGCCTCATTGAAGCACGCCACGACCGAAGGCTGGCTTTGCGGATGCACAGACGTATTCCCCGAGTAATCCGCTCGGGCCTCATTGAAGCCAGAAGGTCGTGTGACGCCGACCGCTGAAGATGCGGCGTATTCCCCGAGTAATCCGCTCGGGCCTCATTGAAGCGCGCCCCCCAGCACCGCGGTCGCCTCGGCCGAGGCCAGGGAGTATTCCCCGAGTAATCCGCTCGGGCCTCATTGAAGCGGCGTGCGCGGCCGGCGGGCGTCCGAGGTGACGGCGGTATTCCCCGAGTAATCCGCTCGGGCCTCATTGAAGCCAACTCACCCTCGACAACGGATTTTCGCTCACCGCGCCTGTATTCCCCGAGTAATCCGCTCGGGCCTCATTGAAGCAGCGTCAGCTCCACCGCCTTGTTGAGGGTCTTGATGTATTCCCCGAGTAATCCGCTCGGGCCTCATTGAAGCCCGGCGCTGCCGGACGGCGCGGAGGTGCTGCACCGGGTATTCCCCGAGTAATCCGCTCGGGCCTCATTGAAGCGCGGCGACATCGTCGGTGCGGGCGCGGCTCTATCGCGGTATTCCCCGAGTAATCCGCGCGTCAGCCCGGTGACGGCGCTGGGCTTCATCGCGACGGTCAACGTGACGCGCAAGCTGGGCGTGATCCTGCACGCGATATGGCACGCAGCACCTGCTACGTCCGCGACCCGATCGTCTCGCGGCGGCTGCGGCTGTGCCGTCACCCGTTCGATCCGGCCGATACGTCCGCCGCGCCGGACCGATCCGTGCCGCCGCCGTCTCGGCCACGCTTGAACGGCCAAATCCCGCCCTACAACGGCAAGGGCCGGGTGCGCTGCTTCGCGGCAGGCGCAGCCGCGGAGGCGAGGATGCCGTTCATCGAGCCTAAGCCCATCGCCGAATACCCCTGGTACCTGCGGCTGTTCTTCCGCAACCAGGTCCGCCGCTACGGCCAGGTGCTGTCGCCGTCCTGGCTGTGGGGGCGGCTGCCCGGCCATTTCCTCGGCCTTCTGATCCTGCTTGGCCTGTTCCAGCGCCGCGCCTTCCCGATCGACACCGCGCTGCGCAGCGCGCTGTCGGTGCGGGTGGCGCAGATCAATGGCTGTGCGTTCTGCGTCGACCTCAACGCCTACAATCTGCTGAAGGCCGCCGGCGCAGCCGACAAGGCCGCGGCGGTTGAAAAATGGCGAACCAGCCCGCTATTTTCGGAGTGCGAGCGCGCCGCCCTCGCCTACGCCGAGACAATGACCGACACCGCCAAGCGGGTGACGGCGTCGGAGATCGACGCCTTGAGGCCCCACTTCGACGACGACGGCATCACCGCCCTCACCGCCTGGATCGCGTTCCAGAACTTCAGCGCCAAGTTCAACGCCGCGCTCGGCGCCGAGGACGCCGGGCTGTGCCGGCTGCCGCCGTCGCGGTCAGCCGCCGATGGGTGACGGCCGGCGTTGTGCCGGTTCGAGAAACGGCGGCCGCGGGCCAAGCCATGTGGAGCAGACAGGTGAGCCCCCCTCCCGAATCGCCGCGGGCCAGATTCGCCGACCCCGATTGGACGGCGAGCGGCCAACGCCGGGCCGGCGTCACGCTCACCGCGCTGGAGACGCTGTGGTTCAACACCGGCACGCTGTGCAACCTCGCCTGCCCGTCCTGCTACATCGAATCGTCACCACGCAACGATCGCCTTGCCTTCCTCAGCCGAGCCGAGGTGCGGGCCTGCCTCGACGAGGCAGCCGGGCTCGCGCCGCCGCCGCACGAGATCGGCTTCACCGGCGGCGAGCCGTTCGCCAACCGCGACATCACCGGCATGATCGAGGACGCGCTGGCGCGCGGCTTCCGCGTTCTGGTGCTGACCAACGCCATGGCGCCACTCGACCATCACCGCGCCAGGCTGCTCGGCCTTCGGGCGATGTTTCCAGGCCGGCTGACGTTGCGAGTCTCGCTCGACCATTACGCGCCAGCCCGGCACGAGGAGATGCGCGGCCCGCGAAGCTGGGCGCCGGCGGTGGAGGGCCTGCTCTGGCTGGCCCGCCACGGCTTCGTCGTCGCGGTGGCCGGCCGCACCGCCTCGGGCGAGCCGGAGGCGGTGCTGCGCTCCGGCTATGCCCGGCTGTTCGCCGGCCTCGGCCTTGAACTCGACGCCCGCGACCCCGCCGCACTGGTGCTGTTTCCGGAAATGACGGACGACGACAACGTGCCGGAGATCAGCGAATCGTGCTGGGCGGTCCTGCACAAGCGCCCCGAGCAGATGATGTGCGCGTCGTCGCGCATGGTGGTGAAGCGAAAGGGCGCGGACCGCCTCAGCGTGGTGGCCTGCACGCTGCTGCCCTATGACCCCCGCTTCGACCTCGGCCCCTCGCTCGCCGCCGCCGCCCGCCGCGTCCCGCTCAACCACCGCCACTGCGCCAATTTCTGCGTGCTCGGCGGCGGCTCGTGCAGCGCTTCCCGCAATGACGGCGGTTGAGGCCGCATCGCGGCCGGGCGCCTCTCCCGCGCTCCGCGCCGCCGAATTGGCCGCGCGTGCGCCTCCGCACCGGCCGACGGTCAGCATTTTGTCACCTGAGCCGTGGACACTCGCTCAGGTGTGTTGACAGTCCGCCGATCGGCCACCATAAGACGCGCCACTGACGCGGTTTCCGGCGCTGGCTTCGCCACCCGGAGGCTGAGGTTGGGGGAGTGTCCCGAGCGGCAAAGGGGGCGGACTGTAAATCCGCTGGCTAAGCCTTCGTAGGTTCGAGTCCTACCTCCCCCACCATCTGTTGAAATCCATTTAAATCAAATACTTGGGTGCCCCTCAGTGGGCGAGCCCGATGTGACGGCCGAGGGTGACGGCGCCATCGCGATCCAACGCGGCCAGGCCGCGCGCAGGCGCACCGGCTGCACAGAGATGTTCATGCCCGCCGCGGCGGCAGCGGTGCTGCGGATGCCCGTGCTGGCGGTACGCCGTGCCGGAACAAAGCCTTGATGCGCGGGGTTGATCGGCGGATTTCATCCCCCTGCCGAGGACACCCCCATGGCCGAATCCAAGACCGTCACGACCAAGACGGACACCGCGCCCGACGCCAAGACCAAGACCCATCCGAAGGAGCGGACGCTCCAGCACCTGTTCGTCGCCTATCTCAAGGACATGTATTACGCCGAGAAGCAGATCCTGAAGACCTTGCCCAAGATGGCGCGCGAGGCCTCCTCGCCCGAGGTCAAGGCGGCGTTCGAAACCCACCGCGACGAGACCGAAACGCAGGTCGAGCGGCTGCAGCAAGTCTTCGAACTGCTCGATCTTGCCGCGCGCGGCAAGACCTGCGAAGCCATTCTCGGCATCGTCGAGGAAGGCAAGGAGGTGATGGACGAATTCTCCGACTCGCCGGCGCTCGACGCCGGGCTGGTCGCCTCGGCACAGGCGGTCGAGCACTATGAGATCGCCCGTTACGGCGCGTTGAAAAGCTGGGCCGTGCAACTCGGCCTTTCGGATATCGCCAAGTTGATCGACCAGAACCTTCAGGAAGAGATCAAGACCAACAAGCTGCTCACCCAGATCGCCGAGACCTCGGTCAACGCCAAGGCGGCGTAATACGAGGCCTGGCCGATCCGGCCGGCGTTGCGTACCCCGCCAACGGAACGGCCAAAGCGGTCCGCCATGCGCCGCCTGCTTTGGCCGTATTCGTGTTGGCGGGCGCGATCGTCCGGTGTTGAGATATGGCGTTTGCGCAACGCCGGGCGTCATCGCCCACACCATCGTCCCGGTCGCGACAGTGTTCCTGCAAAACCGCCATATCGTTATCTGGAACGAGCGCACGGCGTCCGTCCCATGGCCCGGCGTCGAGACCCGCGGGCGCATCGGGCCACGAGGAACCACGCGTCCCCGGACGCCGCCGGCGTCATGTCATCGCCAAGCCGGTCAGGCCGTCAGCATGTAGCCGTTCAGTTCGCGGCTGACGTATTCCATCTGGTCGAGATTGTATTTCACCACGTCGCCCATCGAGATGACACCGAGCAGCCGCCCCGCGGAAACCGCCGGCAGGTGACGGAATCCGCCGGTGGTCATGCGCCGCATGATCACGTCGAGCGGCTCGTCGGGCGAGCAGATCGCGACGTCGGTGGTCATCACCGTCCTGACCGGCGCATCGAGCACCCTCGCGCCCGCCTCGGCGAGCCGGCGGACGATGTCGCGCTCGGACAGGATGCCGAGCACCATGTTGTCGGCCGTCGTCACCACCACCACGCCGATTTGGCGGCTGGCGAGCAGCATCGCGGCGTCCATCACCGGCTGGTCGGGCAACATCGTCGCGACCTCGCCGACCTTGTTTGCGAGTATCGTCCGGACAATCATCCGCGCCTTCCTCCCTGTTCCAGGATGGCACCCGGTCGTTGGAGCGGTCAGGCAATCAGTATCCGCCTGAATTGACGCGGTCGCAAAGCAAACAGTGGTATGCGGCTATCGGTCACGGCGAGTAACCGGATCGAACAGCGCGAATCCGGCCAATCCGGCGGCAAAGCCGCCAAGGTGCGCCTCCCAGGCGATCGTGCTGCCCGACAGCTCGCTGCCCAGGCTACCCAGCCCGAACAGGAAGTTGAGCCCGATCCAAACCGCCAGGAACGCCACGATACGCGGATCGCGCAGCGCACGGCCGAGCGGCAGCGCCGGCACCCGGTACGCCGCCGCTCCGTGGTGGCGGAACGCGCCGAGCGGCCCGCCAGCCTCGAACACGAACCGCGCCGCCGCCGCCATGAACCCGGACAGCGCGCCGGAGGCGCCCACCAGCGGCACCGGCTCGCCGATGTGGAACGCAAGGTGAGCGGCAGCGCCCGCCGCCGCCGTCAGCGCGAAGAACGCCAGAAAGCGCGCGGTGCCGAACCGCCACGCCACCGCCGAGCCGAACGCCAAAAGCCACACCGCGTTGACCAGCAGATGGGTCCAGTCGGCATGGAGAAAGGCATAGGTCACGAACGTCCAGAACTCGGCGCCAACGCCACCCGGCAGCTCGCCGAACGCTGCGACGTCGGTGTAGCGCGCCGGGATGAAGGCGAAATAGAGCAGGATGTCGACGTCCGCCTCGCGCCCGACCAGTTCCCGAATCACGTGAACCGCGACCAGCGCAATCGTCAGCGCCAACGCCGCGGGCGGCACGTTGAACATCGGCTCGGAACCTGGTTGAGAGGACGTCATGGTCGATCCTGTGTTGGTCAGACTGCGGCCGCCGCCCGAACGTATCGCTGGCAGCCGGCCCGCAGGAAGCGGCAGGAACCTGCGTTAAGAGACCGTTTGGAAACTCCGACGGGGCCGCGCCGGAGCCGATTTCGGGCGCTCCGGCAGGAGCCGATCGAAGAGCGTACCGGGGAGTACGGTCGAGATCGGCGACGAACCGGGCGCCCGAAAGCGGCCCGGCCCTTCGGGTTGCGGGGCGAACGCCGGTCGCGGCGTCAAAAAGCTCGTAGGTACTCCCCGGTATCGGTCTCGCTTTCCTCCTGGCGTCCGGCAGTTCGCGCCACAACGCGGCCCGCCGTCCGAGTTTCCAAACGGTCTCTAAGCCATGGCCCGGACTGCGGACGGGCGCAAGCGCAGCCGACGGCAACGGCGCTTTTTCACCTCGGCGCGGCAGGGAATTGTGGATGCGACCGGCAATCGCTCAAATTGAGTCTTTCGCCATAAACCTCTGTTTACGCTAAACTGTCCATACAAAATGACGGCAGAACTTTTTGGGTTTTGACGAGTCGACTACCCGAAATATTACGGCGGCCTTCTCAGGTCATAAGTTTGTCCTGTTTAGGAATGAACTTGCCGCAACGGAGACTTAACATGAAACATCCGATGCTGCGGCACCTTTTCATGGAATGGAACCGGCAACGAGGCGACCGCGCGGCGCCGGAGCGGGCACTGATATCGCCCGCCAACATCGCCGGCGCCCTCCCCGATGTATTGACGCTGGCGCTCGATGCGACGTCGGGTCATCTGATCCGGCTCGCCGGATCGCGCACCTGCGCGATGTTCGGCCGCGAATTGCGCGGCAGCGCCTTCGTCGAGCTGTTTGCTGCGCCCGACCGCGACGCCATCGCCCTGTTGATCGCCGAGATTGCCGAGTCCCAGGCGCCCGCCCTGGCGCAGTTGATGGGAATGAGCGTCGACCACGGCGAGCTCGCCCTGGAGTTGCTGCTGCTGCCGCTCCTGGTCGACGGCGCCACCCACGCCCAGATGCTGTGCGGCCTGGCCGGCCCGGAGACGCCGTGGTGGCTGATGGGCGATCCGGTGCGCGAATTGCACATCCGTTCGGTCCACCACCTCCACAACGGCGTCGAACACGACGTCTCGCGACGGTGCGCCAATCTCGGCAAAGGGGTCGCATAACGTTCAGGCGGTGCCGCCGAGCTTACCTGCTATTAACGACAGCCGCTCAAGATGGCCGTCCGGTAATCGGTGTCCTCAACTTCCGCGCGGGCCATGGCTGAAGCAGCAAGAACCTTACGGCCCCATTTCGCCGAGCGCCGGCGCCACCAGCGCGTACAGCTCACCCTGCTCGGCCGGTTCATGCTGGAGAGCCAGCAGGAATACCCCTGCCAGACCCTGAACATGTCGCCCGGCGGCGTCGCCTTGATCGCGCCGGTGCTGCCGCGGCCGGGCGAGCGGGTGGTCGCCTATATCGACGAGCTCGGCCGCGTCGAGGGCCGCGTCACCCGCCTGTTCGAGCACGGCTTCGCCATGACCGTGTCCGGCACGCCGCGCCGCCGCGAGAAGCTGGCCGAGGCGCTGACCTGGCTCGCCAACCGCGGCAAGCTCGGCCTGCCGGAGGACCGCCGCCACGCCCGCGTGGTGCCGCGTGACCCGCGTTCCATCATCACCATGCCGACCGGCTCGACGTTCCCCTGCGTGGTGGTCGACGTGTCGCTGTCGGGCGCCGCGGTGCGCAGCGAGATCCGGCCGCCAGTCGGCACCCGCATCACCCTCGGCCGCACCCCGGCGCGCGTGGTGCGCCACATCGAGAACGGCTTCGCGGTGGAGTTCGCCCGCTATCAGCACGTGGCAACGCTGGAAGACGAGCTGAAGGCGCCCGACCCGCAGTTCTGATCCCAGCGCAGGGCCCGGCCGAGCCCGATGCGATTGACGCCGAGCGGCGGACCGGGCACGCAAGGGGCGTCCGTTCCCCTTACTCATCCCCCGCCAATGCCCTCCGCCCAAAGGTTCGCCGCACTCGCCGGCATCGGCATGATGCTGCTCGGCGTCTTCATGTTCTCGCTGAACGACGCCATGGGCAAATGGCTGGTGGCGACCTACGCGGTGGGCCAGGTGCTGGTCATCCGCAGCGCCTTCTCCCTGATCATGCTGACGCCACTGGTGCTGCGCGAGGGCGTCGGCCGCGTGCTGCGCCCCGGCCAGCCGTGGCTGCAGGCCGCCCGCGTCGCCGCTGCGACGGCGGAGATCGGCCTGTTCTACTGGATGCTGGCCTATTTGCAGCTCGCCGACGCCATGACCTTTCTGCTCGCCTCGCCGATCTTCGTGGTGGCGCTGTCGCCGCTGGCGCTCGGCGAGCGGGTCGGCGCGCGGCGCTGGCTGCTGGTCGGCGTCGGCTTCGTCGGGGTGGTGATCGCGCTCAAGCCGTCGTCGGAGGCGGTGTCGCTGCCGGCGCTCGGCGCGCTGACCGGGGCGCTGATGTTCGCACTGATGAACGTCACCGGTCGCCTGCTGCGCGACACATCCGACGTCACGCTGGTGTTCTGGCAGGCGGTCGGCGCGTTGGCGCTCGGCCTGGTGCTGGTGCCGTTCGCTTGGGTGACGCCGAGCTTGCTCGATTTCTCGGCGCTGGCGCTGCTCGGGCTGGTGTCGACCCTCGGCCATATGTGCGTCACCAGGTCGCTCAAGCTGGCGCCGGCCTCAACCGTCGCGCCCTATCAGTACACCTTCATCGCCTGGGCGGTGGTGTGGGGCTGGCTGATGTTCGGCGAGGTGCCCGAGGTGCAGACCATGGTCGGCGCCGCGGTGATCGTCCTCGCCGGCCTTGTGCTGCTGTGGTCGGAAGCGCGGGCCGGTCGCCGCACCTGATTCCCAACCGTTTGTTATCAATGACTTACCGGATTTCGGAGCGGAAACGGACTCCGAATCCATTCCCTCGCATTTGAATCGGTTTTGTCGAAAGATTAGCTCGCCTTCGATTCAAATTATCTTGTGTTTTTCGCGAAGTTTAATTCGACGTTGTATTGGGTTTAGCTAAAGAGCACATTCCTGACTTAGCGCGAGTTCAAAGTGTACCTGTCAGTCTTGTCTTTGCCCTGGGGAGGGTCAAATGGACAAGACAAGCACATCAACGTATTTCGGACGCCTTCGACCGCGGCGAGGCTGGATCGTCTACGCAGCAGGGTTGGCCGCCGTCGCACTGACCGCCGGGTTCGATACCGCCTCGGTGAGCGCGGCCCCGACCGAGCGCCCGATTTTTATCGCGGTCGGAGAATATGCCCGCCCGCCGATCGGCTGGGTTCAGTTTTGCGGCGAGCATCGCGAGGAATGCCGGGTTCGTCCGAGCGAGCCGCGCGACGTGCGGCTGACTGCGACGGCCTGGAAGCAGTTGCTCGCCATCAACACCGAGGTCAACACCCGCATCCAGCCGGCGACCGATATCGAAACCTACGACCGGCTCGAATACTGGACTTATCCGGTCGATCGCGGCGACTGCGAAGACTATGTGCTGTTGAAGCGCCACCTGCTGATGGAGGCGGGCTGGCCGCGCGAGGCGCTGCTGATCACGGTGGTGCGCGACCAGCGCGACGATGGACACGCCGTGCTGACGGTGCGCACCGACCATGGCGAGTTCATCCTCGACAACCAGGTCACCGAGGTGCTGCCGTGGCACGAGACTGGCTATCGCTACGTCAAACGGCAGAGCCAGTCCGACCCGAACCTGTGGGTCGCGCTGGGCGACACTCGTCCCCGTACGCCGATCACGGCAGCGGATCGCCGATAGAGCGCCGCACGCCGCCAATGCACCCGAGTTTGTGGAAGGACAAGCAAACCGGTTGCCCGGAGCATCGCCCGAGACCGTCATCCCGGCCGATGCTTCACCAAGGCGGCGTCGATCGATCCGGTCCGCGGGAGGGCGGGCCGGCTTTGACAACGCCCGCCGAACGTTTTGAGCATCCGCGCGATACATCCCGATCGGCGGATGCTCGAACCGAACACGCGCCCGGTCCGGTCCGACCCTCCCCGTCCAAGGCCGACTGCGCAGAGGCCGGTCCTGTCCACAGGGCCGGCCTCAACGTTTCGGCGGTAAATCCGCCGACCCCAGCCGCCCGGCACAACGGGACATCAGGCGCGTGACGCCGTTTCCGGCTCCCGGCCGGCCCACCATCACAGCCGGGACAGGCCGGCGGCGTAGCGCCGCCAGTTGGCGACGTAATGGGCAGCCGATTTGACCAGCCGTGCCGCCGCGTCGGGCGGCAACGCGCGGATGGCGCGCGCCGGCGAACCCACGACCAGCGAATTGTCCGGGAACGTCTTGCCCTCGGTGACGAGGGCGTTGGCCCCGACCAGGCAGTTGCGCCCGAGCACCGCGCCGTTGAGCATGGTGGCTCCCATGCCGACCAGCGAGCCGTCGCCGATGATGCAGCCGTGCAGGGTGGCACGGTGGCCGATGGTGCAGTCGGCGCCAATGGTGAGCGGAAAGCCCATGTCGGTGTGAAGCATGGCGCCGTCCTGCACGTTGGAGCGGGCGCCGACATGAATCAGCTCGTTGTCGCCGCGCAGCACCGCGCCCCACCAAACGCTGGCCTCGTCTTCGAGCAGCACGCGGCCGATCAGCACCGCGTCGGGCGCAATCCAGCAGCGGTCATGCTGCGGCAATTCGGGGCTGATGCCATCGAGGGCGTAGATCGGCACGAAGTCCTCCCAACGCACGGGCAAAGACGCACAGGTGCTGCCAACCGGCTCCGCGGCGACGCCGGGGTCGGCGGCCGAAGACGGCGAAAGCTAGACCAGTTCGAACGCGCGCAGCAGCACGATGACGGCGGTGCCCGACATCAGGCTCCAGAAACCGGCGATCATGGTCGCGACGGCAACGCCGATCGGATTGTTGTTCTCGAACCGCTCGCGCCGCACCGTGTTGCGCACGATGATGAACGGCGCTGCGAACACCAGGAACGGCACGTGGGCGTAGGCGGTCGCCCCGCCGGTGAGCAGCGCGTGGAAACTCGCCGGCCGCGCCGCCAGCGCCTGATAGCCGGTGGCGAGCATCCCGGCGATCGCGAACCCAAGGCCAAGCGTGATGAAATTCTGAATGGTTTCCGGCGACACGACGCGACCCCTGCACCTGTTCCGACCGACTGCCCGGTGGTGCCGGGCGGCGATGGCAGAGGTTAACACAGCGTTAATGCGGCGCCGCAACTTCGTTCGCAAAGGGTTAACGGCGGTGGCCGGCGACCGCGCGAGGCTTTGCCGGACACCGCGACGGACGAGGCCGCGCAAGCTGAATTCGGCCGTGATCGGCATCCTGCACCGACGCCGGATCGCCCCCGCCGACCGATTTTTGACGGCACCGAGGCCAGCGCCGCCCCGGCTCAGGCTTTCTTGAGGAACTCGGTCTTCAGCACGAGGCCCCTGACCTGCTTGGTGCTGCACTCGACCTCGCCGGGATTTCCGGTCAGCCGGATGCCCTTCACCAGCGTGCCGCGCTTGATCGTCTCCGACGTGCCTTTGACCTTCAGGTCCTTGATCACGGTCACCGAATCGCCGTCGTTGAGCTGGTTGCCGTTGCTGTCCCGAACGATATCTTCACTCATGGCTTGTCCTCTGTCGGCCGCAGATGCGGCCCTTTGTCCGTCGCTTCGCCGACGATCGCGCCGGCCGATTCGGCTGCTCGGCGCCTTGCCGCAGCACCGTTCGGCGTCGGTGGACGAACCGCCCGCTCCGGCGACCCGTTAAGAGACACCGACCGACAATCGGTTTCCACGATCAGGTGGCGATCCCAGCAACACCTCGCCGAAAATCCGGCTTTGAATGCGGACGCTTCGCCGAACCGGCCACGATCTGCCAGCTTGGTCAGCTGGATACCCAGCGGATACCCCGAAAGCAAAAGCGAACCACCCGGTAACCGGGTAATCCGCTCTAAACTTCTGTAACACCTGGGAAATTTTGGTGAGCCCGCTGGGACTCGAACCCAGGACCCCAAGATTAAAAGTCTCGTGCTCTACCAACTGAGCTACGGGCTCGTTCGAGGACGGCAGGGACATACGGAGGCTGGCGCTCCGGGTCAATAACCCACCGCTGTGGTGGGGGCGAAAAACGCGGGAAATGGCTTCGCGACGGCACGCCGCCACCATTTTCGCGGACTTATGCGGATGATCCGACATCCGGCCGCACCGGCCGGCCTCACCTCACACCAGCCGGCTCTGCACCACCGCCGCCTCGATGAACGAGGCGAACAGCGGGTGCGGGTCGAACGGCCGCGACTTCAACTCGGGATGGAACTGCACGCCGATGAACCACGGGTGGCCGGCATATTCGACGATCTCGGGCAGGATACCGTCCGGCGACAGTCCGGTGAAGGCAAGCCCGACCTGCTCCAGCCGGTCGCGATAGGTCATGTTGACCTCGTAGCGATGGCGGTGGCGCTCGGAAATCTCGGTGGTGCCGTAGATCTGCGCCACCCGACTGCCGGGACGCAGCAGCGCGTCGAAGGCGCCGAGCCGCATGGTGCCGCCGAGGTCGCCGCCGGCCTTCCGCCGCTCCAGATCGTTGCCGCGCAGCCACTCGGTCATCATGCCGACCACCGGCTCGGAGGTGGAGCCGAACTCGGTCGAGCCGGCGTCCGTTATGCCGGCGAGATTGCGGGCGGCCTCGACCACCGCCATCTGCATGCCAAGGCAGATGCCGAAATAGGGCACCCTGCGCTCGCGGGCGAAGCGGGCCGCCCGGATCTTGCCCTCGGTGCCGCGCACGCCGAAACCGCCCGGCACCAGGATGCCGTTGACGTGCTCCAGGAACGGCGCCGGGTCCTCGTTCTCGAAGATCTCGGCCTCGATCCAGTCGAGCGACACCTTGACGTTGTTGGCGATGCCGCCGTGGGTCAGCGCCTCGATCAGCGATTTGTAGGCGTCCTTCAGCCCGGTGTACTTGCCGACCACCGCGATGGTGACGGACCCTTCCGGGTTGCGGATGCGCTGGGTGATCTTCTCCCAGCGCGACAGGTCCGGCTCCGGTCCGGGGTCGATGCCGAAGGCGTGCAGCACCTCCACGTCGAAGCCCTCGGCGTGGTAGGCCAGCGGCACGGCATAGATCGAATCGACGTCGCGCGCCTCGATCACCGCGCTTTCCCGTACGTTGCAGAACAGCGCCAGCTTGCGCCGCTCCTCCTTCGGAATCGCCCGGTCGGTGCGGCACAGCAGGATGTCGGGCTGGATGCCGATCGAGCGCAGCTCCTTCACCGAGTGCTGGGTCGGCTTGGTCTTCAGCTCGCCCGCCGACGGGATGTACGGCAGCAGCGTCAGATGGATATAGACGGCGTGATCGCGCGGCAGGTCGTTGCCGAGCTGGCGGATCGCCTCGAAGAACGGCAGGCCCTCGATATCGCCCACCGTGCCGCCGATCTCCACCAGCACGAAGTCGAAATCCTCGTTGCCGGCCAGGACGAAGTCCTTGATCGCGTTGGTGACGTGGGGAATCACCTGGATGGTGGCGCCGAGATAGTCGCCACGGCGCTCCTTCAGCAGGATCTCTTGATAGATCCGGCCGGTGGTGATGTTGTCCATGCGGGAGCACGGACGCCCGGTGAAGCGTTCATAGTGGCCAAGGTCGAGGTCGGTCTCCGCGCCGTCATCGGTGACGAACACCTCGCCATGCTGATACGGGCTCATCGTGCCCGGATCGATGTTGAGGTAGGGGTCGAGCTTGCGCAGGCGGACTTTGTAGCCGCGCGCTTCAAGGTCGGCCGCAAGAGCTGCGGCTGCGAGGCCCTTGCCAAGCGAGGAGACCACGCCGCCGGTGATAAAAACGTACCGCGCCATGGGAGTCAGGTTTTAACCCGCCCACTCAAATTCGGCGAGAGGCAAAAAGCCTCCTCGCCGAGGTGAAACTGAAGATACGCGTAATCGCGATCAGCGAGATTGCGGCGGCTGGGGCGGTCCCGGCTGGACCGGCGGCTTGATCTGGTCAAGCACGCCCTGCCCTTCGGCCGGGGCCGGCACCTGCGTGCCGACAGGCGCCGCGTTGTCGAAAATCGACTTCGGCTCGCGGCTGTAGCCGGCGAGCACCGACAGCGCCAGGCTGGTGGCGAAGAAGATGGCCGCCAGCACGGCGGTGGTCCGGGTCAGCACGTTGGCGGTGCCGCGCGAGGACATGAAGCCGCCGCCCCCGCCCATGCCGAGACCGCCGCCCTCCGATTTCTGCAGGAGAACGGTCCCGACCAGCGCGAGAACGACCATCAGGTGAATGACGATGAGAACGGTCTGCATGACACAAGCAAATAGGCCGGGGCGCTGCCACGTCGAAGGGCACGCCCGCGGCCGGACCACGGTTGGTCGGGCTCATACACGATCATTCCAGCCATTTCCACCCACGCGAACGCTGCAACGCTGCCGGATGGCCGCCGATACACAATCGTGATGGCCCGAAGCGAACAGAAAACAAAACGGTATGGCGGAATCGCGTCGGTGCGGTCCGCGATGCCGAAGCGGCGCGGACTATGCCGCCGCCGTCAGCGATAAACCCCTGCAATCGCCATGAAATCGGTGGCCTTGAGCGAGGCGCCACCGACCAGCGCGCCGTCGACCTCGGCCACCGCCATCAGCTCGGCGGCGTTGTCGGGCTTCACCGAGCCGCCATAGAGAATGCGGATGCCCTGCCCCTCCGCGCCGAACCGCGCGACCAGCCGGTCGCGAATCATGGCGTGGACCTCGGCGACGTCGGCCGGCGTCGGGGTCAGGCCGGTGCCGATCGCCCACACCGGCTCGTAGGCCACTACCGTGTTGGCAGCGGTGGCGCCGTCGGGCACCGACCCGGCGAGCTGGCGGCCCACCACGTCGAGGGTATGCCCGGCCTCGCGCTCGGCCCTGGTCTCGCCGACGCAGACGATGGCGGTGAGGCCGGCGCGGCGCACCGCCACCGCCTTGGCGTGAACCACGGCGTCGGTCTCGGCGTGGTCGGCCCGCCGCTCGGAATGGCCGACGATGATGGCGCTGGCGCCGGCGTCCTTCAGCATTTCCGCCGACAGATCGCCGGTGTGGGCGCCGGAGGGATTGGCGTGGCAGTCCTGGGCGCCGACCCCGACCGCGCCGCGCGGCTCGGCGGCAAAGGCGGCAAGCAGCGTCGCCGGCGGGCACACCAGCACCTCGGCATGGCCAGCCCCGCCGCCCGCCACCGCCGCCACCACCGCGCGGAACTCGGCGATCGCGCCCTTGAACCCGTTCATCTTCCAATTGCCCGCCACCAGCGGACGGCGTGTCGCCGACATGGTTTCTCCCCCCATTGTCCGCCGCTGTGCGGCGGTCTCCGGCATTGTTCGCCTCGGATTGCCCCCGAGGCAGCCTCCGCCTATTGTGCGCCACCCTTGGGCAGCGCGCGCTGCCTGTTTTCATTTGGAATCCGGATTTCGGTCAATGCTCCAGACCTTGCGAAAAGGTGCGGCGAGTTGGGTCGCCAAGTTGTTTCTTGGACTTCTGGTGATTTCGTTCGCCGTGTGGGGGATCGGCGACACCTTCCGCGGCTTTGGGCAGAACCATCTCGCCACCGTCGGCGCGACCGAGATCTCCATCGAGAGCTTCCGCCAGCTCTACAATCAGCGCCTGCAGAATCTCAGCCGCCAGCTCGGCCGGCCGGTCGCGCCGGATCAGGCGCGGGCGTTCGGCCTCGACCGCCAGATGCTGGGCGAAATGGTCGCCGAAGCCGCGCTCGACGAAAGCGCCAGCCGGCTCGGCCTTGGCATCTCGGACGATGAGTTGATCCGCCGTATCCACGACAACCCGGCGTTCCGCGGCACCAACGGCCAGTTCGACCGCAGTCAGTTCGAGCAGCTGTTGCGCGCCAATGGCTTCTCCGAATCGAGCTTCATCGCCTCCGAGCGCAAGCTCGCCAAGCGCCAGCAGATCGCCCGCGCCGTCGGCGATACCGCCGAGCCGCCGCAGGCGCTGGTGTCGCTTGTGGGCATCTACCAGAACGAGACCCGCAAGGTCGAATTCGTCGCCCTCGGCCGTGCCGCCGCCGGCGACATCGCCGCGCCGAGCGACGATGTGCTGCGCAGCTATTTCGAGGAGCGCAAGGCAGCGTTCCGCGCGCCGGAATACCGCAAGATCGCCGTTCTGCCGGTCACCGTCGACACCCTGGCGCCGTGGATCGAGATCAAGGACGACGACATCCGCGCCTACTACGACACCCACCGCGATGCGTTCGGCTCGCCGGAGCGGCGCACCCTGCAGCAGATCGTCTTCCCCACCGCCGAGGATGCCAAGGACGCCGCCGACAAGATCGCGGCCGGCGCCAGCTTCGAGGACATCGCCGCCGCCCGCGACCTCAAGCCCGCCGACATCGACCTTGGTGCGGTGAGCCGCGCCGGCATTCTCGACCCGGTGGTGGCCGAAGCCGCGTTCTCGCTGGCCGAGGGCGCGGCAAGCCCGCCGATCGCCGGCCGATTCGGCCACGTGCTGGTGCGCGTCCTCAAGATCGAGCCCGAGCAGAGCCGCCCGTTCGATCAGATCGCCGATCAGATCCGGCGGCAGCTCGCCACCGACCGCGCCAAGCGCGACCTGCTCGACCGCCACGACAAGGTGGAGGACGAGCGCGCCGCCGGCCAGACCCTGGCCGAGGTCGGCGCCAAGCTCGCGCTGCCGATCGAGACCATCGAGGCGGTGGACCGCTCCGGCCGCGACCCGGACGGCGCCCAGGTGCCGGCGTTCCCCGGCAAGGATGAGCTGCTGCCCGCCGCCTTCAAGAGCGACATCCGCGTCGAGAACGATCCGGTCCAGCTCGGCCTCAACGGCTTCGTCTGGTACGAGGTGCTGGGCGTCACCAAGGCACGCGAGCGCACCTTCGAGGAAGCCAGGAACCAGGTGCTGGCCCGCTGGCAGGAGGAACAGGTCGCGGAGAAGGTGACGGCGAAGGCCGACGCCTTGGTCAATCGCCTGAAGGCCGGCGACCAGCTCGCCGCCCTCGTTCAGGCCGACGGCCTCAGCGTTTCCACCGCCGAGGTGCGCCGCACCACCACCAAGGAGCTGCCCGAGGCGGCGGTGGCGGCGGCGTTCGCGACCGCGCCGGGGTCGGCCGTCGCCGCGCCCGGCGAGGACGCCACCTCCCGCCTGGCGATCCGGGTGGTCGACAGCCAGGTGCCCGCGCCCGGCAAGACCGCCGACAAGGTCAAGACCGACCTCGCCCGCGCCATCGAGGACGATCTGCTCGGCCAGTACCTGGCTCGGCTGGAAGGCGAACTCGGCGTGTCGGTCAACCAGCGCGCCCTCGACCAGATCACCGGCCGCGACTCCGGATCGTGACATGCTGAAAATCGAGCCTGACGTCGACGCGTTCCCGACCGATCGGCCGACCGTGGTGTGGGCCACCCTGGTCGCCGACCTCGAAACCCCGGTGTCGGCGTTCCTCAAGCTGGCCGAGGGCCGGCCCAACGCCGTGCTGCTCGAATCGGTCGAGGGCGGCGCCGTGCGCGGCCGCTACTCGATCCTGGCGCTGGCGCCGGACGTGATCTGGCGCTGCCAGGGCGCCGTCGCCGCGATCAACCGCCACGCCCTGACCGCGCCCGACGCGTTCGAGCCCTGCGCCGAGCCGCCGCTTGAGGCGTTGCGCGCGCTGATAGCCGAATCCGCCATCGAGCTGCCGCCCGGCCTGCCGCCGATGGCCGCCGGCATCTTCGGCTATCTCGGCTACGACATGGTGCGGCTGATGGAAAAGCTGGCACCGGCCAAGCCGGACCCCATCGGCGTGCCCGACGCCATACTGGTGCGGCCGACCATCGTGGTGGTGTTCGACGCGGTCCGCGACGAAATCACGGTGGTGACGCCGGTGCGGCCGGCGCCGGGGGGCACCCCGCGCCAGGCCTATGACCGCGCCGTCGACCGGCTGACCGAGATCGTCGAGCGGCTCGACGCCCCGCTCGACAAGACCACGCCGGCCGCCGACCCCGGCGCCCTCACCGCGGAGCTGACCTCCAACACCACGCCGGCCGAGTACCACGCCATGGTGGCCAAGGCGAAGGAGTACATCCTCGCCGGCGACATCTTCCAGGTGGTGCTGGCCCAGCGCTTCGAGGCGCCGTTCACGCTGCCGCCGTTCGCGCTCTACCGCGCACTGCGCCGGGTCAATCCGGCGCCGTTCCTGGTCTACCTCTCGTTCGACGACTTCTCGCTGGTGTGCTCCAGCCCGGAAATCCTGGTGCGGCTGCGCGAGGGCAAGGTGACGATCCGGCCGATCGCCGGCACCCGTCCGCGCGGCTCGACCCCGGCCGAGGACCACGCGCTGGAGGCCGAGCTGTTGGCCGATCCCAAGGAACTCTCCGAGCACCTGATGCTGCTCGACCTCGGCCGCAACGACGTCGGCCGCGTCTCGGCGATCGGCACCGTGACCGTCACCGACAAGTTCTTCATCGAGCGCTACAGCCACGTCATGCACATCGTCTCCAACGTCGAGGGCACGCTCGATTCCAAGCAGGACGCGCTCGACGCGCTGATCGCCGGCTTCCCGGCCGGCACGGTGTCCGGCGCGCCCAAGGTGCGGGCGATGCAGATCATCGACGAACTGGAGAAGGACAAGCGCGGCCCCTATGCCGGCGCCATCGGCTATTTCGGCGCCGGCGGCGACATGGATAGCTGCATCGTGCTGCGCACCTCGGTGGTGAAGGACGGCCGGATGTACGTCCAGGCCGGCGCCGGCATCGTCCATGACAGCGTGCCGGCCAGCGAGCAGGCCGAGTGCGTCAACAAGGCCAAGGCCCAGTTCCGCGCCGCCGACGAGGCGAGGCGCTTCGCCGCGAGCGTCGGGCGGGGGCAGTAAACGCGACCTGTCGCCCCCGCCCGACGCTCGCGGCTTGAGCCGCGCGAGGGAACGGGGCCCCAGGGAACACCACGGTTAAGATCAAGCCACGCCTTCAGCCACGGTCGCCGCGTCGCGTTGGACATCGCGCTTTCACTGGCGCAAGTCCCTGGGTTCCCTCCCCTCGCCGCTGATGCGGCTCGGCCGGGAACGACCGGTCTGCGCTTCACTCCCGCACGGCGATACGGCCCTCGACTTTCGGCGCCAGGGTGCCGAGCGACCTGAGGTAGACCATCACGTCGTTGGCCATCAGCTGGCCGTCGCGCTCGCCGGCCAGCGGCTTTGCCGCCTTCAGCATGTCGTAGCCGTCGCCGCCGTTCATCAGGAAATCGATGGTGGCAAGGGTGTAGCGCGCGGCGTCGTCGAGCGGCGCGCCGTCGACGGCAATGGCGGTGATGCGCTCGCCGGCCGGCCGCGACCGGCTGACGGTGAGGGTGAGGCCCGACACCTGCGGGAACCGGCCCGACGCCGTGCCGAGCTTGGACAGACCGTTTTCCAACGCGGCGCGGAGCTGGGCGCCGGTCACCTCCAGCACCACCGTCTTGTTCGAGAACGGCAGTTCCTTCAGCACGTCGCGCCGGCTGACCTCGCTGTCGACCCCGTAGGCGCGGTTGCCGCGCAAGCCGCCGCCATTGATCAGGGCGACGTCGGCGCCGGTCGAGTTGCGGATGGCATCGGCGAACAAATTGCCGATCGCCGCCTCCCCGCTCCGCACCGTGGCGTTGAGGCTGTCGAACGGCGCGCCGACCTTGGCCAGCGTGACGTCGAACTCCTGCGACAGATCGGCCTCGAAGCCCTTCACCATCTCGGCGACGCGCGGCTCATCCGCCGCGGTCTTGGTGTCGATGATGCGGAAGTCCGGCCACCACGTCACCTTGCGCCTGGCGCCGTCCTCGATCTGGACATCGAGATCGATGGCGATGACGTATTCGCCGTTCTGCTTGGCCTCGGCGGCGGCCACCGCGCCGTCGTACTGCACCCACAAATCATGATCGTCGCCGGACAACAGCACGTCGGTGGCGCGCGAGGCGTAGAGCTGGAAATCGATGGCGCGGTTGGCGTGGGCGAGTGCAACCACAATGTCGGCGCCGTTTTCACGCAGCGCGTTGGACTGCTCGCGCAGCGTCTCGACACTGTCGCGGAACCGGAGGTCGCCCGGCTGCGACTTCTGCGGCGAATCGGTGGCGGTGAGCCCGACCACGGCGACCTTCACGCCGTCGAACTCGAACACCCGGCTGTCGGCGATCCCCTCCAGCGGGCGGCCGTCCTTGTCGCGCAAATTGGCCGCCACCACCGGGAACTCGGCCTGGCCGATGCGCTGGCGGAACACCTCCGGGCCGAAATCGTACTCATGGTTGCCGGGCACGAACACGTCGGGCTTGATGGCATTGAGCAGATCGATGACGTTTTCGGCCTTGTCGAACCCGGACAACAGCGTCGGCGAGAATGCGTCGCCGGCATGGGCGACGATGACGTTGCGGCCCGACGCGCGCTCCGCTGCGACCACCCCGGCGACCTTGGCATAGCCGCCCCGCCCGTCCTGCGCCGACAGATTGTACATGTCGCAGATCAGAAGAAGCGTGACACGCGCCGTTCGGGCGGCGGCCACCGACGAAAACAGCGCCGACCAGCTTAGAGTGGCGATAAACAGAGCCGCAATGAGTCGCATCAACGTCCTCGGTGGAGACTTTATGGAAAGGCAATTTTGCCGACGATCGACTGGCCGGCGTTCGTGTGAGCTTGCGCACCCGGCGTCAAGCGCAGCGGGGCCATGGCGCGCCGCCACCATGCCGGCCTCGGCCCCGGCGCGCCAGCCCAGCGCCGGCAGCCTGGCCCTGAGCGCCGACGCGCCACCGCTCAAAACATGGTCACACGAGGGTGCTTGCCCGTCGGATGGCCACGCGCTACAGCCAAGACTGGTGGGCGCGCGATGATCCTTCTGATCGACAATTACGACAGCTTTACCTGGAACCTGGTGCAATACCTGGGTGACCTCGGCGCGGACCTCGATGTCCGCCGCAACGACGAGATTACCGTGGCGGAGGCGCTCGACGCCAATCCCGACGCGATCGTGCTGTCACCGGGCCCGTGCACCCCGAACGAGGCCGGCATCTGCTGCGACCTCATCGCCAGGGCCGGCGGCACCGTGCCGATGCTCGGGGTCTGCCTCGGCCATCAGGCGATGGGCCAGGTCTATGGCGGCAACGTGATCCGCGCCCCCGCGCCGATGCACGGCAAGATTTGCGAGATCCGCCACGGTGGCGCCGGCGTGTTCCGTGGCATCAACGGTCCGTTCCAGGCTACCCGCTACCACTCGCTGGTGGTCGAGCGCGGCAGCCTGCCGGAGGCGCTTCAGGTCACCGCCGAGACCGCCGACGGGCTGATCATGGGGCTCGCCCACCGGGAATTGCCGGTGCACGGCGTGCAGTTTCACCCCGAATCGATCGCCTCCGAGCACGGCCACCTGCTGCTCAAGAATTTTCTCGACCTCGCCGCCGACTGGAATAGCCAGAGCGGGCGCCGCCCCGCCGCCCGGTGAACGATCGCCGAAGGATCGACCATGAATAGCTTGAAGGAATTGATCGGCAAGATTGCCACCGGCGCCGTGCTGAGCCGCGACGAGGCCGCCCATGTGTTCGCGTTGATGATGTCGGGCGAGGCGACGCCCTCGCAGATGGGCGCCCTGCTGATGGGCCTGCGCGTCCGCGGCGAAACCGTCGATGAGATTACCGGCGCGGTGTCGGCGATGCGCGCCAAGATGCTGCCGGTCGAGGCGCCCGCCAACGCGGTCGACGTGGTCGGCACCGGCGGCGACGCCTCCGGCTCCTACAATATCTCGACCTGCGCCGCCTTCATCGTCGCCGGCGCCGGCGTGCCGGTGGCCAAGCACGGCAACCGCGCGCTGTCCTCGCGCTCCGGCGCCGCCGACGTGCTCGCCGCCCTCGGCGTCAAGCTCGACCTGACGCCGGCCGACATTTCGGCCTGCATTAAGGAAGCCGGCATCGGCTTCATGTTCGCGCCGGCCCACCACCCGGCGATGAAGAATGTCGGCCCGACCCGGGTCGAGCTCGGCACCCGCACCATCTTCAACCTGCTCGGGCCGCTGTCGAACCCCGCCGGCGTCACCCGCCAGATGGTCGGCGTATTCTCGCGCCACTGGTGCGAGCCGCTGGCCCACGTGCTGGCCAATCTCGGCTCCGAGCGCGCCTGGGTGGTGCATGGCTCCGACGGGCTCGACGAAATCACCAGCACCGGCGCGACCGCGGTCGCCGCCCTCGACAAGGGCAAGGTGACCAGCTTCGAGATTTCGCCCGCCGACGTCGGCCTCAGCCCGACCAAGCCCGACTCGCTGCGCGGCGGCGACGCCGCCGACAACGCCAAGGCGCTGCGGCGGGTGCTGGAGGGCGGACCCGGCCCCTACCGCGACGTCGCCCTGCTGAACGCCGCCGCGGCGCTGGTGGTGTCCGGCAAGGTCGACGGCTTCGCCGAGGGCTTCGCGCTGGCGAAAAGCTCGCTCGACAGCGGTGCGGCCGAAGCCCGCCTTGACCGCCTGATCGCCGTCTCCAATGCTTGATCGATGAGCGACATTCTCGCCCGCATCGGCGCCTACAAGCGCGAGGAAATCGCCGCCGCCAAGCGCGCGCGGCCGCTGGCAACGCTTGAGGCAGCGGCGCGCCAAGCCGGCGCAGTGCGCCCGTTCGCCGGTGCCATCAAGGCCGCCATCGCCGGCGGCCGCACCGCGCTGATCGCCGAGATCAAGAAGGCCAGCCCGTCGAAGGGGCTGATCCGGCCGGACTTCGACCCGCCGGCGTTGGCCCGCGCCTATCAGGCCGGCGGCGCCACCTGCCTGTCGGTGCTGACCGACACCCCCTCGTTCCAGGGCGCGCCGGACTACCTGATCCAGGCACGCGACGCCTGCGCCCTGCCGGCGCTGCGCAAGGATTTTCTCTACGACACCTACCAGGTCGCCGAGGCACGGGCCTGGGGTGCCGACTGCATCCTGATCATCATGGCCGCCATCGACGACGGCTGCGCCGCCGAGCTGGCCGTCGCCGCCCGCGACTTCGGCATGGACGCGCTGGTCGAGGTCCACGACGGGGCCGAACTCGACCGCGCGCTGAAGCTCGATTGCGAGCTGATCGGCATCAACAACCGCAACCTCAAGACCTTCGCGGTCGATCTTGCGATTTCGGAGCAGCTTGCGCCGCAGATCCCGCCCGGCCGCGTCCGGGTCGGCGAGAGCGGCATCTTCACGCCCGCCGACGTGGCGCGGCTGGCGAAGGTCGGCATTCGTACCCTGCTGGTCGGCGAGAGCCTGATGCGCCAGGACGACGTCGCCGCGGCGACGGCCGCATTGCTCGCCGCCGCCGCCGACACCGCGTGACTCCGGTGGCGCGGGGCACCTCGCTCACCCACATCGACGCCCGCGGCAATGCCCGCATGGTCGACGTTTCGGCCAAGCCCGACACCGACCGCACCGCCAAGGCCGAAGGCCGGGTGGTGATGCGGCCGGACACGCTCGCTTTGGTGCGGCGCGGCGACGGCAACAAGGGCGACGTGCTCGGCACCGCCCGCCTCGCCGGCATCATGGCCGCCAAGCGCACCTTTGAGCTGATCCCGCTGTGCCACCCGCTGCTGCTGACCAAGGTCGAGGTCGAGCTTGAGCCCGACGACGCCCTGCCCGGCGTGGTGGTGACGGCCATCGTCGGCACCCGCGGCCAGACCGGGGTCGAAATGGAGGCGCTGACCGCGGTGTCGGTGGCCTGCCTCACCGTCTACGACATGGTGAAGGCGATCGAGCGCGGCGTCCGCATCGAGGCCATCCGCCTGGTCGAGAAGGACGGCGGCGCCTCCGGCCGCTACGTCGCCGAGGAGCCGCCGTGACGTTGATCGCGCTCGACGACGCCCAGCGGCGCGTGATCGAGGGCGTCCGGCCACTGCCGGCCGAGCCCGCCCCGCTCGCCGCGGCCCACGGCCGGGTGCTGGCAGCCGATGTCGGCGCCCGCCGCACCCAGCCTGGCGCCGACATCTCGGCGATGGACGGCTACGCCGTGCGCCACGCCGACATCGCCGCCGCGCCGGCGCGGCTGGCGGTCGCCGGAACGTCGGCGGCAGGCCGGCCCTATCCCGGCCGGCTGGAGCCGGGCCACGCCGTCCGCATCTTCACCGGCGCCACCGTGCCGCACGACGCCGACACCGTGGTGATGCAGGAGGGTTGCACCGCAGAACCCGGTGCCGTCGTCGTCCACCACGCCGCGCCGCCCGGCCGCCACATCCGCCGCCGCGGGCTCGATTTCGTCGAGGGCGAGGTGCTGCTACCGGCCGGCCGCCGCCTCACCGCCCGCGACATCGGGCTTGCCGCGGCGATGAACCACGCCACCCTGCCGGTCCATCGCCGGCCCAAGGTGGCGCTGATCTCGACCGGCGACGAACTGGCGCCGCCGGGCTCGGTGCTGGCCGAAAGCCAGATCGTGTCGTCGAGCGCGCCCTACCTTGCCGCCGCCCTCACCGCGGAAGGTGCCGAGGTCGCCGACCTTGGCCTGGTGCCCGACCGGCTGGAGGCGACCGTCGAGGCGGTGCGGGCGGCGCGGATGCTGGGCGCCGACGTTCTTCTGACCACCGGCGGCGCCTCGGTCGGCGAGCACGATCTCGTCCACCGCGCGCTGGAGGCGGACGGCGTCGAACTCGGCTTCTGGCGCATCGCGCTGCGCCCCGGCCGGCCGCTGATCTTCGGCCGCCGCGCGGCGATGCGTGTGCTCGGCCTGCCCGGCAACCCGGTGTCGACCTTCACCTGCGCGCTGTTGTTCGTGCTGCCGCTGGTGCGGGCGCTGGCCGGACGCTCCGACATTTTGCCGCAGGTCGAGCCGGCGCGCCTGGGATGCGCCCTGCCGGCAACCGACCAGCGGGCGGAAATGTTGCGGGGCACCCTCGCCGACGATGGCGGGCTGGTCGCCACCGCGTTCGCCGAGCAGGATTCCTCAATGATGTCGCTGCTTGCAGCCGCCGATTGCTGCATCGTGCGGGAGGCGTTCGCCCCGGCCGCCGCTGCCGGGGCGCCCTGCCGCATCATCCGGCTCGGCCTTTAGTCCGGTCGGGCTTTTCGTCGCCGCCGCGGCGCAACGCCCGCTCGCACCGGCAGTTACCGCCACTTCTTGCAAATCATTCGCAATCTTCGGTCATGACAGCTATAGCCAATCATGGCATAGACCCGCGCGGGGGTACGCAATTTTATTCGGGGTTCTCATGACCACACTCAGCTCTGCGGACAAAGGCTCAGCCGGTTACGGCGGTCCCGCGATTCTCCTGCATTGGATTATCTTTCTCTTGGTCGTTGGTCTGTTCACCTCGGCCCAGATCGCCGAGGGCGTCGGCGACCAGATCAAGCAGCTGCAAGCCCTGGCCAGCGACCCGGCGGTGGCCGAGCAGATCAAGGGCCTGATGGCGGACCGCGGCAACCTGATGGGCGTGCACAAGGCCATCGGCGTCGTGGTATTCGGCCTGGTGGTTCTCCGTCTGGTCGCCCGTCTAGCGATCGGCGTGCCGGAGCCGGTGTCGGGTTCGCCGATCCTCGGCCTGCTGGCCAAGGCCGCGCACGGGCTGCTCTATGTGCTGCTGATCGTGATGCCCGCGTCGGGCTTCCTGATGTCGATGTATGCCGGCCGTGGCGTCGACCTGCTCGGCATTCCGCCGCTGCTAGAGAAAAACATCGAACTGGCCAAGCAGTTTGGCGCCATCCATGGCCTCACCATGAATGTGATCCTGCTGGTTGTGCTGTTCCACGCCGCGGCGGCTCTTTGGCACCACTACGTCCAGAAGGACGAGACCCTCGGCCGCATGGTGCCGTGGCTGCGCCGCGCTTGACGATTTGGACATGGCGGGAGCTCGTCCCGCCACGTCCGCCTCGGGTTTCATGCGGTTCTCCGGCTGATCAAGCCCGAGAACCGCATTTCGGCTGTCGGGAATTCCGTTTTTAGACAAGAGCTTCCGGCGAGGCTGCGGCCGGACTCGCGACGTGATGTCCCGGGCACCGCATCCCGACCATTTCTCGGCCCACGCCGCCGGCTATGCCGCGCGCCGGCCGAGCTATCCTCGCCACCTTATCGACGTCCTATCCGCCGGGGCGCGGCCTTGCGCTCGACGTCGGCTGCGGCAGCGGCCAGCTCTCGGCCCCGCGCCATCCGCTTCCCGCTGTCGCTGCGATTGGGGCGGGCCGGCTGAGCCGGGGGCATCAACGGCCCCTCTTCAGCGTCCGGGGCCGATGATTACCGTACCAGCCAGCCGGCCAACGCGGCGTTGACGGCGTCCGGCTTCTCCAGCGTCGACAGGTGGCCCGAGCCCGGCACCATCACCAGATCGGCCTTCGGAATCGCCGCCGCCATCTCGCGGGCGAGGTCGGGCGGCGTCAATTGATCGTCGGCGCCGACCAGAACCAGGGTCGGCACCGTGATGGTCGGCAACGTCGGCCGGGAATCGACGCGGCCGAGAATCGCCCGCTGCTGGCGGACGAACGCCTCGGCGCCGACCTCCTGCAGCATGCGCCGCACCACGATCTCAAGGGCACGATCCTCGCGCCGGTTGGGCGCCACCAGCCGCGGCCACAGCGCCTCGTGGATCATGTCGAGCCGGCCGTCCTCGCCCAGTTCGATCATGCGCTTGCGCACGTCGGCGGCAGCCGGCGCGTCGGGGCGCGCCTGGGTGTCGAGCAGCGCCAGCTTGCCGATTCGATCCGGCGCCTGCCGCCACAGCTCGAGCACGACATAGCCGCCCATCGACAGGCCGGCGAGCGCAAAGCGAGGCGGCGCCGTCTCCAGGATCTCGGCCGCCATCGCCGCGATCGAATCGTGCCCGGTCGCGTCCGCCACCACCACCTCGCGGTCGGAGACCGCCGCGGTCTGCGCCGCGTACAGCTCCCCGGTACAGCCGAGCGCCGGCACCATCAGCAGCGGAAGCAGTTCGGACATCGGCGATTCTCCGTAACACCAGCGTCACGACATCATCGCCAGCCGACCCCGCTTGACAATGGCGCGCGTGCCAATAGGGTGCCGCAACTTCGCAGGTTTGCGCTGCGCCGGACGCGCGCGCGAGAGGATTCAATCATGGCCAAGGCCGCAACCATCAAGATCAAGCTCGTGTCGACGGCCGACACCGGCTACTTCTACGTGACGAAGAAGAACTCGCGTACGATGACCGAGAAGCTGTCGAAGAAGAAGTACGACCCGGTCGCGAAGAAGCACGTCGACTTCAAGGAATCCAAGATCAAGTGACCGGCTAAAAGCCGGTCTCATCCAAAAAAGGCGCCGCACGGCGCCTTTTTTGTTGCCCTAATCGACATTGCATACCAACGGCCTCGGATGCTGACGCATGGGGCCGTTGAAACTCACGGCCGGTTGCCGCCGCCTAGCATCCGTTGCCCCCGAACAATCGACCCGCCGAACACGAAATCGCCGGTCGTTCCGGGCGAAGCAGAGACCCGGAACCCACGATCCGCTACGTCCGGGAAAGGCACCGCGATGCCGCGCCGCTGCGCGGGATGCGGACGACGGCAAGCCTCGCGGATGATGGGTCCCGGATCGCGCGGCTTGGCCGCTTGTCCGGGACGACGGCGCGAGGTCTCCCGCCGCGGCCGGCCTGCCTTGGACTCCGGCCATCGGAAATTCTTGCTTCCGAGCAAGGGCCTTCGCCGGAATCGCTTCCCTGGCGCGTAAGCCGTCCGTAAGGGGTGCTGTGGGTGATACCGCGCGGGCTGACGCCCGCCTGGGGATCATAGCTGCTGGTCGAGCGTGCTGGCGTTACGACCACGCCGCTCACGGTGCAAAAAGCGCCCAGAGAAGGAAGGCCGACCGGGTAACGTGCGAAAGGAGGCCTCTCGCGCACGACCCGGCCGGCCAAACCCCACGGACCCAGGAGATGCGGCGGACCTGAGCATTCCGTAGGGCAACCTTGCGAGAGAGACCGGCATAATCGCCACTCTCTCCGATGGCAAGACTCTCGTTGAGCTGAAAGCTACTCCAACTTGCGCCGGAATCAATGCCCGGCCGAATGCCGCGTCCGGCGCTCTTTGAATTGAGTAAAAGTTTATGGTTGACGGCCGCGACTCACGCGGCGTCTGCAACCACACGGTTGCGTCCGTCGCGTTTGGCGCGATAGAGCGCCTGGTCAGCGCGCTTCAAAATCGTGTCCGCGGTATCGGCTTGGTCCTGCCGCGCCGTCAGCCCGATCGAGATGGTGACGTCGAGCAGCCGCGTTCCTTGGTTGACGGCGAACGGCTCGGTCGCGATGTTGCGGCGAATGCGCTCGGCCACCACCGACGCGATGGCGATGTCGGTATCGGGCATCACCACCACGAACTCCTCGCCACCGTAACGGCAGGCAAGGTCGACGTTACGGATCGAGCGCCTGAGTCGAAGCGCGAACTCGCGCAGCACGTCGTCGCCGGCGTCGTGGCCGAAGGTGTCGTTAACCGCCTTGAAGTGGTCGATGTCGAGGATCAGCAGCGACACCGGCTTGGCCCGCGCCGTCGCCCGCTCCAGCACCGCGCCGAGGTGGCTTTCCATGTAACGGCGATTGTGCAGCCCGGTCAGCCCGTCGGTGATGGCGAGTTCCATCGAGTGCTGAACGTTGTCGCGCAGCCTATCGGCGTAACGGCGTTTCTTAACCTGGGTGCGCGCCCGCGCCAGCAACTCCTGGCGATCAATCGGCCGCAGCAGGTAGTCGTTGACGCCCAGCTCCAGCGCCCGCATCAGCCGCTCGCTGTCGTCGGCCTCGACCAGCACCAGGACCGGCACGTGGCGGGTGCGATCGAGCGATCGCAGTTGGCCACACAGCCGAAGCCCGTCGAAACCGTTCAGCCCCAGGCTGACGATGACGAGGTCGAAATTGCCCTCCGCGGCGCGGAACAGCGCTTCCTGCGGGTCGGCCTCCACCTCCACGGTCTGCTCGTGCTGCAGCGCCGCGCTGATACGCTCGGCCGCCGACGGCCGGTCCTCGACGATCAACACCCGGCCGCCCACGCCGGTTTCGACCGCGGCCTCGGCGAGCGGATCGGCGAGGCCGATCTCGCGCGAGGTCGCCGCCCGCATCCGGAGTTCGTCGAGCACCAGCTTCAGCCGCACCAGCGAGCGCACCCGCGTCAGCAGCGCCACCTCGTTGACCGGCTTGGTGAGAAAGTCATCGGCGCCGGCCTCCAAACCCTTGATGCGATCGGAGGCCTGGTCGAGCGCCGTGACCATGATCACCGGAACATGGTCGGTCAGCGGGTTCGCCTTCAGGCGACGGCACACCTCGAACCCGTCCATGCCCGGCATCATGACGTCGAGCAACACGATGTCACACTGGGCGCGAGTGCAGATGTCGAGCGCCTCCACCCCCCCGGCCGCGGCCACGACGTCAAAGTACTCGGCGGTCAGCCGTGCCTCGAGCAGCTTGATGTTGGCCGGGACGTCGTCGACGACCAGAACGCGGGCACTCATCGGGAAACTCTCACGCCAACGGGGAAAAATCGGAGCGCTCAGGCGTCTCCGACGAATTGGCGCACGGTTTCGATGAACTTGCCGATCGAGATCGGCTTGGACAGGTAGGCCTCGCAGCCGCCCTCGCGGATGCGCTCCTCGTCGCCCTTCATGGCGAAGGCGGTGACGGCGACCACCGGGATTGACTTGAGCTGGGGGTCGTCCTTGATCCACTTGGTGACGTCGAGCCCGGAGATTTCCGGCAGCTGGATGTCCATCAAGATGAGATCGGGCCGGTGCTGGCGGGCGATGTCGAGCGCATCGATGCCGTTTCGGGTCATCAGCGTCGCATAGCCGTGCGCTTCCAGGAGGTCGTGGAAGAGCTTCATATTGAGCTCGTTGTCCTCGACGATGAGCACGGTTTTCGGCATGATCCTGCTCCGGCCGCAAGGGGGGCGCTCCGGTCGATGTCGGGTCAAGCCGGCAGCGGGAGAGCGTTTCGCGTCATCCTAAGTATCAAGCGTTACGGAAAGGCAAATGGATCCCTTTCGCCGTCGGGCAGATTCGATGGACAGGTCACGGGCCGAGTTCGTCGGCGCCACTGCGCTCGGCGTGGTGGCGAGCGACCCGGAACGACTTGGCCTGTTCCTTGCGTTGAGCGGGATCGGCCCCGAAACCTTGCGCGAATCCGCCGCCCAGCCCGGCTTCCTGCTCGCGGTGCTCGATTTCGTGCTCTCCGACGACGATCTGGTGCGGGTGGTGGCGAAGGCCGCCGACATTGCGCCGACCGCGGTGGCGAGCGCGCGCGACCAGCTGGCCGGGCCGGCGCCGGGCTGAAGCGATGCCTGCCTTCTGCCGCGACTGTCTTGCCGCCGCCCCGGACGGGACGGTGCGGTGCGGGCAGTGCGGCTCGCCCCGCCTCGCCTGTCATCCCGAACTCGACACCCTGGCGATTGCCCACGTCGACTGCGATGCCTTCTACGCCGCGGTGGAAAAGCGCGACAACCCCGCCCTCACCGACCAGCCGGTGATCATCGGTGGCGGTCGCCGCGGCGTGGTCGCCACCGCCTGCTACGTCGCCCGCACCTACGGCGTGAAGTCGGCCATGCCGATGTTCAAGGCGCTCAAGCTGTGCCCGGACGCAGTGGTGATCGGCCCGGACATGGCGAAGTATGCTCGGGTCGGCCGCGAGGTGCGGGCACGCATGCTGGCACTGACGCCGCTGGTCGAGCCGTTGTCGATCGACGAGGCATTTCTCGACCTTCGCGGCACCGAAGCCCTGCACGGCATGACGCCGGCGCGGGTGCTGGCCCGCTTCGCCGCCTCGATTGAGCGCGAGGTCGGCATCACCGTCTCGGTCGGGCTCGCCCCGAACAAGTTCCTGGCCAAGATCGCCTCCGACCTCGACAAGCCGCGCGGCTTCTCGGTGATCGGCGCCGCCGACGCCGCGGCCTTCCTGGCCGACAAGCCGGTGTCGATCATTTGGGGCGTCGGCAAGGTGTCGGCGGAGCGGCTTGCCGCCGATGGCTTGCGCACGGTTGGCGACCTCGCCAGCGCCGACGAGGCCCACCTCGCCCACCGTTATGGCGGCGAGGGCCTGCGGCTCGCCCGCCTCGCCAAAGGCCGCGACGACCGCCCGGTGGTGGCCGAGCACGAAACCAAGAGCATTTCCAACGAGACCACCTTCGACGTCGACCTCGCCGCGCGTGGCGAGCTGGAGCCGGTGCTGTGGCGGCTGTCGGAGAAGGTGGCGCAACGGCTGAAGGCGGCCGGCCTCGCCGGCCACACCGTGACGCTGAAGCTGAAGACCGCCGACTTCCACCTCCGGACCCGCGCCCGCGCGCTGCCCCACCCGACGCGGCTCGCCCGCCGCATCTTCGACGCCGGGCGGGAGCTGCTGGCGCGCGAGACCGACGGCACCCGCTACCGCCTGATCGGCATCGGCGTGTCGAATCTCACCGATATTGCCGAGGCCGACCCGGTCGACCTCGTCGACAGCTCCGGCCCGCGCACCGCCGCCATGGAAGCGGCGGTCGACGCCCTGCGGGCCAAGTTCGGCTCAGGCGCCGTCGAACGCGGCATCGCGTTCGGCCACCGCCGCGGCCGGCGGTGACGGGTGCAGCGAAGACTGGGTGATAAGGTTTGCGGATTACCGGTCCCGTCGCCTCAGCGCGCCGGTCTCGTCGACCCGACGCAGCGCCGCAAGTTCCGCCGCAGTCGGCTCCGGCACCGGGCTCGCTGCCGGCGACACCTTCAGATCCCACCCGGTGGCGGCCCGGACCTCGTCAATGCCGGAGAACGCAAACCAGCCATCAAGCTCGAATTCCTTCGACTCAGGATGCGGCCGCAGAATGCCGAGCGTGGTAATGATCGCCGACGGGCCGCCACCGACGAAGCCCGCGCGACTGCGGGTGTCCGCTCCGTCGAGATAGCCCGGCGAGCTGATGTAGGCGACGCGTTCGGTGAAACGCTTCTTTTCGTGAGCCACCATGATCACCACCCGCTTGGCGCCGCTGGCGATATCGTTGGCGCCGCCGGCCCCGGTCAGTCGGGTCTTCGGCGGGCGGTACTCCTCGCCGATCTCGCTGCCCCAGATACCGGTGGTGTTGACATTGCCGAACTTATCAACCTCGGCGGCGCCGATGATGCCAACGTCGCACCGGCCGGACGCCACGAAGCAGCCAAGCGCATCCAGCGCAGAGGTGAAACTGGTGGCGTTGGTCGAGAGCCGGTTGCACTCGATGCCCCACGGCAGGCCGCCGACGGGGCTTGAGCCATAAACGCCGCCCTCGGTCATCGCCCGAACGTCAGGGGCGTGGCAAGCCTTGGCGAAATAGCCGGCAAGCATCGACAGACCGACGCCGAAGATCGCGAGCTCGCCGTCGCGGATCTCGCGGCCGGTGGCGATCGCCATCATTTCCTGCCGGGTATAGGCGTGGTGGGTGCCGGTCGCGTCGCTCATGCTTCGGCCTCCCTGGCCATCAGATCCGCGACCTCCTCGTCAGGGAGGATCCAGCGGCGGAACGGGTCGAGCAGAAACCCCGTTGCCGTCGCCTCCAGGCGCTTGCGGGTCTCGGCGCCGATCATCTCGAGATAATCGTCGAGGTCGCTCCAGCCCAGCACGTAGTCCCGGAGATAGGCCGCCGTGCCCTCCTCCGTCGCCAACGCGGCGTTCATCGCCTTCATGTGTGCCTCGTCGCAGTCATGGACGCCGGGTGAGGCCTGCGGCCATGCTGCGAACGGCCAGTGCACCACCGCCTCGACCACCATGTCGGGAATGCGCACGAGATTGGGAAACTGACGAATGCAATCCTGATCGACGATGGCGTCCGCGATCAGCACCACGCGCTTGGCTGCCCGCGACAGTTCGAACCGGCTCCATTCAGTGCCGAGCATGATCGCATTGCCGACGGCGTCCGACAGCGTGACGTGGATGGCGGCAAGATCCGGCGTCAGCGGCTTCAGCGCACCGACCTGCCGGCCGGTGAACGGATCGGTGACGAACGGAATCTTGGAATGATGGTCGATGGGATTGAACGCGCTGTAATGCTGGATGTCCGAATGAATGTTCACGGTCGCCGGCACGAACGGCCACCTCAAGGCGCCGCCAAGCAGACGCAGCGGCAGCGACAGGTTGGAATAGTCCTCCAGCGCCAGCCGGCCGCTCTCTACCGCGCGTCGCAAGCCATTGGCGAAGCCAAACACCTCGAGGCCGGAGAATCCGCATTCCGCCCTGGTCACCGCGCCAGCTGCCGCCAGCAGATTGAGCTGTTGGGTGTTGCAATGGAAGATGGCGTGAAGATCTCGGCGGCCCTGGCGCAGCAACTCACGACCGAACACGATGGCATCCGAGCCCACCGGCAGCGCCGCGCCACTGGCATATTCCATGCCGTCCCATGTGTACCGGCGCACAGCCTCGGCGAGGGAGATCAGCTTCAACGCCACGATCGGAACCTGAGGGTCGGCAGGGAAGCCAATGTCGGCGTGAAGAAGAGCGCCAGCAGCCTGCCGAATGCACCCGCCGCGAGCAGACACAGTGACGCCCAGAACAGTTCGGGCGAGTATGTCTTGAGGCCAAGCGGGTGATCTGCGGTACATAGCGTCGCCAGCGCCCGGCACAGACCCGACGTGTCGCCCATGCACCAGCCGGCCTCCCGCACTGTGAGTACGCCGGCCTCGATCATGAGGCCAAAGATCAGCCCCCACCACGTCACCGCGAGCACCAGGGCGAGCGCTCCTGCAGCAAGCACCCATCCCGCACCGCGCCGCGCCGCCCGCGCCACAGCCCGCGCGCTCATGCCGAGCCGAGGCCGAGCAGCTCGAGCGCGCGCTGGCGCAACGCGATCAGATCCGGGTCGTTGCGATGGCGCGGATAGGGCTTGTCGACCTCCAGCACTGCGGCAATGCGCGCCGGCCGGTCGGTCATCACCACCACCCGCCCGGCCATCAGCAGCGCCTCCTCGACGTCGTGGGTGACCAGGAGCGCGGTGAAGCCGGAATTCTGCCACAGCGACACGATCTCGCTTTGCATCGCCATGCGCGTGAGCTGGTCGAGCTTGCCGAGCGGCTCATCCAGAATGAACAACCGCGGATCATTGACCAGCGCGCGTGCCAGCGCCGCACGCTGGGCCATGCCGCCGGAGAGCTGGTGCGGATAGGCGGAGGCGAAGCGGTCGAGCCCCACCAGCCTGAGCGCCGCTGTGACGCGGTCACGGTGGCTCTTCAACAGCCCGCGCGCCTCCAGCCCGAGCTGGACGTTCTTTTCGACCGTGCGCCACGGAAAGAGCGTGGGGTCCTGGAACACCACCACCCGCGACGGATCGGGGCCGGCGATCTCCACGCCATCGGCGAGAATGGCGCCGCGCCGCGGACGGTCGAGCCCGGCGACCAGTCGCAGCAGCGTCGACTTCCCGCAACCGGAGGGACCGAGCAGCGCCACGAAGCTGCCGGGCTCGACGTCGAGCGTGATGTCCTGCAGCACCGGCAGGATCTCGCCGTCGAGGTCGAAGGCGTGGTCGACGCCGCGGATCGCCAGTGCCATCCCGGCGTCCACCGACTGTTCGCGCTGCAGCGACGCGGTCACTACCATCTGAGGAGCCCCTTCTGCCAGGCGAGGAGATGGTCGCGGACGCGGAACAGCAGCGTCACCGCGCCCGAGCACAGGATCGCCAGCACCACCAGCGCCGCATACATGTTGCCATAGGCGCCCCAGCCCTGCGCCCATTGCAGGTACCAGCCGAGCCCGGCCTTGACGCCCATCATCTCGGCCACCACCAGCACCGCAAATGCACCGCCGAGCCCCATGAACAGGCCGACGAACACGTGCGGCATCGCCGCCGGAATCGCCACCTTCAGCACCAGGAAGCGCTGGTTGGCGCCAAGGGTGCGCGCGATGTCGTAGTAGGCGCTCGACACCGTCGCCACCCCCGACCAGGTCAGCACAGCCACCGGCACGCCAGTGGCGAGCGCGATCAGGAACACGCCGGCGCTGGCGCTCGACGGAAAGGCGAAGAACGCGAACGGCAGCCACGCCGTCGCCGGGATCGGGCCGACGAAGCGCAGGATGGGATGGCCCCAATAGGAGGCCACCGGCGACCAGCCGAGTGCGAGGCCGAACACGAAGCCGGCAACGCCGCCGATCGCCACGCCCTTGACCAGCAGCAGCGCGGAATAGGCCACGCACTCCGCCAGCATCGCGCCCTCATCGAGATAGACTTCGAGGATTGCCTGCGGCGGCATGAAGAACGGCACCGGCAACCACGCCAATTTCGCCGTCACCAGCTCCCAGGCGGTGAAGATCACCGCCAGCGCGATCATCCACGCCTCGCCTCGCCGCGCGGCCCGGCCGAACTTGCCGAGCCGATGGCCAAACACCGCCGTCACCAGCACCACCACCGCGACAGCGAGCGCCACCGCGACCAGCTCCGTGGTGCGCGGCCAGTCCTGTGGCTGCGGCCACCATGCCGTCACCGCGGCCGCGGCCAGCCACGCTGGCGGCGCCAGCACAGCCGTCCAGCGAATGCCGCACGGCGCGACCGTCTCCCGGCTCTCCAGCACGAAAGCGCTATCGCTGCGATCGTCGACGATGCTTGTCATATCGAGGTCCGTCAGCTGAAAACGTCGCCAAAGACTCGCTCGGCGAACTTGCGGGAGTCGGTCGAGGGCTTCAGCACCTGCACCTTCTTCAGCTCGTCCGCATAGAGCACGATCTCTTGCTTCAGCGCCTCGCCCACCGGGTTGTGGCTGTGGGTGTGGTAGGCCACCATCGCCGTCAAATCCTCAACGCCACTCTTGGGCTTATAGGCGTTGTAGAAGACCTCGGCGGTGCCCCGCGGATCCTTCGCCGTTGCAGCCGAGGCTTCCAGGATCGCCGTCGCAGCGGCGCGTACCGTTGTCTTGTCCTCGCGGTACAGCTTGCCTGGCACCGCGAAGATGCAGCAGGTGCGGTTTGCGTATTCGCCGTCGAGATTGGTGGCGATCTGAACGTACCGCTCGTCCTTGAGATAGAAGTGGGTGTCGGGATCCCAGTGCGCCAACGCCTGCGCCTCGCCCTTCTCCACCGCCAGCCCGAGCAGATTGCCGGGATAGACGCGCCAGTCGACCTCCCTGGCCGGATCGATGCCGATCAAGGCAAGACGCAGCGAGATGAAGCTCTTGGCCGGGCTGGACTGGTCGGCGACTGCCACCACCTTGCCCTTCAAATCCTCCAGCTTCTCGATTCCCGCCGGCTTCCAGCCCAACAGGCGCAGGCAGCCGCCGTGGGTGCCGGCAATCAGCTTGACGTCGAAGCCCTGTTCGAGTGGCTTGAACCAGCGCAGCGCCATGCCCACCGCGCCCTCGGCCTTGCCGGTGGCGAGCGCTTCGAGCAGCTGCTCAGTCGAGCCGGCGAAGGTGAGCGTCTCGGCGGCAAGGCCATGCTTCGCGAAGATGCCCTTCTCGATGGCGTAGCCGACCGGCGCTGAGCACACCGCGCCGGTGTTCCAAGCGATGCGGAACGGCTTGGCCTCGCCTTCTGCGCGGGCAACGCCGTTGGCAATGAATGGGGCCGCTAGGAGCGTGCCGGCGCCTCCGATCAGCAACTGGCGACGTGAAAGCGACGTGACGGATGCGCTCATGACGGACTCCTCGAAACCGCGTGACCTTGGTTTGCTGCGTGCGGTCCCTGTTGGCGACGATCTTGAGACTGGATAGTAGCGGCCTCCTCGCAAAATCGGCTTCTCTTGTTGCCGTACGCAGGAGCAGAAATGCCCGCCCTCACCCGTTTGGGCAGATGAGCCTGCTGTTCCGGCGCGCACCGATCGGAGACAGGCGAACGCAGCATGACGGCATCCGCGCAGCTCGTTCGCCTAATCTTCCGAATCCCGATGCGGGTCGCCTGCGCGATCGTGAAATTATCCGGCGCAACGTCGTTTGCTCCGCCACAGAAAAAATAATGTGCGGAGCGCCGTCATCTCAAAATCCGCTATCACGATCGGCCGCAAGATTGGACGTTCAAGCTACCGCAATTCGTTGCGTACACAGCCCCGCGGCCGTAGCCTGACGACGTGATGATGCAAGCTCCGCCTAACGTGCGCCGGCGAACCATCGCAGCATGAAGACCGTGACATCCGTTTCCGAAATCACCGGCAGATCGCCGGCTGTCGCGCGGCATCCGCGCGCGGCCGGAGCCCCACCGTCACCGATGGCCAACGGGATCATTGCGCCATGAACCGGCCGTTCCCCCATGCCGAGATTGGCGCCGCGGTCGCGGCGCTTCAGGCGCGCTTAGGCGAGCGCGCGGTAACCTCGGACGCGGTGCGCGACCACCACGCCCGCGACGAAAGCTCCCATGCCGCCCGCAAGCCCGACATCGTGGTGTTTCCCGAAGCCACCCACGAGGTCGCCGAGATCGCCCGCATCGCCTCCGCCTTTCAGGTTCCGATCGTGCCGTTCGGAGCTGGATCGGGGCTCGAAGGCGCCGCCATCCCAGTGTTCGGCGGCATCTCGCTCGACACCTCGCGTCTCGACGCCATCCTGGAGATCCGTGCCGATGACATGATTGCACGGGTCCAGGCCGGAGTGCGGCGGCAGGCGCTCAATCACCATCTGCGCGACACCGGCCTGTTCTTCCCGGTCGATCCCGGCGCCGACGCCTCGATCGGCGGCATGGTGGCGACCGGCGCCAGCGGCACCAACGCGGTTCGCTTCGGCGTGATGCGCGAGAATGTGCTCGGCCTCACCGTAGTGCTTGTCGACGGCCGGGTGATCCGCACCGGCGGGCTCGCCCGCAAGTCATCCGCCGGCTACGACCTGACACGGCTGTTCGTCGGCTCGGAGGGCACGCTCGGTATCGTCACCGAGGTGACGCTGCGCCTTCACCCCATTCCCGACGCGGTGTCCGCCACCGCCGGCTTCATGACGCTCTATGGCGCGGTGGCGGCAGTGGTCGACATCAAGCGCGCCGGCATCGCCATCGGCCGGGTCGAGCTGCTCGACGAGGCCACCGTCGCGGTGATTGGCCGGCGCAGCAGCCTCGAGCTCGATCCACTGCCAACCCTGTTCTTCGAGTTCCACGGCGACGCGGCGGAAGTCGCGGTGTTGTCGAACACCGTCTCCGAGATCATCGCCGAGAATGGCGGTACCAACCTGCGCTGGCTGCGCGAGGACGCCGCCGCGCGTGCGCTATGGGACGCGCGGCGACTGGCGCCATCGTGGCTGAAAGCCGAGCGTCTGGGAGCGGTGTCGCGACCCTCGGACGTCTGCGTGCCGGTGTCCAGCCTCGCCGATCTGGTGGCGGAAACCCGCGCCGACGTCGCGGCCTCGCCGGTGCCGGCCTACATGTTCGGCCACGTCGGCGACGGCAATTTCCACTGCCTGTTCGTCTATCACCCAAACGACCCGGCCGAGGAGGCCGAGGCAGCGCGGCTGGGCGATCGCATCGTCGCGCGCGCCCTCGCCGCTGGCGGCACCGCCACCGGCGAGCACGGCGTCGGCCTCGGAAAACGCCGGTGGCTCGAGCGCGAACACGGCAGCGAGGCGGTGGCGGTGATGCAGGCGTTGAAGTTCACGCTCGATCCACTCGGCCTGCTCAATCCCGGCAAGGTTCTGCCCGAGCCCACCACGCTGGCTTGGCCCGACCAATTGGCTAGCTCCTTCTGACCGATGAGACGTTCGATCATGCGCCGTCTGTTCCACCGATTGTCTGTCGCCGCCATCAGTTTCGCCGTGTCCACGCCAGCCGTGGCCGAGACCATCCGGGTTGGCGCCACGTCCGGGCCGCATGCCCAGATTCTCGAAGCCGTGGTGCCGGTGGCGAAATCCAGGGGACTCGACATCAAGATCGTCGAGTTCTCCGACGGAACGATGATCAACCCCGCCACCGACAGCGGCGAGATCGACGCCAACGCCTTTCAGCACACGCCGTACCTCGACCGGCAGAACCGCGACCGGCACCTCGATGTCGTCTCGGTCGCGCGCACCGTGCTGATGCCGATCACCGCCTATTCGAAGCGCCACGCCACCGTCGCCGGCCTGCCGCGCGGCGGCGAGATCGCCATTCCCAACGACCCCACCAATTCCGGTAGAGCGCTCAAGCTTCTGGAGGGCAGCGGCCTGTTGCGGCTCAAGCCCGGCACTGGCTTCGAGGCGACCGTGTTCGACATCATCGACAACCCGAACGGCTTCCGAATCACCGAGCTGGAAGCGGCGCAGATTCCGCGTGTGCTGGCCGATGTCGACCTCGGGGTGATCAACACAAACTACGCCATCCGCGCCGGGCTCGACCCACGCAAGGACGCGCTGCTGCGCGAGAACGAGCTATCCGATTACTTCTGCCTGATCGGCGTCGCCCGCCGCAACGTCGAGCAGCCGTGGGTCAAGACGTTGGTGGAGAGCTTCCGCTCGGATGAGGTCAAGACGTTCATCATTGGCACCTTCAAGGGCGACATCCTGGCGGGGTGGTGAGACCGCGCACATCCAACATACCGATCAGAGGGGAAGAACATGACTGTCGCAATCCGCAACGTTGAAACGCTGGCGCTGCACGGCGGCTCGTTCCGCGCCGATCCCACCAACGGCGCCACCCAGGTTCCGATCTATCAGAGCACGTCGTTCGACCTCAGGAGCACCGAACGTGCCGACCGTCTGGTCAATTTCGAGGAGATCGGCTTCATCTATTCGCGCGTCGGCAACCCGACCCAGCACGTGCTGGAGGAACGGCTGGCGGCGATCGAAGGCGGCGCCGCTGCTTTGGCGCTGGCCTCGGGCCAGGCGGCGGCGGCGCTGTCGGTGCTCACTCTGGTCCAGGCCGGCGATAACATCGTCACGTCGACCGACCTCTATGGCGGGACCTGGAATTTCTTCGCCAACCGCCTGAAGCAGTTCGGCATCGAAGCACGCTTCGTCGATCCAGCCGACCCCGAGAACTTCCGCCGGGCAACCGATGACAAGACCCGCCTCTATTTCGGCGAAACGCTGCCGAACCCCAAGCTCAACGTATTTCCGATCCGCGAGGTTGCCGACATCGGGCGCAGCCTTGGCGTGCCCTTGATCATCGACAACACCTCCGCCCCGCTGTTGGCGCGGCCGATCGACCATGGCGCTGCCATCGTCGTTCATTCCGCCACCAAGTATATCGGCGGCCACGGCACCACCATCGGCGGCGCCATCATCGACTCCGGCCAATTCCCATGGGAGCAGTTCGCCGACCGTCACCGGCTGATCACCGATCCGGACCCCTCCTATCACGGCCGAATCTGGACCGACATCGCCCGGCCCTACGGCCCGATCGCCTACATCTTCGCGGTGCGCGCCGGCCTGTTGCGCGATCTCGGGCCGGCGATCGCACCGCAAAACGCCTTTCAGCTGATCCAGGGGCTGGAGACGCTACCGCTGCGCATCCGCCAGCACAGCGAGAATGCGGTCGCCGTCGCCAAATTCCTGTCCGGGCATCCCAAGGTCACGGCCGTGATCTTCCCCGGCGTGCAGAACGGCGAAGCTCGCCGAAGAGCCGATGCTTACCTGAAGGGCGGCTTTGGCGGCCTGGTCGGATTCGAGCTCAAGGGCGGCACCGACGCCGGCCGGCGCTTTATCGACGCACTGAAGCTGTTCTTCCACGTCGCCAATATCGGCGACACGCACAGCCTCGCCATCCACCCGGCGTCGACCACCCACGCCCAGCTGTCGCCGGAGGAGCAGCTCGCCAGCGGCGTCACTCCCGGCTACGTGCGGCTGTCGGTCGGCATTGAGAACATTGAGGACATCATCACCGACATTTCCCAGGCACTGGAGCACGCGTGAGGCAACATGCCGATCAATCTTAAGACCCCGGCGGTCGAAACTCGCGAGCAGCGGCTCGGCACCATCACCCAGTGGGAAGGCTCGGCCCGCCAGCTCGCCCGCGATTCCGCCTTCACCTATGGCTGCGCCAAGGGGTGCAATCCCGACGCGCGCGGACAGGGCGGCCGCCGGCTGTGCGAGAGCTCGACGCCCTATTCGCAGGCATCGATGTGCGCCGAGCACATCGCCGTCACCAACGCCACCATCATCCAACGCTCGGTGGTGGTGCAGCACGCCCCGATCGGCTGCGCCGCCAGCCAGTCCTTCACCTGCCGCTACTATCGCGACCTCGCGGCACGGCGCGGCTGGGAGCTGGAGGATCCCAAGTCGATCTGCACCAATCTCGGCGAGCAGGACATGGTGTTCGGCGGCGTCGAGCGGCTGGAGCAAACCATCCGCGCCGCGTTCGAGCGCCATAAACCGCGGGTGATCTTCGTCGCCACCTCGTGCGCCACCGGCATCATTGGCGACGACGTCGACGGCGCCGCGCGGCGCGTCGAGGCCGAGATCGGAATTCCGGTCGTCACGCTGCACTGCGAGGGCTTCAAGTCGAAGCACTGGTCGAGCGGATGGGACGTGATCGAGCACGGCATCCTGCGCCGGCTGGTGCCGACCGCGCCGGCGAGGCAGCCTGACCTCATCAACGTCATCCACCTTGGCGGGTCGGACGTGTTCTCGCCGCTGCTCGGGCCGCTCGGGCTCAAGGTCAATCTGGTGATGGGCGGCTCGACGCTGGAACGTCTCGCTGCGATGTCGGAAGCCTCGGCCACGGTGACGATGTGCTTCGTGCTGTCCTACCTCGCAACCGGGCTCGAGCAGGAGTTCGGTATCCCGGAGGTGAAGGCGCCGCTGCCCTATGGCCTCGACGCCACCGACGGGTGGCTGCGCGACATCGCCCGCATCACCGGACGCGAGGACAGGGTCGAGGAGCTGATCGCGCGCGAGCGTGCCCGCATCAATCCCGAGCTGGAGCGGCTGCGCCGCGCGCTCAAGGGCAAGAAGGGCTTTGTTGCCGCCGGCGCAGCGTTCGCCCACGGGCTGATCGCCGATCTGCGCGACCTCGGCGTCGAGGTCGACGGCGCGTTCTCGTTCCACCACGACCCTTCGACCGACAGTGGCGACCCGCGCCAGGATTCGCTGATGCATCTGGTCGACACCTGGGGCGACGTGCCCAACTTCACCGTCAGCCCCGACCAGCACTTCCAGGCCCACGCCGCGCTGAAGCGCTCGAAGCCGGATTTCGTGGTCTGCCGCCATTCCGGCACCACGGCGGTGCTGGCGGCGCGACTGGGCATTCCGGTGCTGCCGATCTTCTATTCCAATGACGGGATCGGCTACGACGGGTTGATCACCATCGGCCGTGCCATCCTGCGCGTGCTGCCGCGCCGGCGGTTTTACCAGGACGTCGCCAGCCATTCGCACTTTCCTTATCAGCCGTGGTGGCTCGAACAAACCGAGCCCTACGCCCCGATCCTCGAACCGGCGTGAGCGAACGATCCATGCAAGTTCTGAATACGGCTGCCGCGCCGCGCGACGTCCCCACTGGTGCGGCGTTCTGTGCTTCGCCCGGCGCCATTGAGCAGGTGCGCTACGGCTGCAGCCTCGGCGCGCTGGCGAGCGTAATCGCCATTCCGAATGCCGTTCCGATCACCCATTGCGGCCCCGGCTGTGCCACCAAGCAGTTTCACGCGCTGTCCGGCATCAACGGCTACCAGGGCGGCGAATTCCACGTTCCGAGCACCAATCTCGGCAATCGCGAGGTGATCTTCGGCGGCGCCGACCGGCTCGACGAACTGATCGCGGCAACGCTGAAGGTGATGGAGGCCGATCTCTACGTGGTGCAGTCCGGCTGCATTCCCGGCCTGGTCGGCGACGACGTCGAGAGCGTCGTCGGCCGCTATCGCCGGCGCGGTGTGCCGATCGTGCTGGCCGAGACCAGCGGCTATCGCGGCAACAATTTCACCGGCCACGAGACCGTGATCCGCGCCATCGTCGACCAGTTCGTCGGCGCGTACGATGGGCCGCGTGATGCCGAGCTTGTCAATGTGTGGTCGCTGCTGCCCTATCAGAACCCGTTCTGGCGTGGCGACCTCACGGAGATCCGCCGCATCCTCGAAGGCATCGGCCTCAAGGTCAACATCCTGTTCGGCCCGGCCTCGGCGGGGGTGCCGGAGTGGCGCGCCATTCCGCAGGCGGCCTTTAACCTCGTGCTGTCGCCCTGGCTCGGTCTCGCCACTGCCCGCCACCTCGAACAGGTCTACCGCCAGCCCTATTTGCACGTTCCGACCATTCCGATCGGCGCAACGGCGACGAGTGCGTTCCTTCGCCGAATTGCGGAATTCGCGGCGCTCGACCGGCAGCGAGTGCAGGCGTTCATCGCCGCGGAGGAAAAGGAGCATTACCTCTATCTGCGGGATTTCACCTCCTTCTACGCCGGCTGCACCAGCCAATACCAACTGCCCTCGCAGGCAATCGTGGTCTCCGAAAGTGCCTACAATCTCGCGGTTGCCGCCTTCCTGGTCGAGCAGCTCGGCCTCAACCCCGGCCCGATGGTAATCACCGAGAATCCGCCACCGGAAGTTCGCGACGACATCCGCGCCAACTACACCGCGCTTACCGACGGCGCCGAGGTCGCGTTCATCGAAGACGGCCATCTGGCACGCCAATACGTGCTTGAGCGGCGCACCGACGGCGAGCTGCCGATCGTGTTCGGCTCGACATGGGAGAACGCGCTGGCGCAGCAGCTGAACGCGCCGCTGGTCGAGATCGGCTATCCCTGCACCGACGAGGTGGTGCTGTCGCGCAGCTATGTCGGCTATCGCGGCGCGCTGGCGCTGATCGAGCGGACCTATACCACGGTGGTGCGTGCCAACACCCTGGCCTGAGCCGCCACCTCGCAGCGCCACCTGGCGCGTTCACGCTCAATCGGAAGGCCGGGCCGAACGTTGGCCCGGCCTTTTTTGCATTTGCCGCGCTTGGGCTCGGCATCGCGGCACGTGCTGCCACCACATCGTCATTGCGCCGCCCATCTCTCGACCTGACGCGCGTAGCAGCAGATGTGTGCCACGCGGCCTTCCATGAGAATGGTGTTCGCAATCCAGGCGTGAGTTTGAAAGCCATTCCTCGACCGCGCCTCGTACAATGATTCCAGGATCAGACGACCGCGCCGTGCGCGGTGTGTCACCGGCGTCAGGCCCGCTCGCGACCGATGCGCTTTTGGCGATTGGGCGACCGCAGCAGCCATTGGGATGAAGATATGAAAGTCGCAATCGGAACCGGCGACGGCGTATTCGTCACGGAGCATTTTGGCTTCGCCACCCAATTTCAGATCTGGGATCTCGGCAGCGGCGCGCCGCGACTGATCGAGACGCGCCGCAATCTTCCAGCGTGCGGCGCCGGCCCGCGAGCGGACGCGACGGCGCTGATGGATCGCTCTGTCGAAACCGTGAGCGATTGCCGCGCCGTGGTCGTCGCCCGCATCGGTGAATGCGCGCTCACCCGCCTCACCGCGCTCGGCATCCTCGCCTTCGAGGCGGACGAGCCGGTCAAGGTCGCGCTGCGCGAGATTTCGGCCTTTCTCGCCGACCAGGCGGGCGTGCCGGCATGACCTCGTCTTCCCCTCCCTCGACGATGTGCCCGGCCCAGGCGATGCGCCCGGCCTCCGCCACGCCCGCCTTTCCGGCGCTGGAGGGGCGCCATCCCTGCTTTTCGACCACCGCCGAGGGCCACGCCCGCAGCGCGCGGCTGCACCTGCCGGTCAGCCCCGGCTGCAACATCGCCTGTGCGTTCTGCAAGCGCGATTTCAACCGAAGAGACCAGCGCCCGGGCGTGGCCACGCGGCTGCTGACGCCGGACGAGGCCACGGACATCGTCGCGCGCGCGCTTGAGCTGTGCTCGACCCTCGCAGTGGTCGGCATCGCCGGCCCGGGTGACCCGTTGGCGAGCACGCACGCGCTCGACACCTTCGCCCTTGTGCGTCGGCGCTGGCCGCACCTTATCTTGTGCCTGTCGACCAATGGCCTGATGTTGCCCGCTCACCTCGACGCCATCGCCGACGTCGGCGTTGCCACGCTGACGGTGACGGTGAATGCGGTCGATCCGGCAATTCAGGCCCAGATCACGCCGAAGATCGCCTGGCAGCGCCGCCGCCTGAACGGCATCGAGGCCGCCGAGCGACTGATCGCCAACCAGCTCGAAGGCATCAAGGGCGCCGCCGAACGCGGCCTCACGGTGAAGGTCAACACCGTGCTGATCCCGGGCGTCAACGACCACCACATCGGCGACGTCGCCGCCCAGGTTGCCGCGGCCGGCGCCCGGCTGATCAACGTCATTGCGCTGATCCCACAACACGACTTCGCTCATCTGCCGGCGCCCGGCATGGTGATGCGCCATCGCGCGCGCACTGACGCGGCGCAGCACCTCAAGGTGTTCACTCACTGCCAGCGCTGCCGCGCCGACGCCTGCGGTATCCCGGGTGTCAGCGACTACACCGAACAGCTCTACGGCGACCGGCTGGTCGCCGAACCGACGTTTTCGCACGGCTGAGCCGTGCATGGACCCCAACGCAGGAGAGGCCGGAATGTCAAAGCAGCTCAAGCAAATCGCGATCTACGGCAAAGGCGGGATCGGCAAATCGACCACCACCTCCAACATCAGCGCGGCACTGGCCGAATCCGGCTTGAAGGTGATGCAGTTCGGCTGCGACCCCAAGGCCGATTCCACCAACACCCTGCGTGGCGGCGAATACATCCCTTCCGTACTTGAGCTGCTCGCCGAGCGGCGCCGGGTCGATGCCTACGAGGCGATCTTCCAGGGCTTCGGCGGCATCTATTGCGTCGAGGCCGGCGGACCGCAACCAGGCGTCGGCTGCGCCGGACGCGGCATCATCACTGCGGTGGAGCTTCTCAAGCAGCAGCGGGTGTTCGAGGAGCTCGACCTCGACGTCGTGATCTACGACGTATTGGGCGACGTGGTGTGCGGCGGCTTCGCTGTGCCAGTGCGCGAGGGCATCGCCGAGCACGTCTTCACCGTTTCGTCGTCCGACTTCATGGCGATCTACGCCGCCAACAACCTGTTCCGTGGCATCGAGCGCTTTTCCAGCGCCGGCGGAGCATTGCTCGGCGGCATCATTGCCAACTCGATCAATACCGACTTCCAACGCGAGATCATCGACGATTTCGCCGCCCGCACCGCGACACCGATCGTGCAATACGTGCCGCGTTCGCTGACGGTGACGCAGGCCGAGCTGTCCGGGCGCACCACGATCGAGGCCGCGCCGAACTCCGCGCAGGCCGAAGTGTATCGCGAACTCGCCCGCCGCATCGCCGATCACACCGAGTCGAAGGTGCCGACTCCGCTCAACCAGCAGGAGCTGCGCGAGTGGTCGGCGCGCTGGGCTGACCATCTGGTTGCCGCCGAGCGGGCCGAATCCGAGCGACAGCGCGAGGTTGCCTGACCGCCTGACGAATCCGGATGCCGCACCGCGCGGCATCCGCCGCTGCTGCACCTTCCAAGGATATGCGATGGCCATCAATCTCAAGACCTCGAGCGTCGAAACGCGCGAACAGCGGCTCGGCACCATCATCGGCTGGGACGGCGCCGCGTCGTCGCTGGCCGAGGAATCGGCGTTCTCGCGCGGCGACTGTGCGTCCTGCGGGTCCAGTCGCGGCGCCAAGGCCCGCCGGGTGTGCGAGCTGCAAGGCCCGTTCACCCAGGGCTCGGTGTGCAGCGAGCAGATGGTGGAATGCCAGGCTGGCAACGTGCGCGATGCCGTGCTGGTGCAGCATTCGCCGATCGGCTGCGGCGCCGGTCAAGTGATCTACAACTCGATCTACCGCAATGGCCTGGCGATGCGGGGCCTGCCGGTGCAAAACATCCGCTTTGTCTCGACCAACCTGCGCGAGCGCGACATGGTCTATGGCGGCGCCGAAAAGCTCGACCGCGCCATCCGCGCCGCGTTCGACCGCCACAGGCCGAATGCGATCTTCATCGCCACCTCGTGCGCCAGCGGCATCATCGGCGACGACGTCGAGAGCGTCGCACGGGCCTGCGAGGCGGACCTCGGCGTGCCGGTGATCCCACTGCACTGCGAGGGCTTCAAGTCCAAGCACTGGAGCACCGGTTTCGATGCCACTCAGCACGGCATTTTGCGCCAGATCGTGCGGCGCAACCCTACCCGCAAGCAGGACGACCTGATCAACGTCATCAATCTGTGGGGCACCGACGTGTTCACGCCCATGCTCAAGGAGCTGGGCCTCAGGGTGAATTACGTCGTGGACATGGCGACGGTGGAAGAACTGGCGCAGATGTCGGAAGCGGCAGCGACGGTGAGCTTCTGCTACACGCTGGGGACCTATCTGGCCGCAGCGCTGGAGCAGGATTATGGCGTGCCGCAAGTGAAGGCGCCGCAGCCTTATGGCTTCGCCGGCACCGACGCGTGGCTGCGCGAGCTTGCCCGCGTCACCGGCCGCGAGGCGCTGGCGGAAGACTATATCGCCCGCGAGCACGCCCGCGTGAAGCCGCTGCTGGCCGCGCTACGGCCCAAGTTGAAGGGCCTCAAGGGCTACGTCGCCACCGGCTCGGCCTATGCGCACGGCATGGTCGGCGTGCTGCGCGAACTCGACGTCGAGGTCGACGGCTCGCTCGTCTTCCACCACGACCCGGTCTACGACTCCGAGGATCCGCGCCAGGACTCGCTCGGCCATCTGGTGGAGACCTATGGCGACGTCAAGCACTTCACGGTCGGCAACCGCCAGCAATACCAGTTCTACAATCTGCTCCAGCGGGTGAAGCCCGACTTCATCATCATTCGTCACAACGGGCTGGCGCCGCTCGCCGCCCGGCTCGGCATCCCGGCCATTCCGCTCGGCGACGAGCACCACGCGCTCGGCTACCAGGGCATGGTCAATCTCGGCGAGTCGATCCTGGCGGTGTTGCAGCATCGCAAGTTTCACCAGGACATCGCTGGCCGCGTCCGCCTTCCCTACAAGGCGTCCTGGCTGGCCGAGCCCGATCCGTTCGCGCTTGCGCGCCTCGCCACCGTCTGAAGGACCACCCCATGGCCATCCTCGCTTTGAAGCAACGCTCGGCCGATCTCGCGCCGGAGCCTGACTCGTCCGGCCCGATTGAACTGGTGCGCTACATTTGCGCCATCGGCGCGCTGCAGAGCGCGGCAGCGATTCCGCGAGTGGTGCCGATCACCCATTGCGGCCCGGGCTGCACCGACAAGGCGTACATGAACGTCGCGTTCTACAACGGCTTCCAGGGCACCGGCTGGGGCGGCGGCCCGGTGACGCCGAGCACCAACGCCTCGCAGCGTGAGGTGATCTTCGGCGGCGCCGACCGGCTGCGCGAGCTGATCGAATCCACTCTCACGGTACTCGACGGCGACCTGTTCGTCGTGCTCACCGGCTGCATTCCCGACCTCGTCGGCGATGACGTCGGCTCGGTGGTGCGCGATTTCCAGAAGCGCGGCGTGCCGATTGTTTACGCCGAGACCGGCGGCTTCCGCGGCAACAACTTCACCGGTCACGAAGCGGTGGTGCAGGCGATCATCGAGCAGCACCTCGGCCCCGATGCCGGCGAGCGCAAGGCGGGGCTGGTCAATCTGTGGTCACTGCTGCCGTACCAGAACACGTTCTGGCGCGGCGACCTTGAGGAGATCAAGCGCCTGCTCGAGGGCATCGGGCTCAAGGTCAACGTGCTGTTCGGGCCGGACTCGGCGGGCATTTCGGAATGGCGCGACATCCCTCGCGCTGCGTTCAATCTGGTGCTGTCGCCGTGGCTCGGACTGTCCACCGCCAAGCTGCTGGAGAAACGCTACGGCCAGCCCTGGCTACACATCCCGGTGGTGCCGATCGGCGCCCGCCAAAGCACCGCGTTCCTGCGCGAGGTCGCGGCGTTCGCCGGCCTGCCCTCCGCGCCGGTCGAGGATTTCATCGCCCGCGAGGAGGCACGCTACTACAATTACATCGACGGTTTCACCGACTTCTATTCGGAGTACTGGTGGGGTCTGCCGGCCAAATTCGCGGTGATCGGCGACAGCGCCTACAACCTCGCCCTGACCAAGTTCCTGGTCACCCAACTCGGGCTCATTCCGGCGCGCCAGATCGTTACCGAAGATCCGCCGGATGAGCACCGCGAGGCGATCCGCGCCCAGTTCCGCGCCATCGACCACGACGTCTCGGTCGAGGTGGAATTCGACGAGGACAGCTTCGTCATCCACGACAAGATTCGCTCGACCGATTTTGGCCAGAAGCCGCCGATCATCTTCGGGACGACCTGGGAGCGCGATCTTGTCAAGGAGCTCAAGGGCACGCTGGTCGAGGTCGGCTTTCCGGCCTCCTACGAGGTGGTGCTGTCGCGCAGCTATGTCGGCTATCGTGGCGCGCTCGCACTGCTCGAGCGCATCTACACCACCGTGGTCAGCCGCAGCGCGTAGCATATGCCCCCGGCATCTGATGCCCGTTCAGTGACCGCTGCCCCTGCCACCCGCGTGCATCACTCATCCCCGGACGCTACGGAGGGCCTCATGCGGGTGACTTCCCGAAAGAGCCGGGAGCGGGAACGCCGCATGCCCGGATCTGTGAGGGCGAAGCCGAATGGCCGAGCTACTCGACCACGATAGAGCCCGGAGGAATAGTGCCAATGGCCGCGGCAGCCGGCCGTTGGTTCCGATCGCAATTTTCGTGAAATCATTGATTTAACGGACGAAAATCTGCGAGTTTCGACGGCTCCATGCGTCAGCATCCGGGGCCGTCGGTATAGCGGGCGTTGCCACCGGCCAATTGGGGAGGCCACCCGACCCGGCCCAGCGTCGCCTGCATCGCACAGCTTCCGCAAAATGCAGATACAAGGAGCATCCGCGACATCCCGCCGGTTTCACCGTATTGTTGGGTTCGGCGCATACTTACGCTACTGCACAGAGTCATCCTTGCCCAGATCTCCCAACGTTCTCCCCGCATTGCCCTCGAAGCGAGACCTGCTCGCGTTCCTGAGCAGCCATCCCGGTGCCGCCATGCGCGACATCATGCGCGCCTTCGGCCTTGGCAGCGCCGCGCGCGGCCCGCTGAAAGACCTGATGCGCGAACTCGCCGACGACGGCGTGGTCGCCCGTCGCAAGAAGCGCCTGCACATTCCGGGTACGCTGCCAGCGGTGGTGGTGGCCGACATCACCAGCCGCGACCGCGAGGGTGACCTCATCGCCCAACCGGTGGAGTGGGACGAGGCCGAGCACGGCGCGCCGCCCAAGATCCGCGTGCAGGTGCCGCGCCAACGCCGCGCCGCCCTGCCCGCTCCCGGCGTCGGCGACCGCGTGTTGCTCAAGACCGAGGAGAGCACCGAGGACGGCCACGTCCGCCATGCCGGCCGGGTCCTGAAAGTCCTCGACAGGTCGAAGGCCCGCATTCTCGGCCTCTACCGCCGCCTGCCCGGCGGCGGCGGACGGCTGGTCCCGATCGAAAAAAAGAACATCGGCCGCGAGCTCAGCGTGCCGCCCGGCGCCGAAGGCGACGCCGAGGACGGCGACCTGGTCTCCGCCGACCTCGTTCGCCAGGGTCGCTTCGGCCTCAGCACCGCGCGGGTGCGGGAGAAGCTGGGCTCGGTTGCGTCCGAGCGCGCCATCTCGCTGATCGCCCTCCTCGCGCATGGCATCCCGCACGTGTTCCCGCCGGCGGTGCTTCAGGAGGCGGAGGCCGCGCGCCCGGCGCCGCTGGAGTCCTACGAGGACTGGCGCACGCTGCCGCTGGTCACCATCGACCCGGCCGATGCCAAGGACCACGACGACGCTGTCCACGCCGAGGCGGACCTTGATCCCGACAACCGCGGTGGCTTCGTCCTCACCGTCGCCATCGCCGATGTCGCCCGCTACATCCGGCCGGGCTCGGCGCTCGACCGCGAGGCGAGACTCCGCGGCAATTCGGTCTATTTCCCCGACCGGGTGGTCCCGATGCTGCCCGAGCGTATTTCGAACGATCTGTGCTCGCTCCGCCCACTGGTCGACCGGCCGGCGATGGCGGCACGGATGATCATCTCGGCCGACGGCAAGAAGCTGAAGCATAGCTTCCATCGCATCATGATGCGCTCGGCCGCCAAGCTCGCCTACCCGCAGGCGCAGGCCGCCATCGACGGCCGCCCCGATGAGGTCACCGCGCCGCTGCTCGAACCGGTGCTGCAGCCGCTTTGGGCGGCCTACGCCGCGCTGAAACGGGCGCGCGACGCGCGCGGCCCGCTCGATCTCGATCTGCCCGAGCGCAAGGTCCTGCTGAAACCCGACGGCTCGGTCAACCGGGTGATCGTGCCGGAGCGGCTCGACGCCCACCGGCTGATCGAGGAGTTCATGATCCTCGCCAACGTCGCCGCGGCGGAGACACTGGAGCGCCACAAGACGCCGCTGGTCTATCGCGTCCACGACCAGCCGGCGCTTGAGAAGCTGGAATCGCTGCGCACCTTCCTCGGAACGCTCGGAATCGCGCTGCCGAAGGCGCCGGTGCAGCGACCGTCCGGGTTCAACACCATCCTCGCCAAGGTGGCGGGCAGCGACACGGCGCAACTCGTCAATGAGGTTGTTCTGCGCAGCCAGGCCCAGGCCGAGTACGCGGTCGAGAATTACGGCCATTTCGGCCTCAACCTGCGCCGCTACGCGCATTTCACCTCGCCAATCCGCCGTTATGCCGACCTTCTGGTCCATCGCGCCCTGATCCGGGCGCTCAAGCTCGGCGACGGCGCACTGGCGGACAGCGTCGGCGCCGAAGACTTGGCAGAAATCGCCGCGGAAATCTCTGCCACCGAGCGCCGCGCAATGGCGGCCGAGCGCGACACGGTCGACCGGCTGATCGCCCACCACCTCGCCGACCGCGTCGGCGCCACCTTCGGCGGCCGCATCGCCGGCATGACCCGCGCCGGACTGTTCGTGCGGCTGAGCGAGACCGGCGCCGACGGCTTCGTGCCGGTTGCGACCTTGGGGGCCGACTATTTCCGGTTCGACGAGCAGCGCATGGCGCTGGTGGGCGAGCGTACCGGCGAGACCCATCGGCTGGGGGATACGGTAACGGTTAAATTGGTTGAGGCTGCACCAGTGGCCGGCGCATTGCGGTTCGAACTGTTGTCGGAAGGCCGGTTCGAGACCCCGACCGGTCGTTCCGGGAAACGTGCAATCCGCCGCCTGACCGGTAAAGTGGCGCGCCGACCGGGCCGGAGCCAAAAATGACCGAAACGAGCCTGTCCGAAACGATCCTGTCCGACCGCAGCACGCGCCTCACCAGCGAAGCGCTGCGGCTGATGAAGCCGACCCCCTATCGCCGGCCGCGCGATGCCGCGACACTGATTCTGCTCGACCGCACCGGCCCGACCCCGAAGGTGCTGCTCGGCCGACGTCACGTCGGCCACAGCTTCATGCCGGGGGTGTTCGTCTTTCCCGGCGGCTCGGTCGACGCCGCCGACCGCCGCATGGCCGCCCACGGCGGGCTGGGCGAGGTCTGCAGCCGTCGGCTGGCCGATCAAGTGGTGCGGCCAAGCCCGGCCCGCGTTCGGGCGTTGGCGCTGGCGGCGATTCGCGAGATGTTCGAGGAGACCGGGCTATTCGTCGCGGTGAAGGCGGAGGGGCTCACCGTGCCGACGCCGGGCGACGCCCCGGCCTGGACGGCATTTGCCGAACGCGCGCTGCTGCCGACACTGGCGCCGCTGCGGTTCGTAGCGCGGGCGATCACGCCGCCGGGCCGTTCGAAGCGGTTCGACACCCGCTTCTTCGCCGCCGATGCGACCGCGGTGATCGACCGCGTCGATGGCGTGATCGGGCCCGATGCCGAACTCGTCGAACTGGCCTGGGTCCCGCTCGGCGAGGCCCCGAGCCTCAAGATGCCGATGATCACCCGCATCATCCTTGAAGAACTGAACGATCAGGTCACCGCCGGCTTTCCGGATACGCTGCCGGTGCCGTTTTACCGGATGCAAAGCAAAATATTCGGTCGCAGCGTGCTGCCGTGAGCGTCGCCGGCTTGCGGCGGCGCGGTGGCGACGACTTCCCTGCTGCGACACATCACGGGCCTCGAGCGACCGCCTGCCCAGTGTCGTCGCCAGAAGCTCAAACGATCCGGATCGTCAGGTCCGGCAGGCCGTCGACATGGGCGGTGAGGACGTCGCCGCGCCCGACTGCACCGACATTGTCCGGCGTGCCGGAGAAGATCAGGTCGCCGGCCTTGAGTTCGAATGCCTGCGACAGGTTGGCGATCTGTTCGGCGACACTCCAGATCATGTCGGCGAGGTCGGCGTTTTGGCGCACCGTGCCATTGACTGCGGCCGAGATCGCACCGCGGGCGGGGTGGCCGACCTGCGCCACCGGCTGGATCGGGCCGACCGGCGCCGCGTTGTCGAAGCCCTTGCCGACGTCCCACGGCCGCTTGGCCTCGCGCATCGCGTTCTGAAGGTCGCGTCGCGTCATATCGAGGCCGACGGCGTAGCCAAAGACGTGGCCAAGCGCATCAGCCGGCGCGATGTCGCGCCCGCCCGAGCCCAGCGCCACCACCAACTCGACCTCGTGGTGATAGTTCTTGGTGAGTGGCGGCATCGGGTGGTCGACCACCGCGCCCGGCCGTACCACCTGGATGGAATCGCGCGGCTTTTGAAAGAAAAACGGCGGCTCACGGCTGGGGTCGCCCCCCATCTCGCGGGCATGTGCAGCGTAATTGCGGCCAATGCAATAGATGCGTCGCACCGGAAAAGCCGAGTCTTCGCCGATCACCGGAATCAGCGTCGGAGCGACATCGAACAGCGTCTTGACCGTCATATTGGAACTCGCAGCGGGCGAAGGATTATCCACGACCGTTGCCGACGTTCATCGATTAAATCGGGGAAAGGCGGTCGGGGATGCGCACAGATTGCGGCCGAGGCCGGTTTTCGACTGCAATGTCTACCCCATCCGCAGCGCGGCGTCCTCTCCCAGTGGCCGCCGGCCCGCGATGAGCGGATCGAGCGCACACCGGCGAGGACGGCCCAAAGGCGCGTTGGAGCAGTGACGGTGCCGATCACTTCCACCGCGACATCACATCATGATCCCGGATGCGATTTCGGCCTCTACCCGGCGCTATCTGCCGCCTGCCACCCGCTTAACCACCTTCCGAGCGGTCCGGCCGCGCGCGCGGTCCTGCGCCGCCAGGGTGTCACTCGCCGGCTCGCGGGGCGCCTCGGGTGGCGGCGGGCCGCCGGCCACCGCCGCCCCGCCCATGTAGGCCGGTGGGTCGCTGGCCGGAAACGACAGTTCGGATGCGGCGTCGACCAGTTCCTGCTCAGTTTCGGGTACGGTGTCGCGTTCGGCCTTGGTGCGTTCGGCTTCGGACATCCTGCGCTCGGCCACGGTGGTCTCCCTTGAAGTGAACCAGGAAATAACTCGCCGAATGCTCTGAAAAGTTGGCATTTCCGGCGACCGTCCGGCCATTCCTTGGGGCGATAACCGGACGTAACCTAACCTTCAGGCCGTCGTGCGGGTTCCTTCGCCATCGGTGGCGTTGGCGAGTCCCGGTCGTTTTCCCGGAGCGGCTATGCCGCGCGGTCAGGTGACCGGGCGGCACGGCTCTGGCAAGGTTTGCCGGCTGAAGATCAGGTCTGGGAGGGGTCGGGGATGTTCGATGCCATCGCCTTCGCCGGCGGCGGCAATCGCTGCTACTGGCAGGGTGGCTTCTGGGATGCCGCTGCCAGCGTGCTCGATTTTGCCCCGAAACTGGTGGTCGGCGCCAGCGCCGGCGCTTGGCAGGCGGCCTATTCCCTGCTCGACCTTTACGATCAGGTGCGCCCCACCGTGATCGGCGCCTGCGGCCCCCACCGCACCAATTTCGACTGGCGCGGCAGGACGACGCCGAAAAGTCTGTTCCCGGTCGCGCCGCTGTTCCACGAGCTGGTGTCGATGACGCTCGGCGATGCCGAGTTCGCCCGGCTGAAGCTGATCGTGGACCTGCGCATCGCCATCTCCCGGCCGCCGCGCTGGCTGCCGGCCCAGGCCGCGCCATGGGTCGCTCTCACCGGCTATCAGCTCGAAAAGCGGCTGTTCCATCCGGTCCACCCGCGGTTTGGTCGGATGCTCGGCTTCGAGCCGGAGTTCGTGCCGGTGCGTGCGATGCGGAGCCGAACCGAGCTGGTCGACGCCATCATGGCCAGCGCCACCGTGCCGCCGATCATGCCGATCCTCACCATCGGCGGACGGATTGCGCTCGACGGTGGCTTCGTCGACAACGTGCCGGTCGAGCCGCTGGTGCCGGTCGAGCAGGCCGGTGGGCGCACGCTGGTGCTGCTCACCCGCTGCTACCGCTCGATTCCACACGTTCCGGGCCGCACCTACGTGCAGCCGTCCGAGCCGATTCCGGTCAAGCAATTCGACATCACCGACCCTGCCGGCATCCGCGCCGCTTTCGAGCTCGGCCGCAGGGACGGCGCCGCCTTCGCCGCGGCGTGGCGGCGGCAGATCAGCGCCAGCGGCGCTCGGCGCTCCGCCATCGATCCAGGGGCATGACGTCCGGCGGCACGCCATTGGGGTGCGGCCACGAATCGACCGCCCATGGCCGGCCGGTCGCGCGCTCCACCATCACCGCGGTCTGGTGCGGGTAGCGAAGGTCGATAAGGAAGCCGCGCGCCGCCGGCCCTTCCGGTTGGTGGAACTTCAGAAGGCCGAGGTCCGCGAGCAGCACCAGATACTGGGTGGTGTTGGTGGTCTCGTCGATGCAATCGAGCTGGCCCCGCTCAGGTCGCAACGGGTCAAGCCCGCCGCGGTCGGCGGCGGTGCCGGCCACCGGCGCCACCTTCCGTTCCAGCAACGCGACCGCCCGGGCAACGGCGGCCCGCTCGGCTTCCGCGGTCCTGGCGCCCTGCAGCAGCCGCCGAACCTCGCCGAGGTCGCCGGGGTGAAGCGTGACCGCGGTGCGGGCGGTGCAGCCGAAATCGTGGCAAACGGTCACCCGGTCGGGCCGTGGCGGCGGAATCTCCTTGGTCGCCAGATAACTCACCGCGTCATCGCGCCCCGCCATCGCCGGGTCGGTGCCGCCGAGACAAAGGACCACAACCACTGCTTCACGCCACCGCATCCGGCATCCTAACGCGGTTTGCAGCTCCGACTCCACAGGCTTGGCCGCGGCGCGTCAGCGAGATTGACCGCAGCCCCCCGGCCACCCATAAACCGCCCATGATCGACCCCTCCCACGCGACCCCGATCCACATCGTCGGCGGTGGCCTCGCCGGTTCCGAGGCGGCCTGGCAGGCGGCGCAGGCCGGCGTGCCGGTGGTGCTGCACGAAATGCGTCCGCTCCGCACCACCGAGGCCCACCGCAGCGACGGGCTGGCCGAGCTGGTGTGCTCCAACTCGTTCCGCTCCGACGACGCAGAGACCAGCGCCATCGGCGTTCTCCACGCTGAGATGCGCCGGCTGGGCTCGCTGATCATGGCGTGCGCCGACGCCCACCAGGTGCCGGCCGGCGGTGCGCTGGCGGTTGATCGCGAGGGTTTTTCCGCAGCGGTCACCGGGGCGCTGGACGCGCACCCGTTGATCGATATTCGCCGCGAGGAACTCGGTGCGCCACCGGCCGATTGGGACAGCGCGATCCTCGCCACCGGCCCCCTCACCTCGCCAGCGCTGGCCGAAGCGATCCGCGAGATCACCGGCGAGGCCGACCTCGCCTTCTTCGATGCCATCGCCCCGATCGTCCATCGCGACTCGATCGACCTGAGAGTCGCCTGGTTCCAGTCGCGCTACGACAAGGCCGGCCCCGGCGGCTCGGGCGCCGACTACATCAACTGCCCGCTCGACCGCGACCAGTACGCCGCGTTCATCGACGGCCTGCTGGCCGGCGACAAGACCGAGTTCAAGGACTGGGAAACCGCGACGCCATATTTCGACGGCTGCCTGCCGATCGAGGTGATGGCCGAGCGCGGCCGCGAGACGCTGCGCCATGGCCCGATGAAGCCGTTCGGCCTCACCAACCCGCACAACCCGACGGTCAAGGCCTACGCCATCGTCCAGCTGCGCCAGGACAATAAGCTCGGCACGCTCTACAACATGGTCGGATTCCAGACCAAGCTGAGGCACGCCGAGCAAATTCGGCTGTTCCGCACCATTCCGGGCCTCGCCAACGCCGAATTTGCCCGGCTCGGTGGCATTCACCGCAACACCTTCCTCAACTCGCCCAAGCTGCTCGATGCGACTCTGCGCCTGAAAGCTGCACCGCGGCTGCGGTTCGCCGGCCAGATCACCGGCTGCGAGGGCTATGTCGAGAGCGCGGCGATCGGCGGCCTCGCCGGGCGGTTTGCCGCCGCCGAGCGGGCCGGCGAACAGCCGCTGCTGCCGCCGCCGACCACCGCCCACGGCGCGCTGCTCAACCACATCACCGGCGGCCATATCGAGACCATCGACGCCGGCCCGCGCTCGTTCCAGCCGATGAACGTCAATTTCGGGCTGTTTCCGCCGCTGGCGGCGCCGACCCGCGGTCCGGACGGCGAGCGGCTGCGCGGCCCGGCCAAGGCCCTTGCCAGGAAGCGCGCGCTGTGTGCCCGCGCCCTGGCGGATTTCGACGGCTGGCGCGCCGGCGCCCTCAAGGCCGCGGCGGAGTGACCATGCGCGACAAGACCCTCGGCCCCTCCGCGACGGCCCGCGGCCGCTTCGAGCCGGAGATGGTGCTCAAGTCCGACACGTTCTCCACCATCGAGCGCGGCACCTTCATCAGCGTCGACGGCGGCCGCCGACCGGCGGTGCGGCGGCTGTTCGGCGAGGTGGCGTGGTGGGTGAAGCCGATCGCAAACCATTTTGCCAGGCGCGAGGCCAAAGCGCTCGCCGCCGCCACCGGCCTCAATGCCGGCCCCGAGCTAGTCGACCAGGGGCCGGGCTTCCTGGTGCGCTCGTGGATCGACGGCCTGCCGCTTCACCTCGCCAAGCCGACCGACCCGGCCTGGTTCCGCAACGCCCGGCGGGTGCTGCACGCCATCCACCGCACCGGCATCGCCCACAACGACCTTGCCAAGGAACAGAATTGGCTGGTCGGGCCGAATGGCGAAGCCATTCTCACCGACTTCCAGCTCGCCGCGGTGTTTTCCCGGCGCTCGAAGCTGTTCCGGCTGCTGGCGCATGAGGATCTGCGCCACCTGCTCAAGCACAAGCGCCGCTATTGTCCCGACGCGCTGACCTCGGCCGAGCGGCGCATGCTGAAGCGCAAATCGCTCCCGGCGCGGCTGTGGCTCAAGACCGGCAAGAAGGTCTACAACGCCTTCACCCGCGGCATCCTGCGCTATGAGGACCGCGAGGGCGGCGGCAAGCGCCTCGCCATCGACGCGCCGAAGATCGTGGCGCGACTGAAGCAGCACCCGCAGGTCGGCGACGCCTTCGTGGCAGCCTTCCCGTTTCCGCGCCGCGGCTCCGGCCTCTACGCCTTTGTCGAAGCCTCCGGCCTACAGCCGGATGAGGCGCGCCGCTTCATCGCCGACGAGCTCGGGGCCGAGCATGCGCCAGAGCTTCTGCAGGTGTGCGAGCAGCTGCCGCGCCACCGCGACGGCAGCCTGCACGAGGAGGTGCTGCGCCTCGTCGCGTTGAACCAGATCGACCTCGTTGCCACCCTGGCCGAGACCGAGGCGGCGCGCGCCGCCGCCGCCAACGTCGTCGCCAGCCGGCTCAATCTCGCCGACCGGACCTAAGAGACCGTTTGGAAACTCCGACGGGGCCGCGCGGGAGCCGATTTCCAAACGGTCTCTCAGCCGGCATTCGGATCACAGCGCGGTCCCGGGGCCGGAAACGGTGTCTCCGGATGGCCGCGCGATCCGACGCGCCTGCCGCGCCGCCCACCACAGCGTCAGTTGCCGCTGCCATTGCGGCACTTGCACCGGGGTGGTGAACGGGTCGTAATCTCCGCGCTCCATCCGGACGAGATAGCCGCGCACCAGGGCGACTGGAAGAAAAGCCGCGGTGACCTCGGCCGGAATCCGCTCTACCGCCGCGCTCACCTTCGTCAGGTGGTCGTGGGCGTGGTGACGCATCTCGGCGAGCGCCGCCTTCAGCGACGGCGTGTAGCGGCCACGGAGCACCTCGGCACGGTCGACGCCGTGGCGGTCGAGCACATCGACCGGCACGAACAGCTGGCCGCGCGAGGCGTGCAACGGAAACGCCCGCAGCAGGCCGGTGATGGCGTAAGCCACCCCGCCATGGCCGGCGATTTCCGCGGTGTCCGGGTCGCGGCCAGCGGCCAGGATCAGGGCGGCGAGTTGCAGCAGCGCCGCCGAGGTCTCGCCGGTATAGCCCTCGAGGTCGGCCAGCGTCGGCATCGGATCGTCATAGAGGTCGAACACCCGCGCCTCGATCAGGTCGAAGAACGGTCCGACCGGCAGCCTGCAGCGGGAGATGGTCTCGATCAGCGCTGCCGCGACCGGATGGGCGGCGACGTCGCCATGGGCGCTGCCGGCCAGCGCGTCACGCCACCACTGAAGCCGCACCTCACCGGGCAGGGGGTCCGACACCACTTCGCGGACCCGTGCGACCTCGGCGTTGAAGGCATAGAGCGCGTAGAGGTGCGGACGCGCCGGCGCCGGCGCGAACAGCGTTGCAAGGTACCGGTCCTTGTCGGCTTCGCGCACGAGGGTTTCGCAGTAGGCGAAGGCATCGCTGATCATGTTTTTGGAGATAGCGCGCGCCGCCGGTCAGTCCACGGCGATCAGGCCCGCGGCAACCCGGCGCGATTCGGCCAGCAGCAGGTTGTAGGTATGCGCCGCGTGTGGCGTCGCCATCGATTCAACCGCAACCTGCCGCTCGCGCAGCCGGCGCCGCAGCGGCTCGGGTAGCGGCGCGAGCCGCTCGCCCGAGCCGAACACGAAAAAATCGATGTCGTCGGCCTCGGCAAACACCCGGGCCAGCGCCGCGTCGTCAACGTCCTGCGGCGTCCGAACCGGCCATGCCCAAATGCCGCTCGGCAGGATCAGGAGCGAGCCGCGGTGCGACATCTCCGCGAAACGGAACCCGCCCGCCCCGAAGCGTTCGATGGCGTGGCGCCCCGGCAGGTGCGGCGTGCCGTCGAGCGCGGCCATGTCGGGCTCCGTCCTCAGGCTTTAGCCGTGGCCGCCTTGTCGGCGTCGTCCTTGGCCTGGGTCTTCACCCCGAGATAGATCAGGAACGGCGCGGCGATGAATGCAGACGAATAGGTTCCGATCACGACGCCGAAGATCATCGCCGCCGTGAAGGAGCGGATCACTTCGCCACCGAAGGCATAGAGCGCCACCATCGCCAGCAGCGTTGTCGAACCGGTATAGATGGTGCGCGACAGCGTCGCATTCATCGCAATGTCGAGCAGTTCCTCGGTCGAAATCCGCTTGTATTTCCGCAGCATTTCTCGAATACGGTCATAGATGACAACCGTATCGTTCACCGAATAGCCCATGATCGTGAGGATGGCGGCGATCGAGGTCGAGTTGAACTCGATCTGGGTTACCGCGAAGAAGCCGATGGTCAGAACGATGTCGTGCATCGTCGCCACCATCGCGCCGATCGCGAACTGCCATTCGAAACGGAACCAAAGGTAGAGGATGATGCCGAAGATGGCGATGACGGACCCGATGGTGCCGCCCTGCACCAACTCCTTCGACACCTGAGGCCCGACCACCTCGACGCGGCGGTAATCGACCTCGCTGCCGAGCGCCTCCTTGACCTTGACGACCACCGCCTGCTGCGCGGCGTCGCCGCCGGGCTGGGTCTGGACCCGGATCAGCACGTCGGTCGGTGGCCCGAACTGCTGGATCTGGACATCGCCAAGGTCGAGGTTGGCCAACTTCGCGCGCATCGCGCCGATGTCGGCCGGGCCGGACTTGGACTGCACCTCGATCATGGTGCCGCCCATGAAGTCGATGCCGAAATTCATCCCCACTGTGAGGAACAGCACGATCGAGACGATCGACAGTACGGCCGACAGCGGGAAGGTCAGCCTCCGCCAGGCCATGAACGGCAGCTTGGTATCGGCGGGAACGAGTCTCAGAAGACGCATCGGAACGGTTCCAGCTCAGATCGGCAGACGCGCCGGCCGCGCCCAGCGCACCCAACTGGCGATGAGCAGACGGGTGAACACAAAGGCGGTGAACACGGTGGTGACAATACCGAGCGAGAGCGTCACCGCGAATCCCTTCACCGATCCGGTGCCGACCAGGAACAGCACGAAGCCGGCGATCAGCGTGGTCATATTGGCGTCGATAATGGTCGCGAGCGCTTCGCGGAAGCCATGGTCGAGCGCCGTGATGGCGGAGCGGCCGTTCCGTACCTCCTCGCGCACGCGCTCATAGATCAGCACGTTGGAGTCCACCGCCATGCCGACGGTGAGCAGGATGCCGGCGATGCCGGGCAGCGTCAGCGTCGCCTCGATCGCCGAGAGCACCCCGAGCAGCATGCCGATATTGACGATCAGCGAGATGTTCGCGAACACGCCGAACAGGCCGTAGATCGCGATCATGAACGTCACCACCAGCACCGAGCCGATGATCGAGGCGTAGGTGCCGGCCCTGACCGAATCCTGGCCGAGGCTCGGGCCGATGGTGCGCTCCTCCACCACCGTCAGCGGCGCCGGCAGCGCGCCGGCCCTGAGCAGGATGGCGAGGTCGTTGGCCTGCTGCACGGTGAAGCGGCCGGAAATCTGGCCGGAGCCGCCGAGAATCGGCTCGCGGATCACCGGGGCCGAAATCACCTGATTGTCGAGCACGATGGCGAACGGCCGCCCGACATTCTCCTGGGTGACCGCGGCGAAGCGGCGGGCGCCGTTGGTGTTGAAACGGAAATTGACCACCGGCTCGCGCGTCCGGCTGTCGAAGCCGGGTTGGGCGTCGACCAGGTCCTCGCCCGCGACCATCACCCGCCGTTCGACCAGCACCGAGCCGCTGCCGCGTTCGGAACTTTGCATGACCTCCGAATCCGGCGGCGCACGGTCGGCCAGCGCCTGATCGGCGCTCATCGACATGTCGACCAGGCGGAAGGTGAGCTTGGCGGTGGTGCCGATCAGTTGCTTCAGGCGGGTCGGGTCCTGCAGCCCCGGCACCTGAACCAGGATGCGGTTGGCGCCCTGGCGCTGAATGGCCGGTTCGGTGGTGCCGAGCTGGTCGATACGGCGGCGAACGATCTCGATCGACTGGTCGACGGCCAGCCGCACCCGGTCGTTCAGGCCGGCCTGGGTCATCACCAGCTGGATCTGCCCGTCCTCACCCTTGCGGACATCGATGGTGCGCTGGGTCGAGCCCCCGAACATGCCGCCGATCGGCAGCGACAGCTCGGAGAGCTTCTTAAGCGCCTCGTCGTCGTTCTCGCGGTCGCGAATGCGGACCTGGACCGCGTCGCCCTGGATACCGAGCCCGGTGTAACCGATACGCGCCTCGCGAAGGATGCGGCGCACGTCGTCTCGCAACGCCTCCTGCTGCTCCTTGCGGACCGCCGGAACGTCGACCTCAAGCAGGATGTAGGAGCCGCCCTGCAGGTCGAGTCCGAGCACCATGGTGCGTTGCGCCCAGCTCGGCAGCGCCTGCAGCACCGTCGTCGGCAGTGCATTCGGCAGCGCCAGCAGGCAGCCGACCAGTGCGACCGCCAGGATCGCAATGGCCTTCAACCGGGTGAATACCAGCATCGACACGTCCTTCTGGCGGGCCGGCGCTCCGGCCCCACGTACCGCCTCAGCCCGCGGTCTCGTCCTTGACCGGCTCGCTCTTGGAGCGGACCTCGGAGATCATGCCGCGGATCTGGCGGACCTTAAGGCCCTCGCCAAGCTGAAGTTCGATCTCATTGTCGTCGATCACCTTGGAAATCCGGGCAACGATGCCGCCCGCGGTCACCACGATGTCGCCGCGGCGCAGGTTCTTCACCATCTCCTGATGCTGCTTGGCACGCTTCTGCTGCGGACGCAGGATCAGGAAATACATGATGATGAAGATCAAAACGAACGGCATCAGCGACAGCAGCATGTCGGTTCCGCCGCCGGCACCCGGGGCAGCCTGCGCGTACGCGGGAGAGATGAACATCGACGAACCTCATGAAATGCGGATCGGACCAGCGCGACGATGCAGGGTTTCCGCGCCCCACCATCATCTGGTGACGTCCGGGAGCCCTGCAGACCATTCAGACTCAACGAACCGCGTGCGCCGGATCTGCGAGCCGGCCCACGCAACCCTGCCTCTACGAAGCGGCGCGGACTATAGCCAGCCCCCCTTCGAATGCAATGCCGCTGCATCTTGCGGCATGCTGCCACCGTCGCTAAGCACGCGCCGACCCGTGCTCCAACCCCCGATCATGCCGTGACACCGCTCGCCTCAGTCCTTGATCGCATCGCCGCCGCGCTCGAACGGCTCACCCCGCCGCCACCGCCGGCGCCCGATTTTTCCAATGCCGATGCTTTCGTCTGGCAGGCGGCCAGCCAGCACTTGCAGCCGGTCGAGCGGGTCAACCGCGTGGCAATCTCGCTGCTCAAGGGCATCGACCGCGTCCGCGACACCCTGCTCGATAACACCGCCCGCTTTGCCTCCGGGCTGCCGGCCAACAATGCGCTGCTGTGGGGCGCGCGCGGCATGGGCAAGTCCTCGCTGGTCAAGGCCGTCCATGCCGAGGTGGTGGCGGCGCGGCGGGCCGGCGATCCGCTCAAGCTGGTCGAGATCCACCGCGAGGACATCGAGTCGCTGCCGGAGTTGATGGCGCGGCTGCGCCCGGCACGCTGCCGATTCATCGTGTTCTGCGACGATTTGTCGTTCGACGGTGGCGATACCTCGTACAAGTCGCTGAAGGCGGCGCTGGAAGGCGGTCTCGAAGGCCGGCCCGACAACGTGCTGTTCTATGCCACCTCCAACCGTCGCCATCTCATTCCGCGCGACATGGTCGACAACGAGCGCGCCACCGCGATCAACCCTGGCGAAGCGGTCGAGGAAAAGGTGTCGCTATCGGACCGCTTCGGGCTGTGGCTTGGCTTTCACAATTGCAGCCAGGACGAATACCTGACGATGGTGATGGCGTATGCGGCGCATTTTCGGGTGCCGACGCCGCCAGACGTGCTGGCGCGCGAGGCGCTGGAGTGGGCGGCCACGCGCGGCAACCGCTCCGGCCGCGTCGCCTGGCAGTTCATCCAGGATAGCGCCGGCCGCGCCGGCGTGACGATATCCGGCGCCGACGCTCCGGGATGACAGGGCCCGGCAGCCGGATTTGCCGATCAAGCGTTGCGCCAGGTCAAGGCGTGCCGGCCGGCGCGCCCTACTCTTCCGCTCGCCAGGGAGGACCGACGCCGATGCCCTCGTCGCTTTCGCGCCGGCAGGCGCTTCTGCTCGCCGCAGCCGTCGTTGCGGTCCCGACCGAAGGCCGCGCCGGACAGCAGGATTTCGTCGACGCCATCATTCGGCGCATCGCCGGCACCCTTGATGCCTCGCGCGACAATTCCGACTGGCGCAACAAATATCAACTCGCGCTGCGCAACATCGAGGACCTCAAGAAGACGCTGCAGTACGGCGGCACCATCACCTCAAATCCGGTGGCGGCGCTGCGTGGTGAACTCGGCGAGCGCCTCAAGGAATTGCGCACGGAGTGGGAGGCCTACAACAACGCCGAACAGAAGATCGAGGCACTGCGCAAGCAGGAGGCGCAGGGCGCCATCGCCGACATCGCCGGCGAGATGATCTCTCGCATTGTACCCAAGCCCGGCGTGCTGACACCGCTGGCGCAGGCGCGCACCAAGAACGCCGAAATCATCCGACAGGATTTCGCCCGGCTGAAAACCTTCGACGAAGCGCTGGAAAAGATCCGCGACTACAAGAAGAACCTGCTGCCAGCGATCCACGATACCCGCGACCGCTATCATGGGCTGGTGCCGCTGGTGGAGGCCTACGCCGCGCTGGCGCCGGCGTCGTTCGACGGCACCTATGCCGGCAGCTTCGACGGTGACGCGCGCGGCTCGCTGACCTTCACCATTTCCGGACGACAGGTCAGCGGCTCGATCCAGGGCCGGGTCGAAGGCGACCCGATCGAAGGCAAATTTTCCGGCTCGGTCGCCGAGGACGGCACGCTGAACACCGCGCTGACCGGCTCGTTGCGCGACGCCAGCAAATTCAACCTCGGCACCTTTCCGTTCAGGGGCAATCTGAACGGCCGCGTCAATGGCGCAATCGGCTCCGGCAACTGGGCCGGCGCGAACAAGCACGGCCGCCACAGCGGCAATTGGAGCGCGTCGCGGCGGTAACGCCGACTGGCGAGGCTCGTCCTCCCGGCCGAACGGGCGAGGCTCCCGGTCAGCCGCCGCCCAGCAGCGGCATCGGGTCGACCGGGTTCGAGCCCCGCCGCACCTCGAAGTGGAGCTGCGGCGAGGTGACCGACCCGCTCTGCCCGGCTTTCGAGATGGTCTGGCCGCGCTTCACAGTGTCGCCGCGCTTGACCAGGATCTCGCTGTTGTGGGCGTAGGCGGTCACCCAGCCGTCGGAATGTCGGATCAGCACTAGATTGCCATAGCCCTTGAGCTCGGCCCCGGAATAGGCGACCACGCCGTCCTCGGCGGCCTTGATGGAGGCGCCTTCCGGCACCGCGATATTGATGCCATCGTTGCGCTCGCCGCCCGGCTTGGCGCCGTAGCCAGTGATGACCCGGCCATGCACCGGCCAGCGGAACGACAGACCCTGGCGGGCCGGCTCGCTCTTGGTCTCGACGGTGTCCTCCGGCGTAACGGTCGGCTTGACCATCGCGGCGGTCTCGACCTTCGGCTCGGGCTTGGCGGCGGCAACGCTTGCCGGCGCTGCCGGCGCGAGCGCTGCGGGCGCCGGCGTTTCGGGGCGCGGCTGCGCCAAGGACGGCTGTGCGACGGGCATTTGCGTGGCCGCGGCGGCCTGCTGGGAGGCGCCGCGACGGCCGGGGATCATCAGCCGCTGGCCGACGCTGAGGCGGGCGTCGGGGGTCAGTCCGTTCGCAGCCGCCAGTTCCGCGCGCGTCAGCCTGTAGCGCTTGGCAATGCCGTTCAACGTCTCGCCGGAATTGACGATGTGGGTACCCGAGGGCGCGGCGGCTGCCGGCGGGCTGGCCGCGCGCAATGCGGCGGTCGCCTGGGGCGACAGGGCGGCCGAGGTGCGATCGGGGCCGCCGGGCCGATAGGTATAGGTCGGGATCACCAGGCGCTGCCCGGGATGCACCAGCCTGGGGTCGGATAGATTGTTGGCGCGCGCGATCGCCTGGGCCGGCACGCCATAGCGGCGGGCGAGCAACTCGACCGACTCGCCAGGCTTCACGGTGATCGCGGTCCCACCCTCCCAGTTCCAGCTGTCGGACGCACCGTTTCCGGTCGGCACGGCGCCGGTGGTCTCGATGCGTGCAGGCGCGACACTTGCCGGCGGGCGGTAGGCTGGCGCCGGCGCGGCGGCGACCGTGGTCGGCCGGCCGCCATAGGCGGCCTGAGGCGGGTTCGCCCGCGCCGGCACATACGTGGACTGGGTCGGCGCGGCCGGTGCCGACCACCGCGGCGGCGGCGGCGGCAAGGACGCCTGCGGCGCGCTCTGGCCATAGGCTGGCTGGCCATAGCTCGGCTGACCATAGGACGGCTGACCGTAGGACGGCTGGCCGTAGGACGGGTTGTATGGCTGCGTCTGCTGCTGGACCGGCGCCGGCGGATAATAGGCCGGCGGCAGCGGCTGGTTGGACACCTGAGTGGTGGGCGCTGCCATCACCGGCGCCGGCGGCGCGTTCGAAGGAACCGACCCGGTCGTTTCCGCCGACCGCGAGCCGAACGGAGTGTAAAGCGGATCAGACCCGAAACGACTGTCGGCACAGCCGGCGACGGCCACAGCCATCATTCCGGCCGCAGCAAACCGCGCGACCGTGCGCGGCCGGACGAATTCGGCAGGGGTACGCATCACCACAACTCACTCGCACGCGACAAATACGATGCGAGTAGACCCCATTGCGGTAAACGGCCGCTTAAGCCTGATGAAGGATGAACGCCAAAGCCGGCATCTGCCTCAAAATCGCGTCTCTACATCGACCGTGCAACGCCCGGCAGCAGCGGCACGAAGCGCACCGGCAGCAGCGAGCGCTCATCCCGCCCGGTTTCGGTGCGGGTGATCCGCATAAGCTCCTGCACCTCGCCGTCCGGCCCCACCGGCGCGATCATGATTCCCCCCACGGTGAGCTGATCGAACACCGCTGGCGGGATTTGCGGCGCCGCCGCGGTCAGGATGATTCGGTCGTAGGGCGCTGCCGCCGGCCATCCCAGCGAGCCGTCGGCGAGATGAACCTCGACATTGGTCAGCTCCAGCCGCCGCAACCGGCTCTCCGCCAGCTCCGCCAGCGTACGAAACCGCTCCACCGTCACCACCCGGCCGGCCAGCTTGCCGAGAATCGCCGCCTGGTAGCCCGAGCCGGTGCCGATCTCGAGCACAGTGTGATGCCGGTGGACATCGAGCGCATCGGTCATGGCCGCAACCAGGCTGGGCTGGCTGATGGTCTGGCCGCAGGCGATCGGCAGCGCGCGATCCTCCCACGCCACGTCGCGGTCGGCCGGGTCGACGAACAGCTCGCGCGGCACCGTCTCCAGCGCCCGCAGCACGTTGGTGTCGCGAATCCCGCGCCGCCGCAGCCCGAGCAGGAACTGCATGCGGCCGATGCTCTCGTCGCGTTTGGGGGTCAGGGCGCCCATGTCGTCTCCGCACGCTCGTCGTCCGTGCAGCCTTAATCGGCAACGTCGGGCAAGGAGTGTGGGAATTTTACAACAGCGAGAGAGAAAATGCAGCTCTCTCAATCCGGCGCGCCATCGGCACGGCTCAGGCGAACATCTGCGCCAGCCGGGTCATGAACGGCTCGTCGGTCATATCGAGCCGGAGCGGGGTCACCGACACCTTGCGGGCATGGACCGCCCACAGATCGGTGCCGTTGGCGCGGGCCGGCTCATGGCGGTTGAAGGCGATCCAGTAATACGGCAGGCCCCGGCCGTCGTAGCGGGCGTCGATGCGCAACAGATCCTGGGCGCGGAAGCCCTGGGTGGTGACGGCGACGCCGGTGACGTCGTCCGGCGGGCAATCCGGAAAATTGACGTTGACCAGCACGCCCTTGGGCAGGCCCTCCGCCAGAACGCGGCGGATGACGTCCGGGGCGAAGCGCTCGGCCGTGGCCCAATGCAAGGTTTGGCGGGTGTCATAGCCGTAAAGCTGCGACAGCGCGAACGACGGTACGCCGAGGATGGTGCCCTCGATGGCGCCGGCCACCGTGCCCGAATAGGTGACGTCCTCGGCGATGTTGCCGCCGCGGTTGACGCCGGACAGCACGAGGTCGGGCGGCGTATCGTGCAGGATGTGGCGCAGGCCCATGATGACGCAGTCGGTCGGGGTGCCCTTCACCGCGAACCGGCGCTCGCCGACCTTGCGCAGGCGCAGCGGGTCGTTGAGCGACAGCGAGTGCGCGACGCCGGACTGGTCGGTCTCCGGCGCGATCACCCACACGTCGTCGGTGAGCTGGCGGGCAATGCGCTCGCAGACTTCGAGGCCAGGCGCGTGGATGCCGTCGTCATTGGTGACCAGGATGCGCATCAGCCCGCCCGCTCGATTCGGGCGGCGCCGCCCATGTAGGGGCGCAGCACCTCGGGGATAGTGATCGAGCCGTCCTCGTTCTGATAGTTCTCCAGCACCGCCACCAAGGCCCGGCCAACCGCAACGCCGGAGCCGTTCAAGGTATGGACCGGCCGGATCTTGCCGTCCTTGCCGCGGACGCGCGCCTGCATGCGCCGCGCCTGGAACTCGCCGCAGTTGGAGCACGACGAGATCTCGCGGAAGGTGCCCTGCCCCGGCAGCCACACCTCGATGTCGTAGGTCTTCTGCGAGGCAAAGCCCATGTCGCCGGTGCAGAGGGTGACGACGCGATAATGCAGGCCGAGCCGGCGCAGCACCTCCTCGGCGCAGGCGAGCATGCGCTCGTGCTCGTTCCGGCTCTCCTCGGGCGTGGTGATGGAGACCAGCTCGACCTTGTAGAACTGGTGCTGGCGGATCATGCCACGGGTGTCGCGCCCGGCGGCGCCGGCCTCGGCGCGAAAGCAATAGGTGCCGGCGGTGAAGCGCTTGGGCAGCTCGGCCTCGTCGAGGATAGACTCGCGGACGAGGTTGGTCAGCGGCACTTCGGCGGTCGGGATGAGCCAGTAGTCGACAGATCGCACATCTTCAGGCCTGATAGATGGCAACCAGATGATTTTCTCATCCGCCAAGTCCGATAGCCGCGTATAACCCGCAATCCGTCGGTAGGCAGACTTGATATACGATCGGATGTCATCTTCAGAAGCACCAGCCTGTGACATTTCGCTAACTTGGCCATCGATAATAGGTGTCGCTTTATCGATGACCGAATTAACATATGCGTTGATATCGTCGTCATTTGCAACGCGAGTTCCTGCAAACTGATCATCCCGGAACTTCGGCAATTGCGCCGTGCCGAACATGGCGTGATCGCGCACCAGCAGCGGCGGGGCGACCTCGGTGTAGCCGAACTCGTCGGTGTGGGTGTTGAGGAAGAACTGGGCGATGGCGCGCTCAAGCCGCGCCAATTGGCCCTTCAGCACCACGAAGCGCGCGCCGGACAGTTTCGCGGCGGCGTCGAAATCCATCAGCTTGAGGTTCTCGCCCAGCTCGAAATGCTGCCGCGGCCGGAACGCCAGCACCGGCGCCTGCCCGAACCGGCTGCGCTCGACATTGCCGCTCTCGTCCGGCCCCTCCGGGACGTCCTCGGCCGGCAGATTGGGAATCGCCGCCAGCGCAGCGTCGAGCGCCGCTGAAGCTTCCTTCTCCGCGGCGTCGAGCTTCGGCAGGTCCTCTTTCAGCTTGGCGACCTCGGCCATCAGCTCGGCAGCCTTCGCCTCGTCCTTGGTCGCCTTGGCCTGGCCGATCTCCTTGGAGGCGGCGTTGCGGCGCGCCTGCGCCGCCTCGACCGCGACGATCGCGGCGCGGCGGTCCTCGTCCAGCCCGATCAGCGCTTTCGCCTGCCCGTCCAGGCCACGGCGCTTCAAGCCAGCGTCGAAGGCGTCGGGATTATCGCGAATCCATTTGATATCGTGCATGAATTTAAGCCTGGAAGGTCTTGCTAGATTTACGCGATTCGACGCCGACGTTTGCCGACACGGCGGGCGCGCCTCCACCCGCTCCGCTACGGCGGGGGCGTGACGTGTCAGCGCCTCTTAGCGCCGACCGGTCGTCGCCGCCACCCCCTGCACCGGGACACGCAGCTGCGCTCACGCCGTCGGCGTATTCCGCATCTCCCGCGCCCGCCGGATCTCGATCAGCCGCACCGCCCAGATCGCGCCCTCGTAGAGCAGCAGCAGCGGCACCGCCAACGACATCTGGCTGATCACGTCCGGCGGTGTCAGCACCGCGGCCATGACGAACGCGCCGACGATGAAATAGCGCCGCTTGGTCTTCAGCATCACTGAATCGACGATGCCGATCTGGCCAAGCAGTGTCAGGATCACCGGCAGTTGGAAGGCGACGCCGAACGCCAGGATCAACGTGGTGATCAGCGACAAATATTCGCCGACCTTGGGCAACAGCGCAATTTCGGCCTGACCGTCGCCGCCCACTTGCTGCATGCCGAGCGAAAACATCGTCAGCATCGGAATCACGATGAAATAGACCAGCAGCGCCCCGAGCAGGAAGAACACCGGCGTCGCCACCAGATAGGGCCGAAAGGCGTTGCGCTCGTGGGCGTACAGGCCCGGCGCCACGAAGGCATAAACCTGCACCGCGATGACCGGGAACGACAGGAACAGCGCGCCGAACGCAGCGATCTTGAGCTGGGTGAAAAAATACTCCAACAGCGCCGTGTAGATGAACTTGGAGTTACCCGGCCCCGCCACCCAGGTGAAGGGCAAGACCAGAATATTGTAGATCTGCTGCGCGAAGAAAAAGCACACGATGAATAGCACGAAGAAGGCGATCAAAGACTTGATCAGCCGGGAGCGCAGCTCGATCAAATGCTCAAGCAGCGGAGCCTTCGTGGCGTCAATGTCTTCCTGGGTCATGCCGGCTTGCTCTCGGGCGCGGCCGTGACCGACTCCGGCGCGGACGGCGTCGCCTCAGCCGCGGGCGGCGCGAGGTCGAGCGGCACAGCCGGCTGCACCGCGGCCGCTGTCGGATCGGCGGGCTTGGCCTCGGTCGTTTTGGCATCTGCCGGCTTGGCATCGGCCGGCGCCACCGCGGACTCGATGCTCTGGCGCACCTCGTCCTTGAGGGTCTGCAGCGGATTGGCGATCGAGCGGATGTCGTCGACGCTCTTCTTGAGGTCGGTCAGCTCGGCTTCGCGGATCGCCTCGTTGAATTGGCCCCGGAACTCGGC